>JAHHHB010000008.1 GCA_019359545.1 Desmonostoc geniculatum HA4340-LM1 | reverse complement strand
CCTGAACCTGGCGGGTAGGACTTTCACCTACATCTAGTTGAGAGTTCAACTCTTGCGAGTTGGTGAGTTTATTTGCGGGCTGGATACCGGGATTCACTCACAACGAATCGCACGGGGATTCGGCAAAGGTGACACCCCCAGCAATCTTGACGGCTTTCACCCCCTCAGCACCGTCTCCATCCATCCCCGACAGCACAACGGTGATCGCTTTGTTGCCGCGATCGGTCGCTAACGACTCAAGAAAGATGTCGGCGGGCAAATATTTGCCCTTACTTTTCTGCCGGGGCGCGAGCCGCAGAATGCCATCGACCAGGGTCATTTGGGCATTGGGCGGAATCACATAGACCGCGTTTTGCTCAACCCGCATCTGGTCTTGCACCTGAAGCACAGGCATGGTAGTCACTCTGCCCAAAATATTCGACAGCAGACTTTCATGATCGGGAGACAAATGCTGAATTAGCACAAACGCCATGCCCGTATCCGTTGGCAAATGGCGGATCAGTTCCGTAAATGCTTCTAGCCCACCAGCAGAAGCGGCAATTCCCACCACTGGAAAAGGAGCATCGGTTTGGGATGGTTGATTTGGCTCCGAGTCTGGGTTGACGGGGAGTGAGTCGGATGGATCGTTGGGGACGGGTGACTCAGCAGACATAAATTGTATGGGAGTCCAGTGTTCCTTTGAACAACATTGAACTAAGCAGGATTTGAGCGATAGTTTCAGCAGGCTCAACAGCAGACTGTCTCAGCTCAACCAAGAAACTTCGCAGTTGCCAGATTCCAGAAGGAAAAGCACCAGGTTACTTCAATGATACGACGTAAGTACACTTAGGTCACAACCCTCAGTCTACCTGTTTTTGAGCTTAACCGAACCGTATTGTTGAGCTTAACCGAACCGTATTGAAACGGATCTCACACCTCCTGTAGTCTTTTTGACAAACTTGGTGGTGATGTTGTTTAGCTTTGTAGCTTCAGACATTAAATGACCATTCTATGTGCTTGACTGTGCGGCGATCTGGACAGCTTCTCTATCAACATTGAGGTGTTGAGCAATCTGCTCCACACTCATCCCTGTTTTTAGTAACAGAGGCACGGTAAGTTTCAACATTTCAGCTTCCCGTTCTTCTCGACCTTGTTCTCGGCCTTCTTCTCGACCTTGTTCTCGACCCTCGGCTTTGGCTTCCTGATAAACCCTTGTTTGCTCCAAAGTCAGTCCCAACATAGCTTCAACTTCCTCTCTACTCAAGGTCGAAAACTTATAAACGACGATTGTGGTTATGATGTCTAGTATTTCGTTTTTCGGCAGCGTGTCCGTTGACTCTAATTTTACCCGCTCAATCAATTGCTTTGCTTGCTCTGCCATCACTCGATCTGATGCTAGAGTCAACTGCATTAAGTTGATGCCTATTGGCTGTCGATCGGTAGCGCCTAACTCATCTAAATAGATTCGCTGTACTTGGTCACTGTTGAGAAATATTCTATGAGTTTTTTGATCCCTTGGTTCCAAAGAGCGTGATGAAAAAATTACCACACAGAACCAGTCATCATATTGAGAACGATTCCGGTTCAGGTACATCAGCGACTCGGTGAAGAACCGATGGTAGAGGGCTTCATCTCTTTGGAATTGAACTTCAGCAAAAAAGATCGCCCTCGCTGTTGCATCCTCTGGAGGTAAAAACACACCATCGATGCGAAAAGCAGTTTCTTTGACTTCAACTGATTCAAATCGATAGTTTTGCCCTTCAAGAGGAGGATCATCAACCAGTTCAAAGAGTAAACCAGGAAACCGCTTAAAAATTTGATAGTAAATGGAGTCTCGTTTCACTACTTCATCCTAAAATTCTCTGGTTATGCGTAGGCGAGCTTTTCGTAGACATCGCGGATTTCAACCAAGCCATAAAAATTAATCCTAGCTTGGTTGAAGCATACGCTAATCGAGGTGTTGGTATAACTGGTTGCTAAATAAATGCGATGTCTATGGCGGGCAAAGCCATCGCAACTTCAACTTTTCGTTCGCTGATTTCGAGCAGGTAGGGTTTATCTTTATTTAAAGAGAGAGAGATTAAATCCTATAAACCATACCAAAAAGTAGCTATGGCAAGCGGTGAAGTATTTGATACCAAAACAAAATCCCAATCTGTGCCAAGAGTAAACTTGCTGACTATGTTCCGGCTGGGCTTATTTCAAATGGGGTTGAGCATGATGTCAATTTTGACTCTGGGAGTACTCAACAGAGTCATGATTCAAGAAATAGCAATTCCCGCAACGTTGGTATCAGTAGTTCTAGCACTGCCTTTATTTGTTGCTCCTTCCCGGATTTGGTTCGGCCAGATTTCCGATGCCAAGCCGTTATGGGGTTATCACCGCACAGCTTATGTTTGGGTGGGGGCGGCAATATTTGCGATCGCCGCATTTTTAGCTGTAAAAGTAATGTGGCAGCTCAATCTGACTGGAAGTAGTGCAGACGGCTGGGTATGGACAACCCAGACTATCGGCTGGACAGCACTTTTAGCTTTGATTTTTGCTGTCTACGGTCTAGGAATTTGTGCTAGCGGTACTGCTTTTGCTGCTTTGTTGGTGGATATATCTGAAGAAGATAACCGTTCTAAAGTAGTCGGTGTTGTTTGGTCAATGCTGATGGTGGGAATTATTGTTGGGGCGATTATCAGTTCCAAGTTACTAGAGGCGTTAACAGTAGGCGCTTCTCTAGAAACGTTACAGGCATCGGTCAACAGACTATTTACTATCATCCCAGCAATTGTATTTGGGTTAGCGATCGCCGCAACATTGGGTGTGGAAAAAAAATACTCCCAATACTTAAACCGTTCCACAGTGGAACAGCGAGAAGACAGCATTACTTTGGGCAATGCTTGGAAAATCTTGACGGCTAGTCCGCAAACAGGTTTGTTTTTCACCTTTTTACTGGTGATGACCATCAGCTTGTTCATGCAAGACCCAATTTTGGAACCTTACGCCGGTCAAGTATTTAAAATGCCCCTCGCTGAAAGCACTAAACTGAATGCTTTTTACGGAACAGGTATACTGATTGCCTACGGTGTCACTGGCTTTTTCGTGGTGCCACGTTTGGGTAAGCGCAGAACTGCACGCCTGGGCTGTGTTTTAGTAGCATTCGCCGCCGGGTTGTTAGCTATATCGGGATTTTCTGCTAATCCAGCATTCCTGAAATTAGGCTTAGTTTTGTTTGGTTTGGCCGCGGGTTTCTTAACCACAGCAGCAATTAGTTTGATGTTGGATCTCACAGCAGCCGAAGCCGCAGGTACGTTTATTGGGGCGTGGGGGTTAGCGCAGTCCATATCCAGGGGATTAGCGGTGGTTATAGGCGGTACATTATTGGATTTGGGGCGCAAACTTCTACCCAACTTAGTTTTAGCCTATGGACTAGTATTTGCCTTGGAAGCTGTGGGAATGGTGCTGTCGATTTGGTTTCTCAACCGAGTGAATGTGGCAGAATTTCAAACAAATACCAAACAAGCGATCGCTTCTGTTTTACAAAGTGATTTAGACTAAACTGGGGCATTGGGCATTGGGGAGCCACTGCATTGGGCGGGTTTCCCGACTTGTAGCAAGTGGCGTCATGGGGCATTGGTTATGAATAAATATTGATTCGCTCCTAGACTAATGACCAATGACTAATGACCAATGACAAATGACCAATGACTAACCATGAATGATTTTTGGACAACAATTCTTGATTTTGCCCAAACTACCACTACCAGGGTGGGTAAGCAGCTAATGCAAGATTTTGGGCAAGTACAGGCTTCGCAAAAAGCCGATGGCACTTTGGTAACCCAAGCTGATAAATGGGCAGATCGGGAAATTCGGGATGCGATCGCTTCTAATTTCTCTGGTTACGGTATTTTAAGCGAAGAAAGCGAACGCTCTTTTCCCGGTACTGAGTGGTGCTGGGTAATTGACCCTCTCGATGGTACAACCAACTTCACACGCGGTATTCCCATCTGGTCAATTTCTCTGGGTTTATTGTATCAAGGCACTCCAATTTTTGGTTATGTTTACGCACCACCCCTGAATCAAGCTTTTCATGGTTTTTGGCCGGGTTCATCTGGGATAACTACACCAACTGGAGCATTTCTCAACCATCACCCCATCCACACCAGTAATGATAGTCCCAGCAACAATCATTTTTTTAACCTCTGTTCCCGCAGCACCGCAATTATCCGCAACGGCTTTCCCTGCAAAATTCGGATGTTGGGTGTGGCTAGCTATAACTTTTTGACAGTTGCTACTGGGGCGACTCTGGGCGGAATTGAAGCGACACCAAAAATTTGGGACTTAGCAGGGGCTTGGGTAATTGTCCAGGCTGCTGGCGGTGTTTGGTCATCACTTAATTCTGAACCGTTTCCTTTATCAGCGGGAGAAGATTATAGCGATCGCTCTTTTCCCACCCTCGTGGTTAGTCGCCCAGAGTTAGTTCCGATATTTGAACCTTTTCTCGAAGGCGTAAAAATTTAAACTGCTAATTGGCTGCCTATAAAGAAAACTCTTTAGGCAGCATCCCTTCAATAAAATAAAACAAAATGAAACCGTATAAACTCAGTTACTTCATTGCTCTCTCGCAATTAACACTGTCCTAACCCATGTGACTACAACGACATATAAAACTTTATGTTGTCTAATCTAGATTTGATTCGAGAGTTGATCCAAAACTCTATCCACAAAAAAGACATTTTGTTATCAAACCCAACTTTCACAGCGCAAACAGTTTATAAAACTAACCAACTGACTGCAAAATCTGAAGGTCTGATTGCGATCGCACAAATATCTAACACACCATGTCAATTCTCGATTTCTCCAAACTCGTCCCATTGGGAATTGATCAATCAGGCATTAGCAGAATATAGTTATATCCTCAAGGGAGAAATCGATAGTCGGGGTTTCTATCAGTATCAATACTGCGAAATTCCCAAAGGCTATGAGATGCAGTGTACTAAATCTGTGCTGCTATGGCGGGCTTGGTGGAAATATCGCAAGTATACCTTAAGGCCAGGTATTCCCTTGGAACTTTTAATTAGGACGCGAGATTCATGGTATCCAATTAGAGATTTAATTATTAGTGATGGACTTCTTTATATCAAAACCTTAGGAAGCGAGATAGCACTTGACTCAAACGATCTGGTTACTTGGTTAAAAAAAATTGAAGTGAGTTAAACGATTTTGGATTTTAGATTTTGGATTTTGGATTTGTTTTAACAAAGAAAGGGAGTGGCGAGTGGGGAGTAGTACCGCCGTGAAGTCAAAAGTACAGACGCGATTAATCGCGTCTGTACAAAAGTCAAAAGTATTAAGGAATGGGCTTTTTAGCGGGTGGTGCATCGCCAGTGCTGTAGTTTCTGATTGATAAACTTGATTTGCGACTTGCAAATCAAGTTTATTACTAGTAAATTAAATTATTCTGGATAATTTAGGCAATTTTACTGGCATTTTTGTTGTAAGCTCATTTTGAGCTATATACCGATTAATCCGGCATATACTACCTTTTTTTATTACCCCTGAAACAGTAATGAAAGGACTTTGGCTCGAAAACAACCAATTGCAACTACGCACAGATATTCCCATTCCTGAGCCGCCACCGGGAGAAGCTCTGGTGCGTGTCTTGCGTGCGGGTATTTGTAACACTGACCTAGAATTACTCAGAGGCTACTATCCTTATACTGGTATTTTAGGTCATGAATTTGTCGGCGTTGTCGAACAAGGACCAGAACACTTAGTTAATCAACGTGTAGTTGGAGAAATCAACGCTGTCTGTGGTCATTGTCGTTTTTGCCGCAGCGGACAACCGACTCACTGCGAAAACCGCACTGTTCTTGGAATTGTTAACCGCCACGGAGCTTTTGCTGAGTATCTCTCCTTGCCAGTGGAGAACCTGCATTTAGTACCTGATAATGTGCCAACAGAAGTAGCAACTTTTACTGAACCTGTAGCAGCAGCTCTGGAAATTCAGCAACAACTGCCATTGCATCCAAATAATCGGGTGCTAGTGGTTGGAGATGGCAAATTAGGGCAGTTGGTAGCGCAGACACTAGCCTTAACGGGCTGTGAACTGTTGGTTGTAGGGCGTCATCAAGACAAACTTGCTAACTTAGAGGTACGGGGAATTAAAACGGGTCTGGCTAATGCTGTCACAGATGGATATTTTGATATCTCAGTAGAGTGTACTGGGAATCCAGAAGGATTTGCGATCGCCCGTCGTGCCCTACGTCCCCGTGGCACATTAGTGCTTAAAAGTACCTATGCTGGCAACCTCAGCCTTGATGCTTCATCTTTAGTAGTGGATGAAATCACCCTCATCGGCTCTCGTTGTGGTCCCTTTGCTCCAGCACTCCAGTTGCTAGCAAATAAACAAGTGGACGTACAACCCCTGATTCATGCCAGCTACCCTCTAATTGAAGGGCTTGCGGCTTTTGAACAAGCTCAGAGTCGCGGTGTTTTGAAGGTTTTGTTAGAAATTAGTCAGTAGTCATTTGTCATTTGTCATTGGTTATTTCTCCCCCAATACGGTTCGGTTAAGGTTTTTTGATTAAAATTCTAAATTCCAAAGACGCGATAAATCGGCGTCTCTACAAAAGACTGATTATTGTAGAGACGGCGATTCATCGCGTCTGTTGTCTTAACCGAACAGTATTGCCCAATCCCTACTACGCCACGGCGTAAGTGGAGCAACCATTTAAAATCACTAAAAAGCCCATTCCTTATTAATACTTTTGACTTTTAACTTTTGACTTTTGACTTCACGGCGGTCCCCAATCCCTAGTAAAGATAAGGATTCGTCTTCGGTTGATAGTCAGAACAATCAATTGCTTCTTCTGTGTTGGCAATAGATGGGCGGACAGTGCATTTAAGTCGGTAATTGTCGGTAAAATATTGGCAACCAGTACATGGGATTTGATGCATTTGCTTGGCTGTAGTCACACTATCTCGCGCCACCGCCCAAAGATTCAAAATAGCCAGAATAATTACAGCCCAAGCAACGACAAAGCAAATCGGGACTAATAAAGGTTGAATCCCATGAATGAGGAAATAGATTACTTCTAGCACGGCATTTCCTGATATAACTTAGGAGTTATAAGTATATTACCTGGTCACTCAGCACTCGCAACTCAGCACTCAGCAATGTTTTATTAGGGACTGACAGAAAATAAATTATCCCAAATTATTTGTGCATTTGTAGGGGCGAACGGCCGTTCGCCCCTACGATGGGATGTTTTTTTAACAGGAAGTGCTTTAGATCCCAGCGTGACCGAGCGCTAAACCAACAACGAGCATTCCCAGAACTAGAAACGGTTGGGCGCTGGCTTGGTACTTAACATCATTAGCCACAGGATCGCGCAGGAAATAGATATTCTGTAAGGTGATTTGCGGGATGATTAACAACAGAAGTATTCCTGCATACAAATTCTCATGGATGTAGAGGAGATAAGCAGCAATCAATCCTTGAAATACATCAATTGTGAGTACGCAAATCCAGGCGGCGGTGGTGATGCCAAACATGACGGGTAGTGAATTTAACCCTAACTGGCGATCGCCTTCTACACTTTTGAAGTCATTGACAATGGCAATACCCAATCCAGCTAAGCTGTAGAACATTGTCAAAATCACAACTGTAGAATTGAGTTCACCAAACAAAGCGTGTCCTGTAGACCAAGGTAGGGTAATATAGCTTGCACCCAAGGCGTAGCTACCCAGCCAGCCGTTTTGCTTGAGTTTCAGGGGAGGTGCAGAATAGATATAGGCGATGAAAGAACCAATAATGGCGATCGCTGTGATTGTGGGGAATTCATGACCAGCCCAGACATCGAGCAAAAATGACAAACCAATACCAGCAATTAGTAATACCCAAATTTGCGTAATTACCTGGGTGAGAGAAATGGCTCCAGAGGGTATGGGGCGATAAGGTTCATTGATGGCATCGATTTCGCGATCGTAATAATCATTGAGGATTTGGGTGTAACCTGTCATCAATGGCCCAGCCAGAAACATACAGGCTGCTACCTTCAACACATTTTCTACTGTCCAAGTATAGTTACCAGAAGAAGCCGCACCACAAACTACGCCCCAAATTAAGGGAATCCAGGTGATGGGCTTCATCAGTTGCAAACGGATTTTCCAAATGGAAGTTTCTCCTGGTGATGCACCTTTCATCCCCAGCAATTGCCGAGTTTTGGCAGTGCGATCGCCAGTTCCTATTGCTTCCTCGCTGGGATTATTTGCCACTGAGTCTAATGCCTCAGCCGATTTGGAATCTGGAGTAATGGGAGTTAATTCTGACATAATTTTTAGTTATTAATAGGGGATTGGGCATTGGGCATGGGGCATTGGGCATTGAGTATTGGGCATGGGGAAGAGGTGTGTCCGGTGTGGGAGGAAGCATAAATTCTCTTTCCCCCCACACTCCCCATCTCCCCATCTCCCCATCTCCCCATGCCCTATGCCCCATGCCCCATACCCGATACCTTAAAACGAAATTATCAAATAACTATTCTGAAACTTTGCTCCAGCAATGGGTTTACCACTTAGGGCTGGGGGTAGGGAAATATTCCGCCGCTGGTCTCCTGCTTCTACAGTGACTTCTGGCCCATACTGGGTGAGTTTGACTTGTTTTTTGTCAAAACCTGGTAAGAATAACCGTACCTGACGATTGTGGATATCGATTTCAATTGGTTTGGGAGCCTGTGCTGCTTGGGCTTCAAAGTTCGGTAAAGCGTCTATCAGTGGTTGCCAGTCACCTATTGGGGAGTCAGGAATGACGCTCACAGGTAGGGGTATAAATTCCTCTGATACGTTGATGCTTGTCTCGGAAGATACAAGCAGAACACCACCAACAGTTAAACCAATTTGCTGAGCGCTACCCCACAAATAACGGGTACTTGCCACTTCAATAGGATCTTGTGTGGTCACCAAAAAAGCAGCGACACGCTTAGGATCGGTGAGAGCGGCTCTCCCTTTGTCTAAGAAATTATTAACTTGGTTAGTGGGAGCTGCAAAGTTGTCTGCTGTCCAATTGACGTTGAAAAAACTACTAATGAGTGGTTGAATTAACGGCGATTCCACAATTGTCTTGCCTAAGTCAGAGTTGACAAACAATTGCCGGAATCGCCGGACATACCAACTCAGAGACTCTGGCAATCCCAGCATCCGCAGGGTTAAAGAGTCACCCGTGCCGTCGTAAACGATCGCATCATATTTGCCACTGGCATCATATTCGCGGATAGCATTCAGGGCAAGGGCGCTGTCCATCCCCGGCAATACTACTAATTCTTGACCAAAAACGTCTTTGAATATGGGGGTGCGGAGGTATTGCGCCTCAAGTTTCTTTACTTCTTCCCAGTTGCTTTCTAGTAGTACAGATGCTTGAAACTGTACTGCTTGCAAATTTGGTGCGATTTCCTGAGGTTCAGAACCAATGGCAGTACCGAGCAGGATTGGCAGTGCTGGTTCTGCTAGTCCTGCTAAAAGTACGCGTTTGCCTTGGCTTGCCAATAATTTGGCGGCGGCGATCGCAATTTTGGTACGAGCGATGCCGCCTTTGCCCAAAAATGTCAATATTAGAGCCATTACTTGATTCCCAATTACCGCCGATGTTTTCAACTCCAACTTAGCATTCAACAAAGATTCTCAGCTTGGGGTGTCAACTTGAGATTCCGACAAAAATCCCAAACTGAGTTTTTTCTCCTACACAGGTTTGATTTCATCTTCAAAAAACCAAGTGGAAGAATTATCTTCAAACAGCACCACTACACCGATTCCCATACCATCGGTGACTTTGTAGCCTTGGATAACACCGACTTGTCCTAGTTTTTTCGCAATGGGAGAAGAAACGCGATCGCGCAAACGATAGACTTTAACCTTTTGTCCGATTTCCATGCCTGATTACAATTCAGATAAACCAAGTCTCAGTTTAGCTGAATCCGTGACTCAGCTCTCACAAATTCAGGGAGAAGTGGGGAGTGGGGAGTGGGGAGTGTGGGGAGTGGGGAGATGGGGAGAAAAACTAATGACAAATGACAAATGACCAATGACTAATGACTAATGACAAAAAGCTTAAAATTAAATCAACAACCAAACAGGTACAACGATAATGTTTGTCACAGCGCAACAGCTAGAACAACAGATGCCCGATGCAACTCGGTTGTTAAGTGATGAGCCGGAGATGGAAACTTCCTTACATTATATGCAGCTACTGCTGCTAGTAACTTCCCTTGAGTGGCTGTGGCGTGACTGTAATGATTTTTTTATAGGTGCGAATTTAACAATCTATTTTAGCCGTCAGCAGTTGCGAAATCGAGATTTTCGCGGCCCAGACTTTTTTTTGGTAAAAAATACCGAAAAGCGATCGCGCAATTCTTGGGTAGTCTGGGAAGAAGATGGTCGTTATCCAGATTTGATTATTGAATTACTTTCAGAAAGTACGGCTGATATTGACCGCAATTTGAAGAAGAATCTTTATGAAAATCGATTTCACACACCAGAATATTTCTGGTTTTCGCCAGAAAATTTGGAATTTGTCGGTTTTGAATTGGTAGGCAACAGGTATCAGGAAATCACACCAAATGCACGAGGATGGCGTTGGAGCGATGTGCTGGGGCTGTATTTAGGCGTAGAAGCAGGTAAACTGCGCTACTTTAAACTTGATGGTGATTTAGTTCCAACACCAGAGGAAGCTGCAATAGCAGCACAACAAGTGGCTATTGCAGCACAGCAACAGGCGTCAGAAGCTCAGCAACAGGCGTCAGAAGCTCAGCAACAAGCGTCAGAAGCTCAGCAACAAGCATCTGAAGCTCAGCAACAAGCATCTGAAGCTCAGCAACAAGCATCTGAGGCTCGGCAACAAGCGTCAGAAGCCCAGCAACAGGCATCTGAGGCACAATTGCGGTTGGAACAAGAACAGATGCGATCGCAACAGTTGGCGGAATATTTGCGATCGTTAGGAGTAAATCCCGATAGCTTGAGTTAAGCAACAAAGGTAGCAGTCATGTATCAAACAGATCCTCCCCGTCCACCACAAGAAGCCATGCCTACGATGTATGAAGAACGCCAACGGGCTGATCGATTGGCAGAGTATTTGCGATCGCAAGGAATTAATCCAAACAACCTACCCTAGTAAAAGGTAGCCATGACTACAACCATCAAAATAGTCAATCCCAACATCGAATATCCCAGTTCAGACGGTGAACCATTGGCTGAATCATACCTACATCTCTACGCAATTCTCACTACCCTAGAAGTAATTAAACAATACCTAGCAGGCAGACAAGCCACAGTTTTAGCAGACCAATTTCTCTACTATGCTCAAGGTTTTCCCAAATTAAGAGTTGCACCAGATGTGATGGTAATTTTTGATGTGCCGCCTGGGGGTCGGGATAGTTATAAAGTTTGGGAGGAAGGTCAAGTTCCCCAGGTGGTATTTGAAATGACTTCTCAAGGAACTCAAAAACAAGACCAAGAGCAAAAGAAAAATCTCTATGAACAATTAGGGATTTTAGAATATTGGTTATTTGACCCGAAGGGAGAATGGATTTCAGAAAAGTTAAGGGGATATAGGTTAGAAGCTGAGACTTACCAGTTAATTACGGATGGTATATCTCAACCTCTAGGATTAAGAGTGGCGGTGGAGGGGGAAGTCTTGGGATTTTATCGTCTAGATACGGGGGACAAATTACTAACACCGACGGAGTTAGCTGAACAATTACAACAAGAACGCCAACGGGGCCAACAAGAACGCCAACGGGCTGATAGACTTGCAGAGTATTTGCGATCGCAGGGAGTTGATCCAGATAGTTTAAGTTAAGCAAAAACTTGCCACTTGAAAAAAGCAGCGTTGCCGATAAGATTTATATGTGTAGTAAAAATACAGTTGGCAACAGCTGATTTATTGTATAATCACCAAATTTGGATAAGTTTTAGATAGTAACAATTTATTCTCCAAAGAAGACAAGGTGCTTTCATTGCTTTAAAGCTTTATGGAGAAGAATTAGGTGTGTAGGTAGTGAAGAGGAATCAGAAATTGTTACAGACAATGCGAGGTTTTGTACGTAAAGCGGGAAAGCTGAGGCGCATACTGCCTGTAAATGAACGGTCATGGGCAAAATTTGACTTGCTGAGAACTTTAGTGAAGCGAGATTTAGAGGCGCGGTATAAAGGTTCTATTTTAGGCAATTTGTGGCCTTTGCTAAATCAGTTATCACAATTACTGATTTACACTTACGTATTTTCGGTTGTGCTACGGGTAAAGTTAAATCTCAAAGGGTTACCAGAAAATAACTTCACCTTTGGTTTGTGGGTATTTGCGGGTTTGCTTCCCTGGATTGCTTTTACAGGGGGTTTGATGCAGTCTGCTAATTCAGTAGTAGCACAGCCGAATTTAGTCAAAAAGGTTGTATTTCCGCTAAGTTTGTTGCCTTTGGTACCAATTTTATCTACGTTCATTGAGAGTTCCTTCGGCTTAATAGCGTTAATATTTTTTGTGGCGGCAACTTGTCATACTTTACATACTAGTTTGGCGCTATTACCCTTGGTTTGGCTAACGCAGTTATTACTAACAGCAGGATTGGCTTATTTAGTGGCAGGACTAACCGTATTTTTGCGAGATATCCCGCAGACTTTAGGGGTGATTTTAAATATTTGGTTTTACGCAACACCGCTTGTCTATCCAGCATCAGCAATTCCAGAGACGTGGCGGAGTTTGGTATTCTGGTTAAATCCCATGACTGCGATCGCTGAAATTTATCGTGACATAGTTTTAGTTGGGGAGGTGCAACATTGGGGAGAATGGGGTGTATCGTCTGCGATCGCAGTTATTATATTTTGTACTGGATTTGTGGTATATAAGCGGTTGCGTCCGGCTTTTGCTGATGTATTGTAAATATGATCTCTTCATCTCCCTTTGGTAATTGTGTGAGAGTTGTGAAAATTAACAGTAAAAGTATGGGAGAAGAAATTGCTATTTCCTTAAAAAACGTTTCTAAATGTTACAAACGTTATCATCATCCTGTAGAAAGGTTGAGGGAAATTCTACTGCCCGGTAAAAGCTACGGACAAGAATTTTGGGCTTTACAGAATATTAACTTAGAAATTCCCAAGGGACAAACATCAGGAATCATAGGGCGTAATGGCTCCGGAAAAAGTACCCTATTGCAAATTATTGCTGGGACTTTGATGCCAACCACAGGACAAGTACAAGTACAAGGTAGAATATCGGCTTTATTAGAATTGGGTAGTGGTTTTAATCCTGAGTTTACTGGTAGGCAAAACGTATTTTTCAATGGTAGATTACTAGGCTTAAGTCAACAGGCAATTGAAGATAAGTTTGATGAGATTGTTGGCTTTGCGGATATAGGTGATTTTATCGATCAACCCGTAAAAACCTATTCTAGTGGTATGTTTGTCCGCTTGGCTTTTGCAGTGGCGGTAAATGTTGAACCTGAAATTTTAATAGTGGATGAAGCTTTATCAGTAGGAGATGGAGTTTTTGTCCATCGTTGCATGGCAAAAATTAAAGATTTTCAAGATGCAGGAGGAACAATTTTGTTTGTTTCTCATGATTTAGGTTCAGTCTCTCGCCTTTGTTCTGAAGCTATATGGATTAATGATGGTCAAATAGTAGAGCAAGGTAAACCAATTGATATTAGTAAATCATACCAAGCATGGATGTATGACAAAATTAATGAGAGACTAAAAAAAGACTCTGATTCGACACCGAATGTCCAAAATGACAAAGAAACAGTTGCAAAGATCGAGGCAATTATAGATGTTAATTCAGATAAAGAGTCAGCTACTACCAATAAAATAAATCCATTTAGTGGTAATGAATATTTAGCATTTCATAATACTAAAAGATTTGGCACGGGACGCTGTGAAATTATTAGCTTAGAAATCTTAAATGAACAAGGGCAAAAAATAGGTTTCGTCATGCCTGATGAATGGTTAATACTTCAAACAAAGATAATTAGTTATGATGATGTCGATAATCCGATTTTGGGTATCACAATGTTTGACAGACTAAGAGTAGCTATAACAGGATGGAACACAACGCAGTACAAATATCAACTACCTAAATTTAAAAAAAATCAATTGATTTCTGTTACTTTTAAAGTCAAGTGGCCGCATATTAAAAGTGATAGTTACTCTCTAGAACCAGCGGTAGCTGATGGTAGTCAAGATAGCCACGAAATGATGGACTGGTTACAGGCTTGTGTCGCTATACAATCAGGAGTAACAGACCTAACTTTTGGGCTGATCAGGTTTAACGAGGTGAATATTTGCCATCAATTAGAGACAGTTGCAACCAACCAAATATGAAATTAGGCATTATAAATAAAAATGATTTGCTATTGTTGCGGCTCTGATAAATTTAGTATTAATGATGTTCTTTGGCAAGAATTAATTAATGAATGGGGTCTTGCAAATTATGAAGTTGAATATATTAATAAACAACAAGGGTTACATTGTACAGAATGTAATTCTAACTTACGCTCAATTACATTAGCTGTATCAATCATGAAATGTTTTGGGTATATCGGTTTATTTCAAGATTTTGTTAAAGAAGACCGAATACAAAAGCTGCAAATACTAGAAATCAACGAAGCTGGAAGTTTAACAAAATTTTTAGCTCAAATACCAAGTCATAGTTTAAAGATATATCCAGAATTAGATATGATGAACATGAAATTACCAGATATGTCTTTTGACTTAATTGTGCATTCAGACGTTTTAGAGCATATTAAGTATCCAGTTCGAGGTTTATCAGAGTGTTATAGGCTTTTGAAGCCTGGTGGATACTGTGCTTTTACTATTCCTCTGATTGTTGATAGACTAACTGCATCTAGAGAGGGTATGCCACCAAGTTATCATGGTTCAGGTGAAAATTTGTCTGATTTTATCGTCTACACGGAGTATGGATGTGATGCATGGAAACAGGTAATACAGGCTGGATTTCAGGAATGTAGACTGTTTTCTATTGATTATCCTTCAGCACAAGCATTGGTAGCGGTAAGGTAATATTAAAAAATTAAAATTAAAAGTATATTGAAAAATATGGAATTTACAGGCGAGAGATACATTCCTGCTATTGATGGACAAATAAAGTATGAGCATCTACATAGGTATGCCTTATGTCTTGATTTTGTAATTGGCAAATCTGTATTAGATATTGCTTCGGGTGAAGGTTACGGTTCTGCATTACTAGCAAGAGTCGCAGAATCTGTCATCGGGGTTGATATTAGTTCTGAAGCTGTAGAATACTCATCGCAAGAGTATCGTACCTACGACAACCTCAAGTTTATGTTGGGTTCATGCGAAGCTGTACCATTACCAGACAATTGTGTTGATGTAGTAACATCTTTTGAAACTATCGAGCATCATGATAAGCATGAAGAAATGATGCTAGAAATTAAGCGAGTTCTCAAACCAGAAGGAATATTAATTATTTCTTCTCCAAATCGCTTGACTTATTCAGACGAACCAAATTACTCAAATCCCTTTCATGTTAAAGAGCTTTACTACAACGATCTAGTGAGCTTGCTTGGTAGTCATTTTAAATACATGAAAATTTATGGGCAAAGACTGGCTACTGGCTCGTTTGTCTTTCCGTTAGAAGATAGCCAAGAAAAGAATTTAAAGGCATATAAGGGAAATCTAGATAATTTAAATCAACAAGTTTGTAGTTTAAAATCACCGATATATTTTGTCGCTATATGTTCTGATGAATTAAGCACAATACAAACGCCTATAGACTCTATATATATTGATGAATCAGATGATTTATTGCAAGGGCAAACGCACGCTCAACTACAACAAACACGGGCAGAATTAGAGCGATCGCAGTCTCGACTACAACAAACGGAGGCAGAATTAGAGCGATCGCAGTCTCGACTACAGCAAACACAGGCAGAACTAGAGCAAACACAGTCTCAACTACAGCAAACACAGGCAGAACTAGAGCAAACACAGTCTCAACTACAGCAAACACAGGCAGAACTAGAGCAAACACAGTCTCAACTACAGCAAACACAGGCAGAACTAGAGCAAATACAGTCTCAACTACAGCAAACACAGGCAGAACTAGAGCAAATACAGTCTCAACTACAGCAAACACAGGCAGAATTAGAGCAAATACAGTCTCAACTACAGCAAACACAGGCAGAATTAGAGCGATCGCAGTCTCGACTACAACAAACACAGGCAGAATTAGAGCGATCGCAGTCTCGACTACAACAAACACAGGCAGAATTAGAGCGATCGCAGTCTCGACTACAACAAACACTAACTGCCTTAGAGCAATTTCAAGTTCAGTTACAAAAACCAGATGAAGAATATCAAAATAAATTTGACTATGTTTATCAACAATGGCAAGAAACCCAAAGACTTCTTCAACAAGCTCAAAACGAATGGAGACAAACTCAGGATATGATTCAAGCAATGGAAACGAGTAAATTTTGGAAACTGAGACAAATTTGGTTTCAATTCAAGCGAACTATTGGACTAAAAGTTGATTGATAGTAAACATCAGTAGTTATGAAATTGAAGGGGTTATCAAATTGAATATTGAAGAGCCATTAAAACAATTATTAAACAAACAAAAAGAATTAAAGCACAGTCAAAATCGACTAGCGCAAATTCAGCTTGTGTTAAAGCAAAATTTTATAGCTCCGAGAACCAATGAAATCAGCAAATTTCAGAAACTATTGATTATTTTACAGAAAGAAGGTGTAAGTAAAGTTTTTCAAAAAGTAATTGCTAAGACTACACAAAAACTCGATCAATCAAGCCTTGGTCTTACTAATTCAACAAACATCCAAAAATATACAGTACTTGACACTCCCAAAAAAATCAAATTTCAGTTTCCTGAATGTCCATTTCCACAAGTTTCAATTATTATACCTGTGTATAATAAATTTATTTATACATTTAATTGTTTAAAATCTTTACAAAAGTACTCATCAAACTCAATTAGCTTCGAGGTGATTGTTGTTGATGATCATTCTAGTGATGAAACTCAAGAATATTTAAGTTATTCTTCAACTATTCAACTTGTAGTTAATGAAGAAAATCTTGGTTTTATTCGTTCTTGTAATCGTGGTGCGGCAATAGCAAAAGGTAAATTTTTATGTTTTTTAAATAATGATACTCAAGTTTTGCCTGGATGGTTAGAAAACTTAGTAGAAGTAATTACAAAAGATAATGGAGTCGGTGCAGTTGGTTCAAAGTTAATTTATGCAGATGGCAGACTTCAAGAAGCAGGAGGAATTATTTGGCAAGATGCCTCTGGCTGGAATTATGGCAGATTGCAACATCCAGATTGCCCTGAATATAATTATGTTAGACAAGTTGATTATTGTTCAGGAGCAAGTTTACTAGTTAGAACCGAAATATTTAAACAGTTGGGTGGTTTTTCAGAAGAGTTTCTACCCGCATATTATGAAGATACTGATTTATGTTTTGCTATTCGAGAATTGGGATACAAGGTTATATACCAACCTAAATCCCAATTAATTCATTATGAAGGAATTAGTTCTGGTACCAGCTTAGAAAGTGGAATTAAAAGCTATCAAAAAGTTAATCGTTATAAATTTTTGCTGAAGTGGCAAGAACAATTACAGCATCACCTTAGTCCAGAAGCAGAAAATGCAGAGTTTGCAGCTAGAAGATTGCAAGGTAAAAAAACTATTTTAGTCATAGATACTTATGTTCCCTTGCACGATCGGGAGTCAGGCTCTTATAGACTATTAAATATTATTAAAATTTTTGTAAACCTAGACTATTTTGTCATGTTTTTGCCAGATAATGGCTTTCCTCAAGAACCCTACACGTCTGAATTGCAAAATCTGGGTGTAGAAGTATTGTATTGTACACATAAACAACCTAGCCTAGAAGAGGAGCTAATTAAACGATTAAAACTAATCGATATTGCTTGGGTATGCCGCCCTGAATTATGCAGTAAATATATAAATTTACTCAAGAAAAATTTTGCTATAAAAGTTATTTATGATACGGTCGATCTGCATTTTTTACGGTTACAAAGACAGCAAGAATTAGTACCCCAAAGCAATGCTGAGAATAACTTACCATCTTGGCAACAAGTCCAAGATCTAGAATTAAATATGGCTAAGGTAGCAGAAGCTACGGTTGTTGTCACAGATGTTGAGAAGAAGATTTTAGAAAATTTTAATATTAGTAATGTTTTCGTTGTGCCGAATATACACCACCAATATGAAGGAGAGTTGCTAGATTTTAAACACAGGAGTGGCTTATTGTTTATTGGTGGCTATAATCATACCCCTAATGTAGATGCTGTGATTTGGCTGTGTAGGGAAATTATGCCTTTAATTTGGCAGAAACAACCTAAAATAAAAATTACTTTATTAGGTAGTAATCCCCCAGGAGATGTGAAAGATTTAGCAAGCGATCCTCGTATTGAAGTTCCTGGATACATCCAAGACGTAGAACCTTATTTTCTGAAGAGTCGCGTTTTTGTCGCACCTTTAAGATATGGTGCTGGTATGAAGGGAAAAATTGGTCATAGCCTTTCCTACGGGTTACCTACAGTAACTACATCTATTGGTGCAGAAGGTATGGGATTAACTCATGAAACTGATGTTTTAATCGCTAATGAACCGGATACCTTTGCTAAATATACCTTACGCGTTTATCAGAATTCAAAAATATGGAGTTTAATTTCAAAAAACGCAATAAAAATAATTGATCAATATAGCTACAGCCAGATTAAACTAAAAATGAATAATTTAATTGAATCCTTGTAAAATTTTTCTGATTGTATTTTTTGTAAAAACAACTAAAGATTATGAATTTTTCTCCTAAATACTTTTTAAAAAAAATCATCAATTATTCGATTAGAAATATTAAAATAGCTGATGTAAAAGAGCAGTATAATCACAATAATGAGTATGAAAAAAGGATAAAGCAAGAACTTTTAACTTATAACAATGTTGAAGAGATCCATGATTTACCTCAATGTTTTCATTACATAACCAATAAATATTTGTGTAAATTAACCGAAGAGATCACAGGATTTTCTAATTATCGAGATTTCTTTGTAGATGAAATAAGAAAATACTCGCTTCAAACGAAAGATGTTCTATATATTGCTTCAATTGGCTCAGGAAATAGTAATGAAGAATTAGAATTATGTCAACGTTTGCAATTAAATAATAAGGTAATCTTTGACTGCTATGAACTAAATCCTACTTTGTTAGCACAAGGGAAAGAAAAAGCAAAATCTCTTGGTATAGAAATGCGATTTTTTGAACAAGATTTTAATCAAATCCATTTTAAAATGAATTATGATGGGTTTTTTGCTAATCATTCCCTTCATCATGTTGTTAATCTGGAAGGTCTTTTTGAATCTATTCATAAAGCCGGAAAACCAGGGTACTTTTTCTTGATTGGTGATATGATTGGGCGAAATGGTCATATGTCCTGGCCAAAAACTCAATCATTTTTAGAGTCTTATTGGAATACACTTCCCGAAAGACTAAAATGGAATGCATTTTTCAAGAAATATGATCTAGAATTGCCCAATTTTGATTGTAGTCAAGAAGGTTTTGAAGGAATTCGTGCTCAAGATATATTACCTTTATTAAATGAGAACTTTCAATTTGAAGTTTTTATTCCCTTCTTTTGTTTTATTGGTCGAATTATAGATAGAGTTTATGGCCATAACTATAATATCGATCCTAATTCCCCAAATAATGATCTTGCTATTCTAGACTATATGTGGTATTTGGATGAACTATTTTTGCGTCTTAAATACTTACCTCCAACACAAATGTTTGCAAAACTTGTAGATCCTCGAATTTCCCCTCCAGAATTTAAATCAATTATCTACAAAGATCCCCAAGAAGCGATAGAAATACGCTAAGAAAAAGTACTTTTGGGTTTAATACGATAGTTTTTGATACTGTCAAGAAATAATTGAATTAAAAATTTAGGAAAAATGAAAATTTTATCAGTTGTCGTACCTGCGTATAATGAAAAATCAACTATTAGAGTTGTTATAGAGGAACTAAGAAAAGTTCCAAATATTTTAGAAATTGTAGTCGTTAATGATGGTTCTACGGATGGTACTAGAGAAATATTAGAACAACTTGCTTCAGAATATAGTGAATTACAGGTTATTCATCATCCTAAAAATAAGGGAAAAACAATGGCATTAAAAACTGGTTTTTCCGCCACTCAAGGAGAAATTGTAATTGTTCAAGATGCCGATCTTGAATACAATCCCGAAGAAATTCCAGATGTAATAGAACCTATTTTAAAAAATAAAGCAGATGTGGTTTATGGATCTCGCTTTTTAGTTCGTAAAGCGGCAAGGGTTTTATATTTTTATCATTATTTAGCTAATAAATTTCTGACCTTCTTAAGTAATATATTTACAAATGTCAATATGACTGATGTAGAAACTTGTTACAAAGCCTTTCGAGGAGAAATCATTAGGAATATGATTATCACATCCAAAGGTTTTGGCTTTGAGATAGAGGTTACAGCTAAAGTAGCTAAACTTCAGTGTCGAATTTTTGAAGTTCCCATTAGTTATTATGGTCGAACCTATGAAGAAGGAAAGAAAATAGGACTCAAGGATGGTATCATAGCTATTTGGTATATTATCTACTTTAATTTATTCTGTTCATTAAAAAAATCTTTCTATTCTTTACCTTATCAGAGTGGTAATAAACAAGAAAATGAATGTTCCTTTAAATATTTCAATTAATTTTTTTAAGAATTTTTATGAAAATCGAGATTTTCAAAAAGCTCATTAAATTGTATAGTAACGCGAAAAAAATAAAAAATTACTTGGAAGGAGAACGAGATATTTTACTCTGCCAAGTAGATAGTCTGCTTCAACAAAAGGAAAAATTGCTTCAAGAACGGGAATATTTGGAAGGAGAACGGAATCTTTTACTCTGCCAAGTAGATAGTCTCCTACAGCAAAAGGAAAAATTGGTTCAAGAACGCGAAAATATTTTTTACAAGCCTGGGCATTTTTATTCACCAATACCAGACTTTGAAGAAGTTTTTCAGAATAAAGAGCGTATTTTTAAAACAAATTCTAAAAATATCCCTGGAATCAACCTCAATGAAGATAATCAATTGATTTTTTTAGAAAAATTAAGTAATTATTTTAAGGATTTCCCGTTTCCTCAAGAAAAAACATCACAGTATCATTACTACACTAAAAACTCTGCATTTTCATTTACAGATGCTTTAATACTTTTTAGTATGTTGTGTTATTTACAACCTAGAAAAGTTATTGAAGTAGGGTCTGGTTTTTCCTCAGCTGTAATTTACGATACTAATCTAAATTTTCTTGATAATAGTATTGAAACCATATTTATTGAGCCTTTTCCAGATACACTTGCAGAATTGTTTATACAAGAATTTCAGAAATTAACACTATATAAACAAAAATTGCAGAATTTAAGCCCTGATTTTTTTCAGACACTTACCCAAAATGATATCCTTTTTATTGACTCCTCTCATGTATGTAAAATTGGCAGTGATGTAAACCACCTATTTGCTGAAATTCTGCCAATTTTAGAGTCTGGAGTAGTTATTCATATTCATGACATACACTTTCCTTTTGAATATCCTGAAGCATGGGTAAGTGAAGGGCGTGCTTGGAATGAATCATATTTACTACGCTCTTTTCTTCAATTCAATTCAGAATTTGAAATCTTGTTTTGGCCAAGTTTCATACTTCAATTTCACAAAAATCGATGGGAAAAAATTGTATCCAGAGCATTTGACGGAACTGGTTCAATTTGGTTAATTAAAAAATAATAAAAATAATTTAAAAATATGGCAAGTAAACTAATTGAATCAGAAAAATCACCAATTATTTTACTTATTTTATCAATTATCTATTTTATTTACACAGCAAGCTATAAAATTAAATACCCTGGGCTATATTATGATGAAACTTTATTTGTTAATGGAGCATTAGGAGGATTAGACAATACGTTTATCCATAAACGCATTTTTGGTGTTCCTGTAATGCTAATGCCATACATAGGAGCAGTTAAAGCATATTTTTTCTATCCTATTTTTCATTTTCTAGGAGTTTACCCAGAAACGATCAGGTTGCCAGTTATTATAATTTCTGCATTAACATTAGTTTTATGTTTTTACTTAGGAAAAATAATATTTAATCAATGGATTGCTAGTCTCATAGCTATTGTTTTAGCTACTGATCCTTCTTTTATCTATACAACTAGGTTAGATTGGGGTCCTGTAGTTTTTATGATTTTTTTCAAGATTTTAGCTCTATTTATTTTCTTTAAAATAATATCCTATCCTCACACTTTGCCTAATCATAAATTTATTAATTGGTATGTTTTATTATTGGTAGCTTTGATTTTAGGGCTTTGGGACAAATTAAACTTCATCTGGTTCATGTCTGCATTCTTTATATGCTCTATGAGTTTTTATTTTAAAAGTATTATTAAAATATGGAGTATTTATAAATCTAAAATATTAGTTCCTACAATTACATTTATAGCAATTATGATTTTAATGATTGCAGTATTAATTATACCTGTATTTAATTTAAATATAGGAGAAAAAACTCAAGAAACTTTATTAGAGCGTTTTTTGAGAGTAAGTAATGTTTATGAAATAACTGTTAGTGGGAAGGCAGTTTATGAATGGATTTTTAATCAATCATTATCTGAAATAAGTTGGGTGAATCAATTAACATTTATAAATATTATTCTTTTACTAATTATTTTAGCTGTAGCAATTTTATTGAAGTGTAATTATAAAAGTTACTTTAATTTAGGTTTTGATACTAGGAAAACACTTCTTTTTTTTACCTTGCTTTTTGCATTAATTTATATGCAAATGGTATTCACCAGACAAGTAGGGTGGGCACATCACATTATGATATTATTCCCTTTTCAGCATTTTTTTAACATAGCTGCTGTCTTGGTTGTAGTCGAATTAATAATTCAGATTTATAAAATATTGGTCAAAAATCGGTATCAATTAATTAAAATTGCATGTATAACGTTAGTAGTTTTAATGTTTGGGAATTTAATTAATTCACAACTTAAAGTCAACAATAATTATTCATTGGCTTTGGACGATAAGAAATCATTTAATAATATTTGGAGTCCTGCAATCTATGAGCTTTCTCAATATTTGGGTAATTATCGAGACAAAGTTGATTCTATTATTTCAGCAGACTGGGGATTTCATACGCAGTTACATGGCTTAGCTGAGACTCAAGCACGTTCTAAATACATAGATTTATGGTCAATTTTTAATGAGTTAGATAAGTCAAGTAAAGATGAGCAAGAAAATTTTTACAAAACTTTTTTTAAAGGAAAAATAAATATAGTATTATTACATGCAGAAAATTCTGCAATCATGAAAAATTCAAGAAGTAATTTTATCAAATTTAGTTCTATCTTTCTCAAAGAAATCAAATTAGAAAAATCTTTTCATAATGGTAAAAATGAAGTAATTTATGAAGTATATGCTGCTAAAGGTTAAAAAATTTTCTTTAAATAATCATATTTTAATTCTTGTCTGGTTAGCATTATTGGGAATAATGTTAACTTCAAGAGTGATTATATCTGGCGATCGCACCATTTTAGCTTGGTTTGATAATTCTGTTCAATTCTATGCATGGTACACCCATGCTGCAAGGGCTATTTCTCAGGGAACTCTCCCTCTGTGGGATTTTTATCAACTTTCAGGACATAGTTTCATCGGTGAAATGCAAGCGGGGTTATTCTACCCACCAAACTTAGTTTTATTTTGGGTTCTCAGCCTATTAAATCCAGAATTATACACAATTACTGCTCCTCCAGTGATTGAATTTTTTGTCCTTATAGGATTGATTGGTTGTGCTTTTGCCAGTTATTGGATGTTCCAGGAATTTAATCTTAGTAAACCAGCTTCTTTGATAGGTGCGACGATTTTTGCTTATGCAGGTTTTACCTTTGCTAGACAATCAGAACAGCTATGTGTTTTCAACAGTATTATTTGGATACCTTTTATTGTAGCTGCTTATCTAAGATATAGTCGCCAAGATTCAATATTGAGAAAACTTTGGTGGCTAAATACTTCAGGATTTGGTTTAGCGATGGCAATTTTGGCAGGGCATTATTTAGGTTTTATATATGCTGCTGCTATCATTACGTTTTATTCAATATTTAAAATATTTAGGCAAATTCAAAAAAATAATTTAGATGCCGCTACTAGAAAAAATATTATTACTAAAGCTATCGCTCTTTTTATAACTATCGCATTTGGGATTTTGCTGGCTAGTCTACAATTAATTCCTACATTAGAGTACAGTAAATTATCTTTGCGTTGGGTAAGTGGTCCAAATCCAGTAAGTTCAGGGGAAAAAATACCTTACTCTGTCCTGGCCGATCAATTTCACTTTACTCCTGGTGGGTTATTCTCGATGATCAATCCTGATTTTGTAATGCTTAATTTTCCAGTTAGTATTGATGGTCAAGTATACAGTGGTATTATTGCTTTACTTTTAGGATTATTTGTAATTTGTAAGCTAAAAAATAGTAATGATAATGTTCTATTTTTTAACATAATTTTTGTATTTAGTATTATTTACAGTTTAGGTGGTGATTCATTAATACATTCTGTCTATAACATATTATCTCCCATATCAGATCCTGTAAGAACTTCTAGTAGAATTTCTTGCCTGAGTCACTTTGCAATTTCTGGTTTGGCAGCATGTGGAATAGACTATTTATGGAAACTCAATTCTGAAGATGTTAATAGTAAAAATTTATTCAATAATTTAATAAAAGTTTGTTTGGGTATCATATTTTTATTTTTACTATCTATTCCTTTTTTATCTAATGATAAATATTCTTTAATAAATAGCTTGCTGATGACGTTATACTTGACCGTCATCAGTTTATACTTTATTAAGTCTATAAATAGACAAAAGCAATACAATAGGCGCTTAATTGTAATATTATTATCATTATTAATCATTCAAGATACTTACTACTTTTATATAAAAAGATTGCCACAAAGAGTTTACGAACCTCCTCAAGTACTATACCCTTCTCAAGTTGTAAAAGTTCATGCTCCTGTTTTGCGAAATTTAGAAGGAGTTAATAGTAACTATCGGATTGCTAATTTCAAACCAGATGAAATTAAAAATTTTGGTGATGCTCTAGGCATTAAAATGACGATGGGTCATGGTGCATCTATGCCTAAGAATTATTTTAATTTTTTGGGTGATTTAGGCTGGAATAATCAACGTATTAACGATATATTAGGCGCTAAATATATTATAAATACAAATCTGAAAGATAGTAAGGCTCCAGTGCAAGTTACAGAAAATCCCTCTGCACTACCTATATACAGAATTTACCGTAGCTATGAAGTAGTTTCTCAGCACAATGAAGCTATTGCTATGCTGAAAAATGAAAAATTTGATTATAAATCGACAGTTATTTTAAATAAACAGCCAAATTTTAAACCTGTTGAAAATACGGCAGTTTCTTTGCAGACTTTAGCTCCAGAAGAAGTTACACTACAAGCACAATATCCTAATCAAGTTAAACTTTTGGTTAAAAGCCAACGGCCTGCAATTCTAGTCTTTGCCGATCAAATTTATCCTGGATGGTCAGCATTTGTTAATGATGTCAAAGTTCCTGTTATGGAAGCAGATACTCTATTTAAAGCAGTTGCGATTCCTGCTGGTATTTCAACTGTGGTTTTTCAATATAGACCGACTTCGTTTACGATCGGTCTAATTCTATCTTGTTTAGTTGCAATCTGTTATTTCTTGATTTCATTAAAAAATTTAAATTTAATTAGCTTTTTCAAAGACAGCTATAAACCGTAAAAAAAACTACATTAATTTATCTAGAGATAACTAGGATAACTCCACATACAATTAAACCCAAACCTATAGTGCGATTTAGAGAAATAGTCTCATGAAAAAAGAAATAGCCAATTAAAAAAGAACACACGTAAACTAAGGCTGTCGAAGGACCGACCACGCTTAAGTTTACTCTAGTTAATACAAGAATATACGCAATAGCACCTATGGCATAACAAGATAAACCAATTATTAATTCTGGCGTAAATAAAATTCTAATGATATGGTTCAATAAGTTTGTTGCATTGACCTCTCCTAGTTTTAATGCTCCTGACTTTAGAAGAATCTGTCCAACTATATTGCAAAAAATTGAAATTAGAAAAATACCAAACTCTTTTGTACTCATTTTGACTGGGAAGAGATAATTTATGAAGATGAAATTATGCTTGCTATATTATCACTTATAGATACTTTTGTAAAATTTATAATTTTCTGCCTACGAAGTCACTAATGAAATAAAAAGCAAAGAATCAAATAAATTCTATAGTAAAATCTTGTATAAATTCCAAATTGATACAAACATATTTAGAACACGGTGTTATTTTGTAAGGTGCTAAGATAGAAAGAATTCGTTAACGAATTGTTGATAACCTAATTTAAGAACGTGCAGAGTTAGCGATTGCACACCATCGTCCTAAGGCTTTATAGTTGTTGATTGGCGATGATTTTCACTATTTTATTGACATAAATCTCAATTAATCAATTTATTAAAATGCAGTTAGATGAAAAAATCGCTATTGTTTTAGCTACATATAATCCTAATTTGGAATATTTTCAAAAACAGATACAATCAATAAAAAATCAAAATTATAAAAACTGGGTCTGTCACGTTGTTGATGACTGTTCTCAAATTGAGTATCAAACAGCTATTCAAAAACTAATTGCAGAAGATTCACGGTTTATTTTTCATTTTCATGAGCAAAATTTTAATCATTATTATAACTTTGAACGTGGATTAAGATATTGTATTGAAGATAAAACTATTAGCGCGATCGCTCTAGCAGATCAAGACGATATTTGGTATCCTGAAAAACTAGCTAGGCTTTTAGAAAAACTGCGTTCTCAACAAGCAGTTTTAGTACATTCTGATTTAGAAATGATAGATACTAATGATAAAATCATCAATTATTCTACCTGGAACTTTGAAGGACGTAATCCTGAAAAGTTATCTATTGATTTATTGTTACTTCGGAATGTAGTAACTGGATGTTCTCTGTTATTTTGCACTTCGATACTGACAGATATACTACCATTTCCACCCCAAGTAAAAATTAACTGGTATCATGATTGGTGGATAGCTTTAGTCGCAGCCCAAAAAGGTAAAATTGAACATATTCACCAACCGTTAGTTGGCTATAGAATTCATGGTTTAAATAATGTGGGAGTAACGCAAGATGCAGGTAAATTTTACCGTGAGCTATTAGTCTGGATCAGTAAAAAATTTAAAATTACTGGCAATAGTTATTTAGTTCACAGAGACTTTAGTAAATTCTTTTATGAACGATTTAAACAAGAATTAGATATTTTAAATTGGTCTAATCCTTTTGATGATAAAGATTTAGATTTTGGTATAAAAATATTCAAATTATTATATAAAACTTTATCGTCAGGCTATAATTCTGAAGGTATAGCTTTGAGAATTTGGGCTTTGAAAGTTTTATTAGATTTACAAAAAATTAGAGCAATATTTTTAAAAAATAACAATTAAGCATGAACACAGAATTAAATAACTCGGTATCAATCATCTTAGTTAACTATAATGGTGCAGATGTTTTAGTAGATTGTTTAAATTCTCTAGAAAAATTTATTCCTAGAGATAACTATGAAATTATTTTAGTAGATAACAATTCTGAAGATAATAGTGTATCTATTGTTGATGATATATTTCCTAATATCAAATTAATTAAACTACCAGAAAACGTTGGTTTTGGAGCAGGTAATAATGTCGGTGCAAAAGTAGCTCAAGGTAAATTTTTATTTTTGTTGAATACTGACACAATACTTACAAGTAATATTTTACCCCATCTTATAGAATTAATGTCTGCAAATTTAAATGTCGGCGTTATTGGTACTAAATTACTTTTTCCAGATGGAAGTTTCCAAGTTTCTTTTTCGCCAAAAATTGGAATAAAAGGAGAAATGGAAGCCAAAATAATACATGATAATGCTCAAAATAAAAATAAGTTGAAGATTATAGAGCAGAATTTTAAAGATATTAAAGAAGTTGATATTATCGTTGGAGCAGCATTTTTTATTAGGGCAGATTTATTTAACTTATTAGGTGGCTTTGACGAAAAATTCTTCATGTATTTTGAAGAGTCTGATTTGTGTCAAAGAGTCAGAAATGCAGGGTATAAAATTCTATATACTCCCCATGCATCTCTAATTCACATAAGAGGACATTCTGTCAAAAAAATATCGAATAAAATGGCTGTTGAATATAGACGTAGCCAGATTTACTACTATTATAAGCATCTGTCAATGTGGGAGATATTGATTTTAAAAATATATTTACTGTTGAAGTTTTTATACGAATATCTCAAAACATCTAATCCTTATAATTTGGAAATTATCAAATTAGTTTTTATGTATAAATAATTATGCCTTTATTAATTAACCTTTCATTTATATTGACTAAACCTACGGGTACTACCACATATGCTTTTAATCTTTTACCTCACTTAAAAGCACTTGAACCAACACTTTTAACTTCACAATTTACCCCTGACTATAATTGTTGTCAAACTCCTGTTGATCAAACATCAAAGCAAGGTATTAAAGGTCATTTACGTCGCTTAGTTTGGACGCAATTTCAACTACCTAAAATCTATAAAGAACTCAAATCTCAACTCTTATTTTCGCCTATTCCAGAAGCTCCCATTAATACTAGCTGTCGGTTCGTTGTCACTATCCATGATTTGATTCCCCTACGTTTTTCTCAACCCTTTTCACCCCTGACAATATATCATCGCTACTACGTTCCCCAAATCCTCAAGCAGGCGGAACACATCATCTGTAATTCCCAAGCCACCGCTAAAGACATTACCGATTTTTACCAAATTCCCGTTAGCAAAATTACCCCTATTCCTCTTGCCTACGATCGCACTCACTTCCGTTTTCTCAATCTCCCCAGCCGCAACTATTTTCTCTACATCGGACGCCAAAACACTTACAAAAACTTACATGGACTTATTGCCGCCTTCGCTGCACTACCAAACAGTGGCGACTATAAACTGTGGTTAGCAGGGCCAAGCGATCGCCGTTACACTCCAACTTTAACAGCCCAAGTTGCCCAACTCGGCATCACGAACCAAGTCAAATTCCTCGACTATATTCCCTACAGCGAATTGCCAAAAATCATCAATCAAGCGATCGCCCTTGTCTTCCCAAGTCTCTGGGAAGGCTTTGGTTTACCCGTCTTGGAAGCAATGGCTTGTGGTACCCCGGTAATTACCTCCAATCTTTCCTCCCTACCAGAAGTCGCTGGGGACGCAGCGATTCTCATCGATCCTTACAACACCAGAGAAATTACAGAGGCCATGGAGGCGATCGCCACTGATTCAGCATTGCGATCGCGCCTTTCCAACCAGGGAATCACTCACTCCCAACAATTCAGTTGGCAAAAAACTGGACAAGCAACCGCCGAAGTATTATCCCGCTACGTGTAGAATATTACCGTTGAGCAGAGGACACGGGGATGGGGAGATGGGGAGATAGGGAGATGACGGAGACGCAAAGAAAAACTAATAACCAATGACAAATAACAAATGACAAATCCTTATGAAAGCACTAATTCTCTCTGGTGGTAAAGGTACACGTCTGCGTCCCCTCACCTACAGCGGAGCAAAACAACTCGTACCAGTTGCTAACAAACCTGTTTTATGGTATGGCATTGAAGAAATGGTTGCTGCTGGTATTACTGATATTGGTATCATTATTAGCCCGGAAACTGGCGCAGAAGTCCAAGCAAAAACGGGAAATGGAGAATACTTTGGAGCGAACATTACCTACATATTACAAGACCAGCCAGCCGGACTTGCTCACGCTGTCCAAATCGCCCGTCCGTTTTTAGGGGATTCTCCGTTTGTGATGTATTTGGGCGATAACCTAATTCAATTAGGCGACTTAAGGTACTTTCTGCAACAATTTAGCCAACAACAGCCTGATGCTTTAATTCTCTTACGTCCTGTTGCCAATCCTACCGCCTTTGGTGTGGCTGAGGTCGATGATACAGGAAAGGTATTGCAGTTAATTGAAAAACCTAAAATTCCTCCTTCAAATCTGGCATTAGTAGGGGTTTATTTCTTTTCTCACATCATCTTTGATGCGATCGCCAATATCCAACCTTCCACTAGAGGCGAACTCGAAATCACTGATGCTATTCAATATCTAATTAACCAGCAAAAGCACGTTGTCGCACACAAACTCCAAGGCTGGTGGTTAGATACTGGTAAAAAAGATGACTTATTAGAAGCTAATCGTTTAGTTCTCGACACTTATTTGACACCATTAATTCTCGGTGAAGTCGATGCCCAAAGTCAGATTATTGGGCGAATTCAAATCGGGGCAAAATCTCAAGTAATTAACTGCACAATTCGGGGGCCAGTAATCATTGGTAACAATTGTCATTTAGAAAACTGCTTTATTGGCCCTTATAGTAGCATTGCTAACAATGCGACTCTCATTGATACAGATTTAGAACATAGTGTAATTTTAGAAGGTGCTAAAATTGCCGGAATCCATCAGCGGATTATCGATAGTGTCATTGGACAACGGGCACAATTGACTCTCGCACCCCGTCGCCCGAAAGCTTTACGATTCTTAATTGGCGATGACTGTCAAATTGAACTCACATAATTTACTCAATTTTGGTACGGTCAAGGTGTTATGCTACTAACTATACTTGTTGTGTTAAATCATTCAAAAAGTTAGTAGTGTAGCAAATCACTCTTCATAATATTAATGAGCATTACGCATACTAAAATACCCGAAGTTATACAACTCGAACCCAAAGTATTTGCAGACGATCGCGGTTTCTTTTTTGAAGCCTATAACCACCAAAAATTTACTGAAGAAACTGGGATTGCTGCCAACTTCGTCCAAGATAACCACTCTTGCTCCAAGCAAAACGTCCTGCGGGGATTGCATTACCAAATCCAACAACCCCAAGGTAAACTTGTTCGTGTAATTTTCGGTACCATATTTGACGTAGCAGTAGACATTAGAAGAAGTTCGCCCACATTTGGAAAATGGGTGGGTTATGAACTCAGTGGTGAGAATAAACGTCTACTTTGGATACCATCAGGCTTTGCTCACGGCTTTCTCGTGCTTTCTGAAAAAGCTGAAGTACTGTATAAAACTACAGATTACTACGCACCCCAAGGCGATCGCACAATCTTATGGAACGATCCAGATTTAGCTATAGATTGGCCTTTGAATGGTTCACCGATTTTATCAGCCAAAGACCAAGCTGGTAAATCTTTGAAAACCGCTGAAATCTTTGATTAAATACTCTGAAGAAACACAGGGAGTAGGGAATAGGGAGTGGGGAGATGGAGAGACGTGGGGACACGGGGACGCGGAGAATAACCAATGACTAAGAGTAAATCAATTCTGCTAATTGGTAGTAACGGTCAAGTCGGTCAAGAATTGCAACAAATTCTTCCATCCTACGGCAATACTATCTCAGTTTCACGCCCAACAGTAGACCTTACCCAGCCTGACACTCTTCGTAGCATTATCAGAGCAAAGGAACCGCAAATCATCATTAACGCTGCTGCTTATACCGCCGTAGATAAAGCCGAAAGCGAATCCGAACTTGCTACCGCTATTAATGCTACTGCACCTCTAATTCTTGCCGAAGAAAGCCAAAAATTAGGAGCTTTTCTAATTCATATTTCCACCGATTACGTTTTTGATGGCAATGGGTGTCGCCCATATCAAGAAACCGATGCCACAAACCCCTTGAGTGTCTATGGCAAAACCAAACTTGCAGGAGAACAAGCAATTCAAGAAAATTGCACCCATCACCTCATCCTCCGCACAGCTTGGGTTTATGGAAACTTTGGCAAAAGTAACTTTGTTAAAACCATGTTACGACTCGGTGCCCAACGCCCAGAACTGCGTATCGTCGCCGATCAAATTGGTAGCCCGACTTGGGCAAAAGATATAGCCGCAGTCATAGGCGAGATGATTCCTAAGTTAACCACAGATATTGCAGGCACATACCACTACACAAATAGCGGCGTTGCTAGCTGGTATGACTTTGCCATCGCCATCTTTGAAGAAGCCCAACAGCTAGGGTTTCCTTTGAAAGTTGAAAATATTATCCCCATTACAACCTCTGAATATCCCACACCCGCCCGTCGCCCTGCCTATTCCGTCCTTGCTTGTGGCAAAATTTCAACACTTCTAGGAAAATATCCCCCCCATTGGCGACAAAGACTTAGGGAAATGCTTAAAGATTTGGTATAGGGCATAGCGGATGGGGCATGGGGCATGGGGAGATGGGGAGCAGAGGAGCAGGGGAGCAGAGGAGAGTTTTTGTACAAGTTCTTTCTCCTGTGCCCCTCTGCCCCTCCGCACCTCTGCCCCTCCACCTCTTCTGCCCCATGCCCAATGCCCAATGCCCAATGCCCTATCCCCTTTTTAAAACTCCTATTTCTTGTTGTATTGGCAAGACATCTAAAATATCAGTTTGAGAACAATATTTTAAATCTTCTTGACAATCAAGACGCAACAGGCGTTGACCGTGACTAGCTTGGTGGAATAATCCTAATAAGTTATCTTGCCATTGAGAGTAAAGAGCGATCGCACTAATTACTTCATCGTTACCAGCTAATTCCTCTGGTGAAAACTTGGTTTGCTCTAAAAGACTATGGGCGATCGCACCCGCACAAACTGTATCCTCTAAAGAAAAACTACCTTCCCAGCCTGAGCCGACAATCCACACTGTCTCTGGTTGCTTTTCTAGAAGAAATTGCACCACCGCAGCTCGGTTGATTAAGGCTGCTGCAATTACATTTGGCGAGTCTTGTACCCGTTGTAAAGCACGAGTGCCATTTGTGGTACTGATAAACAACCGACGCCCCTGCACTAATTCTGATGTACAGTCGAGGGGGGAGTTACCCAACTCAAAGCCCGCTACTTTAGCGCCGCCGCGTTCTCCAGCCCGCAGACGTTTTTCAGGAGGCCATTGTTCACTAACTGCGATTAGTCGATCTAAATCGCTGAATACTTGTACAGCTTCGCCTCCAGCTGCCAAGACAGTCGCAATTGTGCTAGTGGCTCGCAAGACATCGACTGCGATCGCACATTCTGGCGGTTTATCCGTTGGAGTCAATTCCGGAGTGTGGTATACAAATAGCTTCACGCGCTGGATACACCTGCTTTTATACTACTGCGGCAAACAAATAACATTCTACCTAGTTAGTGTCACGAACTATAGTCATAATTGTTCCCACAACTTTTTTTAGCATCAGAATACACAATGTATCTCATTGGATACATGAATGGGAGATGAGGGAGATGGGGGAGGTGGGGGAGGTGGGGGAGATGAGGGAAAAGCTGATTTTTATATTTTTAGACTTTCAGATTTGCTGCACTATCTTGTAATCTAAAACAAGAAAGCTAACATTTATTGGGCATTGGGAGTGCTGAGTTAGGAGTTAGGAATTAGAAGTTATTATTCTCCCTCATCCCCCCGATCTCCCCATCTCCCCACTCCCCTTCAAAACTATGGCACCTTTACCCGATTACCGCCCTAAACAACTATCTTTAGGCCCTTTGGAAGCGGAAATTCTAAATATCATCTGGGAACTTGGTTCCGCCACAGTCAAAGATGTCCACGATCGCATTTTGTCCGATCCCAACCGCGAATTAGCTTATACTTCTGTAACCACTGTTCTGCGACGCCTTACGGACAAAGGTTGGTTGGCCTGCGATAAAAAAGGGCGGGCATTTTATTGGCGGCCGTTGCTGAGTAAGCAACAGTCACAGGTAATCAAAGCCCACGAGCAGTTACAGCGATTTCTCGCAGTGGGTAACCCTGATGTAATTGCAGCCTTCGCCGATAGTCTCGATGAAGCAGCCAGTGAACAAATAGCAGCCATCGCCAAACGCATACAATCTGCACGCCAAGCCAGGGAGGAAAAATGATGCATCTAGTGATGATTTTGATTGCTTTGGCAGTTGCCTGGTCGTTAAGATCCTCTTGGAGAGAATCCGGAGGCACTTGGAATTTGCGGTGGCGGCGATCGCTATTTTTGTTTCTCTTCCCGCCCTTGTTAATTTTTATGACGGCGATCGCTGTGCTGTTCATGGGACCCAAAGGAAATATGGGCGGGATGTACACAGGCTCAATCAGCTGCATACTGGCATTAATTTATTTAGGAATTTTTGCCATTTTATGCATTAAACTTGCCTTTCAAGGTTGGCAGTCTGTGGAATCTGCTCGGAACTGTCCCCTGGTGAATTTTGGGAACAGACGAGCCAGACTACTGCAAACAGAGGCCATGTTTGCAGGTCAAATTGGTTTTTGGCAACCTGAATTGGTGGTAAGCGTTGGATTACTGCAAACTCTTTCACCAAATCATTTAGAAAGCGTCTTAGCACACGAACAAGGGCATTATGAGTACAGAGATACATTCTGGTTTTTCTGGCTGGGTTGGGTGCGTTCCTGCACCGCGTGGTTACCGAATACAGAGCCTTTGTGGCAAGAACTGTTAGTTTTACGCGAACTCCGCGCCGACAGTTATGCAGCATTGCAGGTAGACCCTCTGGTACTAGCGGAATCACTGCTATTGGTGGTCAGTAGCAGCCCTATGTCATCAGAAATTTGCTGTGCTGCATTGGGTTCTCCTAGTGCAGATCGCTTAGAACAAAGAGTAGAAGCTTTATTAGCACCACCAGAACCAACCCCAGAAGCTCAATTGCATTCCTGGCATGGATTTATCTTGGCTTTTTTACCTTTAGTGACTGTAATATTTCATAGTTAAGTTAAATTTAAGTCTATAGTGACTTCGCTCGTGTTTGTAGCGACTTCGCTCGTGTCTGTAGGGACTTCAGTCGTGTCTGTAGCGACTTCGGTCACGACGATCGCAATGAAAACTTACCCAAAATTATCACTAATTCCCCCTGATATCGGTTACTGGCTAGATACTAGTACCGCAAGGCGAAAGTCAAAAATCAAAAGTCAAAAGTCAAAAGGTTGATATATCAAGGCTTGTAGCTGTTTGAAGTGGTAGATTTATTTACGCCGCGCTGTACTAGTTGCATTCTTACTAAACCTTGTGCCATTTTACTGGATGCAGAAAATTGGCTTCTGTGTCATCCTAGAAAACGAGAGTTAATTCGGTGAGTATTCTTGTTTTTAGTATTGACAGGCTTTTCCCTTTTGGTATTTACAGACTTTTCTCCGAAATTTAAATCTCTACACACTAATAATTTTTAATTCTGGAGAAAATCAATGTCAATTTATGTAGGCAACCTCTCTTACCAAGTTACAGAAGATGATATTAAGGGTGTTTTTGCTGAATATGGTACGGTAAAGCGGGTTCAATTACCTACAGACCGCGAAACAGGCCGTCTGCGCGGCTTCGCTTTCGTGGAAATGGGGACAGATGCTGAAGAAGCTGCTGCCATTGAAGCTCTTGATGGTGCTGAATGGATGGGTCGTGACCTGAAAGTTAACAAAGCCAAGCCCAAGGAAGACAGAGGTCCATCTGGTGGTAATCGAGGAGGATACAGTGGTGGTGGTGGACGTAGCCGCTACTAAGTTTTGAAACCGTAAATTTTAAGAGCGAATTTTTAGTCCATTCATGAATTCAATTTAGTAGGAGAAATAATGACCCAAATAATAGTCGGTGAAAATGAACACCTTGAGTCAGCCTTACGCCGATTTAAGCGAGAAGTTTCCAAAGCGGGAATTTTTCCAGATATGAGGAAGCATCGTCACTTTGAAACGCCCATTGAAAAATCCAAGCGCAAAAAACTTGCCTTACAAAAGCAGGGTAAAAGACGTTTCCGCACTTGAGAACTGACATACAGCAGAATTCAGAATACAGAATTCAGGAGTAAAACACCCTTTATACCTGGATAACAGACTAAGCTTGTGTACCCCACCAACTTGAAATCTGCTGTAGATGTAGATATAAAAGAAAACCCTCATAAACACTATGAGGGTTTTCTTTATGGAATTTAGCCGCAGTCAGAAAAAACTAATACCGTTTCTTTATGAAGCTGCAATATATTTTTACCCCCCAGCTAACGCCGTCCCCCCAAAGCATTGCTACGGTGTACACACAAGTCGAATTACCCCCCTTAATCCCCCCGATGTATTGGGCTACGGTGTACACACAAGTATATGCCGCAAGGGTTCCAACGCTTCCAGCCCCATAAATACCTAAATTTTAGGCAACTGGAAACTCTATTTATCCCGCTAATTTTTAGGGCTAGGGCTACGAAACCAAGTTTTAGGTTGGATTTTAAGACTTGTGTGTACACCGTATATGTATTGGGGGGAAACCGGAAAATCTAGTTCCCTCCCCAATACATCGGGGAGGGTTAGGGTGGGGTAATTCGAGAACTTGGTAGTGTTGCTGTGCCCTTACTCTTCTTCTAGCACCTGTTCTACATATTTTTGCACCAAAAGCACTTGAAAGGCATCGCCTTCTGGAGTCAAGATTTCTTTTCGTGCTAGTTTGCGGACAACACCTTTGTCTTGTGGTGTGGGAGTTTCCCCTTAAATTAAGCGCCGGAGTAAATTACGGTCATTCTCTGCTAGACGCACTGGCAAATCCCAAACTAACCGACGCAGCCATAATTGCCATCGCTGTCCATTGGATGCTGATTTAGCTTTAGTAAGCTGTTGTTTAAACTCCTGTTTCGCCCACTTAATTGACTTGCCTTGTTGACGTGCTTCCCACAAATAGTAACCAGCCAATTGCAACTTGTAAGGATGACGATCGCCCCATTGCTGCACATGACTCTGCTCGTCTACACTCAAAGCAGCACCATTGCTAGACCGACTTGGCAAACGCGACAGTTCAATCGCCTCATCTGTCGTCAGTTCTTGCAAATAAATAGTGTGACCAAGATTGAAAAAACTAGAGACAAACCGATGCTCGTTAGCATAAACATCCAATTGTTTGCGGGAAGCCACCACTAACATCAAGGCGTTGCTATCCATCAGCGATCGCATTTAATTCATCTTTACGCCCCACAAACAGCCTGGGATCTTCAATCATCCCCGCAGCCAAAAAAGGGTTATCAGCCATTATCTGTAAAGTTTAATTACATAAAATTATCGATTAATGATTACGATAATATACCGAAAACCTGCCAGAGCAATTTATTGAGTGAATAAGAATTAGCTCTGTGATTATACTTTTAAAAAATTGCGAACGCTTGGCTCAACTTGAATATTAAATTTGGCAAAACTCTGCGTTCCTTTGCGTTTACTCTCTGTCCCTTTGCGTTGAAAAAGGTAGTATTTTTAAACGCAGAGCGATCGCAAAGGTTGGCGCAAAGTAACGCAGAGGTTTAATCGACGGAAAACAGGTGGTTATAAACCGCATCTACACTGTTGAAGGGCTAGTTATATCGATTTAAGAATTGTAGAGCGATCGCCACACTAGATGTGAATCAAGATGGTAGATTTTCGTACAACTTGGGTAACCTAAAACCAGGCATCGCCTAAGTGCATAAGAGTTTTGATTCTTTTTTATAAGTGCCTTTTAAATTTTGCTTAGACACAGAGTGCCTTGTCGCAAACATGGCACTCATTCAATTAAAATCAGGAGCTAGTGAAGCATAAATGAGTCTACTGTTAAAATGTCTTTTAGCGGTCAATAACAAACGCCTCAACCGTTATAAAAAACTACTAACTGGCCTTGCTCTCTCACTGTGCTACCTGAATTTTGGAATACCATCTGCTCAAGCTGAAGGTAGTCGCACCCTGTATCCCAGTACCGCCCCAGTCGGCAGTAGTAGAGCTAACCTAGAGTGGCGTACTGATACTTATGGCGGTCTGGTGCTGCGACGAACTTTACTCAAAGTCTATGCCAACAAAGATGAGTATATTCTTTTGGGTTCTAGCGCAGTTGGGGTAAATAATGGTAATGTGCGCGTTTACAACCCCGGTCGTGTCAGTGGAAGTATTGGCAGTGAAATTGTTCCTGGCACAGCAGATTTTGTGTGTACTTCTCAACCTGGGCGGGGCTTTATCTCAACTCGCCAACAGGAGTTAAATGGCCCACGTGCTATTTCTGGCCCAGGTAATCCCAACGGCTATATTCCCTGTTACTACCAGGCTCCATCCACTGGAGTTTATGACATCGTTTTCTACGGGCCTGATGGAGGTAACTCCGCAGTTAATGCCACTCCTACTGGTCAAATTGATTTGGGTAGTGGCAACAACTTTAACGATCAACAAAGAACTAGTGTTGCAGCTTGGGATGTAACGGTACGTAGCAGCGATCAAACTTCAACAACTGACTTGAACGGGCGGTTATTTAGCTATTATCTCGCTCTTTTTACTGGTAATAACGGTCGATATCTCAACTTCCCAGTCTATCCAGTAACCACAGATGGCTTCCGATATAAAGTAGAACTCAGGGGTACAGATCCGAATGGATTTGTTCTCTATGGTAATCAAACTGGCTTCTTTGACAGCGACGGGGTATCGCCTCTCTACCACGACATACTGGGGGCGGATAGTCAGTTGGCAAATCCCCAAGGTGGTGTTAGCTTGGCTCGTCCCCAATATGCTACCTTTTTGAACTCCATCGACAGCAATGTACTTCCATACGTTGAGCGTTACGGACGAGATGGGACTTTAGAGGGAACTGGTATTCCCCTTAGCCCAATTATTCCTGTTGTTGGTAATTTACAATTCAACGGCACAGCTGGAGGAAATAACAGTTCTTACGAGACAGGGGGTACTTTGAGCTTTGACAGCAATCTTGCAGGTACTTACGAACTCGTTATCAGCCGAGACGGCAGCAATTTTGACCCCACTAACTCCCAAAACCGACTTTTGCGAGGAATTATGCCTACAACGGGACCGCAAGTAATTAATTGGGATGGTAAAGATAACAGTGACAATTATTTTCCGGTTGGCAGTAATTACAAAGTTCGTGTCAGAACTTATGGAGGTGAATATCACTTTCCCTTGCTAGACGCGGAAAACAATTTTACTGGTGGCCCTACCATTACAATGCTGAATGCCTCTAATCCTATAGGCAACACCAGAGGATTTTATGACGATCGCGGTTATAAAACAATCGGTGAGACTCAAATTGGTACAACTGGTCAAGTACTCTGTGGGATTAATCCACCAAACCCAGCTTTTAGCGACCCAATTAACGGTTTCGATACCGCTAGCAACGACCGGAAATTTGGTCAATCTGGTAACGCTGGTAACGCTGGGACATCATGCAACGGCTCTTTTGGAGATACTAAAGGGTTGGATTTATGGACTTATTATCCTGGTGTAAGTGAACCAGCTACATTCAACATTATTAATGCTGTGAATGCAAAGCTGTTGTTAGTCAAACGCATCACCCGCATCAATAATCAAGATTTAACTGACATAGTAGATGGTCGTAGCGACGTGGCGATAAATGCTGCCAACTATACACCAGAACCTTACGCTTCTGATGATAACGATGCAAAATGGCCTGCTGGCTATTTGCGGGGATTGATTAATGCTGGGACTGTGAAGCCAGGAGATGAGTTGGAATACACTATCTACTTTCTTTCCAAGGGACCGAATGATGCTACTAACGTTAAATTCTGCGACTTAGTTCCTAGTAATGCTACTTTTATTCCCACTGCTTTTGATGGTAATGCACCCAGTGATGGCGGCTTACCAGCAGCAAATCAAGGTATTGCCCTTGCAGTTAGTTCTAGTACTCCTACAGTTTACCTAAGCGATGTTGCAGATGGCGATCGCGGACGTTTTTATCCTGCTAACGAGTCAGCCCCATCATCCTGCGGTACAAACACCAATGGCGCTGTAGTGGTGAATATCACCCGCAGTCCAGATTTACCGACTCTAGTCAAAGATGTTTACGGCTTTGTCCGCTTCCGCGCCAAGGTAAAGTAGAGTCCTGAGTTAGGAGTTAGGAGTTAGGAGTCAGTAGTTAAGAGTTATTCTTCCCCTGCTCCCCCTGCCTGGACTGCCTCCCCTGCCTCCCTCCTCATCTCCTCTATCCACCGCTAACTGGCGGAATTAACACAACTTCATCGCCATCTTCTAGGAGGGTATCTGGTTCGACAAATATGAGATTAATCCCAAAGCGGGTGATGTTCCGCCATTGGGAGAGTTGGGGGTGTTCGACTATGAGGCGATCGCATACTGCTTTAACCGGAGTACCATTAGGAAATTCCAGTACCAGTTCTGAAAGCTGAAAAGCTTCTTGATAGGCGGCGAACAATTTGACGGTAACGGTGATTGCAGATTTATACATACAATATGCTTGGGCAGCGCCAGCAAGTACTTTAATGCTTGACAAGCACCCTGAATTCTTGAAAATTATTATACATTACTAAGCAGGTGGGCACAAATAAACATCGAATAACATTGCCACACTCCAGTAATTCCTAGTTAAAAAATTCAAATAAAACTAATCTTTTGTGACTCTGATTGGCGACTTATCTAAAAAATCGGGAATTTTATTTCTCGTAGCAGCCGAACTGGCAAAAGTTCGGCTGAGTTCCATCAATCATCTATGCGTAGCAGCTTGCGATAAAACGCTTGTGAAAAATCGGTGGCGCGGTAACGTTTATAGTTTTCCATAAGTTCAATTAAAAAATTAATAAACTCGAAACTGGCCATCATTAGTTCGTAACTCAGTTCAGCATTGCCATCAAACTGTACTCGACAACGTGTTAAATCTGAAGGTAGAGTAGCAACATTCCAGGAAGCGACAAAAGGGACATGCTCACTAGCTTCTATTTTTCGGTGTCCCTCCAAGACCCCTTTTTGATAAAGACTAATGGCAAAGGGTAAAAAATTCCTTTTAGCGCCCTGAACGTAAGGTAAGTAAACACTGGCTTGTTGTTGAGTGGCTGGTTGGAGTTGCTCAATAGACATTGTTAAATATTCCTGAAGTTAGTTGGCAACTGGGGATAAGCTCTTAGTAGTATTCCCAAAAAATGTGTCTAAGGCACATAGTAGGGAATGGGGAATGGGGAGTGGGGAGTGTGGGGAGTGTGGGGAGATGGGGAGAAAAACTAATGACAAATGACTAAATGACAATACCCAATAAATGAAGTTACTGCTAAGAAATATTAAAATTTCGGTTACAATAAGGCTGCATTAACTTTTATCGAAGTTGGGGGCAATACACTAAAAAATCCCTGCTTTCAAGTGGTGGTGGATACTGTTATTGCTGTTTTTCCCAAGGACAAGGTGCTGCTAACTTGCTATCACTTCGCCTAAACTGGAGTCTCCGTTAGTGAAACTCCATACTTGACAAGCTTGCTGGCCAAGGGGCTATCAAAGTAATCAAGCCTGTGTATAAGAGTGGCAAATGTGGTTGATGCGAGGTCACTAAGCACAGTACCAGTGACAACAACGGTAGTCCCGGAAGCTCTTGGCTTAGGGATAGCGGGTATTACAGTTTGCCCATTCCGAGTAATTTCGGGAAAAGTAGTTAGGGATATTTGTCCGTAAAATTACTAACTGTAGACAAATAGTGGTTTTTGAATCAAGCAACGCAACCTATGCCAGCGAATTCCTGGCCCGAAAAAGATTCTTATCAAGAGCTTGATCCACTCAACTCCTTGTTGTCTGACCTCTCAGTAGATGAGGAGTCTGTGTTAGAGACAGAAACTGTGTCTCTACCATCCCGGTTTCAAGGTCGTAGACGTAAAGCGGCTCTGGTCTTGACTATCGTCTGGAGTGGCACGATCGCTCTACATTTAGTTTCTTGGGCATCTATATTTATACTAGGATTGACCACCGTTCTAGGCCTTCATGCTTTGGTGGTAGTGTTTACTAAACCTCGTCGCTATCCAAAAGAAATGCAGGGAGATTATCCCTATATATCTGTGTTAGTGGCTGCAAAAAATGAGGAAGCGGTAATTGCTAAATTAGCCCAAAATCTTTGTAATCTGGATTATCCAGATGGCAAATACGAAGTATGGGTAATTGACGATCGCAGTACCGATAATACCCCCCATTTATTAGCAGAACTACAGCAGAAATATGACAAACTGAAAGTACTCACCCGTTCAGCAGACGCTGGTGGTGGCAAGTCTGGCGCATTGAATCAAGTATTACCGCTGACCAAGGGCGAAATCATCGCTGTGTTTGATGCTGACGCCCAAGTGACGCCAGATTTATTATCACAGGTAATACCTTTATTCCAAAGAGAAAACGTCGGGGCGGTGCAGGTGCGAAAAGCGATCGCCAACGCCAAAGAAAATTTTTGGACTAAGGGTCAAATGGCAGAAATGGCACTTGATACCTGGTTTCAGCAACAGCGGACAGCCCTTGGTGGCATTGGCGAATTGCGGGGCAATGGTCAATTTGTCAGGCGTTCAGCCCTTTTAAGCTGCGGTGGCTGGAATGAAGAAACCATTACCGATGACTTGGATTTAACAATCCGCTTACATTTGCAAAAATGGGATATTGAGTGTGTTTTCCATCCAGCAGTCCAAGAAGAAGGAGTGACAAAGGCAGTTGCACTCTGGCATCAGCGCAACCGTTGGGCAGAAGGCGGATATCAGCGCTACTTGGATTATTGGGATTTAATTCTCAAAAACCGCATGGGAGGGCGCAAAAGCTGGGATTTGCTGATGTTTATGCTGATTATGTATATTTTGCCCACAGCAGCAGTACCAGATTTATTAATGGCGATCGCTCGTCATCGTCCACCAATGTTAAGTCCCATCACAAGCTTGTCTGTCACAATGTCAATGGTGGGCATGTTTACAGGCTTGAGGCGGATACGTCAAGATCAGAAGTTCTCCTTTTCTACGTATTTTATCTTACTGTTACAGACTGTACGCGGCAGTTTATACATGTTGCACTGGCTAGTAGTCATGAGCAGTACTACCGCCCGGATGTCCGTCAGACCAAAGCGCCTGAAATGGGTGAAAACCTTGCATACAGGGAATGGGGAATAGGGGATGGGGACTGGGGTATGGGGATAAGGGAGCAGGGGGGCAGAGGAGCAGAGGAGCAGAGGAGAAGTTGCTGCAATCTTTCCCCTCCGCCCCTTTGCTCCTCTGCCTCCTGTGCCCAATGCCCCATGCCCTATTCCCAATACCTAGTCCCCAGTCCCCAATCCCCAATTTATTCATCATCCACTTCTGATTCTTCTACCCATTCAGGTGTAGTCATGGAATCAGAAAATTCTGTTGAGTCATCTGTGAAGCGGATGACTTGACCGTTGAAAAATGTTGCTAAATGTTGAGCTGCGATCGCCACTTCATCCGGTTCCCAATTAGCTGGGGGTGCTTGGGTTGGTTGTGGAGGCAAAGTTTTTACCCCATTTCCATTCATCCCATTGCCATTTCTTGCTGGCGACTCGGTTTTTACTTGTGCGGTTGGTGTTGCTGGTGGTGGAGTAACTGGCTGTGGTGCTGGTGCTGGAGGCTGAACTTGCCCGTTATAACTGGAAGCAGGTGCTTGTTGAGGGCGAGTAGAGTCTTTTGGTGCAGGATTATTTCTGGTTGAAGTAGGAGTTACAGAGGTTACTTGTTCTAGATTTACCTGAACTTCACACCCAAAAGTCTTATGGAAAGCTGCCTTTATCATCGGCAGATCAGATTTAAGTGTTTCATACCATTTAGAGCCTTTGACAGCAACACGCGCTACAGTCCCGTTAAACTCTATTAGCTGGCACATTTGCCCCAGTAAAGCTTGCCTGGAAGGCATGGGAAAATTAGCCCGCACCTGTTGCCAAACCTGGCCTAAGTCATACTGTGCCGCACCAACAACTTCTGAAGTTACTGGTTCAATGTCCACAGGTGGTACAGGAACAGCTACAGGTTCTGGAGTTGGTGATGAAACCGAGTTAGCAGCAGAATTGTGATTTGTTTGCCTATCATTTGGGGGAGATGATGTGATCGGCTGATTTTGGGCAGTTGTTTGATGATGGTTTGCAGGATTATGATTTGTTTGCCGTTCACCTGGGGAAGATGATGTGACGCGGTGATTTTGGACACCTGCTAGATGATGGTTTGCTCCGTTGTGATTTGTTTGCCCATTAGTTAAAGGTACAGAAGAGACTGGATAATTTTGGGCAACTGCTGGAGGATAATTTGGAGATACAGCAGGCGTATTAACTTGGGGTTGGATACTTGGGGCTTGTGGCTGAATATTCGTTGCACTGGGTAACAAGCCTAATATTGTTACCTCCAACCACAAACGCGGCTGGGTACTGTTTTTGATTTGCACTTCAGCTTTTCGCAGGTGTTCCTGTCCGGCTAAAATCATGCTCATGTGCCAGTTTTGGGCAAACTCCACCAGGGCTTTCCAAGTTTGCTGAGTACAAGCAACCAAATCATGGCGGTTGGGTGCTGTTCTGGCAATCAGTAAATCGCGGTAAAAACCGGCGAGATTTTGCAGAATAGTCAGCGGTTCTCGACCACGATCTAGGATGTAGTGGGTACAGTCGAGAACTGTTTCTGGTTTATCTTGAGCGATCGCATTTAAAAGCGCCAATAAGTCTTGTTCGCTTACCGTCCCCACCAAATCCCAAACTTTATCCGGCGTCACTTCACCCGCTAATAAAGCCAATTGGTCAAGCAAACTTTCAGCATCCCGTAACCCCCCCTGAGCAAGTTGGGCTACCAAAGTCACAGCATCGGGTGAAATATGAATGTTTTCTTTAGAGGCGATCGCACTTAAATGCTTAACCATCGCCTCTAACTGAATACGTCTAAAATCAAACCGCTGACAACGTGAAATAATTGTCGGTAAAACCCTTTGTGGGTCTGTTGTTGCCAACACAAAAACTACGTGCCTTGGTGGTTCTTCTAGTGTTTTTAATAACGCATTGAATGCCTGATTACTGAGCATGTGGCAATTATGCACCAAAAGTCCATTTGCCACAAAGTTATGATTATCCGCCACTTCAATATCATAAACTCGCTCAACCTCAGCGAGGTGAACAGATTCGACTGTTTCCAAACTTGTAATCCATTGAGGGGATGCTAAACTGGTGTCCCCTAACAAATCTCCGGGTACGTCCATCGATACCAAATTTGTAAATGAGGATGCGACACCCACATTCATAGGGGATAGTATCTTCACTCCTTCTTTTACGTCCTTTGCTGGTATCCATCCCTGGTTTGTCCCGATCAAATGATTATCCGTACATCTAATTTCTCGATTAGTTGTCTTGATAACCACGGTTTGCCGTTCTCCTTGGTCTAACCACCTGACAACTTTCTTAAATTCCCACTTGTGTGATGAGTCGTTGTAACTCAGAACCTTCTTGTCTTTAATTTTGGGATCGTCAATTCTGTCAAGTCCCTCATCAGTAAAGACTAGAGAATCTCCGGTTAAGCATTCATCAATCACATAAACTTTATAGCGACACTGGACAGGAGCAAACTGAGCTTTTTCAATCAACTCGCGGATATTATCGACACCAGTGTTACTCGCGGCATCGATTTCAATTACATCTAACGAATAGCCTTTGGTGATTCCCTGGCAAACATCACAGACACCGCAGGGTTCAGCGGTGGGCTTGTCACTTTTGAGACAATTAAGAGATTTAGCTAAAATTCGCGCACTAGAAGTTTTCCCTGTACCTCTAGGGCCAGTAAACAAATAAGCGGGGGCAATTTTCGATGTGCCGATCGCATTGGTGAGGGTGGTGGCGATCGCCTCTTGGCCTACCAGTTGAGCAAAACTCTGGGGGCGATACTTGTGGTGCAGGGGTTCGTAAGACATGGAAATATAGACTTCAATGCCTTTTAACGTTGATTAATAGCACCGAGTCGAACTTGGGATTCAATAATTTTAATATCTTGCACCTGCTTTGTTTGTCGATGTTGCCATTCCGATTGCACTAAATTGAACTTGTAAATTTTGGCACTAAGAGAAGCAAAGCAAGAGAACATATCTTTGAACTATGATTTCGCCATCAATGCATCCGAATTATAGCATATCATTTAGTACATTTGTTCTAATGTTAGTCATTTGTCATTGGTCATTAGTCATTGGTCATTAGTCATTAGTCATTTGTCATTAGTTTTTCTCCCCATCTCCCCATCTCCCCACTCCCTATTCCCCACTCCCTAAAGAATTTTCTTGACGGAACTAACGCCATAGCGCAATGCGATCGCTACAATCTTAAGGATAAACACAATACTCAATGGTGCAGCAGATGCTCAAGCGGCTAGTTCAATGGCTCAAAAAGCTTTTTCAGAGCTTGTTTGGAGGAAAACAGAGTGGCTCAAAAGTTAGGGGGAATGTGCAAAAAGAACCAGCGCCACCCCTCGGCGATACGGATCTGGAATTTCTCTTCAACGAACTGTTGCAAGGAGTACATCAAGCACGAGGGGAAGCTTGGGCACGCAAGTGGCTGCATAATATTGAACATCGGATTACAACTGAACGCTGGGTTGAATGGTTGGAGCGCTTTGGTAAAAAGTTGCTAGCATCACCCACACCTAATAATGAAATGGCTGCGCGGTTGGTACAATTGGGTGAGCTGGGCATCGGAGAAATCAGTGATGTTGCCTATAATATCGGGATGCAGTTGTTAACACGCAATCAAGGCGAGCCAATTTGGGAATATGAAGGGCCGGATGCTGTGAGTACTCCTTTGCCATCTCAACCAACCACCCCGGTATCCCAGGAAGCAGATGAACAAGAAAATGTCCCAGAGGGAGAATATCAAACTGTCACTCTAGAAGAGCTGTTTGTGATGTTGCAGCAGGATGAAAATTTACGCCAGCAGATTGCCCAGCAGTTGGCTGTTGAAACCGACGATCCACAAGTTCTTGTGCAGGCATTAATTAGCCAATTATATCCCGGTGGTCAACCGACTACGGAGCAAACAGAAAATTAACTACTTCCCAATGTCAATCTATTTTGGATTTTAAATTTTGGATTTTGGATTGAAACAGACTACTCTGGGTAGGGGGTTAATGGCGCAGCGTAAAGCCTTCTCTACGAGACGCGCAAGAGACGCTATTGAGCGTCGGATTTTCATAAATTTTGGATGAGAGGATTTTTTGGACTCTTAAGGTGGCCGGGCATGAACCGAAATAATCTAAAATCTAAAATCTAAAATCTAAAATTGGCAGCGTGTAACGCTGTAATCTTGAACTTTTGTGTATTTTTTAGTAGCCTGCCACAGAAGCGCTGTACGGATATAATGGGTTTTTACGTAATTCATGACTTTTTTAACACAACGATGGCTACAATCTAGAAAAACAAAATCCAAGAGTGTGGCAGATGCTCAGGCGGATATCGCAGTCGCTTAAAAGGTTTTTAAAGCGCCTAATTGCAACTAAGCAGACTCGTTCTCTCAAGGGTGCAAGAGGACACAATCTGGTAGAGGTTCTACCAGAACTAACCGATGCTGATTTGGAATACTTTTTTATCCAATTGCTGGAAGGCGTGCATCAAGCACGAGGACGCCAGTGGGCATTGAGGTATCTGCAAGGAATCGAAAATCGCATTCCGGCTGAACGCTGGATAGATTGGTTGGTGATGTTTGGCGAAAGCTTGCTAGCTTCACCAGTGCCAAATCAACAGTTAGCAATACAGATGGTACAGCTGGGAGAACTTGGTATCGGCACAATTGGAGATGTTGCCTATGAGATTGGCATACGGCTGATGCAAAACTTACCCACAGAAATAGAGTATGAGGACAACCAGGCCGAAAATCTAGTTGAATTGACTCCTGGGCAAGAACTGATCCGCGATTTAGGCGAACAGTTATGGGAATATGATGAGCTAGATGTCACAGAAACTACTCCTGGACAAGAACTGATCCGCGACTTAGGCGAACAGTTATGGGAGTATGATGAGCCAGATGTCATAGAAACTACAGCAGATGACGAAATTTTCCTAACTTCGCCAGGACAAGAGTTAATCGGTAATTTAGGCGAACAGTTATGGGAGTATGATGAGGCTTATGCCCAAACAATAACGCCAGTACCTGAAAATGCCTCTGTTGAAGAAATATTGACCGAGGACTCAGAGGAACAGGTATTTGAGTATCAACGACAAGATGTCCAAAGCACAATACCCACAAATCTCCCTCTCCCCCCAGCGAAAGATTCAATCACTACATTAGCTCAGCTGAGGTGGGACGATGAACAGGAAGATGCTCAAACTAGAACAGCGACAAATTTCCTTCCTGCTAAGCAAAGGACTGAATTAGCAACAACTGACTCAGAGGGAACTTGGGATAACACTTTGGCGAATTTAGAACCAAATGTAGCCAATACTTTAGATGAGTTATGGGTGAGGTTGGATCAAAGTAGTAGTTTAGTCCAGCAACTTGCTTCTAACTTGGTAGTTCAAAGCAACAATTCTTCAAGTATTATTGAGCGATATGGCAACGATCCTGTTAACCAAGCTCAAGGGTGGTTTTACCAAGCTCTTCAACAAGCGAGAACAGGTGATTTGTCAGGCGCGATCGCTTCTTATGACCAAGCTATTGAACTGCAACCCGAATTTTGGGAATATTGGTTTAATCGCGGCTTGACGCTGTTTCATTTAGAACGTTTTCAAGAAGCGATCGCTTCTTATGAAACAGCCATCGAACTTAAACCTGACTTCTACAAAGCTTGGTACAACAGGGGTGGAACTCTGGGAGAATTGGGATATTTTGAAGAAGCGATCGCTTCCTTTGACAAAGCGATCGAAATCAAGCCAGACTACCAAGAAGCTTGGTCTAGTAAAGGTTTAGCATTGCTGAAATTAGGCTGGCTACGAGAAGCAATTTCTAGCTATGACCAAGCCCTCGATTTGCAACCACAAGACCCAGAAAATTGGTATCACCGAGGCATAGCCCTAGCTGTAGACGAACAATTTGCAGAGGCGATTACATCTTACGACAGGGCGCTAGAAGTTGACCCAGACTACCATGAGGTGTGGATAGACAGGGGTGTAGTATTATTTAATTTAGGACGGTGGTCAGAAGCCATCGCTTCCTGGGACAAAGCGCTTTCAGTCCAAGCCGACTTTTATTTGGCTTGGTACAACCGGGGTATAGCTTTAGATAACTTAGGACGCCGCCAAGAAGCTATAGCTTCCTATGTCCAAGCGATCGCCATTAAACCCGACTTCCACCTAGCTTGGTATAATCAGGCAGTCGCATTGTTTTATTTGGAAGAATTTGTCGAAGCGATCGCTTGTTATGACAACGCTTTGCAAATTAAACAAGATTACTGGGAAGCTTGGATTGGTCGGGGAACCGCCGTCGGTAATTTAGTGGATGCTAACTTATTGCGGAATTTGTCCAGTAGTATCACAGCCACAAATCCTGCCTTACAACAAATAGGCTACGAAGGGAAATTAGCCAGCTACGAAGAAGGGTTAAAACATCTGCGTACAGATACCCACCCAGAAGGTTGGGGTAGATTGCATGTGGCGATCGCTAACACTTACTATGACCAAGGTAAGAAACAGCCGAATCCCCGTGATTATTGGCGTAAAGCTGCATCCGAGTACCATCAAGCACTGTTAACCCTGACATTAGAATATTTTCCCCAATTACATTTAGAAGTTTTGCAATCCCTAAGCAAAGTGCTGATGGGTTTGGGACAAACAACACAATTGCAAGAATTACTGCAACGAGGCAGAGATTTATTGCAACAATTACTCAGTGAAGAAACTCGTTCTGAAGAAAGTAAAAAACAGTTAGCTTTAAAATTTATCGGCTTCGACCAATTGGCAGTTGATTTAGCTGTGGATTTTGGTGATGTGGTAGAAGCCTGGGAAATTGCCGAACAAAGCAAAAACGCTTGTTTAAATTGGCAGCTTTTTGGCTGGGGTCATAATATTTACTCACCGCATTATGGTGCGATTCAAGAACTATTCAATCCCACAACAGCAATTATTTACTGGCATATTAGTCCAGTCGCTCTGCAAACTTTCATTCTCAAAGACCAAGCGCCATCACCGATTCTTCTATTTACACCCATCCAAGATGTTGGCGCGATCGCTTTAGGAGAAGAGGCTATCCGTCTCAACGAATTGCCCCTACCTGAAGCAGTGCGACGGCTGATTGAATTTGAAAATTGGCTAGAAGATTGGCATCAACAATACCAAGAATATCGCACCACAGCCCAAGATAAAGAAAGTAAAATTCAGCATCCTTGGCGAGTGGATATGGAACAAAAGCTGTTGCAATTGTATGAAATCTTGAATATTTCTACAATTGCCCAGGAACTTGAAGGCATCACCCAACTGATTTTAATTCCTCACCGGGATTTATACAGATTGCCTATTCACACCCTTTTCCATATCTCTCCTCCATCCCAGGAAAGTTTACCAAATATCGAGTCAAATTTCACCGTTACTTATTTGCCTAGTGCCCAAATAGGTTTATCAATACAAAATCAAGATATTTTGCAGTGGCAAAATCAGTTCTTACTCAGTATTGAACATCCTGAAAGTGCAGGTTATCCTGCATTGAAATTTGCCAAAATGGAGTCGGAACTTGTCAGCCAAATGTTTGATAATATCCAGCGAATTCAGGGTTCACAAGCTACGAAAGATATTGTCAAAAATGCCTTATTTGATAATTACAATATTTTTCATTTTACGGGTTATGTCACTAATAATTTAAATGAACCGAAAAAATCAGAGTTGGCATTAGCAGGTGAAGACAAACTGACTTTAGAAGAAATTTTTCAACAAAATCTCGCAAGTTACAACCTTGTTACTCTTTCTGCTTGTGAAAATGTCAGTACCAGTACTTACATTAGCAGCAGCGAATATGTCAGTTTAGTTAATGGTTTTTTGAATCAGGGCGTTCCTTATGTAGTGAGTACTTTGTGGACTGTGGAATCTTCAGCGAGTGCCTTGGCGATCGTAGAATTTTACCGCCGATTACAGCCAGATAAATCAGCAGTTATAGCCTTAGCTGAAGCAACACTATGGCTGAAAGAACTAACTGCTGGAGAATTGACAAAATGGTATGAATATGTACTCAACAATTTGCATCCTGAGGAAGTACGAATTAGAGCTTATTTAGCAACACAATTATATAGAAATAGCAAAATGCCATCAGATAAAAAGCTTTATAATCATCCCTATTATTGGGCAGCATTTACGATTACAGGGAAGCCAAATTGAAGAATTTAGAATTCAGAATTCAGAGTCCTATGGAACTCCTATTTGATTCTTGAAAAAACTCCGCAACCTCGCAAAGGCTGATTCCCTACTCCCTATTCCCTATTCCCTATCAATTCAAATAATCTTTGCAACACATCGTTGGATGAAGACGCGATGAATCGCGTCTCTACAAGTGGTGTATTTGTGGGATTCTTTTTTCAAATTGGTATTATGCAAAGAGATTTTAGTGATGAGCGATCGCCTTTACAATTTTAGTTATGCTCTAATTGAACAAAGTGCGATGTCTAGGACGGGCTACGCCTACGCACTATAATCTGTCAGATACAACGAACAAGCAAAGCTTGATAGGGAAAATCATGTGTTTGTTGACGAGAGCTTATATCTTTACGTGCGATCGCCTGTATGATTTTGATGATGGAATTGCTGTTGCTGTAATCTGAGAAAGTGCGATCGCTCTAGCCTGACTAACCTTGATTTTGCGCTAACCAAGCTTCTAAATCGGTTAAACTCGAAAAATCAAGTAAAGCCTCTGCTAAATCATCCAACCGTGCTGAGTCTAAAGCTTGAATTTTCAATAGCTGTGAAGGTGGAACAGTTCCGACTTTACGGCGCAGTTGTCGTATTATAATTGATAAAGCTTTTTCCTGCTGGATATCCTGATAAATTACAGACTCGCGCATAGCATCACTCCGTAATAAATTTTTAATCAGTTCTTTGTTTAATACTGATGTGGTTCAAATACATGAAAACTGCTGTAAACCACACCGCTAATAAGCAAAATTGCAATATTTGTAACGAAAACGATCGCGTTTGCTACCAAAACCACTGCAAATGTTTAAATAATATCAAGTTCGGGTGATTACTTATAATAAAACTTCTCGATGTAGGTTGGGTTGAACGGTAGTGAAACCCAACATGAACAAGGATCAAGCGTTGGGTTTCGTTCCTCAACCCAACCTACAGATGTTATAAGTATTTAACCGAACCTGATATAGTCTCGCGTTTTGCCAGATATTGGTACATTTGCCAACGTGCATCTACCTCGGCTTGGGCTTGTTCTAACAGATGTTTGGCAAGTTCGGGTTTGCTCTTAGCGAGCATTTTGAAGCGATTTTCTTGATACATTGAATGTTCTACAGGTTGTGTTGGCGATCGCATATCCAATTGCAAGGGATTTTTACCTTGTTTTTGCAACTCTGGATTATGCCGATACAACAACCAACGACCTGATTCTACCAGAGTTTTTTGATGATTCATCCCTGTAGTCATATTAATGCCGTGGGCGATGCAATGGCTGTAAGCAATAATCAGCGATGGCCCATCATAAGCTTCTGCTTCTAAAAATGCCTTTAGGGTATGTTCATCCCTAGCACCAAGGGCTACACTCGCTACGTAGACATTTCCGTAGGTCATGGCAATCATACCCAAGTCTTTCTTTGGCGCAGGCTTACCACTGGCGGCATATTTGGCAACTGCGGCTCGTGGTGTGGCTTTGGAAGATTGACCGCCTGTGTTGGAATATACTTCTGTGTCCATGACTAAGATGTTGACATTGCGACCGCTAGCCAGCACATGGTCGATACCGCCAAAGTCAATATCATAAGCCCAACCATCACCGCCAACAATCCAAACGCTTTTTTTCACCAAGTAATCTGCGAGGGATTTGAGATTTTGGATTTGGGCATGGGGCATGGGGCATGGGGGAGCCACTGCGTTGGGCGGCTTTGCCGACTTGAAGCAAGTGGCGTCATGGGATAACAGTTCATCTAGCTTTTGTTTCAACAGCGCTACCCGTTCTCGTTGTTCCCAAATATCAGCCTCAGTGTTTTGTTTGGCATTGAGAATAGACTGTACCAACTCGTGAGGTATTCCCAATTCCCCATGCCCTATGCCCCATTCCCCACTCGCTAATTGTTGCAAAAGTTCCGCTGCAAATTCGGCTTGTTTGTCCACAGACAAACGAAAGCCAAAACCAAATTCGGCGTTATCTTCAAATAAATTATTAGACCATGCAGGGCCGCGTCCTTGGGCGTTGGTTGTCCAGGGAGTTGTGGGGAGGTTACCGCCGTAAATTGAAGAACATCCTGTAGCATTGGCGATGATGGCGCGATCGCCGAACAATTGTGTTAATAATTTTAAGTAAGGTGTCTCACCACAACCCGCACAAGCACCAGAGAATTCAAATAAAGGTTCTTGCAATTGTTGTTGGCGAATTTGGTTTAATTTCAATTGCCGCCTATCAGGATTAGGCAAATTTAAAAAGAAATCCCAATTTTTTTGCTCTTGTTCCCGCAATGGCAATTGTTGTGCCATATTAATCGCTTTCCCCAATGGCTCAGCTTTATTTTTGGCAGGGCAAATTTCTACACAAATTGCACATCCCGTACAATCTTCTGGAGCTACCTGAATGGTAAATTTTTGATTGGCGAAGTCTTTATCTTTGGCATTAATTGACTTGAAGGTTTGTGGTGCATTAACTAACTCATCGTTTTGATAAGCCTTTGCGCGGATAGCACTGTGGGGACAAACCATGACGCACTTACCACACTGAACGCAGACATCCGGCTCCCACACAGGTATCTCTTGGGCAACGTTACGTTTTTCCCATTTGGCAGTACCTACGGGAAAGATACCATCAGCGGGTAGCGAGCTGACAGGTAAATCATCACCTTCCCAAATCATGATTTTACCTAAAACTTCCTGGACAAATTTGGGAGCGGAGTTAGGAGTAGAGACGCGATTAATCGCGTCTGTACAAGAATTAGGAGTCTGTGGGATATCTACTTTATGTAAGTTTTCTAAGGTGTTGTCTACGGCTTGCAAGTTCATGCGGACAACTTCTGTACCTTTTTTACCGTAAGTCTTTTCGATCGCTTGTTTGATTTTAGCGTTAGCGTAGCTCGCCGCAGGCATCGCTTCTTCTTGTGGCAAGACACCCGCTAAAGCAAAGAAGCACACTTGCATGATAGTGTTAATTCTGCCACCCATGCCACTTTCACGGGCGACTTGATTGGCATTAATTACGTATAACTTCAACTGTTTATCGATAATTTGCTGCTGCACCTTTAGCGGTAAATTTTCCCAGACGCTATCTGCATCATAGGGACTATTAAGCAGCAAAATTGCCCCATGAGTAGCAGCTTTTAAAACGTCTATACGTTCGAGAAATCCCCAGTGATGACAACCAATAAAGTTAGCTTGGTCTATTAGGTAAGTCGAGCGAATTGGCTCTTTACCAAAGCGCAAATGAGAAACGGTCATCGAGCCAGATTTTTTAGAATCGTAGACAAAGTAACCTTGGGCATAATTATCGGTTTCTTCACCAATAATTTTGATGGAGTTTTTGTTAGCACCAACTGTACCATCTGAACCCAATCCATAGAACATAGCCCTGACAACACCATTTGATTCTGTGGAGAAATTGGGGTCAAAGTCGAGAGAAGTGTAAGTAACGTCGTCATTAATACCAATAGTAAAATGCTTCTTCGGTTGACTTTGGGCAAGATTATCAAAAATCCCCTTTACCATCGCCGGCGTAAATTCTTTGGATGAAAGACCGTAGCGACCACCGACGATTTTGGGCAGAGGGGCAGGGGAGCAGCGGAGCAGGGGAGCAGGAGAGCAATCTTTCCCCTCTGCCCCTCTACCCCTCTGCCCCCATGCCCCCATGCCCCACGCTTCATGAATCGCAGCCACCACATCTAAATACAATGGCTCACCTGCGCTACCTGGTTCTTTGGTGCGGTCGAGAACGGCGATCGCTGTTACACTACTAGGTAAAGCTGCAACAAATCTCTGGACATCAAAGGGGCGATAAAGTCGCACTTTCACCACACCAACTTTTTCACCACGGGCGTTGAGATAATCTACTGTTTCATGGACGGTTTCACAGCCGGAACCCATGAGAACGATGACGCGATCGGCATCGCTAGCTCCATAATATTCATAGATTTGGTAATACCTGCCTGTGCGTTCTCCAAATTTGTCCATGATGCGCTGGACAATTTCGGGACAGGCGTTGTAGTAAGGGTTAGCGCCTTCACGGGACTGGAAGTAGACATCGGGGTTTTGGGCAGTACCGCGCAACACTGGGCGGTCTGGGGTGAGGGCGCGGCTGCGGTGGGCGAGTATTAGGTTATGATCGATGAGCGATCGCAAATCATCATCTGCAAGCAGTTTGACTTTCTGCACTTCATGGGAGGTGCGGAAACCATCAAAGAAATGCATAAATGAGACTCGCGCCTCTAGGGTAGCAGCATGAGCAATGAGAGCAAAGTCTTGACTTTCCTGCACTGAAGCCGAACACAGCAGAGCAAAACCAGTAGCCCTAGCCGCCATAACGTCGCTATGGTCACCAAAAATCGATAAAGCATGAGTCGCCAGGGAGCGTGCTGCAACGTGAACCACAGCGCTAGTTAATTCACCAGCAATTTTGTAGAGGTTGGGTATCATCAACAATAATCCCTGAGATGCCGTAAAGGTGGTACTCAGGGAACCTGTTTGTAATGCTCCATGTACAGCAGCTGCGGCTCCTCCTTCACTCTGCATCTGCACAACACTGGGAATAGTCCCCCACAAGTTCGGACGACCTTCCGCCGACCAAGCATCCGCCCATTCACCCATTGCTGAAGAGGGGGTGATAGGATAAATGGCGATCGCTTCATTTAATTTGTAAGCAACGCGGGCAACAGCTTCATTCCCGTCGATAGTTGCAAAGGTTTTGTTCATAATTTGATTTTTGTCCTTGGTCATTGGTCATTGGTCATTGGTCATTGGTCATTTGTCCTTTGCAAATGACTTTGACTCTAGACATTTGTCATGAGGAATCCGGTTTGATTAAAAAAGCTGAAGATAAGCACGCTGTTGACCTATTGCCTATTTCTGCTATGAAGTTAACTTTCAATACATATTGCAAATATTATTATCTCATTTGCAATATGGCATCTATTAATATGTATTAATTATGTACTCAATAATCAAAGTTTTGATGAGATAAGGCTTTAAAGTAGTTGATTCTTTTTTGTGGGGTATGGGGTCGGGAATCGTTGATATTTTAGGTTGCGATCGCTTATTGTAGAGACGGCGATTTATCGGGTCTCTTCCCTTAAGAAAATAGCCTAAGTACAGTATTCAAATATTAATGGATGTAAAATCGCCATCGGCAAATAACGTAAAACCACATAACTTTAACGATTGAGCGATCGCACTATTGCGTAGGGTGTGTTAGCGTCAGCGTAACGCACCGTCAATTGACATTACGGAGGTGCGTTACATTTCATTAACGCACCCTACAAGAACAGCGATCGCACTTTTCAATTATTATTTAAGCTCCGTCCACTGAGGATTGCCGAGGTCAGCCGACGGCACCTTGGCTTCGAGTGCATTTTTGAATTTAGCATCCAGTTGATTCGCTGAGTCCTGCTGAATAAAGCCGAGCATTTTTGACAACTGGTGAACTATATTTTCTCCTGTGCCTTGATAACTGTTGTGTTTGCGGCCTTCTTCTGTCAGCATATCCCCCGACACCCAAACACTTTTCAGTTCCTTTAGGTCGTACTCCGCATAATATTTCATTTTCGACAACCAAGTCCGGTTCGGAACTTCCCCATCAATCGCTATCAGTCCAAAGACATAACCTTGGTTTCCCAACTCTTCCCAGTCTCGAACATTGGTATTTTTGCTTGCATTAATTCCCTGTGCTTCCAGTTGCGCTAGCGATTGGAGAGTTTCATATTTCTGGGTGGTATAGTGTCTAAAAGTCCATTTTCTTTGCAGATGCTTCTTCCCAATTTTTGGGTCTGGATTCTGTTGCAGGTCTTCTATTTGGAACTCTGTTTGGTTTCTGGCTTTAACATACTCCACTAAGGCACGGGCAAAGTTTGGATCGTTGCGGTCTTCGTCAGACATTTCTTTCAAACCAGCAATGATTTGCTCTTTCTTAACTTTGTTTTCGACGTTTACATCGTTTATTTTCGTTTTTAGCAATTCAACTAGTTCTTCGACCTCTTTACGTTGAATGACACCTTCAGCAGGTACTCCATTCTGCTGCACCACGTGGGTCAACTCATGGGCTAACAACTCCTGTCCGCCCCGACTCCCAGGATTATATTCCCCCTGCCGAAAGAACACATCCTGTCCCGTCGTGAAAGCACGCGCCTGAATTGACTGATTCAACTGATCTGATTGACTATCTGTGTGAACCTTCACCCCACTGAAATCAGCGCCAAACGCCTGTTCCATCGGTTCGCGGATGTTGTCTGCTATCGACTGTCCACCCCCCCGCGCTTGGTTAATGGACACTTCCAAGTCCGGGCTAGCAGCCATCCCAGCCCCACCCTGACGCTGCACCATCGGCTTCATCTGCAATTCTTCCTCTTCCTCTGGCACGGACTCTCGCTGTAGCGTGCTAGTGTCGAGAGATTTCATTTGTAATTCTTCTTCCTCTTCCTCTGGCACTGACTCTCGCTGTAGCGTGCTAGTGTCGAGAGATTTCATTTGTAATTCTTCTTCCTCTTCCTCTGGCACTGACTCTCGCTGTAGCGTGCTAATGTCGAGAGATTTCATTTGTAATTCTTCTTCCTCTTCCTCTGGCACTGACTCTCGCTGTAGTGTGCTAGTGTCGAGAGGTTTCATTTGTAATTCTTCTTCCTCTTCCTCTGGTGCCGACTCTCGTTGTAGGGTGCTAATGTCGAGAGGTTTCATTTGTAATTCTTCCTCTTGTGGCATTTGTTGGCGCTGGATAGACGAAGAATTTCCAGGTTCAGCCAATCTTCCCACGACTTCCTGCGCCATTTTATCAGCTTGTTGCTCGTAAATATCTCCTGGCTGATTAACCGTGAGTTTGGTTTGGGGACGGCGCAATGGTATTCGACTAATGTCGTGGACTAGAGAGTTATGTGGCGCTGCTGGGGATACACCAGAGGACTGTGAACCAAAACCGCGTGTTGGTTGTCTCAGTGCAGGTATTGAGAAGGAATCGGTGGTAATTTTTTTGGGCTGAATGATGCGTTGTTTCATTTTTTTCTGATGCCCAACCAGTTGGTAGATGAGTATTTTGCTGATACCAATATCTAGTTTAAAGCGATCGCACTTGTAACACAACTGACCAACTATTATTTATTGGGTATGGGGCATTGGTAAGAACGCTAATGACCAATGACCAATGACTAATTCGACTTTTGGCTACTTTTGATTCTGATGCAGTACCTTTAGCCTGGATTCTAGGAGAGTTTTTTTATTTATGGACTCAAATCAACAACAAACTTTGTTCACATTTAATGGAGACATTGGCGGTACTGCTGGATACGCTGGGGTTTCAGTGACTTCTGATGCTGGCAAAGTCGCTCAAACTGCAAGTAAATATCTCAACGATTCATTGCTGCTGAACGAACTCACAGAGCAGGTGTATAAACTTTTGCAAGAAGATTTGCGATCGCAGCGCGAAAGAATAGGTAATTATAGTTCTCAAAGGTGGTTTTAATGGCTGGAAATGGTAATAACGGCAACGTTACTCACGAATTAAATTATGTCACTAGTAATCGTTTTTACGTGGAAATAGATAGTTCTATTGCTGCATCTTTTACTGAATGTACAGGCTTGAGTGTTCAAATTAAGAAAAACATTTTTCAAGAAGGTGGTGTCAACGACCAGCAGAGAATTTATTTAGGTCATACAGAATTTGCAGACGTAACTCTTAAACGTGGAGTTACCAACCATCCAGGTTTTTGGAACTGGATAAATGCAGTTTTTGATGAACAAGATCGAACATCTAGACGGAATGTCAATATTCTAATTTTTAATCAATCTGGTGAAACCATGATGAGTTGGACTTTGATTGGTGCTATTCCAGTAACTTGGAAAACACCTGCACTCCAAGCCGATGGTAAAGCAGTTGCTATTGAAGAATTAACTTTAGCTTATGAAGGCTTAAAAGTTGCCAGAACTACAGGAGGAGGCAATTCTGTACAACGAAATGACAAAACAGGATATTTCGTTTCTAGTTAATTGACTATTTTTCAAGTATAACTATGCAAGTCATTCAACCTCTATTAGGAAACAATATTCATCCACTTGGTGTAATATCATCTTTATCTAATACTCACAGACTAGTCTTAAGAAAAGAGTCGGATTTTCTGCATTCACGAAGTAATTTTATCAGTCCTAGACAAACCAAAGCACCATTAGTCACGTCTTCTCAATTTTTATTATCTCGTGACCAAGAACCATCGATCCAACCAGTAATAGGTTGGGATAGCTGGGATAATCCAGATATCAACAGCGGATTTCCATTTATTGATTTCGATCCTTTTGAGTCAATAGATTCAGAAGAGAATAATAATTTTAACGCTACTGAAGTCATCAAAAGCGATATTCCAGGAAGACTGCCAACTGTCATTGAGAATAATACAATTAATGATGTCTCGCCAGAAATAAAGATTCAAAAACAAAGTAAAAATAAAAATAAATCTAAATCCAAACAAACAAATAAATCTCAACAGCAACCAAAAACAAAAACTCCCACTAAAAAATCAGTCAAATCATCTGCGGCTAAAAATGTCATACAAGCTGCGGATAAAAGCAATATTCCTATTAATCTTAATCAAGATAACTTAATACCATCAGATGAACCTCTATCTCCTGAGGTAAATCCGAGCATTCCCCAAATAAATGAAATTGATATATTAAAATCTCAAACTTCCGATCCTCTCTCCGCCTGGGCGCCTCTGCGTGAAAACAATAATCTTGCTTTAGATAATCCTACAATTGATGATGAGTCGATTAGTAATACCACACCCAGCATCACGGCATCTACTTCGCCTAATGTTCAAGATCAACCAACTTTGTTTAGAAATATAGCCAAGGAAGAATCGCAAGTAATTTCTGAGTTACCATCTAATTTATCTAGCACAGAACCGACTATTTCCAAAAATATTTTGCCATTACAGCAAAATAAAAAATTAGACGATAACACAAGTGAATTAGCAGATAATTCACCTAGAGAATTTACTTTGCCTCATAATGTCGAAAAAACATTTATTTCATCTAATAATTTTACCAACAATCAACAACAAATAATCACTGAAGCATCAGAAGCCAGCCTAACGCCACTGCAACAAGATATTGAAAATAATCAATCATCACAAAAAGTTGATATCCCAGATATTTCAGTTAGCCCAACGCCGCTACAAAAAGATATTGAAACCGATGAATTTCCTTCTCAAATTGAGAATCAAAGCACCGCTTCTCTGAGGAATGTAATTCACAAAAAAGAAATATTACCAATCTCAAATTCTCCATCACCGACACAAGAATCGCTAAATACAAATAATAATTTTGAAGCAATTACAGCCGTCGAGCCAGATTTAATATTAGAAAAAGCCACGAATAATTTTGACAGAGGTAATTTTGTTTCTAAGAATTTTCTAGAAAATTTACCCTTATCGTCAGCAATTACTTCACCTGGCGTTGATGACGCACCTACTTTAATTTATCCTTTGGCGAATGATGAAAATACTGTAGGGGCGCACAGCGATAAACCTCTACCGCCTGTTGCTGTAGATAATTCTGAGTCTTCGGTTGTAAAAAGTCCTATTGTGGTACAACAAGAAATTGACTCTAGTGTTACGAATAAATCTTTAGCCTCTGCGCCTGTTCAATTAACACCTACCTCAGGCAATATTGAAGAGATATCAAATTTTGTGAAAAAATTTGATGACAATGAACAGTTAGCAAGTTCAGAGTCACAATCAACTGTGGCGGTTAATGTCTCAGATGTCCCAGCAAATGTAATTTCACTGCAACGTAACGACAATCTTGAGAATACTATCACCGAGTCTACAGAAAGTCAGCCTATCTTAGCATCACCTAAGATTGTTGAAGCACCAAAAGTTAGCAATATATCTCCTGAAATTGTTGAAACACCAAAAGTTAGCAATATATCCCCTGAAATTGTTGAATCACCAGTAGTCAACGCCACATCGTCTGAGATTGTTGAAACACCAAAAGTTAGCAATATATCCCCTGAAATTATTGAATCACCAGTAGTCAACGCCACATCGTCTGAGATTGTTGAAACACCAAAAGTTAGCAATATATCCCCTGAAATTGTTGAATCACCAGTAGTCAACGCCACATCGTCTGAGATTGTTGAAACACCAAAAGTTAGCAATATATCCCCTGAAATTGTTGAATCACCAGTAGTCAACGCCACATCGTCTGAAATTGTTGAAACACCAAAAGTTAGCAATATATCCCCTGAAATTATTGAATCACCAGTAGTCAACGCCACATCGTCTGAGATTGTTGAAACACCAAAAGTTAGCAATGTATCCCCTGAGATTGTTCAAGCAGCAAAAGTTATCGATGTGTCGTCAAATGTCGGGGAAACATCGAATATTTTCCGAAAAATAGCTGAAAATGAACAAATAGTAGAGTCAGAATTACTAGGTGCGATCGCCAATTCTGCTGAAATTTCAACCTTTGTTGATACCTCAGATTACCAAGATATCTCAGAAAAGCCAGCTTTTCTCCAAAATCAGGTAAGCACACCACCTGAAGTTGAACAAAATACCATCATTCAAAATTTGCCAGCACCTAAAGGTTATGCTACTGGTGGTCAAGTAACAGACTCCCATATTCAAAATAATCAGCACATCGCACCGTCCGATACCGTACCTGCAATGCTGACACCTGGCGAGTTTGTCATTAATACCAGGGATGCACAAAAAAATCTACCTTTACTACAGCACATCAACACTGGCGGTACACCCGACGATATTATTCTTCCAAGTTTACAGATACCCAATCCCAAAAAACCAGAAAAAACAACTTCTCCAGAGAGTTCGACTAAAGTCGATTCTTTTCCAGACACTTCATTACAACTCAAACCTGAAGAATCTAATTCTTTAATTCCTGCTTCCTTGGGGTTGAATGTTGGAAAACAGAAGCTTTCGATACTCAATTATCCACAGCTTAATACTGTTGAAAACAAACCGACTGATGCACTTGTTACTTCACCTCAATATTCATCGCCTCCCCTAATTTTTAGAAAAGCGAATTCTACTGCTAACACACCTTCCCAACGGTCAGATACACCTTCTCAATGGTCTAGTGTGCAAGAATTATTAAATGGAAATAATGATGAATTCACAAGCTTCTTTAGCGGTGGGGAATCTAATAATCAAAATTCCGAATTTTCTGAAATTTCTACATCATCAGAATCATCACAAATTTTTGCTAAACATCTTCCTGCACCTAGAGGCTTTGCTGATGGTGGAGAAGTCACAGCACCCACATCTGAAAACACAGAATCAATAACGGAGACTGTACAAAGCAGTTCTGCAAAACAGGAAGAAGATAAGAAAGATGACACGGCTGATATTGAAGCTTTAGCCCGTGAAATTTATAGCAGATTACGCCAACGTTTGGAAATTGAGAGAGAACGTCATGGTGGTTACTCAGGTCGTTTATCTTGGTAAATTTTATTCAAAAAATATAGGAGAAATACTCAAATGGCAACTCCAGCAATTATTGTTACCCAAAAGCGTAAACCACAACTTGAAAAAGCCAAACTTGTAGCTTATAACAATGAAGCACCAGATATTGAATTAATGTTTAATCCTACAGAAGTTAGTTTTGCTCGAGCTGTTAAATGGGAAAGCAAGCAAGGGAATAGAGGAACTACTCTACTTCCTAAAGTTAACTTTTCTGGTGTTGACCCTTACAAATTCACCCTTAAACAATTGCTATTCGATACTTATGAAACGAAAGAGTCGGTGATGGAAAAGTATATAGACAAAATCAAAAAAGGTGTAGAGACTATCGATAGAGCGAATGACAAGCGACCACCAGTTTACATATTAACATGGAAAACAGAGTATTTTTATTGTGTAATTACAAGTCTAACTTACACTTTAAATATGTTTCTGACTGATGGCACACCAGTCAGAGCAATGGTAGATATTGCTTTGCAAGAAGTAGATAAAAATAACCTTCCTGGAGGACGGGAATCTTCTTCTAGAGGTGCAAATCGCCAGCCAAATCAGCGGCTGGGAAGAACTTAATATTTTGGATTTTAGATTTTGGATTTTGGGTCACATCTTTGGTGCGCTGGAAGCGCAAATTATAGCTTATGCCTAACGAAAACCTTTATTTAAGCGACCCTTTAGTTCAGATAGAAGGACAACCCGCTTCTCCCGAATTGCTGAAAGATTTGTTGCAAATGACTGTAGAAGAAAGTCTACATTTACCAGCAATGTTTACCCTGGTGATACATAATAGTTATATTCCTACATCTGAGCGATCGCAAAATCAACCTTGGCGACATGAACAGATTTTTCAAATTGGTAAGAAAGTAACGTTAGGCTTCAAATCGAGTACTACTCAAGATCAAAATTTTAGAACTGAAAAAACAAAAACTCTCATTGAAGGCGAAATTACAGGGATGGAAGTTCACTTCAATGAAAAATCTGAAGCTAATATAATTGTTCGCGGCTATGATATTTCTCATCGTCTTCACAGAGGACGTTATAATCGCTCTTTTTTAAATACAACTGATAGCAAGATAGTCAAGAAAATAGCTAAAGAAGTAGGTATAAATCTTGGAAAAATAGACGACAGTGGTGAAGTCCACAAGTATGTTTTTCAAGAAAATCAAACTAATATGGAGTTTTTGCAAGAAAGAGCAGCACGTATTGGTTTTGAACTATTTATTACAGAGGAGAAGATAAATTTTTGCAAAGTAGATAGTCAAGCTTCTTTAGATTTGAAATGGCTAGTTGATATTAGTAAATTTAGTACCCGTGTCACTAGTGCTGAGCAAGTGAGTTCTGTGGAAGTGCGGGGCTGGGACTATACGCAAAAAAAATTGATTAGCTCAACGGCTAACAAAGAAAAGCAAATCACCAAGACAGGTAATCAGCTAGGAAGTAGTACCAGTAGTAAATTTCGCAATCTGCAAACTCCGAAAATGATTGTTGTAGATAAACCTGTTGCTAGTAAAAAACAAGCAGATGTGATGGCTCAGGCTTTGTGTGATGAACTGGGAGGGGAATTTATTTATGCAGATGCCAAAGCAGTGGGAAATCCTGAAATTCGACCGAGGCGAGTGATTCGTCTGCAAGAATTAGGCGATCGCTATAGTGGTCAATATTATGTCACAGAAACGCGCCATTTCTACAACGGGCGGGTTTATGAAACCGATTTTAGCGTCCGGGGCTTACGTGCTGGTAACTTATTCACAACTCTATCCACGAAAAAACATTTACAGCCATCTGAGACTTTATTAGTAGGAATTGTGACTGATAACAAAGACCCACAGAAATGGGGTAGGGTGAAAGTCAAGTTTCCCACTCTCACAGAAGAACATGCAAGTGACTGGGCGAGAGTTGTAGCCGTGGGAGCAGGGATAAACAGAGGTTTCGACTGTTTACCAGAAATAAACGATGAAGTATTAGTCGGTTTTGAACATGGCGACATCCACCGTCCCTACGTCATTGGCGGTGTATGGAATGGTAAAGACGCACCACCAGAAAAAGTCGATGACTCAGTTGGCAGCAAGGGTGTCAGATTACGCACCATTAAAACTCGTGTTGGACATGTTCTACAGTTCGTCGAAGAAGATAAAGCCAGCAGTAAAACAGGTATTCGGGTAGAAACTCAAGCCGGTCACAAAATGTATTTCAATGATAGCGATCGCCATATCGAAATTAAAACCGCCGGCGGTCATACAATCAAAATGGACGATAGAAGTAAATCTATTTCCATTGAAACCACAGGCGGTCATTCAATCGAAATGAACGATGCAGGAAAATCTATTTCAGTGAAATCAAAAGGTAATCTTTCATTAGACGCTCTTGGCAATATAGATATTACTGCCAACGGTAACATTACAGTCAGAGGTGCAATCATTCGTCTTAATTAGGCAGAGGAGCGGATTTAATACTGTGCTTGAAACCCGCTCTTTTACCTCTAGTATGGCGCTTCTTCTCCTCTAGGTACAGCATCTATTACGAACATCTGCTGCGGCCAGTAGCTTGCTTTTGCACAATCGTATTGCTGGAAAACAGTGCCGTTGTTGTTGTTCCAGATGTCTAGGCATTTCGCGCTTCTACCGTTCATCCACTTGGTCTTCACACCCAGAACATCGCGTGTCAGCTGAATCCAATGCTGACTTGGGTTCGATAGGTCGCAAGGTCGTTGAACGATTCTGGCTGCATTTGCGAGAGAGTCATTTTCCACCGCAGCGCAAGTTCCGTTTCTCACATTCTGGAATACATAAGAAGAAGCTTGATTGGGGTAAATTCCTATACCTAGACCTAGAAAACGCCACCGCTGATGATACGCATACTTACCGCCACAAGACCATTGTTGCAAAGTAACAGAATTAGTGAAGTTGCCAGCAGCAAAATCGAGGCACTTACCATTTGCGTGGTTCACAATGTACCCTTCTCCAGCCACCGCCCCTTGCGGCAACATCATTAGAGCAGAAGTAAACGCTGCGAGTCCAAGAAAAAACTTCAATTTCATTTCCAATCCTTGTAGGTGTGAAAGTAGCGAAGATACTGTTGGCACAAGGAAAACCAACATTTCCCAAAGGAACGGGTTTATTGGATATTCCAATGTTAAGAAATAATTCACCAACAGCATCCTCAATGGTCTTATCTGCTGGTTTTTAGCTATTTACGCAGTTTTTAGACAAATCATCGGTTTTATTTGCGGGATGATTTATCGGGCTACGCCCCGCTTCGCTAATATCAAGTTCGGATAATCACTTACTATTCAAAAGTCTCCGCGTCCCCCCGTCCCCACGTCTCCCCGTCAGTCCTAATCATAAGTCTTTAACCGAACCTGATATAACACGCAGAGGCGCTCCAGACGCAGAGAGAATAAGGAGTTAAAAATTTCAATACATCAAAATTTATCCCCTGATTCAGCAATGCCAAAAATAAAAATACTTTAGGATGGTGAGAACCCCGACTTCTTGAAGAAGTCGGGGTTCTGGGCACGAAAAACATAAATATTAGTGGCTAACGCACCCTACTTAAGATTTAGGAAATTACTTTTTCTGTCTTACCAGTAAATTTTGATGACTTCTGACGTTTCAGTGCTGAAACAACGCCCAGAGTACCGAAGGCGAGTAAGCTAACAATAGATGTGGATTCAGGGACGGTGACTATACTTGCAGAAAAACTAATGGTTAACTCACTATCTTCTGGCCCGAAATTTTCAAAACCTGGTATGAATGGCGGCGCGGAAAAAACCTCTAAATAACCCGGTGTCGGCAAAAAACTAGCGAAAAATGGACTAGAATAATTTCCCCCAGAAGTAGAATATCCGAAACCGTCACCTGTTAACTGCTGAGCATTAAGACTAATTAAATTGTCCACATTAAAAGGTTCATTTCCTGGTATTGGAGTTCCAGTAGGTTGCAGACCAGTAATTGTTTCACCATTTCGTGTACCAGTAATTCCTAAAATTTGGTAAAAACCCAAATCATCAGGAGTGTCATTAGTGATGAAAGTACCGTCAGCCGTTATGCCAACACCAGAATAATTCCAGGTCCAATTTAAAGCAGAAGCGGCTTGCATTGTGCCGAAAACTAATCCCGACGTAGCAACAATAGCTGTGGCAGATAATAGAGCTAAATTTTTCATGGAGTTGTTAGTGCGATTACTTACAGTACGCCAAAGGCGATCGCGGATCTTGGAAATCTTTAAGCTACAGCGTACCCCAAAACCAATGGCAGTTTATTAAAGATACAGCAAAGTGACAAGTGCTGAATTAGTCATTAGTCATTGGTCATTAGTCATTTGTAATCCCCCTCATCCCCGCGTCCCCGCGTCCCCCCATCTCCCCATCCCCCCATCTCCCCATCCCCCTCATCCCCCCATCCTCGACCTTTGGCGAATAGGCTTTCCCCCTTTGTGCCGATATCTTTGAAGATATACATGTCACACCTGTCTAAGTGCCAGATATGGTTTATGGTCGCGATCGAGCCTATTTGGGAAAAGGTTTGGCTTATCCTGTGCGCTTGAATGTGCAAGGTGGGATACAGCTTAGCCGTGAAGAACAAAAAGTTAAAGAATCTATTTGGATTATCCTCCGCACTGGAGTAGGTGAGAGGGTTTATCGACCTAATTTTGGTTCGCGGTTGTCAGAACTGGCGTTTGCACCTTTAAATACTGACACCCTACTGCGAATTCGGATTTATGTTTTGGAAGCTTTAGAAGTTTGGGAACCACGCATTTTTGTCGATCGAGTTCTCACTGAAGCTGACCCTGTGCGCGGCAGAGTAGATATTACCATCAATTATCGACTCAAAGAGAGTCACGATATTTATAGCTTTGTTTATCCTTTTTATTTGGTTTCAGCTGGGGAGGAATCGTGAACTTTGACTTTTTACCAAAATTACCTTCTTCCAACTTAGACGATCGCGCTTTCGATGACTTGGTAGACGAATGTATAATGCGTATTCCCCGGTACTGTCCCGAATGGACAGACCACAATCTCAGCGACCCAGGAATTACGCTGATTGAGTTATTTGCTTGGCTAACTGACCAAATGTTGCTCAGATTTAACCAAGTACCGCGAAAAAATTATGTGGCTTTTCTGGAATTACTGGGTATTCGTCTCCAACCTCCCGCCCCAGCACACACAGAATTAACTTTTTATTTAACCGCTGAACTACCCGAAGCTTACACGATTCCGGCAGGATTAGAAGCTGCAACTATTCAAACTGAAACAACAGAATCCATAACTTTTAGCACAGATGCGCCGCTAGTTATTGGCAAACCCCGGATACAGCACTTTTTAACCGCCCAAACCACCGAAGATATTCCCCAATCTCTGCGCGAAAGAGTCACAACTTCCTGGACTCGTCAATCTAACGGTTACTGGACAGGTAACGAACAGCCAATATTTGAAGAGGAACCCCAGCCTGGTAACTGTTTTTATTTAGTGGTTAATTCTGACGATGCATTAGATGCTAATGTCTTAGAAATTACTTTCCAAGGAGCTGCGGCTACCCCTGCTGGGATTAACCCCAATCAACCGCCCCGGAAGTGGGAAGCGTGGGATGGCGAAAATTGGCAACCGGTTTTATTGCAAGAATCAGATGATAAAACTCGCGGCTTCAGTTTTTATGAGATGGCTCAACAAGGTGGAAACCCGGCTCAAGGTGCAGAGGTACGTTTGCATTTACCTCAAATTTGGCCTGTAAGTAACTTTACCTCTTACCGGGGTCGCTGGCTGCGCTGTTCCTTTGCCATCACCGAAACCAATCAATCTGGTTACAATCGTCCGCCGCGAATTACTGGTTTAGCAGTGCGGTCAATTGGCGGTACAGTCAGAGCTAGTCACAGTACACTGATTCTCGATGAGCGCTTGGGAATTAGTGATGGTACACCAGGTCAGGTTTTCCAGTTACAAACTTCACCAATTTTAGAGCGCAAAGAAAACGAGTATATTTTAGTGACTCCCGCTGGCGGTTTGCCTCAGAAATGGACAGAGGTGAGAGATTTTGCTGATTCTGCACCGCATCACTTGCATTACACCGTAGATTCCCTCACGGGCGAAGTGCAATTTGGCCCCTTGATTCGGGAACCCGGTCAAATCAAACAGCAAACACAAGTGCGATCGCGAATTCAGCAACCGCGATTAGACGAGACATCTGTACAAGTCAGCACCCTAGAAAACAGAGAATCTCAACACCAGTATGGGGCGATTCCTCTCCGTGGCGCAGAGATTAAAATGGTTGCATATCGCACAGGCGGCGGTAGAGAAGGCAATGTGCAAGCCGGGGCAATTCAGTTTTTGAAGTCTGCATATCCATACATTGCCAGCACGATTAATCGCGTACCAGCAATGAATGGTGCCGATGCCGAATCACTAGAACAAGCAGTGATGAAAGCACCGCGAATTCTCCGCACCCGCGATCGCGCCGTCACCGCCGAAGATTTTGAAGTTTTAGCCCAACAAGCTGGCAGAGGAGCGATCGCTCGCGTCCGGTGTTTGCCAGCAAATTCACGGAGCCAAGCAGGTATAGTTAGTTTAATAGTAGTGCCCTTTGCCAATACAGATGCGATCGCTCAAGGGGATGGCATGACACCAGAAGAATTTGGTCTGAGTCATGCACTCCAAGACCAAATCTTGAGTTACTTAGATGAAAGACGCCTCTTAGGAGTACAAATAGAACTACAAGAACCCAATTACGTAGGTGTTTCCGTCCAAACAGAAATTGCCCTAGAACCCGCCTACGATAATCCTTACGCCAGAGAAGAAATTCGTCGGAATTTAAGAGTATTGCTGTATAAATATTTAAATCCATTAACCGGAGGACTCGACGGCCAAGGCTGGCCATTTGGGCGACCGGTTTATACATCAGATATTGTCGCCTTACTGCAACAAACCCCAGGCGTCCGTCATCTAGGCCCCGTCCTACTATTTGCCATCCGCAAACAAGGAGAAATTTGGAGACGACAATCATCACCAGAACAATTAATTGACCCAGGTCCAGAAGGTTTAATATGTTCTTGGGCTGATACAAATCTGCGTTCAAATCACGACATCCAAATCATAAATCGTTGATTAGTCATTAGTCATTGGTCATTGGTCATTGGGCATTAGTCATTAGTTATTTCTCCCCCTGCTCCCCCTGCTTCCCCTGCTCCCCCTGCTCCCCCATCTCCCCACTCCCCAATCCTATGGTTCAAAGTCGCTCCAGTCCGGCTGTACGCATTGAATTAACCCCAATGCAAATTCCCGAAGCATTACCTGTAGGGAGTTTAACCTTTGCCAACGAAGAAAACGCAGATGCCGCTGCACGTAGTTTACTCTTGCATCCTGGACATCCAAGCGAGATGATTGTGCAAGTGCAAAACTTAGAACCGCGTCCCTTGCGGGTAAACTTCAGCGTCGAGGGAAACTTTCCGAGTGAGTGGTGCCAAATTGGTACAGAAGGTAGTGAAATACCACCCCGCGGGCAAATGGATGCAGTCCTCTACTTTTCTATTCCTGATACATTTTTTGAAGATCGAGAAGCCATAAACCCAGAAAAAAAAGATAAACTAACACTTAATTTTCGCAGCCTAGTTACTCTCCACATCGACCCGGGCACAGACAACGAACAAACCCACAGAAGCGAATATTTTGACTTATACATCCGTCCTTACACCGCCTACATGGAATTCTTGCCAATTTTGTATCGTGAAATCGACTTTATTGGTCGCTTCATGAAAATATTTGAGCAAGCTTTTCAACCAGTAGTTGATAGTTATAACGTCATGTGGGCAAACCTCGATCCCCTGACAGCACCGCAAGCACTACTACCCTTTATGGCTCATTGGGTTGCTTGGCAAGTAGATTCCGTGTGGGATCTCCAGCAACAACGGCGTTTAATTCGCCGTGCAGTAGAACTTTATCGCTGGCGAGGAACTCGTAAAGGATTGCGTCTTTACTTACATCTTTATACAGGCTTACCTCTAGACGAACATTTACCTAATGAAGCAGATAAACATATTAGTATTACAGAACCTTTTGGTCCAAGTTTCATTATCGGAAATGCACAACTCGGAAATGCAGTTTTAGCCGGTGGACAACCATATCATTTTGTAGTCCGTTTGCGTTCCAACATTGCTAGTGGCATCATCAACGAACAACTTATTCAAAGAATCATCGAACAAGAAAAACCCGCTTTCTGCACCTACGAATTAACTATCGAAAATCCTGCTAATTAAAAGAGAATTCAGAATTCAGAATTCAGAATTCAAAATTCAGAATCAATTAGCGTCATGCAACATCAAAAATTAAAAGTCCGGGATAACACACCCCACATCTAATTTAAAATTTCAAATTGAATAGCTAGCATTTTTTAAAATTACTATAACAAACTTCTAATCCAAAAATCCTCAATCCAAAATCTAAAATCCAAAATTCCTATGTCCCACCCTTTCCCACCTCCACCAATTAAATCCTTTGAACGTTTGCAAGCCACGGACGGATTACTAATTAATGCTGAACGCTGGCAGACAGCCCACAATTACCATCGTCAGCGGCAAAATGCCCAATATCAAAGTTTAAATCAACCAGGAATTGTCTGTGGTTTAGGTATTCGAGATATTGCTGCACCAAGCCAAGTAGAAGCCAGATATCGAGATGGAAGATGGGTACAAATTCAACCGGGTATAGCCATTGATTTAGCAGGTAATTTAATTGTTGTACCCACCTCCTATGACTTTCCCATTGATATAGAAGTAGTAACCTCAGAACCAATCACAATCTACTTAGTAGTCAGCTATGTAGACCCTGATGAATTGCGGCGTACACAGCAAAGAGATATCGTCCAAGAAACTTATAGAATTGACCAAAGAAACTCTACACCAATCAGTTCAGAAATCGAAATATGTCGAATCCTCCTACAACCAGGACATACTGATATTACTCAACCGGCTGATGCTTTCTTTCCTGGATATAACAACATTGATTTGCGTTATCGTCGTCAAGCACAAATGCGTCCCCAGGCACTTGTAGCAATGGCACAGGCTAATCATAGTGACCCAGAATGTGCGCGTAATTTTTTCAGCCTTTCCTACTTATTACAAGCAGTAGAACCGTTATATCCCAGTTTGCGGGGAGCTGATGAACCAGGTCAAGTTTCTCTATCAGAAAATATCCAAGATTATGACTTACTTTATCTCACAGGTGGACAAGCCATATCTTTAAATAGTCTCGAATTTGAATGCCTAAAAAATTACTTAAATTTAGGTGGTGTACTTCTAGTTGATGCACCAGTCAATGCTAACGCTTTGATTGAAAGTACTCAAGCATTAGCACAACAGTTAGAGAGTCCTTTAAGACCTCTAGAAGAATTACAACGAAGTCATCCTTTAAGAACAAAACCTTTTTTATTTGCCGGGTTACCAATGGTTAATCAACAGCAAATTAAACTGCTGATTGGGGGAGGAATTATTCTAGTAATTGGTGATTTAGCAACTGCTTGGGGATTGGCAGATTTAAATTTACCCCGATTAACCATTCGTACCGCTCAAGAACTCGGAATTAATATCCTTCACTATGCTTGGAAACGGCGACAGTTAATCGGTTTGCAACAAGAAGATAATTCCGGACAATGGTGACTAAGTAGAGCGGCGTGAATAATTCAAGGTTTGTAGTGTACCCCTCCGGGGAAGCAAGGCTGGGCGTAGCGTCTCGCAGAGAGGACTTTAGTCCTCATTTGTTCGCGTAGCGTCTCGAAGAGAGGGCTTCAGCCCTCACTACGAACTAATCTCAAGATTTTTTACATTACTTAATCTAGTTTGATTTATTCTCACCGACTTACTTATATGATCGTCAAACTTCTACCTGTTCTATTTCTGTATTTGTTAATTGGTCTATTTCTATGAACTTGAAAGGCTGCTGCGATCGCTTGTTGCTGGTTGATTTCTCCTGCATAGGCAGTCAGGGCGATCGCTCTATGTCGGGAGCAAAGATGGCGATCGCCATTTTCTGGCATTGGGTTGTGTTCGCAAAAACTAGCGATCTCATTTCCGAAATCCAAACATGCGATCGCCAAGCATTTACCTTGCACAATTGCCTAACCTTTGTCACCAGAGCAAATATCGCACTCGAATTAGGGATAATCAGCGTAAGGTTATTATAGTTTGTCCATTGAGTTGGACATCAACCTTACGCCAAGCTTCATCTTCTGTGCGATCGGGTATGCCAGCATCAAGGGCAGGTTGCTCACCAAAGCCCCGTACATCCTGATTTGCGGGGGGGATTGCCATTGATTCACCCAACACATCATAGATTGCCTGAAGAACATTTTGGGCACGCAGGTCTGAGAGAAGTTGGTTGCGTTGCGCTGAGGCAGTTGTGCTGGTATAGCCGTAAATATGCAGCGCACTATTGGGGTTAGTAAAGGCTGCCCGGTGAGTTGCACACATTTGCCGAATGCGCTCTCGCCCCAAATCCGTTAAGCTGGGGTCATCTACCTCAAAATGAACACGAGTATCTGCACTATAATTACTTTGACTGGTTACTTCCTGATGTTGGGCATTGCGAATCGCTTCTTCACGTCCGCCCCAGAGATAGCCACTGGTCACACTTAGTTCCGCCCCCAGATAAGCTCCATATACAGCGGCAAAACCGCTGGCATCCCCAGCCAAAACTGGGAAAGAACCATCTCCATAGAAACTGATCATTGCTTCGGGAGTATAACCGCCGCCAATCCCTGCACTACCAGCTCCTCCTGCACCAGTGATTACATAGGCGCCACGGAAGTTGCCACTTGTCCAGGGGAAAGGAGTTTCAAATTCTGACCAGTTAACGGTTTGTCCTACTGTAACCCCAATTGATAGACCACCTGATGCCCCGCCCATAACTGTAAAGTATTTTTGTCGCCATTGGTCAGGAGCTAACTTTTCAATCACAAAAACCCCCAAAAAGCCGCCCAAGCCGATACCAGCATCACCTGACAACCCGACTGTGCTAAACATCCAGCGGTAACGATGCTGGGGTGCGCCTTCTCCCGAAATGCCATCGGCACGCATTCCTAAACGGTTTTGAATGGACTCCGTGTAAGTTGGATGGGCACTGACAACAACTTGAAGCCAATCCCAGTAGGGACGAGTCACCGCGCCACTCTCAAAGGTTTCACGCAGCAAATGTTCTTGTATCCGACGACGCACAAGCGGCATTTGCTCAGGGGCGTGTGGGCGCATCAAACTATTAACGTGACTATTGATGCGCGAGGCATAAGCATCTCTGACGATGTTTTGTCGAGTCGCATCTAGATACATTTCAATGAGACTGCGAATACTGCCACAACCGCGCTCAAGTCTAGCTTCCTCTTCGCTGTCAAGAGGCGCTGTTTCGGTTGCTTCCACGAGTGGGCGAGTTTCTTCTGGAGTGGCGGCGATCGCTTCATCCGATAGTCGCGCAGCAGTTGAGGTACGGCGAAAGTCTTGCGACCAACCATTATCTTCTGAGCGAGTCGCCGTGCCATCCGCACGCACGATAAACCTGCCCTCATAAGTGGTTCCACCTTCTGTTGTAAACCGCTGATAACTAAACACAACTTGCTCAGTACTACTAGAGACGAGTGTGCCTGTTAAGCGTTGAGAAATCAAACGCTGCCCACTGATTCGTCGATACCTACGGCGCTGTTGCCATCCTTCAAAATGGCGACCAGCCTGATTGATTTGTAGCGTGAAACGATTATCGCCATCAGGATCAATTGCTTCGTAGCGTCCAGTAATTTCAATGGCTGTTTGTTCGGGAGCTGATGCGTCAGGCGTTGTACCCCTGGGCGCCCTTTGGATCGTCAGCTTTGCCTGGGGACGACGCAAGGGTATGCGACTAATGTCGTGAGTCAGGGGCTTTTCTTCGATCGCTTCTGGTTCCAAGGATTGCTCGTCAGCAGACTGGGCTTCTTGAAGGTCTGGTGCTACTTCAGTTACTGTTTGGGGCACAGTAGTATTTATTTGTGAACCAAAGCTGCGTATTGGGTTCGCCAGTGTAGGAATATTTGGCGAGGCAAGCGAAGGATTCGTAAAATTTGATGCAGTTGATTTCTTGCGTTGAGACGTGCGTAGCCCCTTAGGGGCTTGTCGATAGATATCACTCATCTCACCCTTCCTCCATGATTACCTGAGCTAGGGCATATTATTCAAAACACATCATAGCAATTTGTTTTGTTGCGATCGCCATTAACTTAATGATTTGAGGCTCATTAATTAGGGTTATGGGGCAAAACAGTTGTCAGTTCCGAGTAAATAAGTGCGGTTTCCCACTCCCAACTCCCCACTCCCAACTCCCACTCCCAAGACTAGAATTAGAATTGACGTGACGTTCTCTATTAGCCAAAGTGTCAGACTCTCTGCCATTGCGCGATCGCTATCTTGCTTTAATCGATGAAATTGTCGAAACCACCCTCAAGGGCAAAATTAGCTCTGTGGAACAGGTGTATCAAATGCTGCTTAAAAACATAACTTCTGGGACAGGGGAAGTGTTTGAGCTAGTTTTGAGCGATCGCCTGAGTGCCCTCCAAAGTCAAGTAGATAGTGAAAAAGACGAACTCAAAAAAGCTAAAGCTACTCGCAGTTTGAGAGCCATTAAAACGATTCAAACTCAATGGCAACGTTGGCAAGAGCAAAACAAAGCCACAGAAGCGATCGCCTTTGCTGTTACAGAAATTACTACAGCTTCTGCTAACGAGCGTTTGGCAGCATTTGTTCGTTTTACTGACCCAAATCAGAAATATCCGCTAAATTTACCGCAATTACAGCAGTTAGCAAAATCATTACAGCAATTTGCCCAGGTAGATACTGATTTACAACAATTTTCCGAAGGTATTACCCGTGGTTTAGCATCTTGGCAACGCCTACAAGAAAATTTGCTCAGTTGGATGTACGAGCAAAAAGAATCTTTGGGATTTGGCGGTGTACCAGGTGAACGCGGCCCGTGGGCGAGTTGGGCTAAGCAACTTAATAGTGAGTTCCCCCAAGCACTGTTTCGCACCTTAGCGATGGAGGAATCTGCAATTCAATTTGCCGAACAACAGCGGGGTATCACCCTTAGAGATTGGGTGGAAATGGCGTTAATTTTACAATATTTGCAACGAGGTTTAATAAATTGGTTTGACCAACAAGCTTACGATGTGAAAGCAGGACCAAAGTTGTCCATTTCCACTTTTTTGACCTTTGCAGTGATTTGGAGTCAGTTAGCAAGTGGTTTTCAAAGCATTGGTGCAGCATATAGCGATGCTTGTTCTCAAATTATGCTGCAAATTCTGCGAACCTTTGCCCAACGTTCATATTTTCCCCTTTACGGCGGGATTTTTGCCTCGTTTTCTGGCAGTTATCTCCGAAATGCCCTAGATTATTTGGATGAGCCACTGCGCCCAGCAGAAAAAAACCAAGAAAAAGCGCGAATTTTGACACTTTTAGGTTATTCTCAGCGTGCTTTGGGACAATATCAGCGCTCTTTGGACTTTCATCAACAGGCGTTGGAGATATCTAGGAGTGCAGGCGATCGCCCCTGTGAAATTGCCAATCTCAACCACCTCAGCCGTACCTACGTACAACAGCAAAATTATGCCGAGGCAATTAACTACAGCCAACGAGCATTAATATTGAGTCGGCAAGCAGGCGATAAAACAGGAGAGGCAAACGCGCTGGTAAATTTAGGTTACAGCGAAGTCATGCAGGCTCAACAACTGGAAAACCTAGAACCAGAAACATACGAATCAGCAATTAATTATTTAGAACAAGGTTTAAAGTTGTCAGAAAAATTAGGCGATATTCCAAGTAAAGCCTTATGTATCAGCAGCTTAGGAATTGCTTATTTAGTAATTGGACAACATCAAACTGCAATTAAATATCTCGAAGATGCTTTCAAAATAGCGCAAGTTTCTGGTGATTTGTATCTCCAAGGACGGAATTTAGCTTATTTAGCTGAAGCTTATTATCATTTGCAAAATGCCGAAAAAACCATTTACACAGGCAGCTTAGGAATGTATCTTTTGAACCAAATTGCTTCTCGTGAATGGCGTCAACCAGCAGGGCTACTGACAATTTTACAGGGACAAATAGGAACAGAAACTTTCCAGAAATTATTACAGCAACATCGTTCTAAAATGATTGCAATTATTGGTGTAGATGGCTATGATTACATCCCGCAATTGTTGGAAGAATATAAACAAGATATGTAATTACGAACGGTTCTACGAAATATCAGATTGGGTATTGGTTATGACACCTTCAAACTATGGGGCTGGTGGCACTGATAAAAATATACACTTCGCTGTCGGCGAATGCTCTTTGGGATCGATCCTCGTTGCCAAGAGCGATCGCGGGATCTGCGCCATTTTTCTAGGCGATGAACCAGATGCACTGACACGAAATTTGCAAGACAGATTCCCACAGGCCAATTTGATCGGTGGGGACACCGAGTTTGAGCAGCTCGTCTCGAAAGTGGTGGGCTTTGTCGAAGCGCCAGCATTGGGGCTGGACTTGCCTCTTGATATCAGTGGCACTGCCTTTCAGCAGCGTGTGTGGCAAGCGTTACAGAAGATTCCACACGGCTCGACGGTAAGCTATACGGACATCGCCAAGTGCATCGGTTTGCCGAAATCAGTTCGCGCCATCGCCCAGGCCTGCGCTGCAAATCCCCTAGCAGTGGTGATTCCTTGCCATCGTGTTGTGCGTCATGACGGCGCATTGTCAGGCTATCGATGGGGCGTCGAACGCAAACGTACTCTTCTCGAACGGGAGGCACGAACATCAACGCAGCAGCCAGGACAGTAATATCAGATTTGGTTGAAGACTTAGGCATCCATTAGGATGCTCGCATTACGAATTACGAATTAAATAAGCTAGTTGTTTTAACACTTTCACGACAGTATGTAAATCATTTCCACGATTAAGTGATAGTGTGTAGGATAATGCATATTTGGGTATACTTTGTTTGCTCAACTTAATAAATTGAAATTCTCGACCATTGGTGACAAAACCAAATACTGGTTTATCACTTTTAGGATTAGCAAACATATAAGCTAATGCTTGGGGAATTCCCACCTCTAAAGAATACTGCGATCGCTTGGCCTCAATCACAAGCACCCAGAATGGTGGATTAAACACCAATATATCAATACGTCCTCGGATAATTGTGCCTTCATCTTCAGAAGAAATTTCCACTTCTTCCTCAGAAGCAATGTAAAAAGGTGGTTGATAAAAACCAGCCAGACGCAATAGTGGAGAAAGTATCACCATTTTGACTACAGGTTCTAAAATGGGATATCGAGATAGATGCTGATACTCGGCTTTGATTTCTTCGAGATTTTCTTTTTCTAACTCATTGAGTTCTGGCAAATTATCCTGCCACTCACGAAAGAAGTTTTCATCATCAGCACGTTGCAAATTAAATTGCTCAATCAGTTGATTGAAACTGACATCCTTGGCCTGAATAACCTGAACCATAAATATAGGAATCCGATTTGATTTCTGAAAAAATCTAAGTATCTGTAGGGTGTGTTATGGCGTAGCCTAACGCACCTAAATCGTTAACTGGTGCGTTAGCCTTTGGCGTAACGCAACGCCAGTCCGCTCAAGTCGGGAAACCCGCCCACACGGCTGGCTCCCCTACGTGTATTTCAGAAATCAAATATGAGTCCTATATATTCCTGAAATATACACGCCGACTTACCCTTGCTTCTTGAAAGAGGAATAAAGAAACTGACATCTTCTCTAACTCTAGGAGATTTTCGCCTCATGGTGGGAAATCGAATTCACGTCTGGTCTAATTAATCCCTTTTTTCACCAATTCTGGAATTTGAGAAGGCCGTTCAGCCACGGGAACTTGTACTTCTTTCAAAGCAGCCAATTTACTTTGGGCTGTGCCAAAATTTGCGTCCCGTCCGATAACTGTTGCTAAAGTCCCGGTTTGACGCCAACTTTTTCCTGGTGGTGCAAGTCTCCCTGCAATGTAGGCAATTACTGGTTTATCAATGGCCTCAGCAATGTACCGCGCCGCCGCTTCTTCACTACCACCGCCGGGTTGACCGACTAAAACGATCGCTTCTGTAGTTTCATCTTCATCGAGAATTTGTAGCCATTGCAAAAACGAAGAACCAACGATCGGATCACTACCAATGCTGACACTAATCGACTGTCCCAAACCAGCTTTTGTTAATTCGTAGGCGACTTCGTAAGTAAGGGTACTGCTACGACTAACGATCCCCACTGGCCCTGGTGTATAAAATTCACTAGGCTGAGTTCCCAAGAGAATTTTTCCCGGCACAATGATCCCCGGACTATTTGGCCCTACTACCAAGGTTTCGCAAGCCTCGGCTTTGCGGAGTAATTGCACCATATCCAAAGGTGGCACTCCAGCGGTAATAATAATAATTTGGCGAATCCCAGATGCGATCGCTTCCAATGCCGCATCCAAAACATCGTAAGGATTTACACAGATAATTGTTGTATCAATTGCCCCAAATTTTTCTACTACTTCCTCCACTAAGTCAAATACTGGCAGCTCGTACAGTTCCTGTCCACCGCATCCAGGATTAACACCAGCTACCAAATTCGTACCATAGGCTTTCATTTGAGCCACATGAGTACCTGATATAAATTCGCAAAAACCTTGAATTAAGACTTTACTATCTGGCGTTAAGTTCATAATAAATTACCCTAAGTTTGGCAAGCCAGTGAGTTGAGCCACTGGGCATAAAGCGATATGTGTACAGTTTGTATTGATTCAGTTTTTGCTGAAATTTATTATTTTTACTATTGCATTCCAAAATTTATCTCCGACAGAAGATAGTAATTCTAATATAAATAAACAAAAACTATTCTGAATCCTGAATTCTTCCCAAATTACAAATTCTTAGCGACCAATAATTCCTTGATGGTACAAAGCAAGCCGATTTATCCATGTCGTCAATCCAAAATCTAAAATCTAAAATCCAAAATTGTTTGACTATTTATTATTAGCAGTTGGTTTAGCAAGACGAACTGCAACTTCCACTGCCTCATCTAAATTTTCTACCACAACAAGGGCACTGCTGGTTTTTTTAAGTGTTGCTAAATATTTTTTAGCTGCATTCAACTCCGAACCAGCAAGGCGGACAACTAAGGATGGAAAATTCAAATCTGGCGGAATTTTACTACCATTAGAGCGTACAATTTTTAATTTGAGTTCGTTATTGTCGTGTTGTACAAATTTGGCAATGATTTGAGCTACTTCCTCAGCCTGAGGAATGCTACCCAGAAAGTTAATTAGTATAACTTCGATGCTTTTGTCAGCAGCTAAAATTTTCAAACCTGTTTCTAGGCGATCGCTAAATGTAGTTGGCGTAGTATCTGTCAGAAAAGCATGGCGGAGATTCAAACAAACACCTGGTTTCCCGCCAGCATTAGCGACTAAATCCAAAGTTGCCATTACTGAACCAGTACCATTACCTAAAATACCGATTTTTCCGTGCATTTGCACGCCATCCCAGTCACCCAAAATACCGTTAATTTCAGTACTTGGATGACGGCTGATGATTTTTGCTGCCATTTGTTCAAGATCTGGATGACGCTTAATTGCGCGTTCATTCACCCTGACTTTACCATTGAGAGCCATCACTTCACCATTAGGATTGACTGCCAAGGGATTAATTTCGACTAAATCCAGGTCTTTTTGCACAAATAAGTGGTACATCTTTTGGAGAACGTTGCTTACCGATTGCATCAACGTTCCCTGCAAACCCATTTTCAAAGCCAGTCGTCGGGCATAAAATGGCGAGAATTCTTGTTCAACCACGACATGGTGCATTTTTTCGCCAGCGGATTCCCAATCGATGTTTGCTTCTTTGCAACCTAAAAGTACTGGTCGGCAAACAGCGGTGTCTAAAACTACGGCCAGATAAAATTCCTGGTTGGCGTCGTATTGGGATTCTGCCAGCACAACTTCCGGCAACTCGCCCCATATGGGTAAACTAAAGATACTTTGGGCAGCGGCGATCGCATCGATAGTTGTTTCGGCAAACCTGACTCCACCTGCCTTTGCCCGTTCCGCTCCGTGTACTTGAGATTTCAGTACAATCGGAAAGCCAATTTTTAAACGTTTCAAATCTGTGGGATGGTCAATTCGTTGGGAAGGCAATACAGGAATGCCTATCTTTGCAAACCATTCTTTAACTTGGTACTCTAATAAATCCATTGATACACCTTGTATTGACACTTTCCAAGCTTTTGGTTGGTGCTGTCTGAATATTTTGCAGCACCTTTCTTACATAATTAAGCTTTTGGCAGCTATAAAAACTTATTTTTCACGTATCAATCTTATCGAATTCAGCAAATGAGGCAAATTAATTTCTTGAGCCACAAGACGTAATTAACCTCCTCAGTAGACTTCCCAGCATAGAAGATAACTAGCATTACTGTCAAAAACCTCTGACATCGCAACATTTCCTTAACCTGTGGATAATTTGGTGACAATTGTTTTGCAACTAGAATTTTGCTGTTCAGTAGCTGTTGTGAATTTAATTGTCACAAAATTAGGCAGTGAAAATCCTCAAAAATTCTATTGTTCCCATTTTTTAGGAAAAATATATACCTGTGGATAGATTATTTAATTTCGCATCTAGCAGGTTGAAAATGTAGCCGTGGGAACAATCACTACTATTTTAATTTTTGGTTAAAAGTCGGAATTTGTGTTAGAAAGTTGTTCGATTAGATTTTCAGGCTGTGGTTGGTTAAACTGTGCGTCTTTATTCAAAAAACCCAAACAGTTCATTTCATCTCCTTAAAGATAATCAAAACAATATAGAAGTTCAGCACGAAAGTTCTATGAAAGTAGCAGTGCAGCACGAAGATTTACAGCTTTTAGCCAAAACTTTGCAAGAACAATTGCTTGTAGAAGTCCCATCAGCTGGAGTCTTTCAAGTTAAGTGTGCCGTCAATAAAGACGAGCTAATGATTTTAACACAACATCCATCAGGTGTAATATTTGATACTCAAATAATTTTTGCAGCCATTGAGGACGCACTCCAGTCCTTAGCGACCTACAGAGAGCAACGAGTCCAATGTTTCCTCAGAGTTTTTGGCGAACAACTTCCTTATGCGAAATGTTTTCTAGCTCTCAAGCAAACGCCGACATGGGAAGACGGGGAGACGGGGATTTGGGGATCTGGGGGAATAAGGGGAGAGGGGGAAGATGAGGGAGTAGGGGGAGATAAGGGAGCAATATCCCCCTCATCCCCCTCATCCCCCTCATCCCCCTCATCTGCTCTGGCCTATTTTCCATCGCTGGATGAAACTGAAGATGAGGAAGTATTTGACCCATTTGCAGATGCACCGAATTTACCGGCTTCTAAGCCAGCACGCCAAGTCAAACCCATTTTACTAGGTGTAGCCTTGGTGGGAATTGTGGTTTTAGGCGTTGCTGGCTATTTAGGGACTCGCCCTTGTGTGATGTCTGAGTGTAAAGAAATAGAAGTTGCTGGGCAATTAAAAACACAATCCCCCCAATTGATGCGTCGTGCCAAGTCGGAAAAAGAATTACTAGCATTGCAGCAGCGACTGACGACGGCTAGCGCAGCCTTGAGTGCAATTCCTAGTTGGTCGCCCCGTTACCAGGTGTCAGAAGAACTCAAAGCAAGTTTGTCTGGACGGTCAGAAAAAATCAGCCAGGTGGTTAAGGCTTTGCAGACAGCATCTTTGGCGGCAGAAAAAATTAAAACTCCCGCACGTAGTTTAGAAGAAATACAAGCTAGACAACATTTATGGCGACAGGCGATCGCACCACTGGAAGCCATAACTCCCAATAGTGAACTCTATCCACTAGTGCAAGCAAAACTATTTAGCTATCGTATTAGTTTGCACGCTGTCAATCAGCAGATGCTAACTGAAGAAAAATGGCTGAAAAAACTAGCAGCAGCCAAAGATGTAGCGAGTACAGCCGAGAATCGCCAAGCTACTGCTAAATCTTTGAAGGATTGGCAAAAGGTGCAGTCTAACTGGCAGGTAGTCATTAATGCCTTGAGGGTGATTCCCCAGACTAGTCCTGCATATCAAGAAGCCCAAAAGTTGTTGGTAGACTATAAACCTAAATTAGTAGTAGCACGCGATCGCGCCACTAAAGAACAATTAGCTGCTAGAACTTACCAACAAGCCGTTAGCACCGCCAACCAAGCCAAAGTCTATCAGCAACAAAACCAATGGCAAGCAGCAGCGACATACTGGGAGCAAGCTTTGGAAACTGCGAAAAAAGTTTCCCAAGATAGCTTGTACTACACTCAAGCTCAGTCTCTCATCGAACCCTACTCAACAGCTCTCAAACAAGCACAAGAAAAATTCCAAGTTGTTAGTGGTTTGCAGCAAACCCGCACTGACTTAGAGAAAACCTGTACTAATGGAATTCGGATTTGCACCTTTAGCATGGACAATGCAGGAATTATTGTCAGGTTAACCCCTGAGTATGACCAATTAAGACAAAATAGTTTGGCTAATCCTGCTTCTGAGAACTCGGATAATGCTGTTGACCTTGCCAATCACTTGCAAATCTTACAGGAAGCCCTAGCTGCAATTAGTGACAATGCCAATTTGTCCCTGTTTCTCTATGATTCCCAAGGTCAAGTAATTTATACGCGGACACTGGGAGGGTAGGAAAGGCAGGGAAGGCAGGGGAGGCAGGGGAGGCAGGGGAGGCAGGGGAGGCAGGGGAGGCAGGGGGAGAGATAACCAAGCGTATTTGTTAAACCTATTTGTTTACCCGCTAGTGAAACTCGAATTTATATCAGGTTCGGTTAAAGACTTATGATTAGGACTGACGGGGAGACGCGGAGACTTTTGAATAGTAAGTGATTATCCGAACTTGATATTATTCTGAATTCTGACTCCTGAATTCTGAATTCTCTTTTCATAAATCAATTTTCATTTTGAAAGAGATTCCGCCAACTCGGTTGATTGTTTCGCTACCGGGGACGACTTCAAAACCTAATCTTTCATATAAACCCAAGGCGGGATTTGTCGCTCTAGTGCTGAGGGATACTGATGGGTATGATGTTTTGGCTGCTGCTAATAAATGCTTGAGTAGCTGTGTTCCTATGCCTTGATTTCGATGTTCAGGGAGAACTGCTATTGCTAATTCAGGAATGCGATCGCTAATATAACCATATCCTTTATTGTCACCTGTAAATAAACGCAGCCATGCGGCTCCTACAGGTTGATTACTACTTTCCAAAATAGCAACAAAGCCAATATCATCTTTACATCCCCAATTTTTTACATATTTTGCTAAATCAGGATGATTCATTGCATCCTGCACTGTCAAATTTACTTCGTTTCCCATATGCGCTGCTTCGTAAAGCATTTGCCACAGAAAAGGCTCGTCTTTTTCTGTGAGTGGAGAAATACAATAATTCATAACCTTCTATAATACCAAGTTGCCAAAGTTAATTTTCTTGAGAATCAAAGCACTTGTATAATACCAATTTGAATAATGATAACGAGCCTAAAAACTTGCCCTGTAAATCTTTCACAATTCAAAATCCAAAATTGTATAAGCGCTGACGAAGTAAATAATACTATCTCAGTTAACTTGGTATAAATCCTGCCCTAAAACCTGCTTTTGTCAACGTTAAAATAATTTACTTAGTGGAGTCGATAAACCATCAAGGCTGACGAGATTTTTCTGCTGTTGATATTCTCTAACTCCTTGTTCGCCTTTCTTACTAGCCCAGTTTACTAGAGTTTGGCGCTGACCTCGATATTCATAGAGTGGTACGCCAAAACCACAGGAGGTCTGTACTTCTTGGATATCGGCGACGATAATTTGACGAGTTCCAGGTATTTCTGGAAATACATAGTACAGTGAGTTCCAGTCTGGAGAAGTCGGTAAAATCGTATTTCCTTGACCATAAAGACGCAGGATACAAGGAGGTTCTTCAAAAGCGCAAAACATGAAAGTAATTCGCCCATTTTCTTCTAAATGGGCGGAAGTTTCGTTACTACTGCCTGTAAGATCTATATAACCTACTCGATTCGGAGAAAGGATGCGAAAGCAATCCAAACCTTTAGGAGACAGGTTAATATGACCTGTAGAACTCAAGGGTGCAGAGCCAACAAAAAAAAGGTGTTGGGCAGCAATGAAGCCTTGCAGTTCCTCAGTAATACAGTCAAAAAATTTAGCCATAGACTGTCTGATTTGTGTTAGGAGATTTCCCTTCTTCTCAGCCTATGTCTAACGTAAGAATCTAGCAAGGCCTATTTGCCGATGTCTTATGAGAAGGGAGTGGGGAGTGGGGAGGTGGGGAGATGGAGAGAGGTATTATTATCTGATGTAACGGCTGGCCATTTGTAGGGCGTCGGCGATATCAACGTCACCATCGCCGTCAGCATCTAAGAAGGAACTTAGTACGGGATTTCCGCCAGCTTGGGGATTTTGAGCATTTGCGCCCGATTGTAAAAAATTCAGTACTAGAGGTACTGCTAAAGGCAGCAATTGTTGAACCATACCAGGATCTAACCCTGTGCGTTGGGCAGCAATTTCAGCTACTTGCTGTTGTATACCAGGAGAAAATAGCGAATCGACTGCTTGGGGGTTAGGAGAAGTACCAGCATATTGATTGACTAGAGTTTGTGCGGCTTCGTTACCATCTGTGGCTTGCTTGTTTTGTAAAGCAGAACGAACTTGACTACCCACAATTGACAAAACTGATTGGATGGTGGATGGATCTGCACCAGTGCGATCGCTCAGTTGATTTACAGTGTTAATGATACTTCCTAGTTGACCTAAGCTACCTTGTTGGTTGGGATTAGTAACAGCACCGAGTATTTGATCGAAAAGTCCCATAAGTTTGTTTTTCCCTTTGTTCTCAAAAAATAGAGACGTAGCACTGCTACGTCTCTACTATCAATTATTATCAAAAAATCAACTTTCAAAGGCTAGTACAGTACGGCGGAAATAAACCAACCATTCTAAATCTCCGAAAAACCTATGTTGTCTTCGTTTTGACTTTTGACTTTTGACTTTTGACTTCGGCCCTGCGGTACTAGTACCCCAAGGCGGAAGAATGTACAGACGTAGCACTACTACGCCTGTTAAGCGTGAGAAATTGGCAGAGTGATGGCAAACTCTGTACCTTGTTCTAACTCGGACTCGCAGGAAATTTTACCTCGGTGTTTTTCTACCACAATCTGATATGCGATCGCTAGCCCCAAACCAGTACCAATGCCCCGCGGTTTGGTGGTGAAAAATGTCTCAAATATTTTATGCAGATTTTCTGGTGAAATACCACAACCATTGTCTGCAATTCGCACTATCACCCAATTATTCTGACAGCGTTCTGTGGTAATGGTAATTTCAGGTGAAAATTCTGGATTCTGTGCTGCTTTTTCTTCCACAGTATCGATCGCATTGCTTAAAAGATTCATAAATACCTGATAAAATAAACCTGTATAGCCTGGAATTGTGGGAATCTCTCCATAGTTACGCACAAGGCTAATACCATTTTTCAGGCGATTGTTCAAAATTAATAATGTACTATCTAAACAAGCGTGTAACTCTACTAACTGCACTTCCCCTTCATCTAAGCGAGAGAAATCTTTTAAACTGCGGACTATTTCTCGTGTGCGTTCAGCACCAACTTTCATGGAGTTAAAGAGTTTTGGTAAATCTGCTAACAAAAACTCTAAATCAATCTCTTCTGCTAAAGTTTCCAAAGCGGGTGAAGGATGAGGAACTTCGGCTTGATATGTTTGCAGTAGCGCTAATAAATCGTCAGTATAAGTTTTCGCATGTACGAGGTTGCCAGAAATAAAATTTATGGGATTATTAATTTCGTGGGCGACACCAGCCAACATCCGTCCTAAACTAGACATTTTCTCACTTTGAATTAGTCGTGTTTGGTTCTCGGTTTGTTGTTCTTCTAAAAGGTGCTTCACCTGTTGAATTAGCTGATTAAGAGAACTAGCTAATCCACCAACTTCATCTTCTGTAGTGACAGGCGCTTGCAAATCAAAATTGGCTTCTTGGGTAACTCTTTGGGCAATATTTGTGACTGCGTTAATGGGACGGGCGATGATACTACTGGTGTAGAAAGCTAAGATCGCAGCGATCGCCACTGATAACAGCATACTACCAATAATAATTTGAGCTTGGATGAGTGCAGCTCGATCTCGGATTATATCAGCTTGTTCTTGCCGTTCTCGAACTGTTTTGGCAAACTCAGTTAATTCATGGGCAAATTTATAAAACTTCAAAGCATCCTGACTTTGACTGAATTTCGAGATTAATTGCTGCGCTTTTAATGCTCCCTGGGGCTGTGAACTTAATGGCAAAATTTGCCGAATCAGAAACCTAAGTTGTTCAGAATACACGGATATCGTGTTGTTATATTTTTTGAGCAGAGTTTGTAAATCTTGCTGAGAATTGGTTTGACTAAATTCCTGCACCTGAGAAAGCAAAGTTTCAGCTTCGGCTAAATCACTCTTAAAACTAGAAATTCCTCTTTGCAAGGCTTGTGGCTGCTGTAAAAAAGGCACGATTTCTTGCTGGTGAATCTGTATTTCTAACAGTTCTCCTTGTAAACTACTTAACAAACTTCCTTGCTCATCTGCCAAGATCATTTGTTGTCTAGCTTGTTGGAAATAGCGATCGCCTATTACCAACCCTGCTGTTGTTCCTAAAACTGCAATTCCCAAAGCCAGTCCGTACCCACAAACAATTTTTTGCCGAATACTCAGCTGGTGGAATACTTGTTTAACCCAGTTGGAGTATCTTAATTTAGGTGTAGCAGTCATGGTATAACTCGCTTTAGCTAGGGAGTGGGGAATCTGTAGAGACGCGATGAATCGCGTCTTCAGGGAGGTAGGGAGACAAAGATAGATATCACCAGCGTCGGCTTTTGCAAAGGTCACTTCGGAGGAATGCGGTGAGTGAAAGCAAATTTGATACAAAATGCGCTCTTAGTCTATCAAAAGTTGCTTTTTTGTACCCTGGTAAAAAATACTGAAACTATTAAGATCAGAAGCATGTGCCTACTTCATACCCACTAATTTTTGCCAGCCATGCCTCTGTCACGCATCGTAACGCTGATTGTTGGTCTAATCGTTATTTTAGGACTAGCTTTATGGCTAATTGATTCGCTATCACGGCTTTACTGGCAATTATCCTATTCGCCGTTACTGGGTAATTTGTTGCTATTGCTGCTGATTGTGCTGATTGGAGCGTTGGTTGCTGCTTTTGTTTATTATGTATTAATGCTTCAGAAGGGGGAGTTGCGATCGCGCCGCACTCGTTCTCGTGTAACTCCAGCGCAAATACCCGCTGGCAAATCAGATGCGGCTTCTACGACTTTACAAGCTGTGCGTCAACAGGTAGCCCAAATTCAAGATGAAGTCGCACGCCAAGCTTTATTAAGTAAATCGCGGGAAATTGAAGCCAATCTAGCACGAGGTGAAATTCAAGTGGTGGTATTTGGTACTGGGAGTGCTGGCAAAACTTCCCTGGTAAATGCCGTCATGGGGCGCATGGTTGGTCAAGTAGATGCACCGATGGGTACAACCCAAGTTGGGGAAACTTATTGTTTGCGGTTGAAGGGATTGGAACGCAAGATTTTAATTACGGATACGCCGGGAATTTTAGAAGCGGGTGTGGCGGGGACGGAACGCGAACAAATGGCGCGAGAACTGGCGACGGCAGCAGATTTACTGTTGTTTGTGGTGGATAATGATTTACGACGCTCCGAATATGAGCCACTACGGGGATTAGCAGAAATTGGGAAGCGATCGCTCCTAGTTCTCAACAAAACTGATTTATATACAGATGAAGATAAAGAAGCCATCCTTGCTAGGTTGCGTCAGCGGGTGCGGGGATTTATTGCCACTAATGATGTAGTGGCGATCGCTGCGAATCCCCAATCTGCACAACTAGAAACTGGTGAACCCTTCCAGCCAGAACCAGATATTGTTCCTTTGCTGCGGCGCATGGCTGCTGTTTTACGCGCCGAAGGTGAAGATTTGGTGGCAGATAACATTCTTTTACAATCTCTCCGATTGGGAGACGAGGCGCGAAAACTCATTGATGGCCAGCGCCGCCGCCAAGCTGACAAAATCGTAGAACGCTTTCAATGGATTGGTGCTGGTGTAGTTTCAGTTACGCCTATACCAGTGGTAGATTTATTAGCAACCGCCGCCGTCAATGCTCAAATGGTCGTAGAAATTGGTCGAGTCTATGGCTGTGAATTGAATATGGAAAGGGGACGAGAATTAGCCCTTTCTTTAGCAAAAACCATCGCCAGTTTAGGCATTGTCAAAGGAGCAATTCAATTATTATCTACAGCTTTGCAACTCAATGTTGCCACCTTTATTATTGGGAGAGCAATTCAAGGTGTCACCGCAGCTTATTTAACGCGAATTGCCGGTAAAAGCTTTATTGAATATTTTCGTCATGACCAAGATTGGGGTGATGGTGGAATGACAGAAGTTGTCCAGCGACAATTTCAAATTAATCGCAGAGATGAATTTATTAAGGCTTTTATTCAAGAAGCGATCGCCAGAGTAGTGAAGCCATTACAAGATAAATCTGAAGTAGTTGAACAAGATGAAGAAGTCGAAAATTAAGACTAATAGTATTATTCTGACTCCTGTTAGTGTAGCGGGGCGTAGCCCATTCTGAGTTCTGAATTCTTATTCAAAAATCAAACAGGATTGCTATACTGTAATGAGCAAATATAGAATTTTAAAACCTGACCAAAGCTACACCTTCAGCCAATATTTTCAACTAACTAACCCTACAGCGGAGATTTTGGCTGAATTTGACTACAGCTATCAGCGTACAAGTTTGGATTTGCTCAGGTATTCTCATGAAATTAAATACTTAGAGTTTTTGCAAGGATATTTACAACGTAATATCAGACTTTTTAATCCTGTGGCAGAAATATCAATTAGAGAATTTCTGATTGCTCCTATCCTTGCTGAAATCTGCGATCAAACAAAGGCTCAACTATATAGTGAGTATCCTGTTAATGTAGATGAAAAGCTGAAAGGTACTTTAGATTATTACTTGTATAAATCTAACTGCCTATTAATAATTGAAGCTAAACAATCAGATATCAGAAGAGGATTTACACAGCTAGCAGTAGAATTAATCGCTCTGGATAAATCTTTAGATAATCAATCACTTATTTTATATGGGGCAGTTACTAATGGCGATGATTGGAAATTTGGTACTCTTAATAGAGAACAAAAACTAGTTACAGAAGATATTAAACTTTATCGTGTTCCTGAAGGTTTAGAAGATTTAGTACGAGTACTAGTAGGTATCCTGTCAATATAAAGATATACAGCGATTATTGGGGAGCATCCCAAATGTGCAAGTTTATTTTTATACGGTATTTTGGCTTCAAACAATAATGAAATAACGAACCGCCAAGGACGCCAAGAGCGCCAAGGAAAGAGGTTTGTACAGGGTTTTTGTGTCAATCCTGTACCTTTTGGCAAAATTGGGATGCTCCCGATTATTGAGGATTATCATGTCTCATCTTTCAGTCAGCGAAGCTCAACATCAGCTACAACAACTCATCCATCCAGTTGTCAAATCTCACAAGCCTTAACTATGTTAGCCTATAGACAAAAGTCAAAGTAAAAAAAATGGATAAAACAATAACTCTTGAAGACGCATTAGAGTTAATAAAACAGCTTTCGTTGATAGATAAAGTACGCCTAATAGAGCGATTTGATACTTAGAGGATAGTCAAAACCTTAGTGTTGCCGCCAACGAAGCATTTGACAAGTGCGAACGGGGTGAAATTATAATCTATGTACCAACCATTTGCTTAGTCGAAGTCGAGATGACAGGATAATTTCATCTGGAATAAGTATTGTTTGGTAAAAGAGAAATATAGTTAGTACTAAAGTTACTTGCTTTGCCTGTTTTGTCGTCGAGATTTTCTGGGGCGATCGCGGATCAACTACAAACTAGGCTACATTGTTTAACTGAGTTATGAAAATCTGATTGTAAAGGCTAGCGATCGCTAAGACTTACTTATATACGTTTAAATATGTCTTCTTTATGATATATTAATCACCAGCAATTAAAAAAACGCTGATTTTAAAGTCACTCTCTATTTTAAAATCGTCAAATATTTGAACTAATAATGAAAACAAAGCCAAAAGCAAATAAACCAATAGCCAGTCTATCTTTAGACTTAGACAATATTTGGTCTTATCTCAAAAATCAAGGCGCTCCGGGTTGGGAAAGTTACCCTTCTTACTTGGATATTGCAGTACCCCGTTTTCTAGAAATTCTCCAGCAATGGAATTTGACAATCACAGTATTCATTGTCGGTCAAGATGCAGCCCTAGAAAAGAATCACAAAGCAATAGAAGCGATCGCCAACGCCGGTCACGAAATTGGCAATCATTCATTCAACCACGATCCCTGGCTACATCTGTATTCCGAAAATCAGATTGAAGAAGAAGTAGCGCTGGCTGAAGAACATATCAAGCGCGTCACTTATCAACATCCTGTAGGCTTCCGGGGACCTGGATACAGTTTTTCCCCAGCAGTATTGAAAGTCTTAGCGCGACGCGGGTACGAATATGATGCTTCAACTTTTCCCACAATTTTGGGGCCAATAGCACGAGCTTATTATTTGATGACCTGTAAACTGAGTAAGGAAGAACGCAAAAAACGGGAAGCTTTGTTTGGCAGTTTCAAAGACGGTTTGCAGCCTCTAAAACCTTACCAGTGGAACATGGGTAAGGATAAATTGACTGAAATTCCTGTTACCACCATGCCAATTTTTAAGGTGCCAATTCACTTTAGCTACATCATGTATCTGACTAGATTTTCTAGCGATTTGGCATTATTTTACTTGAGAATTGCCTTGTGGCTGTGTAAACTTACACGCACCCAACCTTCTTTGCTACTCCATCCCACAGACTTTTTAAGTCAAGAAGATGTGCCAGAGTTATCATTTTTTCCTGGGATGAATGTCCCCACCTACAAAAAGTTAGCAGTGGTGAATAAAAGTTTAGAACTTATATCGAATCAGTTCAATGTTTTGACTGTTGGACAACACGCCAAATCCGTGGCTGGTGTTCGTCAACTACCTGTATTAGTACCTCAAAAAAGGTAAAAATACGAATCTATTACCAATTACAAGAAGCAAACAAATTAGCGACAATCTCAACTAGTTCTTGTGGAAAGACTGGTTTAGATACATGGGTGTGAAAGCCAGCTTCCAAAGCGCGAATACGACTCTCGCGATCGCCATAGGCAGTTAAGGCAATAGCTAGGACTTGTCCACCCATATCTGGCTTGAGCGCACGTATTTTTCGGATTAAAGTGTAGCCATCTTCGTCAGGCATACCTATATCAGAAATTAAGATATCAGGTTGCAATTGCGGTAACACTTCCAGTGCTGCGGCGGCTGATGGAACTGCTACGATGGTGGCTCCATCCGCTTCCAACACTGTAGTCAGAAAAAAGCGAATATCATCATCATCCTCAACTACGAGAATATTTAAGCTATCGAGAGCCAGAGAAGGTTGCATAACAAATGACCGAAGAATTAGTAATTCGTAATTCGTAATTCGTAATTAATTAGAAAATTAGCTATTAATTAATAATTAAATAATTCTGGGTACGGAGCAACTAGCTTCAGTTATGAAAATTTAAGAGCATCACATTTATCAGGAATTTTACTGAACCAGTAAGACAGTAAATATAACTAATATATACATAAATCTTATTAGGATGCTGAATATGTCAGATCTACCGCTTCAGTGCAAAAATTTGAAAGAACAAGTCGAGTATATCTTACAACTTTTACAGCAAGAACCAACGCTACGTTCTGAAGATATTACATTTGTACAAACTTCTTTAAATAAGGCGATTTCTCCCAAATTTGAGATTGTGTTTGCTGGTGCATTTAGTGCGGGAAAATCAATGCTCATCAATGCACTCTTGGAGAGAGAATTACTCTACAGTGCAGAGGGACATGCCACAGGTACAGAATGCAAAATCGAGTATGCAGAACTAGAGAAAGAATGCGTTGTTTTAACCTTTTTAAGTGAAGTAGAAATTCGGGAACAAGCAGTTTTTTTGTGTCAGCAACTAGGATTTAAAACAGTAGCTAATATCAACCAAGCTGATGTAATTAACTTGCTACATCAAGGTTGCGAAGCTATTATTCACCAAGAAGGCGGTGAGAGTAAATCAGAACGTGCAAAACAGGCGAAGGCATTAATCTTGCTGCTAGAAGGATATATAGCAAACCGCGATCGCATCTACACTGTTAATAATGCTACATATTCAATGGAGCAATTTAACTTTTCTAACCTCAAGGAAGCTGCTGGATATGCGCGTCGTGGTAGTAATAGCGCGGTATTGAAACGGATAGAATATTACTGCAACCATCCTTTACTACAAGATGGGAATGTAATCATCGATACGCCGGGTATTGATGCGCCAGTGGAAAAAGATGCACAGCTAACTTATGCGAAAATTCAACATCCCGATACTTCGGCGGTGGTATGTGTGCTAAAACCTGCTTCAGCTGGTGATATGACAAAAGAAGAAACAGAACTTTTGGAATTAATGCGGAAGAATGCGGGAGTACGCGATCGCGTTTTCTATGTCTTCAATCGAATTGATGAGACTTGGTACAATACTCAGCTACGCCAACGATTAGATGATTTAATTAGCGGGCAGTTTCGGGATACAAGTAGGGTTTATAAAACTAGTGGATTACTAGGATTTTATGGCAGTCAGATTAAACAAACAAGTCCAAAGGATAGATTTGGTTTAGATTCTTTGTTTACGGAAAGCGTCAAAAGTTTGAATGGTAAGGAAGAAACACCACAATTTATCTATGCATTTAACAACTATTGTGTAAATTCAGGGAAGCTATCTTCCACCAAATTTCGTGTCTCTGTTAACGGTTATGAAACGCCGAATCAAAATTATGTGCGGATTTTGGGAGATTGGGGAAATGAACTCACAGAACAGCTAATTGAAGATAGTGGCATTGAGGAATTTCGCACGGCGATTACTCGCTATCTGACTGAAGAAAAACGTCCCCAGTTATTTAAGAATCTTGCTGATGACTTGGAAGATATTTGTATTAAATTGAAAAAACATTATCAGAGTGTACAACGCGATTTGGATAGTCAGCCCCAAGAAATTGAAACGATGAAGGCGCAAGAGTTGCAACGTCTAAATCAGCAACTCCAGCAACTTGGTAAAGACTTTAGTGAGCAGATCGTAGAAGAAGTTAACCATATAATTAATAATTCTTGTGATGCTTTTGAAGCAGATTTTAAACAATTGCAATCACGAATGATTCGCCGTCTAGATGAATTGCTAGATACTTTTTCTGTAGCTTATGCTTATCGACGTGCAACCATCAGCCATCCTCGCAATGCTACCGCGCCTTTAATTGCTATTTTAGTAGAAGCATTTTATTACTTAGCAAATCAATTAGAAGATATTCTGATCGAATCTTCTCAGCAAGTAACCGCTAATTTTTTCCAAAGGTTAACTGAAAAAATTCGCAAGTCAGAATATTATCGCCAGTTATATCGTTTGTTAGATAATGATGGCGGAATTGAACAAGGGATAAAGGCTGTCGAAAAACTAGTTACTCAAGCATTAGTGAGTTCAGCTAGCGTAGAGTGCGATCGCTTTGTGCGAGAAAGTCCGAGATTTTACGATGAAGGCACTTTTTCCATATATCAATTTCGCCAAACTCTATTACAAACTTCTCAAGGTTACGACGCTGAAAGTATCGTAGAAGCAGAACCAGCAATTAGGCAGTTATTGAAGTTAGATTTTGAACCAAAAGTTTCTCAAACTATTCGTAAATCTTTCCGTCAAACCATTAATCAAACACTGAAAACTCAGTTGTTACCAATGGCAGATCGACAAGCAGATGATATTTTGCAGCAGTACCCACAGGCGCGTGCTTATTTAGAGAAAACATTGGAACAAGAAGCTGAAGAAAAAATTGCGAATAATCGGCGATTATTGAGTGTTGTTGAAGAAAATATTGCCGCATATAATTCAGCAGCTTCTAGTATTAATATTTGTTTACAGGCGATGCAATTATCTGACAATCTTTTGCCTGTAATTGGTAATACCGATCCTACATAGCAATCCAGTTTAATTTTTGAAGAAGATTACGAAAAAATACGTAAGGGAAAATATGTATAACAGTTTAAATGTCTTTCAATTTTCCCCTACTTTATCTTTGATTTATAAATATTAGAACAGGTTACATTTGGAGTTAACCTATATGAAATCTTTAATAACCTTTGTATTTTGCTAGAGCAACAATTACCAGGGGCGTATTGCTCAATTTTAGTTGTAGATCGAGAAAATCAAAAACTGCGAGCAGGAGCAGCACCAACTTTACCGCAAGAATATGCTAAGGGTGTTGATGGTTTGATGATTAAGGCTTAGATTCCTGACTTATTCAATAAGTCAGGAATCTTGTTGTTGAGAAATGATTTACCCTTGCTATAACTTGCGTATTAGGAAAACAGTCTCTAGTCCCCACTTAATGGTTATGACTATCAAACGTCGGCAATTTCTCACAACTGGACTCGCTACCTTAGCCACCCAAATACCACCGTTTACCGCTCAAGGTAAGCCATCCCCAAACACCGTCCTCAAGCCACCACGTCTACAGGCGGGTGATACCGTAGGATTAATCGCCCCTGCGGGTATCGTTGACGCCCAAGACATCGAAGCAGCCCAGAAATCTATTTTACAATCGGGGTTAAAAGTCAAGCTAGGGAAGCATATTTTAGATCGTTATGGTTATTTAGCCGGTAGAGATGGCGATCGCGCCAATGATGTAAACTCGATGTTTAGCGATCGCTCCATTAAAGCAATAATTGCCATGCGTGGTGGTTGGGGCTGTAATCGCATTTTACCCCTACTAAACTATTCACTGATTCGCTCCCACCCCAAAATCCTCATCGGGTACAGCGATATTACTACTTTATTATTGGCAATTAATGCCCGTAGTCGAGTGATTACTTTTCACGGCCCAGTTGCCACGTCTACCTGGAATCAGTTTACAGTGGATTACTTCAAACGCATCCTATTTAATGGTGAAGCCGTCACCATGCAAAATTCCAACAATAACGAAGTGCGTGTGGAGATCGTAGCACCGGGAAAAGCTAGGGGTAAACTTATCGGTGGGAACTTATCAGTATTGTCAGCGATGGTAGGTTCACCTTATCTACCTTCCTGGAATAAAAGTATCTTATTTGTAGAAGAAATTGGCGAGGATGTTTACCGTGTAGATAGGATGTTAACCCAGTTAAAAACTGCTGGGATACTTAACCAAATTGCTGGCTTTATCTTTGGACAATGTACTAATTGTAAACCTGGGGATGAACCATCATTTACCTTAATTCAAGTATTGCAACACCATATACTTCCTTTAGGAATTCCTGCTTGGTACGGTTCAATGATTGGTCATATTAAAGATAAATTTACCTTACCAATTGGTGTAGAAGTAGAAATAGATGCCAATGTTGGAAGAATACGAATGTTAGAATCGGCCGTCAATTTGGAATAAGACAGAGGCAAAATAAGTTTATACTGAAATAGAATTGAGAATTAACGATTGGGAAAGGAAGTATAAAATGAAGATTAGAGGAATTAAGCGCGGCCAAACCATTGAGCTATTAGAGCAAATTAATAGCATTCCTGATGGAGCAGAAATAGTGGTTGATTTAGAACTCTTTTCTAATCAACGTTTGGAAAAAGAGCCACATCTATTAGATGAAGCTAGATTAGCAAAACTCAATCAATTATTTGGAATTTGGAAAGACCAACCGGAATTAACAGAAATTTTTACCGAAATTGACCAGCAGCGTCATGCTTACCAAGGCAGAGTTACAGACTCAATTCATGAATAGAGTAACCGCTTATGTATGTGCTAGATACGAACATTTGCATTGCACTACTTAACGGAAATGCCAAAGCAGTTGCTATATTCAATAGGTTTTTCAGCCAATGCTATCTATCTACAATTGTTGTTTCAGAACTGTATAAAGGTATTTACTGTTCTAAACAGGTTGAAAAAAACTTAGAAACCCTAGCACAATTAACTAAACTACTGCCCGTTGAGCCATTTGACTTAGATGCTGCTATAGAATTTGGCATAATTCAAAGTGAACTCAGGCAAATTAGCAAACCTACAGGAGAAATAGATGCACTAATTGCTGCTGTTGCTCGTTCTCGTGGTGATATTCTTGTGACAAACAATATCAAAGATTTTGAAAATATACCTAATTTGCAATTAGAGAATTGGTTAGAATTATGAAAAAATTGTGTAACTGTCCCTTATAATACAATACAGTTCAGTTAAGCAATTTTTTCCTTCTCTTTCTTCTCTCTCTGTGTCCTCTGCGCCTCTGTGGTTCGTTAAAAAAACTACTTTTACAAAGAGTGCTAGCCTTAACCCAAGCGTATTGCCTTATAATAAGTGCCTGATTGTATTTTCTCACAAGAGGGCGATCGCACTACACCTCAATTCTGATTGATCGCTTGATTATATGTTCTGTTATCAGGGGTAAGCAGTTCGCTTTTGGATTTTGGATAATCATAATTTATTGTACTTGACACCCCAAAACCTATGACGCAAACAATTCAAGCAAAGGATATCGACTTACGTTACTTAATCGACAATTTCGGGATTCAGTTAGTTTTAGATGAATCATTCTTTGGCGAATGGCAAGAAGATTTACCAGAAATTACTAATTTAGATAGACAACTTTTAGACAAGGTAAAAACAGGCTATATCAATCTTCTTAATTACCCGCCTTTACTAGAAGATGTTGTCAGAATGGCAATTGTAGACCCATTACTTTTTATTGGTGATTTTTATCTAGCTCCTTTTTATGTAAAATCAGAAGAATCTATAGATATTGCTGTGCCAGATGAAGATATAATCATCAGAGGTAAAATAGACACCTTAGTTTTAAAAGAGCAATTCTGGGTGATGATTATTGAGTCTAAAAGAGCTTCATTTTCCATTGAAGAAGGACTCGCACAAATTCTCAATTATATGTTAGGAAATTCGTATTCCTCTAAACCAAATTTTGGTATGATTGCCACCGGAAGCGAGTTCATTTTCGTCAAATTAGCGCCAGGAAATCCACCGCGTTATGCTTTATCAAAGGGTTTTTTAATCCGAAACCCTGGAAATGAATTGTACGACGTGCTACGCATCCTGAAACGCCTAACTCAGTTAGTGAGTGCTTAAATTTTATAAGAAGAATTCAGAATTCAGGAGTCAGAATTCAGTATGAATTATGTTATACACTTATAAAATCAATCATCGTTTGGCGATAAGCATCTGGCAAACCTGTATCGAAACACTTACCTTTAACAACATATCCTGTCATTCCTTCTTCTTGGCGCAACCTTTCCAGACAAGATGTTAACTGAAATTCTCCTCGTTCTCGGAAATTTTGGTTGATGTGTTCTGCGAGAAAGTCAAAAATTTTTGGTGTCAGTAAATACAAACCAAATATACCTAAAAATTCATTTTCTGCCATTCCTTCGACACACAGATAGTTTTGTGCATATTCAATGGTAGGTTTTTCATATAGTTGTGTAACTTTGAGAATCGAGTTTAACTCTTGCCAAACACCTGTTACACACCCTGCTTTATGAATAATTTCTGCTGGCATTGCAGTTAAACTAACAACACTTTGATTAACTGTTTCGTAAACATCTAAAACTTGACTAGCACAAGATTTATCAGAATGAGATGCATAAATGTGGTCACCCAGCATTAACAAAAAAGGCTCATTTTGCACCCAATCTTTAGCACAAAATACCGCATGACCGTAGCCTAATTGCTCCTCTTGTAATAAGATAGTAATTTTGCTACCTAAATCTTGTAAATATCGGCTATATTCTTGATTTTGCAGTGAAAGTTTAGCTAAAAGTTCTTTTTTGGGCGTTTTTTTTAAGAAATTTTCAAATATTTCTTTGTCGTCTGGCTGTACAACTATTCCCACTTCTGTAATTCCAGCGTTAATTGCCTCTTCAATAATTGCCAGAATCACAGGTTTTGCCCTACCATCTCGATCGATAATCGGGAAAAGTTCTTTTTTAACAACTTTCGTAGCCGGAAACAAACGAGTGCCAAAACCAGCTACCGGAATCACTGCTTTTTTAACTTGAGCTTTTTGCATAAAAGGAATGGGGAGACGGGGAGATGAGGGAGATGAGGGGATGGGGAGATGGAGGAAACTACGCCCACCACACCACCACCCTACCACCCCTAACTCCTCACTCTTAACTCCTAACTCAGCACTCACTTTTTTACCCCAACTTTTCAAATAACTCTGCCAAAACTACATTAGAAAACAAAAACCCTTGGGGATCTGTCAAACGCAACCTTCCTTCTGCAACTTCCACCCAACCTTTATCAAAATACGATCGCAAATATCTACAAATTTCCTCTACTTTCTCTTCACCAAAGGCTTTCAAGTTCACACCCTCCGCTAAACGCAACCCCAACATTAAGGTTTCTAACAATACTTCCTTTGGGGGAGTCACTTCACAATCAATCACAGCCCCAGCTTGCACCCATTGGTAATATTCCTTAGTCTTACGCGGACGAGTGAAGCGTTTTCCTTGAAGATAACTCGCCGCACCCATGCCAAAACCATAATAAGGGCGGTTTTCCCAATACACTCGATTATGGCGACATTGATGACCAGGCTGAGCATAATTAGAAATTTCATAATGCTCATAACCTGCATCAGTCAAAATCTGCTGCGCCATTTGGTACATTTTGACTGTGGTTTCATCCGTAGGCATTGGACTGTCACCAGGTTTGTAGTAACGACCAAAAGCTGTACCTGCTTCGATGGTAAGATCGTAAATAGATATGTGAGTCGGTAAAAGCGCCAGTGCTTTGTTTAAAGAATCGTGCCATTGATCCAAAGACTGATGCGGCAACCCAGAAATTAAGTCTAAGCTAAATTCGGGAATCTCGACTTGGTGGATTAGTTCTACAGCTGCAAAAATATCATCGACCGAGTGCGATCGCCCCGCAACTTGCAATAATTCTTCACTAAAGGCTTGTACACCCAAACTTACGCGGTTCACGCCTGCACCACGATAACCTGCTAAATGTTCTACATCAAAGGTAGCTGGGTCCATTTCCATTGAAATTTCTACCCCAGAAGCAATACCAAAACGCTCCTCTAGCTCTGTCAGTATACGTTGTAACTGCCCTGTTGATAACAGTGAAGGAGTACCACCACCGAAGAAAATTGTCTTTAGGGGTTCACCAAATGCCGGGGTGATGGCAATTTCTTGACATAGCACCTCAACATATTGGGAGATAGTACCAGATGTTTCGCCCCGCAAGCGATCGCCAACAACAGACACCGGGAAATCACAATAAAAACACCGCCGTCTGCAAAAGGGAATATGTACGTAAGCAGAACTTGCAATTCCATAAACACCAAATTTTTGACTCATTTTGAGAAACAATTAAGTTAGCCCAACTGCGAATTAGAAATCATGAAAATGAGTAGTTTATTTACAAGTTTTTATCGTTTTACAACGAAACAATGAAAAATATGAAGATAAAAGCCTTTGGTTATAATAATTGCAGATATTGTTTGCCTAAACCTTTAGTGTAAGTCAATATTGATTAGTTTATACTTACCGATGAAATAAAAAATACTTAACTTTATCGGTTAACACAGTTGCAGGAAAACAAGACAACCATGCTTGACGCCATTATCATTTTTTCATTCATTCTGGCAGCGTCGGGAATAGGGTTCTATAGCTTAGAACTACTACCCAATGGCACCTTAGATAAGGTGACAAATATCGAAGCTTTACGTTTAGTTTTTGCCGTCTTTGCCGCCATCATTGGTGGTGCCATCGGGCTGAGTTTCCAGACGACATATCGTCGCCTAGAGGCACAAGTCAAAGAAATGCCTGTAGAAGCGATCTTAACTCGTGCGATCGGCTTAGTGATTGGGTTACTGCTAGCGAACCTCATGCTAGCACCGTTATTTTTGTTACCCATCCCCGCAGATTTTGGATTTATTAAGCCACTGGTGGCAGTTGTCGGTAGTATTATCCTTGCCGTCACTGGTATGAATTTGGCAGATACCCACGGACGAGGCTTGTTGCGGTTCATTAATCCCAACACCGTGGAATCGATGGTTGTAGAAGGGACGTTAAAACCCGCCAATACCAAAGTTTTAGATACTAGCTGCATTATTGATGGTCGCATTGAAGCCCTACTAGAAACAGGATTTCTGGAAGGACAAATTCTCGTACCGCAGTTTGTCTTGCAAGAACTCCAACAAGTAGCCGATGCTAGCAAAGATCAAAAGCGGGTACGGGGAAGGCGGGGACTAGAAATTCTCAACCGCATCAAAGAAACTTACCCCGATCGCATCCTCATTAACCCAGTTGACTACGACGATATTCCCACCGTTGATGCTAAATTAGTCCGCTTTGCCCAAGAAATCAGCGGTACACTGCTAACCAACGACTACAACTTGTCTAAAGTTGCCAGCGTCCAGAAAGTCCCTGTTTTGAATGTCAATGATTTAGTAAATGCCGTCCGTCCCAGTTATTTACCTGGCGACAACCTGGATTTGAAAATTCTCAAAGAAGGCAAAGAACCCAGCCAAGGCATTGGTTACCTAGATGACGGCACAATGGTAGTCGTTGAAGAAGGTAGCAGTTATGTGGGTGGTGAACTGCGGGTAGTAGTCACCAGTGCTTTACAAACCACAGCAGGACGCATGATTTTTGCCAAACCCCAAGCCTCAGCATTGGCGTGAGCGAAATGTTCGGTGCAATTACAATTAAATTGTGCGTAACCCAGCGATCGGTGCAGTCAAACTGCACCGATTATTTATTAATTAGACTCATAAACTCGGAAATTAATAGACCTCTTGCAAAAGTCCCCTAACACCCCACCCCCAGCCCCTCCCCGCAAGCTCTTAGGGGAGACTTTGACGCAAGTCAAAGGCGGGGTGGGGTTCTTTTTTTTGATTTATGCAAGAAGTCTAATGTTTTTATGTCTTTTAAATTTCAATATAATCATTGAAATTTAATAAAAATATCGCAGATAATTGTTAGAGATTGAGAGTTATTTACTTATTTTTTAAATCCAGTTTTTACAGCAGATTTCAAGAAGCGTGAAGTACACCATCTAAGCCTCAAAGCTATGCAGAGAAACTATTCTATAGCAATCCAGGTTAGGTATTCTAGGTACTGTAGGGTGCCTTAGGATGAAATCCGTACGCACCATTCCAAGCTTCTGGTGCGTTATATCATATCCGCCTAATCACTTATCAAAAAAATTCTCCGCGTCTTTGCGTCCCCGCGTAAGAGCGTCAGTCTTAATGAGAAGTCTTCAAGCGGACATGATATTACGCTCTGCTAACACACCTGAGATTTTTTCAGAAATCAAATATGATGCCTATAATTCTGAATTCTGACTCCTGAATTCTGCTGTAGAACTTGCATAAACCACATCCAGCAAAAACATCAAGTCCTCAAAACAAAGGATTTCCTAAGATGAATTTACTTTCCCAATATGCTGGTGTTATTTTGAGAGCTAGTCTCTGTCTCACGAGTTTTATTAGCTTTGCTACTTTTAAATTTACTCCAGCATTAGCACAAAGCGTAACAACAATACCAGCAATACCTACTTTCACAGTACAACAAGGGGGATTCTCAGGTGTAATAACATATATTACTCCTAGTGCTTATGTCACTTCTATTGCTGCCGAAAAAGTTTCTCCAGAAGGAGCGTATTTAGCAGGAATTGATGGCAACGGTACATACATAGTTACAGGGTCTATATATATCGATCCGATTACTCATGTCTCAATCCCAAGCATAACGCTCTTTGCCGGTCCAATACTACCACTGCCAGCAATACAAAGCGCAAATACTATTAAGGCGGCTGTAGCTGATAAACTAAGGTACGGTAACCTGACACTAGATGAATATACAGCAATTCTAAGAGCTGCTACTCCCGGTTTATTTTAATACGGCGTCCAAGTAAAAGTCTTTTGAGTTTTAACTTAGTTTCCTCCTCCTATTAGGTAAGCCAATTTACTCAGGCACACTTAGCTGTGACCTTTTTAAAATCGCCAACCTCCTTCAAAACGAACTTCAAAGCTATCTCCACTCATCCCAAGACGAGATTCCCAAAAAGTACCACTATCAGAAGAACCATACTTGATTAATAACCCATAGGATAAATCATTAGTGCGACTTTTTACACCTCGGCTAATATCTCTAAAATTTTGCAGATAACCCCCAAAAGACCAATTTTGATTTATCCTTTGAATTCCTTCTAAAGTGTAAAAAAAATTATCACTGAATTCTACAAAAGCGTTGAACTCTAAACCTGTAGTTAGTAACAACTGACCTTGTAAAAATCCTGCTGGTGTGAAATGGCCTTTATTTTCAAGAAATATAAGTGCTGGAGCCAAAGAATAGTTTAAATTCTGATCTTGATGAGAAAAAAAGTAGCTCAAATTAAGGTAACCAGGATTTTGAGAATTTGTTGCACTATTCCAATAAAAACGTAAAGCTGGAATGTGGGTAGTAATTGCTTGAATTTTTCCATCAGCATCAACTTTCGCATGGGTATTTATATAACTTAATCCGCCATTAGCATAAATACCCAGTGTTGGTTCAGAAAGTCCCAAATTATTATTTGGAACATTAAATACAGAGTCTCCATTCAAGTTAAACCAAATACCTGAATTCATACTGTAATTCCAGTCACCTGAAGAACCTGCCCATAAAAATTCTAGTGTGGGTAAAGATAGATATCCATTAAAAGCCTGCAATTGAGTAATAATTTCACCAAATTGACTTAATTCAATATGGTCAAAAGCAAGACCAAACGAACGAATATTTATTGGCACCTGTGTCATATCCGCTGAACTCCAGTTTTGCACAAACTTCTTACCATTAGAATTAATTAAACTTACTTGTGCAGCTGACGAACGGTTGTTGGGACGAATAGATGTTTGCTCTAACGGAATAGGTACACCAATAAATGTCAAAGGACCGAAACTATTATTGGAAAGGTCTGCTTTAGAAATGAAGGTTTTACTACTTTGTCTCCAAGTACGGGTTCCATCTATAAACTGAACTGCTCGCTGATGATTTCCGGTGCGGATTTGTAAGATACTAGAATTATTGGGTGTAATTTGACTTGGGAAAGTCAATGTTCCAGAAACCTGTTCTAAGCCACTAGTGCGATTGCCCAATAAGAGTGTTCTATTGAGTAATTGGTTAATTTTTCTGATTTCCTCTGGTGTTGCTTTTGTATTTAAAGAAGCAAAATTATCTTGTTGATAAAATCGCTTTTTAGCTTCCTGCAAACTTTGTTCTAGCTGCGGAGGACGAATTACCTCAAAAATTCCTCCCATCAGCATTCCTAGTGTAGTATTAGCAGTTTGTAACTCATCTATTTCTCGTTGATTGACTGACAAAGATAGGGAAATACCAGGATTGCTAAAAACATTAGTATAAGTTGCCTGAATTTTTACAGGGTCGTATTCTAATAGAGTTCGATTATGAGAACGACTAAAGTAAAGTCTCTGCCAGTGATAATTTTCTTGTTTATTACTCAGTCTAATATTAGTTGCTCTTTCACCTAAAGGAACCCAATATAAAGAATTTAGATAATACAAATTACGTTGTCTTTGACTAATAAAAGGATTTATCAATAAATTTAGCATATCCCAATTATCAAACTTGCCTTCTTGACCAATTTTGATACCTGGTAAAGATGTCATTTGAGGTTGAAATCGAGTTTTTTCACCTGTTAAAGGATTACCCCAATAAAACCCTATTTTTTCTAGAGTTTCTTTGGGAATGATTGTGCCTGTAGTGATATTTCCCGCTTCTAATAATGGTTGTAAATTACTGGTAGGAAAAGATTGTAAAATTAAGGGGGCATTGTCTGCATCTAAAAATTCAAATAAAGAACCACCACCTTTAGGATTGTAGGTTGAAGCAGTACCAAGCTTGGAAATCTGAGGAATACTTGCAATTAGAGAATTGCTATCCCCACTATTGATAGTAACTTCAGGTGTGGGAGAACCCGGTGGATTGATAACCTCCCCCGCAATGGATTGAATAGAGAATTGATTGTTGTCAATTTCTCCTGTTAGTTCTTTAAATGATTGAGGAATAGGCAAAACTGCTTGCATCCCCCAAAGTTTCTGAGTTAACCGAATCGATTCTCTACTTTCAATTTCTGTTGATTGCCCTTGGTACAAAATTCCACTTTGCCATCCTTTAGTTTCGACGACAATGCGATTACCAGGTAGTAACCAATACAATTGCTCTTGACGAGGAAAATGGGCAAAAGTAAAACGATTAACTATTGGTTCATCTCTAGCAGATTTAACAATAAAATCAGTATAATTTTCACCTTGAAGAGGATTAAATTTTGAAGGTGAAAAAGTAAGGTTATCCGTAGGATTAATTATCCAAGGATATTTATTAGCACTATTAGTTAAGGAATGAAATATCAATAATTCTAGAGTTTTTTTTTTAAAATCGGATTACCATTTTGCTCATTTGGAGTAATTGGATCTATGCTGTTATTCTCCTCAGGAGTAGACTCTGGTATTTGAAACGGGTTGATTAGTTCTGGTAAACTTGGATTAGGATTAGGGAAAATGTTAGCTGGTATTTGAGTAGATACTTGTGCAATAACTATATTTTTAAATCTGTTTTTCGCAGATTTGATTGAATACGATATAAATGCTGTTTTTCTATTTGATGGAGGGAAATTAAAATAATTTATTAAGCCTATAGTCGGATAGTTTTTTGCTTCTACTTTATTGGATATTAGATTATTTATTAATACTATTATATTTAATATAGCTATATTAATATATCGGTTAACAGCAATTATTTTACAGAGTAAGAGCATTTTAATGAGGTTTGATATAAGTAGTCAAAATAATTTAAGTATGCTCAATAAAATAATAACTCAGAACCTGAATCATATAATTATTATCCATAGTAGCACCTTATATTTCAATACAGTTCAGTTGAGCATTTCTTTCTTCTCTTCCTTTGCGATACCCTGCGGGTACGTTAAAAAATTGACTTTAACAAAGAGTTTTAGCTTTAAATGAACTGTATTGCCTTATATTTTTTGCTTGAGACTACGCTTGTAGGTTTGTTGTTGAGAACAATAAAAAAATCAGCAGATAGCGAACCTATTAATGCCTAAATAGTAATTTTTATTATGGGTGATTAACTTAGAAATGACAATATTAATTAACTAATTTTTTAGACAAAATTACATAACTTATGTCTGAAAAATTAGTTCTTATCAAACTAACATAAATATTTTTGCAGTAGAGAAGACAACACAAATAAGGACTTTTACAAGAAGTCTATTTTATTAATGCAAATTTACAGATATTTTTCCATTACATAGTTTTGAAACCAAACTCCCCGCCGTTCTACTTGCTGTTCCCTGATTACGCTAAATCCCTGATTTTTAAAAAATGGTTTTGCAGTAATACTTGCTTCTGTATATAGTCGATTAATTCCTTGTAATTTGGCAGTATTTTCTAGATGATTTAAAAGTTTTGAACCAATACCTTTTCTTTGGTATTTGCTATGACAATAAAAACAATCAATGTGACCATCCGCTTCTAATTCTCCAAACCCAACTATCTCACCATTATCTTCAGCAATGTATGGAAGCTTGGCTTGTAATCTTTTGTGCCAAGCTTCATAATCCATATTTTTTGGTGCCCAAGCATCGACTTGTTCTTGAGTGTAATCGCAAATATTGATTTCATGAATTGTGTCGTAAAACAATTTCAGGATTGCTTTGGTATCAGATAATTTATATTCTCTAATTTTCATAAATCTCTAATGGCAAATTATCTGGGTCTTTAAAAAAAGTAAATTTCTTCCCTGTAAGTTCGTCAATTCTAATATTTTCTGTTTCGACACCTTGCAATTTTAAGTAATCAACAGTTTGCTTGATATCATCAACTTTAAAAGCCAAATGCCTTAAACCACAAGCCTCAGGACTACTAAATCTTTGTGGAGGATTGGGGAAAGAGAATAACTCTATTTGAGCATTTTCTCCAACTTGTAAATCTAATTTATAAGATTTTCTCTCGGTACGAAAAGTCTCTGCAATTATTGAAAAACCTAAAGTTTCGACATAAAATTTTTTTGAGCGATCGTAGTCAGAACAAATAATAGCTATATGATGAATGCCAGTAGTTTTCATGTGTACTTCTCAAGCTACCAATTATTTACATGTAGCACTTTTAGCAGAGTTTTGCTACTTTTTGCAAGACAAAGACTTTAGCAAAGTGCTAATCTTGAAAATGCAAACCTTGATGCCACCAGCCTTAAAGACGCTGACCTACATAGAGCAATATTTATCACTGTAGATCAGATCATAACTGCTATATTTTGGCATAAAGCAATATACAACGATGATTTTCGTAAGGAGCTAGGGTTACTTCCATGAAATTAGATCGCATCACCAGTAATCCCAATCGCATGAATGGACAGCCCTCTATTCGTAATCTTCGCCTTACCGTTCGTCGGGTAATTGAGTTATTAGCTACCTACCGCGATCGAGAAGAACTGCGCCAGGAGTTTCCTGAATTAGAAGATGAAGATATTCAGCAAGCCTTAATTTTTGCATCGTCCTATTTGAGCGATCGCATCATCGAACTACCTAACCGCTATGAAACTGTTGCTTGATCAGGGATTACCACTCTCTGCGGCAGCATTGCTACGTGATGCAGGTATCGACACCATCCATTTAGGTGAAATTGGCATGTCTGAAGCTGAAGATGCAGAAATCATCCAGAGAGCTAGAGAAGAAAGACGTGTTGTTGCTACACTCGATGCAGATTTTCATACATTATTGGCGCTTGATGAAGCAACTACTCCTTCAGTCATTCGCATTCGTATTGAAAGGTTACGTTCTCAAGCATTAGCGAATCTGTTGCTGACGGTAATCGCTGAGTGTGAAGAGGATTTAGAGCAAGGAGCAGCCGTTACGGTTGAGCCAAGCCGTATTATTGTTGTAAAATCGTTTTTGATGCAATCCTAGTCTTCTTCAGGTCAGCTTCCGAAAGTTGTTCCCCAGCTTGCAGGCGAGTGGCAGAACTTTGCAACACTGTGGCTGCACCTTTATCTCCTATTTGTAAGGCGGTTTTAGCAGCTGTTTGTAGCATTGTAGCTGCACCAGTACGATCGCCCTCTTGCAATTTCGCTTCCGCTAACTGGGTTTGGCGATACTTGGCTAATGCTAAAATAGACTGCTGCACCTGAGGATTAGATGCTGGTTGATATGCCCTAACCACCTCTGCATACACCGGCACAATGGGCGAAAGTGAGCCTTGTTGGTTAACCAAGGGGTCATCATAGCGGATTTGCAGATGCCCAATTACCTGTTTCCCTTCTGGCAATTGTCCCAAATAAATATTAGCCAAAATTACCCTTTCTACATCTTGCATCAAATCTCCCAAGCGTACAGCAAAGCTGCCATCAGCTTCTGGTTGCATTATTAACTCAATTGTGTCTGGGGAAACTTGGGCAATGGGTTTAAATTCTGCTAGCCGGACATTTGGTACTAAAGACAACAACAAGTAAGCATTAGTTAGCCCCACAGATTGAATCCGCCCAAACAAACGGCTAAACTGTTCCACAGCTTGTTCAGGACGCTCAATATAAGCTAAAGTACCACCACCAACATCGGCAATCTTTTCTAATAAATCCTGATTCCAGCTATTACCAAATCCCAGAGTGTTGATAGTTAAGTTCAGCTTGGCAGCCTTTTGGGCGAGTTCCAAACAGCGCTTGTTGTCATCTGGGCCAATATCCCACTTCCAAATTCGCAAACTGCTTTCGCCGTGGCCATCCGTCAGTAAAAAGGCTTGGGAAACAGCGCCTCTTGTGCCCTTCATCAGTTCTGTAATTCCCAGTTCCAAACCCTGGGCAATTACTGTACCGCCGCTAGCAGTCAGTTTCTTTTTAATTTGAGATTTGATGCTTTCGGGGTCTTCGATCGCTTGATTAGGAATAATGACTTCCGCAGAACCCGCAAAAGCCACAACTGAAATGCGATCGCCAATTTTCAACCGATCGATTAATCCTTCTACTGCTTGAATCACCGTTTTAATTGGTTGTCCATGCATGGAACCACTTTTATCGAGAATCAAGCAGAGGTTAAGGGGGAGATTTTGGTCAAACTCACCAGCGATTGCCGAAATTGTCATTGCCAATTGACGTTGGCTATTAGTTTGAGCCACATCAACATTATTGTCATTTAGCGCCGAGAGCAATTTAACTTTCATTGGGGAGGATTATCTTGCAAGACTGTTTTGGAGACAATTCTGGTTTTCTTGCGATCGCTTTCCGATAAATCTCCACCAGATTGTAGCTGGGTGGCAGAAGTTTGCAACACTGTCGCTGCACTAGTATCTCCCATTTGCAGAGCCGTTTTGGCAGCAGTTTGTAGCATTGTGGCGGCACCAGTGCGATCGCCTTGTTGCAATTTCGTCTCGGCTAACTGAGTTTGGCGATATTTCGCTAATGCCAAAATAGATTGTTGCACCTGGGGATTGGGATTTGGTTGGTAATTTCCCAGGACATTGGCGTAAATTGCCAGATTTGGGGTAAATAAACCAATTTCGTTGGCGGCTGGGTCATCGTAGCGGACTTGCACATTAGCGATCGCTTGTTTCCCTGAAGGTAATTGTCCCAAATAAATATTAGCCAAAATCACCCGTTCTGCGTCTTTCATTAAATCTCCCAAGCGCACAGAGAAACGTCCATCGGGTTCTTGTTGCAGTGGTAACTCAATGGTGTCCGGAGAAACTTGGGCGACGGGTTTGAGTTCTGCTAGCCGGATATTGGGCATGAGGGAGAATATCAGATAAGCATTAGTCAAGGCTACTGCTTGAACGCGGCTGAACAAACGGCTAAATTCATCCACTGCTTGTTCAGGTTTTTGAATATAAGATAAAGTACCTAAGCCAGCATCAGCAATTTTTTCTAAAACATCTTGGTTCCAATTGTCACCAAATCCTAAAGTATTCAAAGTCAAATTATAGCTGGCAGCCAATTGGGCAAATTTCAAACAGCGATTATTATCACCATGTTCATTTTCGCCGTCGGTTAATAAAAAGGCTTGGGAAACAGTATCTTTTTTTCCCTTGGCTAATTCTTCAATGCCCAAACGCAATCCTTCATCAATGGAAGTCCCACCATCAGCAGCTAGACGGTTAATTTGCTGTTTAATTTTTTCTGGATCTTCGATCGCTTGACTGGGTACTATGACTTTAGCACGGTGATTGAAAACTACGACACTGAGGCGATCGCCAGGATTTAATCTATCCACCAGACGATTCGCCGCTTTTTTCACCGTTTCTAGCGGCCGCCCATTCATGGAACCGCTATGATCAAGAACTAAGCATAAATTCAGTGGCACATTGCGATCTTGATCTTCGGCCATCGCAGAAACCGAAATTCCCAACTGACGTTGACTATTCAGTTGATTGGCGTCCAAATTACTATCATTCAAGACAGGCTGTAAGCTAACCCTCATAACCCAAAGTTCCTATTTAGGATATAGATATTTGTAAATAACTTCAAAGCACCACTTTAGCGCTACGGAAAACCTATGCAAATACATTAATTTGACACTCCCCCGCCTGAAATAAGTATCGCTACGCTCACTTATTTTCTAAGGCGGGGGATTCTACATTCACCGTTAGTACTTGCTGTAGCAGGCTTACGCCAACTAAAGTAGAGGTTCCAACTCCTGTAGCGTTAGTTCGGGATTGCCCATCCCTACCTTGCAATGCAAGATTTAAAATATTGATTGCTGCGTTTGTGTCTCTATGCAAATTGCATCCACAACTACATGTGTGAGTGCGAGTTGAGAGAGATTTTTTCACAATTGCTCCACAATTTGAACACTTTTGAGATGTATATTGTGCAGCTACAGCAACAGCTATCTTGCCAAACTTGCCAGCAAAATATTCAATCCATTGCCTAAACAAGTACCAGCTAACATCACCAATTGATTTAGCCAAGCAGTGGTTTTTGAGTAAGTTACGCACTTGCAGATTTTCATAAGCTACTAAGTCGTTAGACTTGTACAAGTTACGCGCCAACATGAGGGCGTGTTCATTCCTTTGCCTATTTATTCTCAAATGCTTTCTGGCAAATTTTGTTCTAGCTTTTCTTCTACCAGATGAACCTTTTTTCTTTTTGTAAATTTGTCTTTGAGCGTGTTTGATTTCTTTTTCAGCTTGGCGTAAAAATTTAGGGTTTGGTTGTTGATGTCCGTTGGAATCAGTGTAAAAATTTTCAATTCCAACGTCTAAACCAATACTATTACCTGTTAAGGGTTGAATGTCTTTAACTTCAATGTCAACACAAAATTGACAATAGTATCCATCAGCACGACGTACTAACCTAACGCGCTTGATTGATTTAACAGGGTAAGTATGAATATCCCATTTACCCAAAAGACGCAATGTACCAATACCTTTTTTATCTGTAAAAGTGATGCGTCTTTTCGATGGATGCAATAACCATCCTGACGTTTTATATTCAACCGAACGGTTATCTTTTTGAAACCTGGGATACCCTTTTTCCACTGATACTTTTTGAATACAGTTTTTGTCAAATCTTTGTATTGCTAACCATGCTCTTTCGGCAGAAGCTTGTACTGCCATAGAGTTGAGATTAGCTACAAATTTGAACTCTTTGCGTAGTTCTGTAGAGTATTTATTTACAGCACTTTTCATGTATTTAGACCACAATCTTGTTCCTTCCTTTCTTCCTTTGCGCCTTTGCGCCTTTGCGTGAGATAAAAAAGATGTGGTTCATTTACCTGAAAATAGCTGTAAAGCAAATCTGTCAATTTTTGCTTCTTTTGGTGCATCCATCCAGAAACGTAAACATTTGTTTCTAATGAATTGAGTAGTTTTGATAGACTCCTCAATTGCTAGATATTGCAACTTTTTGGTTTTTACCTTGTACTCCAGAACTAGCAAATTAATCACCTCCTTATTGTTTTAGCTCAGATTATGTTAGTTTAACAGTGTTCGCATTATGTACACAAATGGTCAAAAAAGATTTACATATTCGGATAACTGAACGTAGAATGAATAAGATCCGGTTATATTCAGCAGAAAAAGATAAAACAATTACTCAAATTATTGAAGAACTAATCGATACTTTACCAGAACCGAAAAAATCAAATATTACTGAGGGCTAAAGCCAAGAAAGCAGCTTTCATCCCTGGGCTGAAGCCGCAGGGTTTTCAGCTAGCATCCTTACAATTACTGAGGGCTAAAGCCAAGAAAGCAGCTTTCATCCCTGGGCTGAAGCCGCAGAGTTTTCAGCTAGTATCCTTATAATCAGAATATCTTAGAAGCCAAACATTGGCAGATGCTAGCCCCCCTTCAGTATTAGGGAGAAATCCACACCTTGAACCAAGTTAGCATCACGCTAGGATGTATTACAGTTAACGGCATAATTTCAGGCGATCAGTTGCTATGGACATTTCCGCCATCAAGGCTGTTCAATCCCCTTACTACGGCGATCGATTTTACCGGAAACCGCCGCCAGATTTACCGTCTCTCTTATTAAAGGAGCGAATTGTCTACTTGGGAACTCCTTTAGTTCCACAAATCACAAAACTGATCATCGCCGAACTCCTGTACTTGCAGTCCGATGATCCAGAAAAACCAATTAAAATTTACATCAACTCTACAGGCACTTCTGGTTACAGTGGCGAACCCATAGGCTTTGAAACCGAAGCCTTCGCCATCTATGACACAATGAAATATATCAAGCCTCCTATCCACACCATCTGCATCGGTTCTGCGATGGGAATGGCAGCGATGATCCTCAGTGCTGGTACGAAAGGTTGCCGTGCTAGCTTACCCCATGCTTCGATTATTCTGCACCAACCCAAGAGTTACACCCAAGGTCAAGCAACGGATATTCAAATTCGGGCCAGAGAAGTTCTAGTCAACAAGACAGCAATGATTGACATTTTGTCTCGTAACACAGAACAGCCGCCAGAAAAAATTAGCAAAGATATGGATCGTCTGCTATACATGACTCCCTATGAAGCTAAAGAATACGGTTTGATTGACCGAGTTTTTGAAAAAGAAGAACTCGCCAATCCCCCACTACCTGCCAGCGTCCTTTAAAAAATGAAGTGAGTCTGATTTCTTGGGATTTCAACTCACTCCACCCCACAGAAGCGCCCAGGCTTCATCCTTGCTATAAATCATTGTAATAACGGAGCAAATTATGCCTATTGGTTACCCTAGCGTTCCCTATCGGTTGCCAGGGGGACAGATGGAGGAATGGGTTCACATTTATACTCGTCTTTCCCTCGAACGCATTATTTTTCTGGGAGAGGAAATTGATGATAAAATCGCCAACGAGATTATAGCCTTCTTGCTATATCTGGATTCAGAAGATCCAGGCAAAGATATTTACATATACATCAACTCTCCTGGCGGTATGGTCACCTCTGGGCTGGCAATTTATGACACCATGCAACACATCAAATCAGATGTGGTAACAATATGCACGGGTCTAGCAGCCTCTATGGGGTCATTTCTACTAGCAGGTGGAGCCAAAGGCAAACGGTTAGCATTGCCTCACTCACGGATTATGATACACCAACCTTCTGGCGGCACCCGTGGGCAAGCAAGCGATATCGAAATTGAAGCTAGAGAGATTCTGCGGATTCGTAACCAGCTAAATCAAATTTATGCTGACAACACTGGTCAAACCATAGCAAAAATTGAAAAAGACATGGATCGTGACTTTTTCATGTCTGCCCAAGAAGCTAAAGAATACGGTTTAATTGACCGTGTGATTGAAGAACGTCCGTAGGAATGGGAAATAGGGAGTAGGGGGAGATGAGGGAGAATAACTCTTAACTCCCCACTTCCCAGTCCCCAGTCCCCAGTCACCAAAAAACTGTCAAAATTGAACCTTAAAATATTAAATTAACCCTTATGATTAATATCTCAGGCTATGAGGTTCATAGCTGATAGCCCCTAGCTAAATATTCGATAGCTCATAGCTCAAGATGGATCTTGGAGATTGCTACCGTTTATTGGGTTTAAGGTCGGGAGCCTCTTTTGCTGACATTAAAGCGTCTTACCGACGACTAGCCCAGCAATATCATCCCGATATCAACCCAGATGACAACAAAGCCAAAGATAAGTTTATTGCCTTGACAGAGGCTTACAAACTCCTGCTGACGGTAGTACTGCCAGAGGAAACAGCTGCACATTCAAATCAGGTGTCAACACCGGGACGCGATCGCCCCAAAGCAACGCATCGGGAAAAAACACCAGTCACAAAAGCCACAAACCAACAACCAGCGACACCAAAGCCCCCGAACTTGGTGGAAATAGAACAGCGGCTAAAGTGGAAGACTTATGAGCAATTGCAGCGATTTTTGCAAGAAAGACGATTTCCCCAAGCGATCGCCCTGGCTGAAGCTTTATCAGATCGGTTGTCAGGGGATGCAGAAGTTCGTCAATGGCTAGCAGTTGCCTACCAAATCTGGGGACGGGCGTTAATTTCGGAAAACCAGTTGCTCAAAGCCAGAATTTATCTCAAAAAAGCCCTGAAAACAGACCCCCACAATAAAAGCCTCTGGTATGAAGTGCAGCGGGATTTCGAGCGTTTAGAACAAATTTTTTAGAGAAGAATTCAGAATAAATCATATCAAGTGGTCTACTTTTTTGCTCATCGCTGCCATTGGCACAACACTTTTCCAAGGGTAGCGATTCCCTCAACAATCTTGTCGTTTGGCTGAAAGCTAAAAGCTAGCCTGATAGCATCATCCCCCTCATCGTTGGCGTAGCAGCGAGTTCCTGGTAGGAAACTGACGCCGTGTTCTGCACAAGCAGTTAGGAGTGCTTTGGCACTGATATTTTGGGGTAATTTACACCAAACAAAAAAGCCGCCATCGGGACGTAGAGGGACTAGATCGCTGGGAAACTCAGCAGCGATCGCTTCTAACAACAAATTGCACTTATGCTGATAGCAGGTGATTAACTTCTGAATATGAGCATCTAGTTTGCCTGTGGCACAGTAGCGGCCAACTACATGACTGACAAAAGGCCCCACAGGCCCCTCGCTTTTGAACATTGCCAAGCGCTCAATAATTGCTGGATCGCCACAAGCCCAGCCCAACCTGACACCAGGCGCAATAATTTTCGAGAAGGTACTCACATATAACACCCACCCTTCTTGGTCGAGGGACGCGAGGGAAGGCACAGCTTCGCCTTGAAAACGCAAATCTTTATAGGCATCGTCTTCCACCACCAGCACACCATATTCAGCCGCCAGTGCTACCAGTTGAATTGATTTGATGAGGGCGATTGCTCAAGTGGCTCTTTTTACAATTAAGTTTGAAAATCTGCCCTTTGATGGCATGATATCGGCTTTGCAAGCCAAAAGAGTTGATGCCGCAATCAGTGGAATTACAATTACCGCCGAACGCCTGAAGACAATTGCTTTTTCACGACCTTATTTTAAAGCCGGACTAGCGATCGCTACACGCCAAGATAATCAAAATATTAAAGACTTCAACAGTCTCCAGGGGAAAAAAATTGCTGTACAAATTGGTTCCACTGGAGCAGATTTTGCCAAAACCATCCCCAACGCCAAAATTAGTACTTTTAATTCTGGCCCAGAATTTTTTCAAGACTTGCTCAACGGCAATGTTGATGCTGTAGTTAGCGATGCTTTCGCCACTTTGTATGCGATTAAAAATGGCAAACTCAAAGGCATCAAAGTTGTTGCCGACCTACTCACCGAAGAATACTACGGCATTGCCACACCTAAAGATTCTCCCCACCTAGACGCAATTAACAAAGGCATAGCCACTTTGTTATCCAACGGCACTTACAAACAAATTTATCAAAAATGGTTTAACGCCGAACCTCCGCAATTGCCAGAATCTTGGAAATAGGGCATGGGGCATGGGACATCGGGCATTGGGCATGGGGCATAGGGCATGGGGCATGGGGCATGGGAAGAGGACAAGGAAGACTTGGGGGACAAGGTAGCAATCCAATACTATTCGGTTAAGAAAATTTGTAGGTTGGGTTGAACAGAGTGAAACCCAACAAAGCCCTGAAAATGTTGGGTTTCGTTCCTCAACCCAACCTACACCAAAGTAATTTTTTAGGCTTAACCGAGCAGTATTGGGTAGCAATCTTTCTCCCAAGTCTCCCCCCTCTCCCTCATCCCCCTCATCTCCCTCATCCCCCATGCTCAATGCCCCATGCCCATTAAAATATTTGATGCGTCAGAATTAATACTGCCACCAAAATTAACTGTTAAAATTACAATCTATTGTAAGTCTACTGTAGTCAGGGGCAGCCAATTGTGGCACCTTGGATCTTAGTGGCTAGAACCACCTTGAAACGGGAATTAAGGAACTTCCACTATGCTGATTTGCCCTCAGTGTAAATTTGAAAACCCTAATACCAACAAATTCTGTCAAAAATGCGGCACGTCCCTGACTCACAAAGTCTGTCCTGAATGCAGTACCGATGTTCCTGTGAATGCTCTACGTTGTCACAACTGTGGCACAGAATGCGGAACAGTATTTTGGGCAATTATTACTCAAGAAGGGACTGGAGATGAGGGAGATGAGGGAGTGGGGGAAGTAAATTCTCCCTCATCCCCCTCATCCCCGTCATCTCCTCTATCCCCCAGTCCTGAAATTACATTTTTAGATCCTCAGCAGCGCTATCAATTGTTAGATACCTTACCTAGTTTAGAAAATATTACTGAGGCAGAGGCAAGAGTTCTAGACTGCCAACCGTATCAAATATCACCTATTGAGGCAATATTAGGAAATCAGCAATCGGATCTGGTAACGCCATCAGTGGCAACAAATGCAATTCCTAGCCTTGCTAAACTTTATATTGCTTTACAATACCAAGGTCAGCCAGGGATACCACGGATTCACGATGCATGGCAGCAAGGTGATAAACAGGTAGTAATAATCGAAGACCGCTCCAATTGGCAACTTTTACTTGATTTGTGGCAAGAAGAGACAACGAGTTCGTTAAAAATTTTACACTGGTGTTATCAAATGACCCAACTTTGGGCAATATTGGAACCAGTGAATTGTCGTCAAAGTCTGTTGGAATTGTCGAATTTGCGATTGGATGAAGACCAAACACTGGCGCTACAGAGATTGTATGTGGAATCAGGGAATAGTCAGGCGATCGCCGAGTCGCTAGAAGATGACCAAGCCCAAATATCTGTGATTTCACAGCAACCGTTAACTATCCAAGCTTTGGGGCGGCTTTGGCAAAGCCTATTTAGACAGACTCAACGTACTCAATTTGGTTCTGTGGTGCAGATGTTAGGAGATTTAGAGGCAGGTAAAATTGAAACGATCGCACAGTTGCGATCGCGTTTGCAGGAAATCTCCGTGGAACTGGAAGCACTAGGAACCGGAACTTTGCCCCCAATACAGGAGAAACATACTGTTGTGCCTACTATCCTGCAATCAGATGAACCAGAAGATATCATTAGTAAAGCTGATGATATGCCAACTGTTGTGCTGGCGATGCAATTAAGTAGCTTGGAAGATGCAGGACGCACAGATGTAGGGCGTCAACGTCATCATAACGAAGACTACTTTGGTATTGAAACTAAAATTGAGAAACTGGAGTTACCCAAAACTCGAATCCTGCTAGGGCATGGTTTGTATATTCTCTGTGATGGTATGGGTGGACACGCTGGCGGCGAGGTAGCCAGTGAGTTAGCAGTCAACACCCTCAGGGAATATTTCCAAGAACACTGGATTCCTAATCAACTGCCAACAGAAAATAGTATTCGTGAGGCAGTTTATTTAGCAAATGAGGCGATTTACAAGCTCAATCAACAAGATGCTCGCTTTGGAGTCGGGCGCATGGGTACAACTCTGGTAATGCTCTTAATTCAAGACACTCAAGCAGCAGTAGCTCATGTGGGAGATAGCCGTCTCTACCGCCTGACGCGCAAACAGGGATTACAACAAGTCACAGTAGATCACGAAGTCGGGCAACGGGAAATTACAAGGGGAGTGGAAGCAAGTATAGCTTACGCCCGCCCGGATGCCTACCAACTCACCCAAGCATTGGGACCCCGTGATGAAAAGTCCATTAATCCCGATGTGGGCTTTTTCGAGATCAATGAAGATACCCTTCTAGTGTTGGCATCGGATGGTTTATCAGATAATGATTTACTAGAAACCCATTGGCAGACTCACTTAGAACCATTACTCAGTTCTAGCGCTAACTTAGAACGTGGCGTTACAGAATTAATTGATTTGGCGAACCAACACAATGGTCACGACAACATTACTGCTATACTGATTCGGGCAAAAGTGCGTCCAAATCTTGAAAGTTAAAGAAGGGACTGGGGACTAGGTACTGGGGACTGGGGACTAGGATAAAATTCTTTATACCCAATACCCAATCCCCAATCCCCAATCCCCAGTCCCCTTACCTTATAGGTCGTATTGTGGTTACTCTGACCCTGTTAGAACCGCAACAGAAAACGCCGCTCCATCAGTGGTGCTTTGAAAACTCTTCCATAATTCGGATTGGCCGAGCAGCAGACAATCATGTTGTTTTAACTGATAGTTTGGTTTCTCGGTATCATCTAGAACTTAGACAAGTGGATTCTGCTAGCAATGGCGGTGCTTGGCAACTAATTAGCCAGGGTACAAATGGGACTTTCCTCAATGGTGTCTTGGTGATTCAAAGTCCGCTACCAGATAATTCCCTTTTGCAATTGGCACAGGGAGGCCCAATACTGCAATTCCAAATCCAGGAGGTAAAATCACCGGAGGTTTGGTTGCCTTGGGAAGAGATACAAGAAACGCTGGAAAACGCGGCTCCAACAGTCTCTTCAGCAAAAAATCCTGGGATTTTATCCTACACTTGCATCCACGAAGGCAACTCCCCGAATAATTTGTTTTGCATCCACTGCGGTCAACCGCTGTCAGTGCAACAGACGATTCGCCATTATCAGGTGTTGCGAACTCTGGGACAAGGAGGAATGGGTACTACCTATCTCGCTTGGGATGCGGCTGGTTTGATTGCGGGTATGCCACAACTGCTGGTGTTGAAGCAAATGAATGCTGATATGGTGAGAATTGCCAAAGCTCAAGAATTATTTGAGCGTGAGGCATACACTCTCAAATCTCTCAAGCATCCTGGAATTCCCAAGTATTATGATTTCTTTGTGGAAGATGGAAAAAAATTCTTGGCAATGGAATTAATCCACGGACAAGATTTAGAAAAACGTATTTCTACCACTGGCCCAGTAACGCCAAACCAAGCGATCGCTTGGATGATCCAAACGTGCGAGATATTAGACTATCTTCATAGCCAAGAGCCTCCACTGATTCACCGCGATATTAAACCCGCCAACTTGATGGTGCGAAGTTTTCAAAATCGCATAGTGGTGCTGGATTTTGGCGCAGTTAAGGAAATTGGCACAGCGCCCGGTACTCGTATTGGGGCAGAAGGTTACTGCGCTCCCGAACAAGAACGAGGACAACCTTTGACGCAATCTGACTTATATGCAATTGGACCAACGCTGATTTTTCTGCTCACTGGCGAAAATCCTTTCAAGTATTACCGCCAACGGGGGCGACACTTCAGGTTTGATGTGGCAAAAGTTCCCACCATTAGTTCCCAATTGAGAGATGTTATTGACCGCGTTACCGAACCATTGCCACGCGATCGCTATCAGAATGCCAAGGAATTAGCTACGGCCTTAGCTGCTTGTCAATAGGGGGGCTGGGTACTGGGTATTGGGGACTGGGTACTGAGTGTTAGGAGTTACAAATAATTATTTCCTAGTCCCCAGTCCCTAATCCCCAATCCTCATGCCCTATTCTTCATCCCAAGCTTCTACATCTAGCAATTCGCTAATTGGGTCTTGCATACTAAAGCCGAAGTCTAGCAGCTCTTGTTTCCAGTGCTGCCATTCATTGCCGTAGAGCAAAGCGATTTTCCAGATACTATCGCTTGGCTTGATAATGTTCGATTCTATGAGTGATTGCACGTTACGCTGCAATTTCACCATTGGGTGAATTACTTGCTGAGTCATAACCTCGATTGAATTCAGATTTTGTTTGGTAAATGCTTAATTAAAACCGCTTTCCATTCTGCAATTGTTGCCGGCTCGTAGAGTGGTGTAATTTGGTGAAGCTAGTCTTAACTTTCTAACTATACCATAACAAACTCTACTCAATTGCTGGGAAATTCATTTTTGTACGGTAATCACCACTAGAACCCCCTAATTGTGCTAAGCACTGCTTCAACTTCTTGCGGAAGTCGGGCAAGGGTTAAAGGGTGAGGTGGATAAAGGGTAAGTTGCACTGCTCACTTGAGTCAGGAGGAGTGGTAAAAGTTTATTTTTTTAGTCACAAAAAAATAGGTGCGTTTGCCGAAGAAACTATGGAACACGGGCTAATGTGAAAGTTTTTGACTGACCGTGAAGTTTGCAATCGAGTAGGAATGTCTACCCTTTATGTTTATTTAAACGTTATTTACAATATCGCAAACATCTATAGTTAAGCAAATTTATAGCAAATCTTCATATAATTTTAATCTTTTGGGACAGAGAACAAAAGCTGTAGGGTTGTCCTGTCTAGGCGCAGGAGAGGGTTTTGCTTGGAATTTGAGGGGCGATCGCCTGATTAGAAACTTCCAAACAAAAAAATATTCCATCCCTGCGGGACGTTCCGCGAACGTAGGGGCGCACAGCTGTGCGCCCCTACAAATGTACGAATAATTTGGGATAATTTATTTTCTGGAAGTCCCTTAAATTCTCCGTGCAGCCTTGGCTTAGCACAGACCTCGTTTATATTCCGAGCCAGGTTTTGAAGTTTGTGTAAAAAATTTCCAGCCAAGATGTTAGTTTCAGTTGAGCAGGTGGGTATCCTCATAACGGGAGGCTTGCTGATACCTAAGTATTTACTACAGCAACTATTAAGACATGCCAGGAAAGGGGGAAGAGTATTTAATTTCCCGCAAAAAGCAGATTGGGCGGCGACAAAGGATTTTAACGATAGTCTCTATGGTGTCGTTTGTTGGTTCTACAGTCTTTGCAGCCATTCCCGCAATCCAACAGGCTATTCAGAGTCCCAAGCCAGCAACTGCATCTGTTTCTCCTGAGTCAGCCTTACAGCAGCAGGTGAAGGGCTACGAGTTGGTTTTACAACGAGAACCAGAAAACCAAACAGCGCTGGAGGGATTGGTAAATGTGCGGCTAAAGTTGAAAGATACTGAAGGTGCTATTCAACCTTTAGAAAAGTTGGTGAAGTTACGCCCTGATAGACCAAATTATAAAGTTCTTTTAGAGCAGATTAAAAAGCAAGAGGGAAAGGGCGATTCCCAGACAAATAACGAGCCGAAGTCTAATTAATAAAGGGTGTGATCGCATTAATGGAGAGGTTGGTGAAGTTGCATCCTAACAGGCAGGATTATCAGACTGTGTTGGTGGATGTGAAGAAGAGAGAGGGCGAAAGCGATCGCGCTTAGAGTTGTTCACTGTATTCAGCAGTTCTATAAATTTTGCATTTGAGAAGATGATAAACATAACAATAGGCAGTTAAAAAGAACTAAGTTTATATGAATAATGCCTCTATAGATATAGAAAATCAATTAAATACAGAAATGAGCGATTATGAATATGAAGATAATTGGCAGTTAACAACACCAGTTGCTTTTCTAATATTTAATCGCCCTGAAACTACTGCCAGAGTCTTTGAAGCCATCCGCCAAGCTAAACCACCTAAATTATTAGTTGTAGCAGATGGAGCAAGAGCCGATAAACTCGGAGAAGCAGAAAAATGTGCTGCTACCAGAGCAATTATTAATCAAGTTGATTGGGAATGTGAAGTATTAACTAATTACTCTGATGTTAATTTAGGCTGTCGACAAAGAGTTAGTAGTGGTTTGGATTGGATATTTGAGCAAGTAGAAACAGCAATTATTTTAGAAGATGATTGTCTCCCTCATCCAACTTTTTTCCGTTACTGTCAAGAATTATTAGAGAAATATCATGATGATGAACGCATTATGATGATTTCGGGTGATAACTTCCAATTTGGACACATCAGAACCGAAGATAGTTATTATTTTTCTCGTTATGGTCATTGTTGGGGCTGGGCTAGTTGGAGACGTGCGTGGACAAAATATGATGATTCCATGCAACTATGGACAGAATTAAGAGATAATAATTGGCTTAATGAAGTCTTGCAAAATGAGCAGGCAGTTGCTTACTGGTCAAAAATATTCCAAGGTGTTTATGATGGCTTTAATACTTGGGATTATATTTGGCTGTTTACCCTTTGGGCTAATAATGGTTTAACTATATTACCTAATGTAAATCTAGTTTCTAATATTGGTTTTGGCTCTGGTACTCACACAAACACTATTAGTAATACTTTAGCTAATATGGCAATAGAAGCAATGAAGTTTCCTCTTAAACATTCTCCTATGATTACTCGAAATACTACGGCAGATAATTTTACTGAAGAAACAATCTTTAGTGGTGGTAAAACGAAATCATTTGTTATTGAAACTTCTAATATATTGAATGAAAAAATAGTTGAATATATTAACAGTAACAATAATCATGAAGTCCTTAATCTTATTAGTTCTACAAAACAGCCAATTTCAAGCTATTACTACCTAAAAGCATTAGCCGAGATAAGATTAGGTTATATTTCTGAAGCAAAAAATTCTCTTTGCTCTCTTCTAGCAAAATTACCCAATCATACTAAGGGGAAACAGCTTTTACAAGAAATTAGTCAAGATTCACTGAAAGAAGTTGAAGCAATAATTCAAAAAGCTTTAGAAAGTTTTAATCAGGGAGATAAAATAAAAGCTCTCCGTTTAGGCGAACAAGCTGCTGCTTTGGGTATTTTTGTCCCTGGATTACATTATTTTAGAGCGATTTTTAATAGTGCTGTTGCTAGATATGAAGAAGCACTGGAAGCAGCCCAAAAAGAATTAGAATATAATCCTGAACATATTCAAGCACAACAACAGGTTGCATCCCTAAAAAAAGCATTAATTAAACCGCAAAAGGTTAATATTCCTAATCATCAAAGAACATGGAATACAGCCTTACCCTATGATTTAATGATGTCTATTCAAAATAGTCTTCATAATTATTCTTATCGTGGTGTAGCAACACAAAAAAACCCCTTTGATTATGCTATCTATCCTGTCTTAATTTGGAATTTAAAGCCTCGCACTATTATTGAAATTGGCTCAAAAAGTGGTGGTAGTGCATTATGGTTTGGGGATTTATTGAATAATTTTGGTATTGAAGGTCATGTTTACTCTGTGGATATTGTAAAGGTGACAAAATATTCTCATCATAATGTCACATTTATGGAAGGAGATGGACAAAATTTACAAGAAAATTTTTCTCCCGATTTCTTAAGGCAATTACCTCGGCCTTTATTAGTAATAGAAGATGCGGATCATTCCTATCAAACAAGTAAGGCAGTTTTAGATTTTTTCCATCCATATCTTGAGCAAGAAGAATATATTGTGATCGAAGATGGGATTATTTCCGATATTATTCAGGATAAGTTTTATAACAGTGGGCCACATCAAGCCTTGAAAGGTTTTCTGGCTGAATACAACAACGAGTATGAGATTGATGGTGAATATTGTGACTTTTTTGCTTATAACTTGACTTGGGCAACCAATGGTTATCTAAAAAAGCTGACACCAGCAAATATTAAATCTTTAAATTTATCTGCTTCAAAAGAGTTTAATAAGAATAATGATTTTATTCAAAAAGTAAATCATGCTTTAAATAATAATCAACTTGAAGAAGCTTTTAAAAGCTTAAATGATGCCAAAGCTTTAAAACAGCCCATTATGGGTTTAGATTATTTAAGGGCAAAATGTTTTTTGCAAATGAGACAACCCGCCGCTTCCATTCAAGCCTTGTATGAAGAGTTACGCTATTTCCCCGAAAATAATCAAGCTGATAATTTTCTCAAGCAATTATTAAATCAATATCCTGAATTTGTATCTAGTAATATCCAAGACTCGGAATTTCAAGAATTATATAGGTTAATTCAACCTTATACAATGCTGAGTGAGGCGAGACTATATTCACTATTTACGCTCATCAAAAGAATTTGTGTAGAAAATATCCCCGGTAACTTTGTCGAGTGTGGAGTTGCAGCTGGAGGTTCAACAGCGCTTGTAGCCGCAGTGATTAAACGCCATACCAGACAACCCCGTTGGGTTTATGCCTTTGACTCTTTTGATGGAATGCCAGCACCGACAGAAAAAGATAAGTCTAATGGTATTCTTGCTGAGGTAACGGGATGGGGTACAGGTACTTGTGCCGCACCAGAAGCTAGTGTAAAGGAAGTCTGCAATAAACTGGGCGTTGGTGATATTGTCCAGTTAGTTAAAGGTTATTTTGAAGATACCTTACCACAAATGAGAGATGCAGTAGGGATGATTGCCTTTCTGCACATGGATGGTGATTGGTACGAATCTACTAAAACCATAATTAATAATTTCTATGATCGCATTTCCAATGATGGATTTGTACAGGTAGATGATTATGGTTTTTGGGAAGGATGTCGTCAAGCCCTACATGAATTTGAAGCCGAGCGTCAACTAAAATTTGAGCTTCGTCAAATAGACAGTACAGGAGTTTGGTTTAATTGCCCACACAAATTTGCCATTAATCCAGTGTTTGAAAAGTCATTAATTGAAGAATTTGACCAAGATGATCCTGTGAAGTACGGTATTCAAAGTCAAATGTCGAAGAATGAGCGTTTTCAGCTATATTATGCTATGCGTAAACTTTTACCAACTAGTTCTTCTCCTTGCCGATTTGTGGAGATCGGCTCTTTTGCAGGAAGTTCCTTATTTTTGAATCAAAAAGCCCTAATCAGAGAGCATAATGACTTAGAAGGATGGGCGATTGATCCAGGATTACACCCCCAATTAAAATTAGTATTGGATAACTTACCCTCAAAAATTACTCATTTGAGAATGTTTTCCCATGATGCTTTAGCTCAATTAGAGACTATCTTTGAGCGAGATCGTAACTATCCACCTTACATTTTTGTAGATGGCGATCATTCTTATGAAGGTGTGAAACGAGATATTATGAACTATTATCCCTTACTTGCTCCCGGTGGTTTAATGATTTTCCATGATTATTTACCTCCTCTGGATGAGCAAAATAGCTCCTCAATCCTTTTTCATCATGGAGGAAATGAACCTGGTATCAGACAGGCTTGCCAAGAATTAATGGAAAATACTTATCATTGCGAAATTATCGAAGTACCTTTGTTGTATCCTGATGATCCAACTCAAACTCAAGCCTATTTACCGATTATTCCGGGAGTATTCTCTTCTCTGAAAATCTATCGTAAACCTAGTACCACAAGGCGTAATTCGTAATTCGTAATTCGTAATTATGATTGCGTAATACCAATTCTTTATGAAGACGCATAGAAAGAACCCCACCGCCTGCGGCACCTCCCCGATGCCTTGGGGAGGTTGGGAGGGGTCAAAATAATGTGCAGCTTCACAGAGAATTGGTATAAGGGTTCTAGACATTTCAAATGGTTGGTTTATTTCCGCCGTACTGTACTAGTAATTAAATTAAAAATTTCAATTCAATGATTAAAGTTTTACATATTATTGACTTTCTTTGTCTCGGTGGTGCTGCTCGCTCCATGATTGCCATTTCTAAATATTCATCCCGTTTACACGAGCAATTGCAACATCAAGTTATTTCCCTTAAAGAAGCTACTCCTAGTGCAGTGGAATTAGCAGAATTAGGTGGGATGAAATTTGTTAATCCAGTTGACGTAATTGCTCGTAATAAATTCATTGCTGAAGCTGATTTAGTGCATATTCACTACTGGAATAATCCCCAGATGTTCTCCTTTCTGCATTCAGAATTACCGCCCACAAGGTTAATTATCTGGTTTCATGTTTCAGGAGATAGCGCCCCACAGGTGATTACTCGTGATTTAATTAATTATGCTGACTTTGCTATTCCTTGTAATCCCCATTCTTATGACTTACCCGTAGTGCGACAATTAGCACCAGAAATAAGACAGAAAAAAGTTGGCATGGTTTACGATGCGGCTGATTTTGAAAGAGTTCAAAATATTCAACCCAAACCCCACGATACTTTTAATGTTGGCTATATGGGAGCTTTAGCTTTTAGTAAAATGCACCCTGAGTATATCTCTATGAGTGCTAAAGCTAATATCCCCCATGTTAAATTTATTCTCTGTGGTGGTGGAAATATTAATTTATTACAGCAACAAGCCTCAGCATTGGACTCATTAAATAAATTTGATTTTCGTGGTTTTGTCGAAGATATTAGCTCAGTAATTTCTGAATTTGATGTTTATGGTTATCCGTTATGTGAAGATACTTATGCTGCGGCTGAATTAAATTTACAAGAAGTAATGTACGCCGGAATACCTGCAATAGTTTTTCCCCACGGTGGTATTAAAAAATTAGTGATTGATAACTACACAGGCTTAGTTGTCAATAGTGAATTAGAATATAGTCAAGCCTTAGAATACCTTTATCACAATCCCCAAGAAAGATTAAGACTAGGCAAAAATGCCAAGCAATACGCCGAGCAAATCTTTGGTGCAGAAAATGCTGCTAAACAGCTAAATCCCATCTATCACCGCTTGATGGAAACACCCAAAAGAACGAGACAATGGAGTATTCCTGTTGATGGTAGTTTGTTAGATGAACCTGTATCTCTTCTTGATGTAGTTGAGATCCCTACACAATTTGAAGGTTCAAAAACATTTATTGAGTCTATAGAAGATACCGCACCGCAATTTATTACAAGTTTAACTTCTGAAGATATTAATCAATTATTTGCTGCTGAGGAAAAAATAGCTAATTCTTCTACTCTTTTAGGATTAGGAGAGGGTGGAGTAGTTCAATATCTTAATCACTATCCCCAAGATGGTTATTTAAGGTTATGGGTAGGGTTAATCTTGGAACGTCAGGGAAAAACTTCAGAAGCAATGGGACAGTTTATCAATTCCATTCGATTTGGTTGTAATCATTGGCGTGCATTTTGGTATTTAGCCCAAGCAGCAGAGCATCTTCAGGAAACTTCTATACTGCAACAAGCGTTAGATAAGCTAAGCCATTCTGTGCCTAACTTTGTTCCTGCTCAAGAGATGAGAAAAAGATTACAAACACTATTAAATTCCGAATTTGATTTATCTAGCTTAAATCTGAGAGAAATTAACTATATTATTTTCCCTGATTGGACGCAACCAGAGGATGAACTAGGTTTAGAGTTACAACAGGTGATTCAATCATTAGCAACTCATCCTGACAGCGAAAAAATTACTCTAATTATCCATACAGCTAATATGGCTGTCGAAGATGCAGAAATGTTTTTATCTAGTGTGGTTATGAATCTTTTGGTGGAAGAAGATTTAGATGTTACTGAAGGGTTAGAAATTTCTCTAGTTGGAAATTTGGCTGATATTCAATGGAAAGCTTTGCTACCTCGTGTCTATGCAAGAATTGTTTTAGAATGTGAAGATACAAACGCACTGAAGCAAGCAAAAGCAGAAACTCTGACATCTTACGAAATAGAAGACTTTAGCCAAATACAAGCTGAACAGTTTTTTTTTGCTTGAGCAATAAATTCTTCAGTCAGGGAAGATGGCAAGAAGCCATCGCGCAATATCAAAAACTCCTAGAAATCCAATCCGGTGATGCAGATATTTATTGGAACTTAAGCTATTGCTATAGACAGTTAAACCTGCTAGATGAATATTTTAATACTCTCCAGAAAGGAATTAAGCTTTACCCTACAGATGGAAGGCTACATTTTTCATTAATTATTGATTTACGGCGGAATGGACGTATTCAAGAAGCTATTTTCAGTGCAGAGAATGCTGCTAACTGCTTATCTAATGATTATACTTTTCAAATCCTCAAACATTTAACAGTTCCATCAATATACGAAAATCAAGAGGAAATTAACTTTTATCGTCAGCGCTTTACTCAAGGACTGCAATATTTAATTCAGCATACGTCTCTTAAAACTATAGAAGATCAACATAGTGCTTTAGCAGGTATAGGTCGGCTCACTAACTTTTACCTATCATATCAAGCACAAAATGATCTAGAGTTACAAACTCAATATGGCAAGTTAGTACATAAAATTATGGCTGCTAACTTTCCTCAATGGTCTGTACCTTTATTAATACCTAAACTTCAGCATCAAGAAAAAATTCGCATTGGTTACGTTTCACATTACCTGCATTCTTATAGTGGAACACTTTGGTTAACAGGTTGGTTGCGTCAGAGCAATCATGAAAGCTTTGAAATCTACTGTTATTACACAGGAGATGAGCCAGATGCAATTACCCAAAAATTTCAAGAATATAGTGATGTTTTCCATCATATTCCTCATAATTTATCAGCAGCTTGTGAACAGATAATTTCTGATAAGCTGCACATTTTAGTTTTTCCTGAAATTGGGATGAATCCGCAAACGATGCAAATGGCAGGTTTGCGGCTTGCGCCTGTGCAATGTACAGCTTGGGGACATCCGGTAACAACTGGCCTACCTACAATTGATTACTTTTTATCTAGTGAGTTAATGGAACCTGAAAATGCCCAAGAGCATTATTCAGAAAAATTAATTCGTTTGCCTAATATCGGCGTTTCTTATCCTAAACCATATATTCCGCCAGTTATCAAAACTCGCTCAGATTTTCAGCTATCAGATGATGCAGTTATCTATTTATGCTGCCAAGCTCCTTTCAAGTATCTACCGCAATATGATTTTATTTTTGCAGAAATTGCTCATCGCGTTCCGCAAGCTAAATTTGTGTTTTTGCGTGGTACTTTACTTAAGCAACGCCTGAAGCGGGCTTTTGCTGCTATTGGTTTGAACAGTGAAGATTATTGTGTGTTTCTCAGTATTCCAGAGCGACTAGATTATCTAATGATTAACTTACTTTCAGATGTTTATCTAGATACATTTACATGGTCTGGTGGTAATACTAGCTTAGAAGCGATCGCTTGTAATCTCCCTATTGTTACCTGTCCAGGAGAATTTATGCGGGGTCGTCACTCTGACAGCTTCCTCAAAATGTTAGGAGTGACAGATACCATTGCTGAAAATGAAGCAGAATATATTGAAATTGCTGTCAAATTAGGACTAGCTCCAGCTTTGCGAAGCAATATTGCGGGAAGAATGAGCCAAAATCACGATCGTCTTTTTGATGATAAAGCTTGTGTCGTAGGTTTAGAAGCCTTTTATAAAGAAGTTTGTAGTCAGCACTTCAGTGCTTAAATTTGTAATTACAGAGGAAGAGGACTAAAGTCCTCACTACGAACTTTTGAATTGTTTGTAGTCAGCACTTCAGTGCTTAAATTTGTAATTAAAGAGGAGGAGGACTAAAGTCCTCACTACGAACTTTTGAATTGTTTGTAGTAAGCACTTCAGTGCTTAAAAAAATCTATGTATGAATATCGGAAGCTCACAGCAGAACAAAAAGCTGAACTAGTTAAATATCGCTTAAGCCAGGGTTATCCACCCCACTCTCCACCACATCTTGTACAATATAAGCAATTTTATTTATTAACGGTAGCTTGTTATGAACATCAGTGTCATATACACACTGAATCTCGTCGTCAGCAATTGCTAGATATGATTTTTGATCGGTTTGGTCAGAGTGTAAATGAACAGAGAAGCGCTGAAGCGCTCACTACGAACTTAAGAATTTGTGCTTGGGTTGTTTTACCTAATCACTATCATCTACTGGTTTATGTTGAAAATTTTGATGTATTAGGTGAATTGTTTCGTAGAATACATGGTGCGCTTTCTCGACAGTGGAATATAGAGGACAATATTATTAAGAGAAAAATTTGGTATCGTTGGAGCGATCGTGGTATTCGCTCGGAAAGACATTACTATACAACTGTTAACTATATTCATTACAACCCAGTTAAACATGGTTTAGTCAAATCTCCTTATGACTGGGTTAATAGTAGTGTTCATTGGTATTTACAAGCTTGTGGACGGCAATGGCTGCGTGATTGTTGGACTCAATATCCAGTCCAAGATTATGGTAAAGATTGGGATAATTTTTAATGTTTGTAGTAAGGGCTAAATCCCTTATAGGACTTATGCAACTGGTATATTATTTTTAGTTTGTAGTGAGGACTTTAGTCCTCAAAATCAGGGCTGAAGCCCTTACTACAAACTAAAAGTTTTAATTTTTTGTGACACTTGCGTAAGTCCTACATTACTACGAGCTTATTTTTTATCAATATAGTTCTGCCACATCTGTTGGTAAGCCTTCTCCATTTCACAGGTAAACTGCTTACCATTCCACAGGGGTGCTGTTTGTCGAGATGCTTTCAGTTTCAAAGCCACCTGCTGGCGTAAAGCTTCATCTTTCCCCAAGCGCACACCCCACTCTACATATTCTTCATCTGTCCAAGCAATACCTTCTGTCACACCTACATTCATCATCATAGTGTAGCTATTACGAGCGGCAAATTGCTGTCCAACTCTGGTTACTAAGGGGATACCCATCCAGAGTGTTTCTAGAGTTGTCGTAGCTCCGTTGTAGGGAAAAGTATCTAATACGACATCAGCAATAGTTAAATTTGCTCTGTGGACAGCCTCAGAGGAATCTTGAGGTAAAAATCGTAGGCGATCGCATTCCACACCCTCTTCCTCTGCTAGCTGTATAAAAAATTTCTGCACGGCTTCAGAATCTGCTAACCCTTTAATCAAAAAATAGCTATTAGGAACTTCTTTGATAATTTTCATTTGCAGTCTTGCTGTATCAGGGTGTCGCTTAAATCCTCTCTGAGCGCTGAGATAGACCACAGCATCACCAGGAATATCTAAAGAATCCCGGCGTAGAGTTGGTACACCCACCTCAAAACCATCCACAGCTATATAAGTTTGGGGCAATCTCCAGATTTTTTCTGTATAGTACTCCTGAGCAGATTCTGGCAAAACATAAGGATCGGCAATAAAGTAATCAACTGCTGGTATTCCCGAAGCATCCCAACCTAACCATGTTACTTGCACAGGTGCAGGTTTTAGCGCCATGATTTCACAAGTTACATCTAGAGTGATGCTATCCAAATCGATTAAAATATCAATTTCATCTTGGTAAATTTTTTCAGCGATATCATCACTATAAATTCCACCTTTATAAGCTTGACTGAATTGCTGAACATACCATTCTTGTAGCGGATCGTTTATCTGTTTATAATTTATAAAATAACCATATATGTCAAATTGTTCGCGGTTTTGATGCTGAATCAACCACCGCGCTAACCAGCCGACTGAATGCCTAGATAAACAATGCGACAAGTATCCAATTTTTAGTTTGCTATTTCGCCCTTTGGAAGTTCGCTGTTGATATCGCTGTACTTCTTGGCTAGCATAGGTTTCTACATTAAGCTGACAAAGATGGGCAATTTGATTCTGAATATATCTATTTTTTTGAATATTATCTTGTAAATATGGAGCAAAATAGTTGGAATTAAAGAGATGTAGAACCTCATTTGAACGCAGGGATAAAGATTTTTCTTCTAACAGTAACATCATCAGATTTTGCTGCTTTTGAAAAACTTCACAGGCTTCTTCCCAATAATCAGGAGAATCCATTAATCCTCGATGGAGTAGGTGTATTGCAAAAATTTGATCAATTAATGTATTTGATAGCGAGTAGCATAACTTTGCTACTTCTATCCCTTTAGAATAATCATTGGCTTTGATATAAAAAGCAGCCAAATGGCGCAAAATTGCTAGATTTTCAGGTTCGAGACGTAAAAATAGCTCAAGGAGTAATGCCGCAATTTTTGGTTGCCGCATTGAGTGGGCAATTTGAATTGTAGCTGGAAGTAAAATTTTAATGAAAGATTGAGGCTCGTGAACGTGAACTAGACAAGCTTCTGCAAATGCTGGAACTGCGGGATGCAAAGGAGCGTAATTAAGAATCCTCTCCAACACATGAAACAATAACTGAATATCTACAGTTGGTTCTGACTGAATTAACTCAATTACCCCTAGAGAAGTTAATTCATCATCAATAAGTGTTTCCTGTTTGATAGCTAGCTCAATCAAATACAAGAGATTGTTAACATCTATGGGATTTATTTCCCGGATATGCTGGCGAATTGCCCAAGCAATTTTATAGTCTGCTAACGTCATTCTGCGTTCAGCTTCAGTTTGCAGAACCTCTATCAATTCAACTGTCCACCGCTCAACCTCTTGGGCTTCTCCCTCACCTATACCTAGCAGCCAAGTCATCTGTGCTTCTGTCTCTTGTCCCTGCAATAGCAATATTAATCCTAAGTTCCAGTAGTGAGATTTCACTTCTGGTTCTGTTTCAATAGCTTGTTCATAGTAGCTAGCAGCTTGATTATAGTTACCTTTAATGAAATATTGTTGAGCTTGCTGCTCTAGTGAGGAGATATTAGTACGAAGTTGCACAGAAGTCATAGCTAAGAATTTTTAAGAGAGTACTATTGCAGTAATTTAAAAAAAATCAAAGTGGGTAGTACATACTACCCACTCCATGAATGTTTCAATCAATTTGATCCGGCTAAGGATTCTACTTAGACTTCAGTGGCGAGAAGTTTGATGGACAAGAAGGTTCTGTTGGAGTGCCACCAAATGCTGGATTGACTCCTGCTGAAAGCGCACCAACTGCATCAGACTCACACAAAACTGCTAAAGTGGTTGCTTCACTAGTACCTGATTGTATAGACAAAGCTACAACACCTAAATAGGATTTAAGTGGTGCTTTCAGAGAGTAACCATTGTTACCAACGCCAGTCCCATCTCCAGTAATTTCGTATACGTAGTTCTCGGTTTGGCTTCTAATACCCATCCCTAATGAATTCAGCTCGGTAGTGAATGAACCATTTTCTAGGAAGTATGCTTGTTGAGCGCGGTTCATGGAACCGGAGTACTGTTTGGCTTCTGATTGCTTACCTTTGTTGGCTTGGTTCAAGAAAGAAGGTAGAGCAATAGCGGACAAAATCCCGATAATAATAATTACTACAAGTAATTCAATAAGTGTGAAACCTTCGTTTTCCTTTTTTTTGCCGATGATGTGTTGGAGAAATTTTGCTTTCAATTCGCTTTTCATAAGTGTTTTCCCTGGGGTAGGAAGTGCTTGTGTGTTCTAGATGTAACTTACCCAACTGCGATCGCTTTCCTATCACACCACTCAAAAAAAATTTGCTAATTTAAGTAGGTGGGCGAAAAAAATTACAACTATGTAACGAAAAGTTAAGGAGAAGGGTCGAAGTTAAATTTTACACGCTCTGTACTGTAGTTGCCTTTTTCTCCTCTAGCTTGAACACCATCAATTAC
>JAHHHB010000018.1 GCA_019359545.1 Desmonostoc geniculatum HA4340-LM1 | reverse complement strand
GGTGAGCATCTCTTGCCAAATGTTTCAAGATTTGTAATTCTACATCCATTGCCCTACTTACCTTTCAGGGTTTTATTTTTTTATTCTTTTATTCAGAATACCCGGAAAGTGACAGAAGAGGGATATTAGCGCCCAGCTGTCATTGGTGTCAACTTAACGTAAAAACCTTGTAATGACGTTAGAGCAAACTTACTCAATTACCAATCAATCCGGAGTCACCCCACCCCGGCTTTGCTGACGCAAAACCTCCCCTCCCCGATCTTCGGGGAGGGGATTGAGGGGTGGGGTAAAACGGTTGTGGAACAAAGGTTTGAGCTTAAGTTGACACCAATGCCCAGCTGTGCGCCCCTACGGTTATGGCAACTGATTTAAAATCATACTGACATCAACGGCTAACTTTTTGCCCAACTTGAGCAACTGTCGACACTGATGCATATCTTCTTCGTTGCTAAGGGTGGTAAGACATAAAGGTATTATCTGACTGTGCAGACAACTAAAATATAATTCTTGGGATCGATGCAAAGAAATATCAATATTTAATTGATCCCCGATATCAATCAACCGCTCCAACTGGTGGATCTCTGCATTAAAGCTACCATTGGCATCATGCAACAATTGCCAAAGCGATCGCACAATTAACTGTTCTAATATCTGCTTGCCGTCGGGAATATTCAACTGACAACGCAGATGTTTTGCTTCTGTGGCGATCGCCTCCAATTCTACTATGTGATTCCAACGCATTTGCGATTCGGTGATATCTTGCTCAAGCGATCGCAATGTCATCAAACAGCGATGCCCCAAAGCTATCTGGGCTGCTACCTGCAATTCCTGGGGAACTGGTATTTCATCTCGATGAAACGCCATCAGCACACCATAATTATCGCGGTAAGCTTGGGTATAAAGTTGTCCTAATCGTGTCAGTGTTTCCTGACTCAGCAGCCGCATAATCCGGTGGCGTTCTTCAGCAAATAGATTTTCCAAGCTGAAAGTTTCTTCGCCAAAGAACTGCGTCATTGCCAAAATAGTATGAGCCGCACTGCCTTGTTGCAGCGCCCCAAACACCTTTTCTTTTAATTGGCTGTAGTCACGCCGCCCAGTAAATTGTTGAATGCAGCAGTGGAAATCCCAACCTCCCAAATGCAGAACAGCAAACACTAAATGCTCGCTTTCCCAAGTAATCTCTGATACCAGCTTTAAATTGCCCACAGCCAAAGTTAGCGATCCCATGTGTTGGAGTCGGTAATCTAGCTCATTGACGGCGTAGCAATAAACCCGCTTTGTCTGGGTGCCCAGTGTTGAATGCCCAGCGCCCATTGTCGATCCCTGATTTGTAAATAGGGAACTCATGGCATAGTGGGCTGCTACTTGTTTAAAACCAAGTTGGGCAGTGAGTACCTGTTGGCGATAAATTTCACCGCCATGTTTGAACTGATCGACATTACTGGGGGCTAGGCCAAGATGTTTTACGAAGTCTTTTTCTAACTGTACCCCTGCTACTTCCCCTGCCAATTCCAAAGCACGGGAGGCGTAGCGGAGAATCTGCGTCCCCTCTGGACGGGAAATTTCTTCAAAAAACCAGCCACAACTAGTGAACATCAACAAAGCATGACGTTGCATTTCCAACAAGCGCAGGGCGTCTACTTGTTCGGCGGCTGTTAGTTTGTGGGTTTGATGGCGCGAGAGGAAACGGTTGACATTGGCGCTTGAGCGATCGCGCATCACTTGAATATATTCATCCCGTGCTTGCCAAGGATCGCGGAATAACAGCCTTCCATATTCCTCATAGACCTCAATTAGCTGATCCCGCAGCCAATTCAGAGCATCCCGCAACGGACGACGCCATTTTTGATGCCAAACGCCACCTTCTCCACCGCAACCACAGTCATCCTGCCATCTGTCTACACCGTGGGCGCAACTCCAAGCTGTGACTGACTTCAATTCCACTTCCCAAGAGGGAGAATTTAAGCTCAGGTAGTGGGCAAAGTTCGTTACCGTCCAACCCTGCTGGGGAAATTCTGTTGTGAAGGCGTAGGCTAAAGTTTTTTCAGTTCCTTTCTTGTGATGTCCAAAGGTTTCGCCATCTGTAGCCACAGAAATCAACTGTGCTGGACGATGATCCCCACGCACCGCTGAACCAATACGCCCAGCAAAGCGATTGGAATTATAAACCACATCACTAAAACCCATGTCCCGCGATATCGGACCATCGTAAAAGAAGATATCAATATAGGGTAATCCTTCCCTACTTCCATCCTTGGGGCTATCGGGGATCGTACTTAGAGGTGAAGATGAAGTGTCCAGTGTGGGCTTCAAATAACAACGATAGGGGCGGGTGGGATCGATCTGACTACCGCCGACTTCACACCATTCAGGATTGTGATTATCTTTAGTGGGGAGGGGACGACAACGCAACGCCTGAGACGGTGCAAGGATAACGAAGCGAATACCTTCAGCAACTAAAGCTTCTAGAGTGGGGTAGTCCACACCGGTTTCTGCTAACCATATACCTTCGGGATCGCGTCCGAAGCGGGAACGGAAGTCTTCTTTACCCCAGCGAATTTGGGTATATTTGTCGCGTTCGTTCGCCAGAGGCATGATGATGTGATTGTATACTTGCGCGATCGCATTTCCATGACCATGCAAACGTTGACTACTCTTGGCATCCGCCTCCAAAATCCGCTGATAAACCTCCATGTCGTAGCGTTCTAGCCACGACATCAGCGTTGGACCGATATTAAAACTAAAATACTCGTAATTATTAACGATCCCCGCCACTTCGCCTCGGTCATTTAGCACTCTGGCAAAGGCATTCGGACGATAGCATTCCCAATGAATCCGCTCATTCCAGTCATGGAAAGGTGCAGCGCTCGGTTGGCGTTCAATCGCGTCCAGATAAGGGTTTTCCCTCGGTGGCTGGTAAAAATGACCATGCACCGTCACATAAACACCACGAGCTGTTCTCAGGGGATCAGTCTCTTTGGTGTTGTGGGAATCTGAATGTAATGTTAACGTTGAGCCAGAGTTAGCTGGCATTTGAGCAGCAGAAGTCATGTATATATATCCAAAACAAAAAACTTGCAGTTGCACCGTTCAATTTTGTGCATGAACGTTTCTACAATAGCTTGAACACAAAATCCGGTATAAACAACAACTATCAAATACAACCAAATTTTTGAGAACGCGGTCTTAGTGTAGTGGGAAATCTGCGTTATCGCACAGCCCTTTCCCTGAAGGCTCAAAGTGATTAGCCATTGGACAACGCCTCAGTTAGGGGTTTTCTGGTTAGCAGCGCTAATCAAAATTTTAATTGTCTTTTAATATATTAAACCCCATTTTTGGTGTAATACTCTGAATCCATTTCATACTTTTGCAACAAAAGATTACGAGAACTTCTTAAATGGCAACATTATTTTACATAACATCCACAGGAGTAAACTGAAAACAGTAAAATCTCTGAATTGGTGTACAGACGGTTGAGAGTATCCTATGGGAATGATGAGTGGTAGGTGGGAATTCCCCACTTATTGATTCTGAATTCTGAATTCTGAATTTTGTATTCTTCTTCAATCAACACTCCAAATTTAAAATTTAGGACTACCCGCTGTGAATGATACCGTCAACTCAAAGCAACAAATGTCAACTAAAAACATAATTTTTCTTGTTTTATTACTGTTTATCCCAGTTTCTCTAGCAGCCCACTTTCTGGAGTGGGGAGAACTGATCGTTTTCATTACAGCTGGATTAGCGATTTTGCCTTTAGCGGCTTGGATGGGAACGGCCACAGAAGAAATTGCTGTAGTAGTGGGGCCGTCATTAGGGGGTTTATTAAACGCCACTTTTGGCAATGCTACAGAACTGATCATAGCGCTAGTAGCTCTAAAGGCTGGTTTGATAGATGTAGTCAAAGCCAGTATCACGGGATCGATTATCGGCAACTTACTACTGGTGATGGGTCTTTCCATGCTTTTGGGAGGACTGCGTTACAAAGAACAAACATTTCAGCCAATTGTGGCGCGGGTGAATGCTGCTTCGATGAATTTGGCTGTGATTGCCATTTTGTTGCCCACAGCGATGAACTACACCGCCAAAGGAGTTAACGAACAAACGCTGCAATATCTCTCTGTTGCCGTTGCGGTGGTATTAATCCTGGTTTACGCCCTAACGCTGCTGTTTTCCATGAAAACTCACTCCTATTTATATGATGTGGGTGTGGCAGAAACAGAAGAAGAGGAAATTTCCCATACCAAACCCAATGTTGCGTTGTGGGCTGGTGTGCTGCTAGTATGCACTTTGTTGGTGGCAGTCGAGTCAGAAATGCTGGTTGATTCTCTGGAAGTGGCTACATCCCAGCTAGGCTTGACATCATTGTTTACAGGGGTCATATTAGTTCCCATCATTGGTAATGCTGCTGAACACGCCACAGCAGTCACCGTAGCAATGAAAGATAAAATGGATCTTTCCCTTTCCGTGGCTGTGGGATCGAGTATGCAGATTGCCCTATTTGTCGCGCCTGTGTTGGTGATAGCAGGATTAGTATTTGGTCAGCCAATGGATTTGGATTTCAAACCCTTTGAATTAGTGGCTGTGGTTGTGTCTGTGTTGATTGCAAATACTATTAGTTCCGATGGTAGGTCTAATTGGCTCGAAGGCACTTTATTATTAGCTGCCTATACAGTATTGGGATTTGCCTTCTACTTTCATCCAGTGATGGATGGTATGGGTTAGTACCGCCGTGAAATCAAAAGTCAAAAGTATATTATGGAAAACCCTTAAACCGAAGCCCACAGCTATTATCACTGCGGGCTTCTTGATCGGCTAATCATCGAACGGGTGATAGAGCAGATGCACTCGTAGGCATTTCAGCCGCTAGGGAGCTTCCAGGAGTTCGATCATTTTTTCTGCAACGCCTTTGGCAGAAGCGGGATTCTGGCCGGTGACGAGATTCCCGTCGGCAATGCTGAATGCCTGCCAAGGCTCAGTTTTGTGGAAGATTGCGCCTTGTTGGGTAAGGGCCGTTTCCAACTCGAAAGGCACATCGGCTTTAGCGTAGTTTTCTTCTTCGTCGTTCGTAAATGAACTAATATTCTTTCCAGCGAGCAAATAAGCATCGTTACTCATCTTGACGTTCAGCAAAGATACCGGACCATGACAAACGGCTCCAACAACCGCATTTCGCTCGTAAGTCTCTTTAACAACCTTTGCGATGTTTGGTTCGGACAGCTTCAAAGAAGTTTCTATATCTGAGGCGATCGCCTTTCAATCTTCCTGAGAAAAAGCACCAAAAAATCAAAGCGATCGCTCCTATAAAATAAAGAGCGATCGCTTTGATTTATCATGCAAAACACAGCTTAAGCAGCAACAGGTTCCAACAATTTGATATCAGAGAAAACAAATTCTTGAATCGATACTTGTCCATCTATTTGAGTGCGAATTTCCCGACGATTTAAGATGAAATAGTCACCAACTTTTTCATACTCATCGATAAATTCACTTCTACCGCCTTTTTGTTCCCCAGTTTTGGGGTCATGGTAAACAGAATCATAGGTGTGGGACAAGTAACCTTCGCCAGTATCGTGACTTCTGAAGGTGTCAATTGTTACGTAAATACCGTGGATGAGACGGTGAACATGGCACACTTCATTATTGCGGACTTTATATTTATCGCCCTGGGCCTTACCACCCATTAAAAGTTCAACTGCACCAGTTTCGTCAGTCTTACCATAGCTAAAGGTATTGGCGCTGTGGGTATCTTCAAAGCTGCGACGGACGCGGTGAATGGCGATTTCCCACGCTTGGCCGTGAATTGCTTGCTTTGCGGACTCGTCCTCTACGTCCAAAACTTCGGCTTTGAGATTGGCGCTGATAATTACTTTGCCTGTGAAGACTTTATCATCATGCTTAAAAGTAATATTTGCGGTATAACCGGGGAAATTTTTGTCCCAAGTATAGCGGTTCTCATAAGCAGCCCGGAAAAGTTCCTGAGCAGAGAGTTGTGTAACTGTCATGTGCTTCTCCTAGTCGCTACTATAATTAGCGTTTTAGTTTCCTTGGTATTAGCATAGAAGTAATTGTTGAGGCTTGGATAGTCCCCAACTGGGTACACTTATGGTTAATTCTCTTCACGCCGTATTTCATGCGATCGCTAATGTCGGGAATGAGCAAGAATTAAGACTAGCTCTGACGGACAAAATTAGCGAGCATTTTGGCGTGCAAAATTGGGGTATATATCTCCTCGATGAACAACCAACCCCTGAGATTGATGTTTCGGGCATTCCGGCAGTATGCTTAGAGAGCAATCCAGTGGGACGCTATGTAGTTGAGCGTCACGCCCCCGCCCACGAGCAATTATTATTATCTCCAGGAGACTGGAAGCATTTTTGCTCCCGCCATGACCACGAACACGTCATGACTGGGCCAATTGTTTGCGATGGTCGTCTGATTGGAACCCTTAACCTAGCCCGCGACAAGGGAAATCCCCCTTTTAATGGCAATGATTTAGCTGACTTGAGTGCTTTATGCATTCATTTGTCATCTAAAATGGCAACCCTACGGGCGAAACCAAAAACATCTAATTCCCTTTTTGCAAGTCTTCTAACAGCGCGTGAATTAGAAATTGCCGAATTGGTGGCGCAGGGATTAACAAATGCAGAAATTGGGGAAAAACTGTGGATTACCCAAAATTCTGTCAAGCAAGCTTTAAAGAGAATGTTTCGTAAATTGAAAGTTTCAGCGCGTGCAGAAATGGTGGCAAAACTGCAAGATATACAAGTTTCAAGCTGACTTCACTGTTACTGCTAGCTGTAATCCCAATGCATCCAGTAATTTACTCAGACAATAAAATTTAATTTCTCCTTGCTCAGATAACATCAAGTCAAGTTGCTCGTAGCATTGCTTAATTTCTGCTGAAAACCGATCAATTCCACCCTGTGCCTCAATCAAATTTGTGAGCGCTTTTACTAACATTTTAGGGTCTCCCTCTTCTAGAACTACTTCGATATAAGATGCTGCTTCTAGTGGGTCTTGTAGATGTTTAATTAGTCCTGCGTGATAGCTTACACTTCTAGGCATTATCTCTACTCCTATAGTCTTTCCAATATTCCTGAGCTTTACCAATATCTTGTTCCTGAGTGCTTTTATCTCCACCACACAAAAGAATAATAATTGTTATCCCTTCTTGTCCAAAGTATATGCGGTAACCTGGTCCATAATCGATTCTCAATTCAAAAACACCTTCTCCAAGTGACTTACAATCACCTAAATTACCATTTTCAACTCGGTCAAGTCTGGCTCTTATTTTAGCTTTTGCTCTTTGATCTCGCAGAGAATAAAGCCAGTCACTCGCTTCGCTCGAATTCAAAATTCAAAATTCACGCATTCAAAATTACAATCCCCATAAATAAATTCAGGGGCTTGAAACAAGGACGTTATAAGCCTTGTACTTCGTATATCGGCTTATATATTTTTACCTTTTCCAGAAATAAATTCAGGGGCTTGTATCCTTTTTTCTTTGGTCATCAAAAATATTTTTACCATCTGGTGTCAGGTAATTTCTAATTTCTCTTGGTTGCACTTCCATGATTCTCTGGACAAGTTTATTTATGAATCATCAAATAATTCATAGTTTTCTCGCCACCAACCTTTGACTAACGAACTCACCCGCTAAATGTATCGCTGCTTTCATACTTGTAGCATCAGCAATTCCCTTACCTGCAATATCAAATGCTGTTCCATGATCGGGTGAAGTCCGCACAAAAGGAAGCCCAATAGAAGTATTAACTGCTCGATCGAACGCCATCAACTTCACAGGAATTAAGCCTTGGTCGTGGTAAAGTGCCAGGTAAGCATCAGCTGGATTTTGAATGCGAGAATTGCCGTACCAAGCTTGACCAGGCTTAACCCACATCGTATCCGGCGGTATCGGCCCATCTAGTTGCAATTGTGGTCTATTTTGCCGCTCTTGCTCCAACCAAGGAATTAACCAATCTTGTTCTTCATGTCCTAATTGTCCCTGTTCGCCACTGTGGGGATTTAAACCTGCGATCGCAATTCTCCCTTTCTCTATCCCAAAGTCTTGCTTTAAACACTCCACCAGCAAATCCAGTTTCTCTGTCAACAAATGCGGTGTCAATGTATCAGCTACTTGACACAGGGGAATATGTGTGGTAGCAAGTAAAGCTCTGAGTGTCCAATTAGTATGGGGCGATCGCGCTACAAATAACATCCCAAAGCGCTTGACACCAGACTTTTCTGCCAGCAGTTCCGTTTGCCCTGGATAATTATACCCTGCGGCTTTCCAAGCAGATTTAGCGATGGGTCCTGTGACAATACCATCAAATTTACCAGCCAGTGTTTTGGCGATCGCATATTCCATATAGGCAAAACTAGCCGCCCCACTGGCTGCATTACCGACTCCTGGGATAATTTGACTTTTAATTTCTGCCTTCAATTCCACATCAATTACTGGAAACCGCTCTGGATTTGCCAACGGTGCTAAATTCTCAGCTAAATTCAGTTCTTCATAAGTCTGTGTCAGCAAATCACGGTTACCCACCACAGTAACGTCATATTTTTTACTAATTTCCGGCTCTACTAAAGCTTTCAAAATCACCTCTGGGCCAATTCCCGCCGGATCTCCCACCGTCAGCGCCAAACGCGGACGATTTCCTTTGCCAAAATTGACTAAATTCTCTTGATTATTGTGATACATAAAATTTTCTCATAATTATATTTTCCCCTGCCACCAGAACTCCCTCATCCCCCTCATCCCCCTCATCCCCTTCCACAGTAGAGATTGCCTCCAAAACCAGTAGGGATTACCTGCTAAACTAGTTTAGAATTATTTACACAGGTCTAATGCCACAGCAACTATTGAATAGCTTCTGGCAGACCTAGTTTCAACAAACTAATTTGCATAAGGAGAATCACACCAATGGGCGCCGAAATTTTGAATGCAGCTCTATTGTCCTTCAGTTTAATCTTCGTCGGCTGGGGCTTAGGCGCATTACTACTGAAAATTCAAGGCGGAGAAGAATAGAGGTAGAGACGCGATGAATCGCGTCTATTAGGAGCTAGGAATTACTATCATCTCTCCCACTCCCCACTCCCCACTCCCCACTCCCTTTTTCACAGCTAACTCAGAAAAAAGCTTGTCTGCTAACCGGACAGCAACTTCCACGTGAGCTTCTTCAATTCAATTGATTTTCTGAAAAAAATGTAAACTTTTGTTTGCATTAGGTTATTCTGATAAGATTCTTTTCATAAAACATTAAGATATATTACAACCCTCATGACATTATTAATCGTCGGTGCCACTGGCACCTTAGGAAGACAAGTGGCTCGTCGTGCTATCGATGAGGGATATAAAGTACGCTGTCTTGTCCGCAGCACTAAAAAAGCAGCTTTTCTGAAAGAATGGGGTGCGGAGCTTGTATCGGGAAGTTTGCGTTACCCGGACACCTTAGCAGAAGCATTAGAAGGGGTAACCCAAGTAATTGATGCTTCAACATCTCGCCCTACAGATTCACAAAGTATCAAACAAGTGGACTGGGACGGTAAAGTAGCATTAATTCAAGCCGCAAAGGCAGCAGGTGTAGAGCGTTTTATCTTCTTCTCGATTTTAGATGCCGATAAATACCCAGAAGTGCCGCTGATGGAAATTAAGCGGTGTACAGAACTGTTCTTGATTGAATCTGGCTTGAATTACACCATCTTGCGGTTAGCTGGCTTTATGCAAGGGTTAATCGGTCAATACGGGATTCCCATTTTGGAAGCACAGCCGGTTTGGGTAACTGGTCAATCTTCTCCAATTGCCTACATGGACACCCAGGACATCGCTAAATTTGCTATCCGCGCCTTGAGTGTACCAGAAACAGAAAACCAAGCTTTTCCCGTAGTAGGTACTCGTGCATGGAGTGCAGAAGAAATCATTAGCCTGTGCGAACGCTTATCTGGAAAAGAAGCCAGAGTGACACGAATGCCAATAAACTTACTCCGTGCTGTGCGGGGCTTAATGCGCTTCTTTCAGTGGGGATGGAACATCGCCGACAGACTGGCGTTTACAGAAGTCTTGGCTAGTGGTAAACAATTAAATGCTTCAATGGATGAAGTTTACACAGTATTTGGCTTAGATCGAGAACAAACCACAACTCTAGAAAGCTATCTACAAGAGTACTTCAGCCGAATTATGAAGAAGCTTAAAGAGTTAGACTACGAAAAAAATAAAAACAAAAAGCAGAAATCTAAAAAAACTCCTTTTAAACAATCTTCAAAAGCCAATAGCCAATAGTCATTAGACTGCTGAATCCAGGCATTTGACTGTGAACTAACTAGTGCTGAACACTTGCGGTACAGCCCAACCTTCTGCCGGATTTAGCTAAATTAATGACTACATGGTCAAAAATGTGTAACGATTACATAATACAGAGCATTGCCTAAACTTGGATATTTGAGTGTGCCGAAAGCAGGCATTATCTACAATGACGTAAAACCGATAGCGGGTCGTGTCGCTATCGAGTTAAAAGACAAGCTAACCGCTGCCGGTTGGGATGTTTGTGTCACATCGAGTATCGGTGGCATATTGGGCTACTCTAACCCTGAGAGTCCTGTGTGCCACACCCCCTTAGACGGTCTAACCCCCCCTGGTTTTGACTCAGATATGAAATTTGCAGTGGTGTTAGGAGGAGATGGCACTGTTTTAGCAGCATCTCGTCAGGTAGCACCCTGTGGTATCCCACTGTTAACAGTGAATACCGGCCATATGGGATTTTTGACAGAAACTTTCCTCAATCAATTGCCCCAAGCAGTAGAGCAGGCGATGGCGGGTGAGTATGAAATTGAAGAACGAGCCATGCTCACCGTCAAAGTGTTTCGCGGGGATTCAGTACTGTGGGAAGCTCTCTGCTTAAATGAAATGGTGCTGCATCGGGAACCTTTGACCTCTATGTGCCATTTTGAAATTGCCATAGGGCGTCATGCACCAGTAGATATTGCAGCCGATGGTGTGATTGTTTCTACACCGACTGGTTCTACAGCTTATTCATTAAGTGCTGGCGGCCCGGTAGTGACTCCTGGGGTCCCTGCTCTACAGCTAGTGCCCATTTGCCCACATTCCCTAGCTTCTAGAGCATTGGTGTTTCCAGACACAGAATCGGTCAACATCTACCCAGTCAATATCCCTCGGCTGGTGATGGTGGTGGACGGGAATGGGGGGTGTTACGTACTACCAGAGGATCGAGTATATATAGAGCGATCACAATATAGTGTCCGATTTATTCGCCTGCAACCGCCAGAGTTTTTCCGAATTTTGCGAGAAAAATTAGGTTGGGGCTTGCCACATATCGCCAAACCAACTTCTGTAGAATTACCATAATCATGGAGCGTTGGGTATTGGGCATTGGGCATGGGGCATTGGGCACAAGAGGCAGAGGTGCGGAGGGGCAGAGGGGCAGAGGGGCAGAGGGGCAGAGGGGAAAAACTTACTGCTCCCTTGCTCCCTTGCTCCCCTGCTCCTCATCTCCCCCATCTCCCTCATCTCCCATGCCTTATGCCCCATGCCCCATGCCCCATGCCCATATCTTAAATTCTTATGACAGTTGCTCAAAATCCCTGTGTTTTGGTGATTGAAACCGATGATAACTTAGCAAATCAGCTTGCTTGCGATTTGCAAGAAGCCGGCTATGAATCAATTTTGGCTCATGATGCGAATAGTGGGTTGCAGCACTGCCGCGATCGCCAGCCTGCTTTAATTGTTTTAGACCGGATGCTAGCAGGAGAATCAGGACTCTCATTGTGCAAAAATCTCAGAAGCACTGGTATGCGATCGCCTGTATTGATTTTAATGGCAAGGGATACAGTTGACGATCGCGTAGCTTGTCTAGAAGCTGGAGCTGATGATTACATCCTCAAACCTTACCGCTCAGAAGACTTTTTGAAGTTAATTCGCCTGTACTTAAAACCCGATGTGGATACCACGGAGCAATTACGCTTTGGGGATCTAATTTTAGACATAGCAACTCGCCGTGCAATACACAACGGACGGGCAATTGACTTGACGATGAAGGAATTTGAGCTATTAAAATTCTTAATGGAACATCCCCGTGAAGTGTTAACCCGCGAACAAATTCTAGAAAATGTTTGGGGTTACGACTTTCTGGGTGAATCAAATGTCATTGAAGTATACATTCGCTACTTGCGTCTGAAAATCGAAGATGAAGGTCAAAAGCGCCTCATACAAACAGTGCGGGGCGTCGGATACGTTTTGAGAGAATCCTAGTACTTACTTTTATTGGTGCTAATTCATGAGTCTGTAGGGACGTTTCATCAAAAGCCTCTAGAATATAGTCTATTTAAATCCAAAATCGTGTAAATTCTGTAAAATTGAAATCTAAATTACAGAATCAAAAAACTATATGACTCGTTGGCTAAGCTTGCTCTCGATACTGCTCGGTATTTTGCTGATGGGTTGTTCTATGCCAACAACAGCTATACCTTCGTCCTCCACATCTGCTTCTGAAACTCCAGCACCAGAAAATTTAGGTCAAAAACTACCAATTTCTGCTAAAGCCATTGTTCCCAATGGCACAACGATTCAGCTAGAAGTGGCAAAGACGCCACAACAGCAAGCAATGGGTTTGATGTATCGACCAGCTTTGCCAGATGACCGAGGAATGCTATTTCCATTCCCTTCAGCACAACCAGTCAGTTTCTGGATGAAGAATGTACCTGTGGCCTTAGATATGGTATTTCTACAGAATGGTGTAGTTAAATATATTCAAGTAGCTGCACCCCCTTGTGCTAATGAGCCTTGTCCTACTTATGGCCCGAGTACACTAATTGACAAAGTGATTGAACTTCGGTCTGGACGAGCTGCCGAGTTAAATTTAAAAGTCGGCGATACTCTCAAAATTGAGTTTTGAGGCTCTAGTGCTTTCTTTACAGCTAAAGTTATCAAAATCTATGTTTTTTTTGTAAAAAATGTCACTTTATGTGGTAAAACAGTCAGTTGTGAGGCTACTATTTAAAAACTGTGGTAATAATGTAAAGTCCTACGGTCTTCAAGCTGAAATCGCAGTTTTAAGGTTTGGTCGCAAAAATATTCCCTTAGGCGTAAGTGTAAATAGTCGCCCATAGGTGAGTATAGGCTATGGAATCTTTGTTACTACATGTGTAATAAACTAAAGCACAGAAGTAAACAAGATGGAGTCAATTTAAATAGGTAATAATACTGCTTGAAATTCGAACAGATGATTCGTAGAAAAATTTTTATTTCCTAGACTCTCTATGAGAAGCCTGTTTTTAGGTAGACCAAGAAAACTGGGTCTAGGTCTATGGTTGATAACGGTACAGTGACACATGAAATATTGGCTACTAGCTAGCAAGTAATGGTGAACTGATATATGACAATACACTCTGCACAAGGAGGTGAGATACAAATGTCACCATCAAAATATTCTAGACTGATTCATTTTTTGCAAGAAGATTTGGCAATTTCCACAGCTTCACTAGCAGTGGCGCTTCGTCATCGGGAGCAAGACCCAGGTCCTTTGCCAATGATTCTTTGGCAGTATGGCTTGATTACTCTGGAGCAGCTAGAGCAAATTTATGATTGGCTAGAGACGGCATAATTAGGGAATTTAAAATTCAAAAGGAGGAAAGGCGATCGTGCTAGCTTGTTGGTTATTAACTGGATGTAAATTAAAGTGAGGGTAGTTTATGAGTAGCTCATTCAGAAGAATTGAGGCATATCATATCCACTCTAACTTATCCAAAGGTTGATATATGGGAAAATTGTCTCTAGCGGTTTTTACTCATTTACATACAAATCAAAAGAGCGAGTAGAATCATCAACTCGCTCTTTTGATTTGTCCTTTGTCCTTCGTCATTTGTCCTTTATTAGTTAACAATAACCAATGACCAATGACTAATAACTAATGACTAATAACCAATGACTATTCTGTAAACACTTTAGCTGCTGCTGCAACACCACCACCAGGGGCGAAGTCTTCATAGCCAAGTTCTCTTAAGGTAACTTCTAAGGATGCTATGCAGCTGAGGATATCGCGATCGCTCACAAAACCCAAGTGACCAATGCGGAAAATTTTATTGCTCAGATGGTCTTGACCGCCTGCTAAAGCAATATCAAAGCGCTTTTTCATCAACGATCGAATCTTATCTGCTTCAATTCCCTGTGGCGCTACAGATGTAATTGCGGGACTAGCGTCACTATCCGCTGCAAACAACGGTAAGTTCAATCCTTTGATGGCGGCGCGGGTAGCATTTTTCAGCCGTTCGTGTCTAGTAAATATTGACTCTAAGCCCTCTTCTTTCATGATTCGTAACGTGGTGTGCAGCGCTACGATCATGTTCACAGGAGGAGTAAATGGGGTTGTATTTTTGGCTGCGGATTTGCGATATTTGCCTAAATCAAGGTAATATTTCGGTAATTTTGCGGTTTTATAAGCTTCCCAAGCTTTGGGGCTAACAGAGACAAAACCCAATCCTGGTGGGATCATATAACCTTTCTGGGAACCAGAGGCGACTACATCCAAGCCCCAAGCATCTACGGGTAAATTGAACGCACCCAAGCTAGTCACAGCATCAACGATAATTAAGGCTTCACCGTGTTCTTTGACGTGGCGGTTGATGGTTTGTAGGTCATTTAGCACACCTGTCGAGGTTTCGCTGTGGGTGATGATGACAGCCTTGATTTCCTTTTGGGTATCTGCTTGGAGTTTTTGGGCAAATAATTCTGGATCTAAAGGTTTTCCCCATTCAACCTTAACTTCTTCTACATTCAAACCGTAGGCTTGACCGACTTCTACCCAACGTTCGCCAAATTTGCCGTTAGAACCAACTAGAATGCGATCGCCTAGAGAAAGAAAATTAATTATGCCAGCTTCTACAGCACCCGTACCACTGACATTCAGCATCAGCACATCACTTTGAGTTTGGTGCAGCCACTTGAGGTTTTCCGTCACCTCTGTCAAGATGTTGCTAAATTCACTAGTCCGGTGTCCAATCGGATGCTTGGCTAATGCCAGTAAGGCAGCTTCTGGAACTGGGGTTGGACCAGGAATCATCAGCATCAGCTTATCGTTCATGTGTCTATCCTAAAATCAAATAAAAGTCAAAATTGTCGGAACTTGGTTGAGTCTGGTAGCAAATTCTAGATATTTCTCTACAAATCACACTCAGTTTGTCACCAGTCTTATTGTGTATTTTTCAAGTTTATAGTCAAAGTATCGCGGGAGTTAATCAACGGTCAGCTTGACCTTTGCAATTTATTTACATGAGACTTCAACTTAGATAATACCTCTGTTCCAGGAGATTAATCTTACCATATACTTAGAACGTCGATTCAGTGGGGATTGGGTACTGGGTGCTGAATATTAGCAGTTACGGCTATTTTCAGGTAAATAGACCACACGGTAGGGGCACAGCATTGCTCAGTTGTGTCAACTTAAGCTCAAACCGTTGTCCCGCAGACATTATACCCCACCCCCAACCCCTCCCCTTAGCAAGGGGAGGGGCGGTTTTGGCTTTAGATAAAACCGGGGTGGGGTGACGCGAAGAGTGGTGATAAAACTGAATATCACGTCTTGACAAGGGTTTCAGGTTAAGTTGACACCAATGAGCATTGCTGTGCCCCTACGACAGATGTGGTTCTATATGAAAACTGCTGTAAAAGAATTATTTTCGAGTCTCTAGTCCCCAGTCCCCAATCCTCATCCTCGATCGAGTTCCCTACTGATCGTTTACAGTACATTTGCCGCAGAAGTTGAGGTATTTTATTTCCACTCGACCTGAAGCGATCGGCAATAGGACTTACGCATTGACATAAAAGCAAAAATGGCAGATAGAGTTTTCAAAGCTTTTATCTAGGTTTTTCAATCATATTTTGGCGATCGCCAGCAATCAAAAGCAACCTCCAAAAGCCTGGAACAACGTATTTACGTTGATACACAAAATAGTTCTTTTGTACAGTGCGTAAGTCCTATATATTTATAAATTTGCTACATTATTTATTAGTATTTTTCGCTACTCTTCACAGTGAGTCATTTTTAACTAGTGTCAGTTGATAAACTGTCACTCACCAGAACCTTGGTTTAATCGCAGAAGAGATATTCTTAGTTAGTGCAAGGAGTGATACCATTTCACCACATGTTTGTCACAAGTTATCCCCGCAATCCTCCTTCCTAAGGGGGTATTGCAGATTACAAATGTTGCATCAAACTAGTGAGTTGGTACAAAGTTATACGGGGAAGCGCTTGAGTGAGCAAAACTCTCTAGCGCTTTTTCGTTTCTAAATAAAACAGTAGAATTACTTATACAAAAACCTAAAAATTTTTTATCAAAAATCCATTACTGCACGATCTAAAATTATCATAAATTACGTAAAATATAACGAAAGTAGCGGTAATTGACGTATTTTATTTTTGAAAAGATACGTAGGGTGCGTTAGCGACACCGTAACGCACCAAAGCCTTAAGAATGGTGCGTTACGGCTTCCGCCTAACACACCCTACAAATACTTAGATTTTTCATAAATCAAATATGATTCCTATAAATTCAAAAATCAAATCTGATTACATTACGAGTTGTGATGCGTAAAGCCCCCGTCATTTATGCGGGGGATATAAGCGGATGGCTGAAATTTATTCAACTACTCCTGACTCTGGTTTTCTCACTACTAAATCAGACATCAAATCCGGCAACAAGGGTTGTTGCTCACCCTTTGATGCCTGAATTTTCTCTTCAGCAGCAGGTAACCAGTTGACAAATGGTAGAGGTAGCAGGGTACTGAGGTTAGTAATTAGCACCAACAGCCAAAGCAAGTCAAAGTTTGTTGCTGTAATTCCTAGCCAATAGGTGATTAATGCCCCAAATGCATGGGAAACGCTTCCTCCTAAATTGAACACCGACATTATCAAGGCAAATAATGTTGCTTCCACTCCAGAAGGGCAAAGCCTTGCTGCTAGAACCATCACTTGCATAAAGGCAATTTTCCCCATCACGGAGAGAATAAGACTATCACCCAAACTAAACCAGTGGTCATCTATACCCAATAATCGATTAGTGTGAGTTACTAATAACATCATCGTCATTCCCAAAATTGAGGAAAGGACGGCACTCCAATTAAAAATCACACGAAAGGGAATGCTTTTGAGAAAACGTTGAAAAATCCAAACACCTGCTAAGGAAGCGAAACTTGTCACCAAATGCACCCGTCCCAAAAATTCTGGTTCAAAGTGTAGTTCGTTGGTAGTGAAGTAGAAAAAGGCTGAGTCAGCACTTGGAGTAGCTTGCCAGATGAAGATAAATAGTGTTGGTAGCCAAATTGTTTTTTGGCTCAGGGCTTGGTGTAGTTGCCCCAGTTGATGTTTGATTGTTAGGGAGTTAGTTTGATTAGTGTCTTTAGCTTCTTTGCGAATGGGGGACTCAGCTATTAACCAAGCTACTCCTGAAACAATGAGAGGAAATAAGGCGGTAATCCAAAAGACAGTGTAGGTAGTAAAGTATTGTAGCAGCAGACCGCTAAAGTATGCTGTGATCAAACCTCCGATCGCAGAAGTACCCCAACATAGAGATTGTAGTGAACCTGCTTTCGCTTGCGACTCGCCTCTGGCTCGTTCCACAACCAATGAGTCAACTATCACATCACTCATAGCAACAGAAAGAGAACTCAGGGCGATCGCTAACGTAGCTGCCCAGCTAGTATGAACTATTGTTGCCATACTTACCCAGGAAACAGTTCCAAGTATCCCGGATAAAATCAAATAAGGACGCCTGCGATAGCCAAATATCGGTAAGCCATCAGAGATAAAACCAAACACTGGCTTAATCATCCAAGGTAGGAAGGTAATTCCCAATAGAGCCGATACCTGTACTGGACTTAATAGCAATTCATCTTTGAGGAAAAAGCTTACAGCTAGACGCGATAGCCCTAAAATTCCTTGGACAAAGTATACTGCAAGAATTGCAATTAACTCGGCATTTGGTTGATTGCCCAAAAAGATTTTTTCTGTGACTGAATCTTTTACCTTGGACAAGCCAGATGATTGAATCACCATTCGATAAATATTTTTTAAGTTTTATCTACTTTTCTATCATATCGACTTCTTCGCATGAAGCCGAGGTTTTTCCACAAATATTAACTAGCAGATAAACAGCAAATAAAAAGTTAATTTTAGAATATTATGATGAACATTTTCAGCTTTGTACTGTCTCCTAGAGATGCTATCAGTGGCATGAACACTGGTAACTGTTAACTGTTAAACTACCGTTCGTAATCTAAAATAGAATATTTTTCAATGCATCCGAATGAAAAAGCTGCTATCTCTACTCGTGTTATTGGTTTAATTAGTGGCACATCTGTAGATGGCATAGATGCTGCCTTGTTAGAAATTTCCGGTCAAGAATTGGATCTCAAAATTGAGTTGCTAGCCGGGGAAACATACCCCTATCCAGTTGAACTTAGAGAAAAAATATTGGCACTTTGTGCAGGCGTTGCTATATCAATGGCAGAATTAGCAGAAATAGATGATGCGATCGCCTTTGCCTTTGCCCAAGCTGCCCAACATATTCAAAATGGTCACCAGCCAGCTAATTTAATTGGCTCCCACGGTCAGACAGTTTATCATCGGCCAGTTGGGAAATGGGAAATGGGGAATGGGGAATGGGGAATGGGGAACGGGGAAAAACTTCTCCCTCATCCCCCCCGTCTCCCCATCTCCACCACTCCCCACCCCCCACTAGGTTACAGTCTCCAACTAGGGCGCGGTGCATTAATTGCCCATCTGACAGGCATTACAACTGTAAGTAATTTCCGCGCTGCTGATATTGCTATTGGTGGTCATGGTGCGCCTCTTGTTCCTAGAGTGGATGCCTATTTACTCAGCCATCCCCAGGAAGGACGTTGTATTCAAAACATTGGTGGTATTGGTAATGTTGCTTGTATTCCACCTCGGCATGGCGACTGGCTGTCAAAAATTCGCGCTTGGGATACTGGGCCAGGAAATAGTCTGTTGGATCTGGCGGTAGAACATTTGAGCGCTGGTGCTAAAACTTACGATGAAAATGGTAATTGGGCAGCGAGTGGTACTCCTTGCTATCCATTGGTAGACCAATGGCTCAGGCAAGACTATTTTCATTTGCCGCCCCCTAAATCCACTGGTCGAGAGTTATTCGGTGTGACATACCTGGAACAGTGTTTAAAAGATGCCCAAGCATACCAACTCAATCCTGCTGACATCTTGGCAACTCTCACGGAACTCACAGCTGCTTCAATTGCTCATAGTTACCACACTTTTTTATCAGAAATGCCACACCGGGTACTGTTGTGCGGCGGCGGTAGTCGTAATCTTTATTTGAAACAAAGATTACAGTTATTATTAGCAGCAACACCAGTCTTGACTACAGATGAAGTCGGGTTGAATGCAGATTTTAAAGAAGCGATCGCCTTTGCAGTTTTAGCCTACTGGCGACATTTGGGTATTCCCGGCAACCTACCTACTGCCACTGGCGCACCCCAAGAAGTCCTTTTAGGAGAAATTCACCAAGGCCGGTAATCAGTCCTGAGTGCTGAGTAGGGAGTGGGGGAGATGAGGGAGATGGGGGAGCAGGGAAAAACTTTTAACTAACTCCTAACTCTTAACTCAGCACTCAGCACTCAGCACTCAGCACTGCTATAACTGTAGTCTTGGCGGCACTCGATCAAGACAGGAAATATAGAAGGTGGCTCATACTTTTTTATTGGAATCAGGACGCTGGACAATACAAGGAAATTGGCTGGAACGTAATGGTATGCCAATCAGTGTTAAGGGTATGACCTTGGTAGCTTGGAATCGAGATAACTGGTTTACTATGGCCACAAAGCTGATATTCCCAGGCAGCGATCGCTCGGAAATTTCTCTACAATACAAAGGACACTTGCATGATGGAGAACGTCAGTATACTTTTTTACTACAACATAATATTTTAGGGCAGGTTGAAGGCGAGGGTTGGATTGGTTTAGATACCATTGTGCAGCGTTACTGGGTACTGGGCGATCGTCAGCGTCGTAGTGGCTTTGAAACCTTGCACCGAATTTCAGAAGATACATACTATCTAAGTAGTGGCATCTTGGCTGGCCATTTTTTAACTAACACAATGGAAGCTAGCCTAGAACGCCAATAAAGAGTAATGAGTATTGAATCGCCAAAGTTTGATACCAGAGGCTATGCGAACGACAAGCCCCCCTTAGGATGTCTACGTTAGTTCGTCTTTAGCTGTCCGCAGATCCCAATTCTGGCTGAGTGCTGAGTTCAGATATCGCCCACAAAAGGCGGTCTATCAACCCTTTCTTGCCAAGGAAGTACTATCAGTCTTAGGGTGTATTTAACTAACTTGTAGTACACTCTATATTAAGTGATGTAAAAACAGTATGCTGAGGATATTAGCACCGTGAATCCCAAAGTATCTGTCATTATTCCTGCTTACAATACTGAAGCTTATATTCAGAAGGCGATAAATTCAGCCTTAGAGCAAACCCTCAATGATATTGAAGTGATCGTCGTCGATGATGGTTCAAGTGATAAAACTGTAGAAGTCGCTAAAAGTTTTACCGATCAACGCCTCAAAGTAATAGTTAATCAAAAAAACCTTGGGCCTGGTTCTGCGCGTAATCGCGCCCTCAGAGCAGCCAAAGGAGAATGGATTGCTGTACTTGATTCAGATGATTGGTATGCTCCCGAAAGATTGTCAAAGCTTGTGTCGCTGGCAAATGAAACAAATGCAGATATGATCGCTGACGATCTTTATTTAATTAAAGATGGTGCATCATCTCCTTGGAGTACATTGATTCAACAAAGTGGAGAAGATATAGAGAAAATTCTCCAAATTGATACCGTTTTTTTTGTTAAAACTGATGTGTATGGACAACCAGGCCTGCATCTTGGTTTGAGCAAGCCTTTATTCAAACGAGAATTTCTGCTTCAACATACCATTGAGTACGATGAAACCCTAAGGATAGCTGAAGACTTTTGGTTTGATTTGAAATGCTTAATCAAGGGCGCTCGCTTTTTCCTTGTACCAAAACCCTATTATTTCTACCGCTCACGCCCTGGCTCCCTTGTACATCAAAGCCGATTGCCACGTTTAAATCAAAGTTACAAAGCCACTAATTCTTTCATACAGCAAGAGATTGTGAAAAAAAATCCAGCTTTAATGCGTGCTTTTTATCATACTCTTGCAGTCTATCAAAAAAATATAACTTACTGTCAAGTTATGGAGCCTTTAAAGCAAGGTAAATGGTTAACAGCATTCACAGAAATGGGTAAAAATCCACACTTTTTTTCTGATTTCTTATCCAGAATCAACAATATAATCCAACGTCGAATTCAATACCATATAATGGGTAATGAATTAGTTTTTGACATGTGTTATAACATAAAAGTAAAACCAAAAATTCCCAATTAGCTAACTATGGCAGCTAATAGTCCGAATCAGCTAGAAGTTTAAATAACTGGTCAATTAAGAAGTATCTGGGACTACATATTCTTAGAGGTTGTTTGAAAAGTGATATGTTGCGATCTTAATCGAATTATTACCCCCCTTAATTCCCCCGATATATTGGGGGGAAACAAGAAAACCCGGTTCCCTCACGCCACTTGCTTCAAGCCGGGGAACCCGTCCAACGCAGTGGCTCCCCAATATATCGGGGAAGGCTAGGGTGGGGTAAAAAAATATTTGATACATCAATCATGACTTTTCAAATATCCTCTTAGGGAATTTTATATCTCATCTGGTTACTCTGGGGTAAAACCTTGATTTTTTATTGGCTGAAACGACGAAAACTAGTTATTTTTTCTCGAACTAGTGAAAGGTGTTTACGGCGATCGCCCATAATAGATGTAAGAGGATGCTTGAAAAGTTTTGTCTCAAACATCAAAAGCCTCAGAACCTAACCCCACTAACCCTTGACGGTAATCCCCATAAAATTCGGGCTTGCCCAAATTTAATCGAGACTTAAAGTTCACGAGGACGGAATAAGGGTTTCCAAGCCTCTCTTCTCGTAGACTGCGGTATACACACAAGTCCTCTAGAGTTGCCCCATAGCCTTTTGATCCCCCCAACCCCCGGATCGATTGGGGGGCAAAAACCTCTGAAAGTCATCCTTTTTAACCCTCTTTTGTCAGAGTGGGAAAATCCAATCGCCCAAATGCTTACAGGGCTTTAATTTCCACTTTTATCTATAAATTTCAGTTTCTGTTAGAAAATAAAGCCTCAAACCTTGATGAAATCAAAGTCTCAGAATCAGGCTGAGATTATTGTTTTCCGAGAGTGACAAAAGAGGGTTAAGGAGAACTTACGAGTAACTACAACGATTCTGGTTTTCTACAGAAATGTGTGTAAACCGTAGCTTATCGTAGGAGAGCGTCTGTTTTACCGAAGTCTGTGTCATCAGTGTCCCTACTCGTTGGATAATTTATTTTTTGGTGCCTCCTGAGGGCAAATTCCATAGTTTTTGCGTTTTGACCCAATAAAGAGTCTCTAATCCCTAATAAAAAATCTTTTTTACAACTTTGCACATCACTTAGTTCTCAGAATTCTCTGGTGAGTGTGGTGTTCCCTAATCAGCGTTTTTGGCTAATCTGATAGTTATTTATTTAGTTAAAATTGGGCAAACTAAAATTACATCATAATTAAAATCAGGAATAGTACAAAACGTCAATATACATTTACCTTTTTTGCTTGTTTGATTTAGCATTTTGCACCAGTTGTAATAAGCGTCTTGGTTGCAAACTACCTTTGTTATAGTTTCAGCCCTCTCAAAGAGGGCTGAAAAAGCTAGTCCACTGGTGTACTTTAACCCGCATTTATCACAAGCTTGAGATCAGATGTGCAGAGGGGCAGAGGGGATTGAACAAGGCACATTGAACTCTCCTCTGCTCCCCTGCTCCCCTGCTCCCCTGCTCCCCTGCTCCCCTGCTCAAGAGCACAAGGTTTTGAGAGATGTGGTGAGAAATCCGGGTTTAACTACTAGCCTGGAAAATGATTTTTAGGCGCAACAATCAGATACAGCAGCTTGTAACTCAATGAGATACAGAGTTTAGGCTTAGTAGCCAGAAATGAAGGCTGTGCTACTCCGGAATTCTGTATCCACAAATTATGCTGTATTTTTTGAAACGCATTTTTACTCCCAAATACTTACAACTTGTTTTTAGAGTCAAATTTTCTATGTCAGACCCCAACATTGGTCGCTTACTCAGCAAACGCTACCAACTCCAGGAGTTAATCGGTACTGGAGCAATGGGTCGAGTTTATCGTGCTAAGGATATTTTGTTGGGTGGTGTACCTGTTGCTGTGAAGTTCCTCGCTCTATCAATCCAAAATGAAAAGATGCGACTGCAAGACCGCTTTGAGCGAGAAGCGAAAACTTGTGCTTTATTAGGACAAAAAAGCATCCATATAGTCCGAGTGATGGACTATGGCGTAGATGACAATAATACCCCATTCTACGTTATGGAATACCTACAAGGACAAAGCCTAAACAATATTATTCGCAAGCAACGACTGCCTTTACCAAGATTCCTCAGTATGGCGCGTCAACTCAGCCTGGGTTTACAGTGCGCTCATGATGGTATCCCAGTTGAGGGCACAATTTGCCCAATTATTCATCGTGATATCAAACCAAGCAATATGCTGGTGATTCAAGATCCGAGTTTTGGAGAATTGGTCAAGGTTTTAGATTTTGGGATTGCTAAGTTATTACAGTCAGATGGCGACCATACAAAATTTTATCTGGGAACACTGGCTTATTCTTCTCCCGAACAAATGGAGGGTAAGGAATTAGATAACCGTTCTGATATTTATAGTTTGGGCGTCATGATGTTTGAGATGCTTACAGGCAAAATGCCGTTGGTGGCGCCAACTCACTCTTTTGGAGCATGGTATAAAACACATCACTATCAAAAGCCACGTTCTTTTGCTGAGGTTTCTCCTGGATTAGAACTACCAAAAGAAATAGAAAATTTGGTGATGAGTTGTCTAGCCAAAGTAGCACGCGATCGCCCCGAAAGCGTCAGTGAAATTTTGAAAGTTTTAGCATCCGTAGAGCAACCCGACCACACGCGTAAAATTAAACAGAAAAGTTATGCTCTAGTTCCTGCTACATTAACGGTTAGCGCTGAGGTTGAGCAAAAGACGAAAGCCGATTTGCGGATATCCTCCTCAAACGATGAAATTGCCAACACCATTTCCTGGCCTCAGAATAAACCAATTGCCGATATTGTCTTTCCCCAACCGGTACATACAAATGGGGAGGTTTTACCAGCCTTGTGGGTAATGCTACCCCAACAGGAAATTCAAAAGCGCTTAGTTTGTACCCGCTATAATCAATTTCTTTTCATCTCGGTTCCCCACCCGATGCTGTTGTGGATTACTGTCATTTACAACCGCAAACACGGTCCTAAATGGTTACATTACTACCTCGATCTCAAAACCAGTCTTGGTCAAGAAATTGCCCGCTTGCTACACCAAACAGGTTACTACCGTCTGTTATTTTTTGCACGAGAAACACCAAGTCGCTGTACTCATATCCTGCTTTCTAGCGTCGCTTCTGCCCAACGTCAACGACTGCAAGAGTGGGTGAAAATCAGCAATACCTTGATGTCTTCTGCCGATCCGCAAATTAGTAAAAATTTACTCAAAAGCGAATACGAAAAGATTAAGCCTCAAATCCTGGCAAAACTCGAAAGTATTGACACAGATTCTCCATACGATCTTTCCAACTAGGAATAATTTATGAATGTTACATGTTTTCTGTGTAAAAAAGAGCATTCGCTCAAAAATTGTAAATTTTTATAAACAAAATATATATAAGGTTCCAAGTTCTAGTTATATGTATAAATAGTGAAAGTACTAACTCCAAAAGTTATGCTCTCTAATCACTATGTAAATATTTTTATGTACATGGTCTAATTTGGGATAAATTTACGCAGGTGTGATTCTCACAGTAGACAAAACAAGAAGTTTGGCTAAAGTACACAGTAAGTTGTAGCTCAAATTGACTTTAGTATCTAGCAAATCTAGCGTCGAAGACTTTACTGATTTTTGGTTAATTTCGTGAGTTAGATTTTTACCCCAGGCTTGTTGAATTGTTTATCGGAGTTGACGCCCCGGCATCCCCAGCTCTTTTCCTTCATTGGAACCAAGCAAGAGAAGGAGGTCGCCCACTGCGACATCAGAACGACTCTATGCCATAGTGGAACCAGAATCTAAGCCCCACTGGTGCTTCAGAAGTTCTTGATAAGTTGCCTCGCGGACTACCATTTGCTCATACAACTTGACCAGAAAATCTTTGGCCTGCTCATGGCTCATGTTCTGCACCTGAGTTGCAAATGAGCAAATGCTGAATTGCTGTTCTAAGGATAATTTCATTGGTTGGTTCATAAGTTTACTCCGAAAAAACAACGCGTAAAGCTGATATCGTTCACAGAAGTCCAAATGGGATAATACTTGGACTTGTATCTGTCCCGCATTTGTTCCTCCGTATTAAGAAAGATAACAAGTGTTTGACAGATTGCCCACATCCTAAGTGTGGAATTTTTCCGCTCTGATATCTTGCACCTAATCCCACTGATATACCACCCAAGTCGGCCGAGTTCTATTCCAGAAAATAAGCTCTCTTTTGTCTTAAATAGGTATATCTACTTTATTTACCCTTTCTTGCTGGAAAAAAATTAGGTGTTATGCCTAATCTTTGATAGTTTCCCTGGTTGGGAAAAACTAAGATGGTGTCTTCCCCAGTATGAGAAAACTTTCCCAGGTGGGCTGTTGAAGGAGGTATGGGAATAAATGGTAATAAGCGTGAATTATAGTCGCTTTACCTCATGACGTGCAAGATGTCAATTTACTAATTTATGCAAATTCAGCCTCCTTAGATCGCTTTGGAGGCTAAAAATATTAGTATCAAATTGTCAAAAGGAAAAATGCTCAGGTTGAACAAATTGATGGGTATATTTACCGGATTTGTCATTAATTATTAGTCATAGGTCATTTGCCAAGGATAAATGACCTATGACTAGGGATTATTTTCTTCGAGTGAGACGATGACAACAGTAATGTTATCGTGCCCTCCTTGCTCCTTAGCAGCCTCAACGAGGGAGATGGCGGCTTTATCCAGCCAAGGACTGTCTTGGAGACAGCTAGCAATCTTTTGCTCGACAAGTTCTTCTGTGAGACCATCGCTACATAGCAGGAAGCGATCGCCAATTTTGACATCTAGTGGTTGCACGTCAATCTGATGTAGGTCTTCACGCCCCAAGCAGCGTGATAATACATGACGAAAAGGGTGTAACCGTGCTTCATCCGGGGTGATGTCACCGATTTTAATTGCCCGTGCTACCCAAGTGTGGTCTTCGGTTACTTGTTCTAATTGTGATTCTCGGAAGCGATACAGCCGGGAATCACCAACATGAGCGCACCAAGGCGGTTCTGGTGAGCGAAAAATTACCGCTACAACCGTTGTACCCATATCGGCGCGTTCGGGATGATTTTGCTGATCTTCTAAAATCGCTTGATTTGCGCCCCACAAAGCTTGCTCTAGCAATTCTTGAGAAGACTTTGGTGATTCCCAATTTGCGACTAAATACGCCTGAATTTCCCTAGTGGCAATGCGACTTGCTTCTTCTCCTCCTGCATGACCACCCATCCCATCAGCGACTACAAAAAATCGTCCCTCTGGGTCGATATAGTAAGCATCCTGATTATTAGAACGAATAAGTCCCGGATCGCTAAGACCGGTGAAATTAATTTTCATAAATTTTTTCAACAATTAATACATACGGTCATAACGGTCGAGACGTAGAAGTAGTCGGATCAGAATTACTGAAATCCCTACTGCGATTAAAGTGGGCAACAGTGCCAACCATACACGATTCATAACTACTAGAATAGTAGCTGAAAGCGTGAAACCACTGATTAACAGAGCATAGCTCATTGAGAGCTGAATATTACTTTGGCGCCGCAACAAACGTTCAGTTTCTATAGACCGAACGCGTAAGCGCATGTCTCCCCGTTCTAACTTTTCTAGGGTATCCTCTAACCTACGTGGTAAACCCAACGCGGTACTACTTACTTGAGCTGCTTGACGACTCAATTCGTTAAGAAAGCTATTCCCTTCAGAACCATTCATATCGGTCATAAGCTGCATTGCATAGGGTTTGGCAACTTCCATAAAGTTAAACTCTGGATCTAAGCCTTTGCCTACCCCCTCTAGGGTAGAAAAGGCTCGCATCACAAAAGTGAAAGTTGCTGGAAATCTAAATGGTTGATTATAAGCTATTTCGTAAAGATCATCACTAATTGCGGCCACTGATTGGTTTTCAAAGGGCTTATCCATGAAATTGTCCAGCATGTACTGGACGGAACGCCGCACTGGTCCCATGTCATCTACTGGGGCGATCGCACCTAAATCGATGAGGGACTGGACAACGCGATCGCCATCTTTTTGGGCAATACCAAACAAGGTTTCCATCAGTCCTTCACGAATGTTGGACTTAATTTGCCCCATCATCCCAAAATCGTAGAATATTAAAGCACCATCGGGACTGATGGCAATATTGCCTGGGTGGGGGTCGGCGTGGAAAAAGCCACTATTGAGTAACTGTAGCAAATAGGCTTGAGCGCCTTGACGAGCGATGATTTTTCGATCTAAACCCGCTGCTTCCAAGGCTTCATATTGGCTAATTTTAATTCCAGGGACATATTCTAAGGTCAGCACGCGGGAAGTAGTGTAACGCCAGTAAACTTTTGGGACTTTTACCCAATCGTAGCCGCGAAAGTTACGGCGAAAAGTATCAGCGTTACGGCCTTCATTGAGATAATCAATTTCTTCCCAAAGAATCCGACAACATTCTTCATAAATACCGAGCCAATCTCGCCCCTTTCCCCATTTGGGATGGTTTTGAAAGTAGCGGGTAATTCCCTTGAGAATTTGTAAATCTATTTCAAATAATTTTTTTAACCCCGGACGTTGCACTTTAACTACAACCGCTTCTCCACTGTGCAGGACGGCTTTGTGTACTTGCCCCAAGCTAGCAGCAGCTAAAGGAATAGGTTCAAAATTGTGGAATAGTTCAGGAATTTTCTTGCCTAGTTCTTGTTCAATAATTGCTTCTACTTGTTCATAGCTAAATGCTGGTACTTTGTCTTGTAACTTTGCCAGTTCTTCTACATATTCAAGAGGGAATATATCAGCACGAGTAGAAAACAATTGCCCAACTTTGATGAAGGTTGGGCCTAAGTCCAGCAAGGTATTGCGAATCCAAAGCGCTTGGATTTTGCGTCTTGCAGTTTGCTTGGCTTCAGTTACACCACCTGGATAACTCCAAGATTTGTTGTATAACCAAAGTCTGAACAATAAGGTCAAAACGAAAGACCAAATGTCCACAAAACGCCGTCTGCTAGAGTATTTTTCCCGATTCCAACGGTATGCCTTATCCGAATAACCTTGTTCCATATGCTCCATATACCGTTGGTTTGCAACCGAATTATCAGCAATAAAAGACACTCAAATTGTCATTTGTCAGTTGTCGTTTGTCGTTTGTCATTTGTCATTTGTCGTTTGCATAAAATTAATGACTAGTACAACTTTTGGAGATGCTGCGCCAACGGCAACTCTTGGAGACGCTACGAGTAGATTGCTTTCCCGTAGGGGTACGCTCAGTACAAGTGACCAATGACTAATGACTAATGACCAATGACCAATGACTAGATTTATGCAGAAGTTCTGCGATAATGCTGGAGTTCTGTTCGCAATAGGGCAATTTCTGCTCGTAATTGATCGATTTCTGCTTGCACGTCTATTGGCTCTGAACCGGGTTGCCTAGTACTTGTGCTAGCTTGGCCAGTATTAGCAGCTTCTGCTGCTCGATTTGCCCGCTCTAGGACTTCTTCTGTAAACTGGCGAAACTGCTCTCTAGTTTCAGCATCAAATTTGCCAAGCTCACTCAAAGCATCGGTCAAGGCGACCTCTAAACGCTCGTTAACTACTTCAGCTACCGCTCTGCCTACAAAAAACGCTTGCACAAGGGGGTTACTCATAAATTTTTGTTACGTTCATCCGCAAAAGAATTATAACTTGCCTGTATGCTTTGCGGCTTCTGTTGTAGAGCTTGATATTTAAGTTGCAGATGACGGACAAGGGTCAGTGCAATCCGAAGACAATAGTTGCAAGCAATACAAAACAAAACAGCTATTACTGAAATTTGAGCCTGAACACAGGTCTAATGACTTAATAACACAAATATCACTCATCATTACATAGGAGTAATTCTTGATAATATTGCTCTGGTGTACTAGGTAAATAGGTTGTCATTTGCAACCCCTGACCTTTCAATTTGAAACTTTGAGTAATATTAATCCGCCTGAGGAAATCTAGATCGTGGGAAATTACCCAAATAGCTCCTTGATAGTCATTGATACCTACTACCATTTGTTCGACGGTTTGAATATCTAAGTTATTAGTTGGTTCGTCGAGAATCAGCAGGTCAATTTCAGAGATACCGATCATAGCGATTGCCAATCTTGCCAACTCGCCACCACTGAGTACAGATGCGCTTTTATTAACCTCGTCGTATTTAAATAGAAAATGTCCTAGTTGTTGCCGTAAAAGCTGATAGTTCAGATTTGGATTAGCTGCTTGCATATTTTCCAAAATTGTGTAATGGCGATTTACCAATTCATAGGTTTGATCGAGATATATAGCTTTCATCACCGGTGCAAGCAAAACCTCACCTGATTCCAAAACTGCTGCTTGGTTTTCCCTTCCCAAAATTGCTTTTACCAAACTCGATTTACCGGAACCATTAGCGCCGACAATGGCAAGGCGATCGCCAGAAGAAACATGTAGCTGAATGTTGTGTAAAAGTATCCGTTCTGATACCCTTAGATTTGCACCTTGAATATCAATTAAATTTTTACGCTTTTGGCTTTTTTCTTCTAGCTGAATACTTGTTACTTTCGTTGTTTTTACCTTCGTATCTGCAACTTTTTGATTAGCTTTAACTACTGCTGCTTCATGTTTCTTTTTGGCAATTCCGGCTGATATTTCAGCTTTTCTTTTCATCGCTCCGGCTGCTGTTCTGTCGATACTACCATCGAGAAACTTAGCACGACCATTGCGCTGAGCTTGGGCTGCACGCTGTTGTTGGACTACGATCGCCAAAGATAAAAAACTTAGCAAGTAGGTTGGCACAATAACACGAAAGTATTTAAATATAGATTAACTAAGCAACAAGGAATATTTAAGCCGACTTACTTAGATTAATGAGGAATATAGATGATCAACGATACTATTTTAGAACCATTGCCTGAAGACCAATGGTTTATTGAAAGTCAAGAATTGCGTTCGCGCTTCGCGTTGCCGCAGGCATCGCTTCAAAGGGGGGATATTTACCGCCTCCTACCTCCAGATGGTGATATCCATGCCGTCAAAACCACATCCGAGAGTGAATCTGTATCCATCCATCTTCTGGGTAATGATACTGGTTGCATCTGGCGTCATCAATTCATTCTAGAATCTCACACCGTCAAATCTTTTCGCTTTGGATATTCTCATGCTCCCTGTAAAGAGGAGGAGGAAAAAGAACATGCCCAAGTACGATAGACCGCAACCCCCTGTATTCGAGCAAGTTGAAGACGAACGCCTCCACCGCAAGCAACGTCTAGCCGCTGCCTTTCGTCTGTTTGGTCGCTTTGGCTTCTCTGAAGGCATCGCAGGTCATATTACAGCCCGCGATCCGGAGTTTACAGACCATTTCTGGGTTAATCCATTGGGAGTATACTTCGGTCATATCCGAGTTTCTGACCTGATTTTGGTTAATAAAGAAGGTGAGGTGGTGAAAGGCGATGCTCAGGTGAATCAAGCTGCCTTCGCCATTCATTCTCAGATTCATGAGGCTCGACCTGATGTAATTGCAGCCGCACACGCTCATTCAATTTATGGCAAAGCCTGGTCGAGTTTGGGTCGTCTGCTTGACCCCTTGACTCAAGATTCTTGTGCTTTTTACGAAGACCATGCACTGTTTGAAGATTATACAGGTGTCGTATTAGATACTTCTGAAGGAAAGCGACTTGCAGAAGCTTTGGGCAGAGCTAAAGCCATAATTCTGCGTAACCACGGTATTTTAACTGTGGGACATACGGTAGATGAAGCTGCTTTTTGGTACATTAGCTTAGAGCGATCGTGCCAAGCACAACTGCTAGCACAAGCCGCAGGTAGACCCAATATTATCAAACACGAAACAGCCCGTTTAACACACAGTCAAGTGGGAGCGTCTAAAAGTGGGTGGTTCAGCTTCCAGCCTCTTTACAATCGCATTGTTCGGGAAGAACCTGATTTCCTCGATTAGTCAGACAATTTTGGATTTTAGATTTTAGATTTTAGATTTATTCCACCAATAAATCCAATTTCCCACTCCACCGACCTTCTCCAGAGTCGGATACGCGTTCCTCAAAGTTGCTTAAGTTTGGGTCTTTGAGGAGCGCGATCGCTGTTAAATCGACTACGTACAGGATTAAATACGCTTTTGATGTTAACCCTCTTTTGTTACTTTAGGAAAAGAAAAATTGACAAGAGATTCAACTAGCATGCTTCAAAATGCCTCACATCCTCAAATACTGAATAATAGTGCTGGCAATAGTTATCTATGAATGCCACTGTGCTTACTGGCTGTCTGCGCGCCGTAACCATTCCTCTTACTTGCTTTGTCTGCTTTCTTCCTGATTATACTTTCCCCGTAGTAACAAAAGAGGGACTATCTCACCGTTCAATTCGTGCTTATCTATCCGATCCTTTACCAGCCGGAACTCTGGAGTTGCTAGTTGCAGCCGCCCAATCTGCATCTACTTCCTCAAATTTGCAAACCTGGAGTGTGGTAGCAGTCGAAAGTCAAGAACGCAAGGATGAGTTATCCAAGCTGGCGGGAAATCAAGCACACATCCGACAAGCACCTTTATTCTTGGTGTGGTTAGCAGATTTAGCACGTCTGACTTACGTTGCTGACAGTCGCGGTATATCTCATGATGGTTTGGAATATTTGGAAATGTTTGTTATGGCAACGGTTGATGCCACATTAGCAGCCCAAAATGCCACAGTAGCAGCTGAGTCCCTGGGTTTGGGAACAGTATATATCGGTGGAATCCGCAACCGCCCAGAAGAGGTAGCAGCAATCTTGAATTTGCCTGCTTCTGTGTATGCTGTGTTTGGGTTATGTGTGGGCTATCCAGATCCAGAAGTGAATGCTGCAATTAACCCTCTTTTGTCACTCTCGGAAAACAATAATCTCAGCCTGATTCTGAGACTTTGATTTCATCAAGGTTTGAGGCTTTATTTTCTAACAGAAACTGAAATTTATAGATAAAAGTGGAAATTAAAGCCCTGTAAGCATTTGGGCGATTGGATTTTCCCACTCTGACAAAAGAGGGTTAAGCCACGATTACCACAATCAGCTGTGCTGCACCGGGAAACTTATAAATTGGCAGAACAAGATGAAGCGATCGCTCATTACAATAACATCATCAAAGAGTTCTATACTGAACAAAAGATGAATGTTGCTGGTGATTGGTCAGAACACTCATCCGGGCGCATTGCAAGTGTCGAGTCATTGAGAGGACGCGATCGCTTGCGACAAGTTCTGAATAACCTGGGCTTCAAGTTATTGTAAGGGTTAGGTAGGGGCGTACAACTGTATGCCCCTACAGTCGATTCATGTGTTGCAAAGATTTTTGGAAACGATATGACGTGTTGTCAAAACATTGAATCATTCCTTGGCGATCGCCATCATCGATGGCAATTTCTGTAAATTTCCCTGTTGTATACTCTGCAATGACACTGCGCCAAAATTTTTGAGCAACTGTATTTGTGGTAATTTGATAAATCTCCCACTTACCGCAAAATCGGTTGAAGACTTGAGAAGCAACCAATTTACCAATTCCTTGCTGCCTATATTTGCGTAAGATAAAAAACTCTGCAATGGAATACTGACTGTCTGCAATGTATGTGAACTGATTCACTAAAACAAATCCAGCAAGCTTTTTGCCTACTCGCACAATGAACGGGTAGCGATCGCCCTCAATCCAGTAATAATCTAGATAAGGGTATCCAAAGTAACCATGCTCATTGAGGTCATGATCTTCAAACTCTGAAAAGTCATACTGATAAAGCTCCATCATCCGTTGGATGAGTGGTTTGTCATCGATTGAAGCAGATAACACCTCTACATACATAATCAATCGAGCAAAAACAATATTTCTTAATCATATTCAAGAGTAGCCGCACAAGCGTCTACAAAGTTCTCCTCGCGTCAGGATATGATATCAAAGACTCTATCTGCGATAATTAAGTAGAGACGTTGCATTGCAACATCTCTACAAGGATTTTGATATCATGCACAATCGTTTTCATATACAAAATCAGCAACGCCGAAAATTTTATCTGAATCTTTTGGCATAATTTTACACCTGTGCATAACTGTGTATTTAACCTGGATTTTACTTAATTGAAAACAGCAATATTAGAATCAAGTCAAATATTCATAACAGTAATTGCTTCACTAAAATCAAATTATGATATAAAATTTTCCAGACAAAATATCAATTTATATTGTATTTTTGATTAAAAGTGTGTATATTAAATTTCACTCATAAACAGAATAGCATAAAAGAGAGCATCTCCATGCACAACCACAAATTATTTAATGCTAACATCGAGAACGATCGCGTTCTTTTAACTCCCAATGAAATTAAATCAAGATTACCATTAACTCAATTAGCAGAACAAACGGTTTTAAGGTACAGAGAGGAAATAGAAGATATTTTGGATTTTCGCGATCGCCGAAAATTCATAGTGGTTGGCCCCTGTTCAATCCACGATCCTAAAGCAGCGATCGAATATTCCCAACGATTGAAAGTATTGGCTGAGCGAGTCCAAGATAAACTGCTATTAATTATGCGAGTTTACTTTGAAAAACCCAGAACAACTGTAGGCTGGAAAGGATTAATTAACGACCCAGATATGGATGATTCTTTTCATGTAGAAAATGGATTATTAATTGCACGCCAGCTATTATTACAAATTACAGAAATGGGATTACCTGCTGGCACAGAAGCCCTAGATCCAATCATCCCTCAATACATTAGTGAACTGATTACATGGTCTGCCATTGGCGCACGCACCACAGAATCGCAAACTCATCGGGAAATGGCAAGCGGACTTTCCATGCCTGTGGGTTTTAAAAACGGTACTGATGGCAATATTCAAGTAGCTCTCAATGCCCTACAATCAGCTAGGAACCCTCATAATTTTCTGGGCATTAATCAAAACGGACAAGTCAGCGTTTTTCAAACAAAAGGTAATGCCTACGGTCACGTCATTTTAAGAGGTGGTAATCAGCCAAACTTTGATGTAGCAAGCGTCAGTCTGATAGAAAAGAAATTAAAAGAGGCAAATTTACCACCCAGAATTGTCATCGATTGTAGCCACGGCAATACAAATAAAGACTATAAATTACAAGCTGCCGTCTTGGAAAATATTATCGAGCAAATATTGGATGGCAATACATCAATAGTCGGCATGATGCTGGAATCGAATATATATGAAGGTAATCAACCACTTACTGGGAAACAAGAAGAATTAAAATATGGTGTTTCTGTAACAGACAAATGTATTAACTGGGAAGAAACAGAGAAAATTATTTTGGCTGCTCACGAAAAGCTTAAGTGACTTGTTTGGTAGGCTAGAAAAAATCTAAATATCTCTAGGGTGGAGTGGCACTTACTTAACCCGAATTTAAATCCCCGACTTCTTGAAGAAGTCGGGGATCTGAGCAGCAACTTTGTAAGCCTTGGTTTATATATGAGGTGCTATTTTCAACACCTCGCATTATCAAGATTTACGAGCTTGCTTGCTGCTATGTAATGAAACTTTAATTACCCTTAAACAACCAGAAAATTGTTGTTGCTTAATGACAAACCAGTAGATAATTGTGCAAATTTTACCTGAGTAAATACGCCTGCACTACCATCTTGGTCAAAGAACAATGCACCTGTAGTCGAGTTGTAAATAAATCTTTGAGCTATAGTGGTTGCAGATGTTCCAATTCTCAACTGACTATCTAAAAGTACACCTGCTGATAAACCGCCACCAAAACCAGCAGCCGATACTTGAATTACTTCGTTAGTGGCGTTGAAGTCATAAATCCGATCAACACCTTCATTGAAACTACTGAAAATGAATTTATCAGTACCACTTCCTCCATAGAGGCTATCATTACCCTTGCCACCTGTGAGGATATCATCCCCACTGCCACCTTTGAGGGTATTATTACCCTCGGCGCCAGAGGCTGTCAGTGTATCCTTGCCATCACCACCGTCGAGTAGATTATCGCCTAATGAAGAGTCAACATTCAAAGAATCGTCACCAGCACCACCGTTGAGCGTGTTATTGCCAAAAGAGCGAGAGTAGTAGTAGTTGTTGTAGTCAGTGGTGATGTACTGGTCGTTGTCGTACACAGAGTAGGAGCTAGAATCATCGTAGCCAGAGATGGAGAGAGTGTCATTGCCATCGCCACCAGAGAGTAAATTATCGCCTGTTGAACCACTAGCGCTCAAGTTATCATCGCCAGCGCCACCATTAAGCGTGTTATTGCCAGATGAGCGAGAGTTGTATGTGGAATCAGAGTAACTGGGATAGTAATAATCAGGGTTTGAGTCTATTGTCTCTCGGCTGTAGTAACCAGAGACGGAGAGAGAATCATTGCCATCGCCCCCAGAGAGTAAATTATCGCCTTTTGAACCACTAGCACTCAAGGTGTCATCACCAGCACCACCGTTGAGCGTGTTATTGCCAGATGAGCGAGACTCGTAGTTAGAGCCGCCAAAATAGTACTTAGATGTTTCCAAATCGCCAGAGATGGAGAGAGAATCATTGCCATCGCCACCAGAAAGTAAATTATCGCCTTTTGAACCACTAGCACTCAAGGTATCATTACCTACACCACCGTTGAGGGTGTTATTGCCATATGAGCGAGAGTCAGAAAAGGAGTAATAGCCTTCAAATGAGTACTGGTCATCACTGCCAGAGATGGAGAGGGAATCATTACCATTACCCCCAGAGAGTAAATTATCCCCTGTTGAACCGCTAGCACTCAAGGTATCATCACCACTGCCACCATTGAGGGTGTTATTGCCAGATGAGACAGAGTTGAAGTAGTCGCCGAGGTAAGTTTCTCGGGAATAGCCAGAGATGGAGAGGGTATCATTGCCATCGCCACCAAAAAGGAGGTTATTGCCTGTTGAACCGCTAGCACTCAAGGTATCGTTACCAGCACCACCGTTGAGGGTATTATTCCCTTTAGACCGGAGATCCTTGTCTTCTGTGTAAATTCCGAGGTAGTACTGGTAGCCAGAGGCAAAGAGAGTATCATTGCCATCGCCTCCATCGAGGAGGTTATCGCCTTCTGAATTGTCAGCATTGAAGTCACTCCTCGTACCAGCAACAAGAGTATCATTGCCCACACCACCAATGAGAGTATCGTTGCCAGTACCACCCCGCAGCAAGTCGTTACCACTTAAGCCGTTGATGATGTCGTCACCTCCCTGACCGTTGATAACATCATCTGAGTTGTCAAAACCCTTGACATTGTTGTCGAGGTCGTTGAGGAAAGTGACTGTGTTTTTTCTAAAGACAGTGCTTTGGGTGGAGTTAGCATTAAAGACATCAAAACTGTCTTGAATACTGCTTTGCTCATTAAATAGAATATTGCCTGAGTTTACAGTGGCTCCAGTAGATTTGGTGAGGTTATCTAGATTTTCCAAGGCAAAGTTTTGCAGGATGACTTTAGTTATCTCTTCAAATTGACCAGATCCAAGCTCATAACCTCCTATCCCTTCAAAGCCAATTTCCAAGTTTGTGCCATTCTGGGTGAGTACCAGATTTCGTGCAGTCAATCCACCAATGAATTTGATAGTATCGACTTCAGCAATGACTGCTGCTGAGGGATTTGTGCCTTTACCGACGCCACCAAAATCAGTGATTGTATATGGCTGTCCACTTCCGTTGTAAATGTCGTAAACAAATATATCGTTGCCACCTCCACCAGTTAGGGTGTCAAACTCATAATCGTAAATAATGCCCTGTAGAGTATCGTTGCCTGCGGTTCCAATGATATTTGCCATAAATTTTTCCTACCTGAGTCGATTTTTGGAGTAACTTCAGTTGTCAATAATCGAGTTAGTGCTGTTTGAGGGCACAAATAATTTGCCAAAAGTTAAAGCTTTGGGGATACTTTTTTCACCCTTGAGGGGTAGCAATTTTTCTTTGAAGATTTCCTCTTTGATTGGTTTGCAAGTATTAGTTATGCAAGTGTTGAGAACTATCTAAGGGACTTCCAACGAAAAAAATATTCCATAGTAGGGGCGCACAGCTGTGCGCCCCTACAAATGTACAAATAATGGGGATAATTTATTTTCTGGAAGTCCCTAAGTTTAGCCCTTTCAAGTGAGCATATGTACTATTAAAATTTTTACGGCATTTCAAGCATCGCCTGGAATTGAACAAAGAAATTCTGTATTCAACTCCAAATTTTTGGACTGTAAATTAAGCAATCGCCTGAGCCAAAATACCAAAATTCGCTTCAAGCATCATTTATTTCATAGTACAAACGTTCACCTTGAAAGGGCTAGTCTTGCTAGTTTCAAAATAGCGAATACTTGACATGGCATAAAATAACCAATCTTTACGCACTTGTTACGGAGGATCGCCCCTTAATATCTAGCCAGGAAATAGGAAACATCTAAACAACATCATAATAACTAAATACCGAATATTTACTTACATGTCTATCTTTTAAGTAAAATCTTTGCATACTCTTCATATTTGGTTTTTTAAATTATTTCCGTAGGTGGAGAGTAGGAAATAGAAAATCAGCCTTTCGGAGGTATACAAAATTGTTTCACGCAATCAAATAAACTAATCGTCATTAAAATTCCATCTCCGTGTCCCCGCGTCCCCGCATCTTTCTAGCGAGTTGAATTATGCAATTTCAAAGCGCATCGGCTTAGTAGATGTATGTGTTGATTATTAAGTTTTCTGTAGGCTTTATATTCTACTAGTCAAATAATTTGCTGAAAACATGCCCGGCACACATGATTTTATGAGTGCAAAAACAAGCACGCGATCGCTTACTCAACATTATCGGCATTTTTCACTCACACCTAGAGCATCCTACCATACTCTAACGATGCGATCGCCTTGGTTTGTGAACTTAAGTCTACTGAGCAATCAAATGCGAGGTGCTATTTTCAACACCTCGCATTCTTAAGATTTATGACAGCGAGTTTGAAAACACGTTCTAGCTTCAGTTAAATACGAGAGTAGCGAAAACGAACCCTCAGCAGCCGTAGCCAGCGTAACCAGATTTGTGCAGGTTGTTCAAAGAAGGTAAAAATATCGCCAAAACCCAAATTAGTTTTGTGATGATGTAACCAGTGTCTCTCAGGAGTAGTAATAAATAGAATTTGGCATAAAATATTCACAGGCTTTGGGGTTTGCCAACCCAAGACACTTATGTGTCTCCACCATACATGAAACTGACCAAGCAGTAATCCAAAGATAACGCCGATGGGAGAAAAAGACCAGAGAACTACTGCTATGAGTATATAAGGCAAAGCTCCTAAGATACCATCTAAAAGAACTTGGGGATTGAAAGTCAAAATAGCGTAGTGACGAAAGTCCTTCTTCCAGGAGTGGTGCGTTTTTAAATGAAGGCTACCAAAAACATGCTCGGGTACGTGGTAAAAGAATGTAGATAGGAAATCGCCAAAGAATAGCAATAACCAAGCAACAGCGATAGCCTCAAGCATTTTTACTCCTCAAGTTTAGTAACAAAACTCCACAGAAAACATGCAAATGTCATCCTGTCGGCGTAGACAGGTGGTTTTCCACTATGCAACAAGCATTCGTGTGTTTTATGGGTCTACGCTCCAGTTAATTGGGTTGGCTCAGAGTGTGTGTAATTGGTTAAGTCACAGTTTCATAAATCCATAATCTTGAACACGCTAGGAAGCTACTAGTCAGAGCCTTCAATTTGGCTTCTAGACTTTGAGTTGATGAATACAATACATCTAAAAGTCGATTGGAATACCGTATTTTATCACGGTTACTACACAATCTTCTTACTAAGGCATACAGCTTGAGCAAAGGTTGAGTTAAAATTAGTACAAATTTAGGTTAAGGCTTTCTTCGGCAATTTTAATTGTAAATTGGTTGCAATTAGGCCTAAATTGTGGAACCAACCACAACGATAGAGCAGTCATTCTGACAAGGAAACTAAGTTTATTGAGACGAGTGAAGCGGGTTTACAATGAAATTGCTCTAGGGCAAATTCTGGGGTATCAAGAATTAACTAGATACCCCAATCATCAGAGTATTTAATACTACTGAAATATTCTACCCATGTAGTAGGCGATCGCCTCTGGCTTTTCTGTCTGGATTTCTAGAACTTACGCACTCAGAGCCGCAAACCTAAATAGTCCCAACCTCGCTGAAGAAGCAGGGCTGTTTTGTTTCCTAAAAAGCGTTTATTTACAACCGTGTAAGGAGAAAAAATTAGGTGATTAAAAATGTGATTGGATAATAATAAAGTACAACTGGAATATTTACTTACAACCTATCCTGAGTTTACGGTTATCTCGGCGATCCGAAATTTAGGTTACTTCCTAGTAGGAAAGGTAAAATCAGGTTTTGAAGTTATCAATACACGATTTAACTGTTTGAGCATGAACAAAAAATGGGCGGTCAAGCGAATTACTGTAAATTTGGCATCGAATGAAGCCAAAAACCTTGAAAAGTATTGTGAACAGACGGGCAGACCAGCAACGGATGTCATTCGAGAACTAATTCGAGCTTTGCCAGTGATGAAATGAAAGTAGTTCGCAATTTGTTAGTGAAGATTGAGATGTAACAGTTTAGCAATGGCGTGCTGCACTCGTTTACGGCGGGCGCAGTACGCTTCTAAGAAGCCACCTATGCTAGAGGCACAACTGTGTGGGATTTAAACAAGGAGACTATTATTTTGACGGCACTGACGATCCGAATCGCTTGCAAGGTGATTTTTTAAACATACTATAATAAATACGTATGTCTACACAAATCTTATTATTTTGCAGTACCTCTAAAAAAATCCGATCGGGTTTTTTAGAATTACTCTTACCTTCTGTCCTCTATTTTGATTCGTAAACAAAATGACATAAGAACCATTATTAGATTTCAAAATCGGGAGTGAGAGAATGTTTCTCAACTTTAACACTGCCTGTTTTGGACTCTGAGCTTTTGAAACTTGGTGTGAAAATTTAGGTCATGGCAACGCTCGAATGAGTTCCTGAATCACATCCGTTGCTGTTTTTCCTGTCTGTTCACAATATTTTTCGAGGTTCTGAGCCTCATCTGATGCCAGGTTTATAGTGATTCGCTTGAGCGTCCTTTTTTTTGTGGAGGTTGCTAGACTAGAAAATCTCTCGACGGCAGTCTTATTCATTAGTATTGATAGACTAAGTGTTTACAAACTTTCTTTATCAAGATTGCCAATTCACAACCATCTTTACCAGTGAAAATCGAGATTTTAAGATTGAACTTAAGCTTTATGCCCCAATCCGATTACTGAGAAGTTAGTGTATTAATGAACTGGCATCATACGTAATGATCTGGCATTATCCAAATCCAACAAGCTTTTAGTTAAACATAACGATCTCAGCAATAACCCGCACATTAGTTCATCTATGGAGCAAGGGCTGTTGACTAATCGAAACAAGTGGATTGCCTAATGTAGCTTTGAGCGGTGAACATTTTGGCTTTACAGTTTTTTAAATCCTCTGCAACATGGGATTTTTCCTTTGTTACAAGTATCACTTAATATCTACAGCAACCTGCTAGATCATTCTTTTTAGTCACAGGCGATTACGCAAACGGTAAATTAATACATGACTTTACAGAATTGGAGACGCAAGCGTGGCGTTGCACTTACTACTAAGGGTTTGCAAAAAATTAAGGAAGCAAAGCATCAGTCAGAAGCAAAGGAAAATTTTGGAAACAGGTACACTCTCGAAGAAATGAGCGCACGCTCTGGATTGTATTCCGGTACGATATCGAAAGTATTGAATCGCGAAGGAGGAGTTGACAAACAGACTATTGAGAAGCTGTTTTCAGCTTTTTCCTTAAAAATAGATAAAAGTGACTATTCAAGCTCAAATAATCATTTAGATTGGGGAGAAGCTATCTTTACATCAGTTTTTTATGGACGTACAGAAGAACTGGCTAGGTTAGAACAATGGATTGTTGATGAACAATGCCGATTGGTGACGGTATTGGGAATAGGAGGTATTGGTAAAACGGCGCTGTCTGTAAAGTTTACTCAACAGATTCAGGAGAACTTTGAGTACGTTATCTGGCGATCGCTACGAGAAGCTCCCCCTGTTAAAATTATTCTAGGTAACTTAATCCAATTTTTATCTGACGAACACCAAACAGAGGATAACTTACCAGAAAGCTTTAGCGATCGATTATCCCGACTACTCGATTATTTGCAAAATAATCGTTGTTTACTGATACTTGATAATGCAGAATCAATTCTCCGCAGTGGTAGCCGCGCTGGAGTTTATCGAGAAGGATATGAGGAATATGGTGAACTTTTAAGACGCATAGGAGAAGCAACTCACCAAAGCTGTTTATTGCTCACTAGTCGGGAAAAACCTAAAGAAGTAGCATTGCTAGAGGGAGAAACGCTACCTGTTCGCTCATTACCACTAAGTGGGTTAAAAATGGCAGAAGGGCAAGAAATCTTAAAACTCAAAGGGCTACGTGCGGCAGAAGATCAATGTAAAGTTATGATTGAACGCTATGCCGGGAATCCATTAGCCTTGAAGATAGTTGCTACAACCATTCAAGACATTTTTGATGGAAATGTGACTGAATTTTTGCAACAAGATACGGCTGTTTTTGGCGACATTCGTGATGTTTTAGAGCAGCAGTTTCAGCGCTTGTCAGATTTAGAAAAGGACATAATGTACTGGCTAGCAATTAATCGGGAGTCGATAACATTCTCAGAATTGCGAGATGATATTATATCACCAATACCACAAGCAAAATTACTAGAGGCGATAGAATCGTTGGGGAGGCGATCGCTAATCGAGAAGGCTACACCTACGGTAATTAAAAAAACTGCATCGCTTTTTACGCTCCAGCCTGTGGTTATGGAGTATGTAACTACTAGCTTGATAGAAAAAGTTTGCCAAGAGATTCTCACTGAGAATATTGATTTATTCAGGCGTCATGCTTTAATGAAAGCGACGGGTAAAGATTATGTTAAAGATACTCAAGTTCGTCTGATCGTCAAACCAGTTATAGATGGGTTGCTTAATGTTTTAAGAAGTAAAAAAATCTTAGAAAATCAATTAGCTCAAATTTTAGCGATCCTACGAGAGATATCCCCTCTAGAACAAAGTTATACGGCAGGAAATGTCTTTAACCTACTTTGTCATTTAAAAAATGATCTTAGCGGTTATGATTTTTCTTATCTAACTATTTGGCAAGCCGACTTGCAGAATGTAAAGTTGCATAATGCAAATTTTGCTCATGCCCATTTAGCTAAGTCTGTTTTTGTCGAAACCTTTGGTGGTATTTTTTCGGTAGCCTTTAGCCCTAATGGTAAACTTTTAGCTACTGGTGATACCAATGGAGAAATTCGTTTGTACGAAGTTGCGAATAGTCAGCAACTTATGACTTGTAAAGGTCATGTTGGTTGGGTTTGGTCAGTCACTTTTAGTCCCGACGGTCAGGTTCTTGCCAGTGGCAGTAATGACCAAACAGTGAAGCTATGGAATACTATTACTGGTCAGTGTTTCAAAACTTTAGAGGGTCATAGTGGTGGGGTTCGTTCAGTCACTTTTAGTCCCAACGATCAGGTTCTTGCTAGTGGCAGTGATGACCAAACAGTGAAGCTATGGAATACTAGTACAGGCAAATGTCTAAAAACCTTACAGGAACATGGTTGTAATGTATGGTCTGTTGCCTTCAGTTCCAAAGATTACATGTTGGCAACTGGAAATGACGATTATACGGTAAGGCTGTGGGATATTAACAGCAGTTTATGTATTCACACCTTAGAGGGTCACACTCAGAGGGTATACTCAGTCGCTTTCAGCCCTGACGGTAATACACTAGCTAGTGGGAGCCATGACCAAACAGTGAAACTTTGGGACACGAATACTGGTAAATGTAGTAAAACTTTACAGGGGCATACTGACTTAATACATTCAGTTACCTTCAGTGTAGATGGTAGCGCTCTTGTTAGTTGCGGTGAAGACCAAACAGTTAGGGTATGGGATTTTGTTAGTGGTGAATGCCTTAAAATTCTAGAGGGACATAGAAGTAGAGTATGGTCGCTAGCAATATGTATAAATAGTAGTATATGTGCTAGTAGCAGTGATGACCAAACGGTAAAGTTATGGGATATCAACACTGGTAGATGTATTAAGACTTTACGGAGTTTCAACAATGGGATATGGTCAGTCGTTGTCAGCCCAGACGGTAAGATTATTGCTAGTGGTAGTTACGATCAAACAGTGACACTATGGGATGTTACTACTGGTAAGTGTCTAAAAACTTTGAGGGGACATACTAATCGAGTTACATCAGTCACTTTCAGTGCTGATAGTCAAATTCTTGCCAGTGGCAGCGAAGACCGAACCTTAAGGTTATGGGATTTTAATACTGGTAAGTGTCTAAAAATTTTGAGGGGACATACTAATCGAGTTACATCAGTCACTTTCAGTGCTGATAGTCAAATTCTTGCTAGTGGTAGCGATGACCAAACAGTAATGCTCTGGGATATTGGCACTGGTCAATGTCTTAATACTTTACGAGAACATGGTGGTAGAACATGGTCAGTCACCTTAAGCCCTAACAGTAATATGTTAGCCAGTGGTAGTCACGACCGAACAGTGAAACTCTGGGATGTTCGCACTGGTAGATGTCTTCATACTCTACAAGGTCATACCGAATGGGTTTGGGCAGTTGGCTTCAGTTCAGATGGTGGTATGCTAGCTAGCGGTAGCGAAGATCAAACAATTAAACTCTGGGATGTCAACATTGGTAAGTGTCTTAGAACCTTCCAAGGCCATACAAATACTGTATATTCAGTCGCTTTCAGTCCAAATAGTTCCATACTAGCTAGTGGTAGTGGCGACCAAACAGTAAAGGTTTGGGATGTTAACACAGGTAGCTGCTTAAGGACTTTATTCGGACATACTAGGTGGGTTTGGTCAGTTGGCTTTAGTCCTGATGGTCAGACTGTGGTCAGTTGCAGTGAAGATGAGACAATTAAGATTTGGGATGTAAAAACAGGTGAATGCTTGAAAACTTTGAGAAGCAAAAGCCCTTACGAGGGAATCAATATCACTAACATAACTGGGTTAACTGAGTCTCAAAAAGATACTTTAAAAGCTTTAGGAGCAGTTGAGTATTAAATAAAGCTTAATATTAGAGTGATAATACAGAGTCAAGCTGGATTGTGAGCTAAGCGCTAATTCCGTTGACATTTTTTGCGTTTCAGTAGCGAAACTGCACTTAAAACGCTGTATGCTAGCATCCCTAATCCAGCAGATGGTTCGGGTACTGGTACTGGTTCAAGTGCTGAGAATGCTAATTCTCCAATTAGTTTATGAGTAGTAGTTGTAGGATGGACTTCATCCCAAAACAAAAATTTTTCAGGGTTACATAAAACTTGTTGTGTGGGAATATCTATAGGAACTACTGATAAGTCTTCGCTAATGCAAGAGTTGGCCACGTTTGTAAAACCGAATTCCTCTGGAGCAGCAATAATCCTATCAAATAGGGAATTAACATTCAGTTCTATAATGTTGATGTCGGGACTTAATTGTTGCCTCAAAGATTTGAGTGTCATGTTTAAGCTAGAGTTATGTGTGCTGCTGAATGTGTTGAATAAGTTGGAAAGTTGACTATTGAAATTTGCAACAGGTAATTTTCCCAAATCTGGCAAGTTGACCACCATGATATCTCTAGCGCCATCAGCAACAAGCGATGTCAACGCCGCTGATAAATTTACCACTGTATTGGTAGGGTTGGGATCGCCATCCAAAAAGTAACTTAGGTAGTCATTAGTGCCAGCCCAAATAATATATAGAGCATTAGGATCGGCGGTTTCATTTGCTGATACAAAACTATTTATCTGTTGCTGCAATCCTGGTAAGCTTGGTAAACCAATATTTTCAGTTCCTGTAGTCGCACCACCAAAAGCAAAGTTATTTTTCAGATTTAATGTTAATCCTAGATCGGAGGCAAGATAATCAACCCAAATTTGACCATTAGAAAAACGCCCATTAGAGTAAGTTGGACTTGGAGGAATGATTCCATTAGTGGCATTAAATACATTACCAGTATCAGAAAAACTGTCTCCAAAGACGTAAATATTTTCATAATCCTTTGCTAATACTTTGAGTGGAAATATCAAAGATAACAGCAAAAATCCTGTTGTCATAATTTGTCTTTGCATAGTTAATTCCTTAATCTAGTTTCAATTTTGTAAAGATGTCCTTAAAAAGAAACTTCGCTCCTTTCTTGAGAGCTTTTTTTTGCTGATTTAGAGCTTTCAAGAGGGTCAGGACTTAGCGCTACATTGCCCCAGCGCATTACGTTCGCAGCAATAGCCCCGGCTGCACCAAAGCCATAGACGAGAACCAGGTCATTTTCGCGAATCTTGCCCAATCTTGCAGCATAGTACATATTGGCCACAGTAAGTACTGGTCCAATGTTTGCATATTCAGAATAGAGATCGATCGTCCGTTCTGGGTCAATGCCCAGAACGCGGATACAGAAGCTTGCAAACCAAGCAGTAGATGTATTGAAAATAAAAAAGTCGATTTCCTTGAGTGTCACACCAGCCGCAACCATAGCACCCTCACAGCATGTACGGAGAAATCCCACGGCTGTTTCCCGAGTCACCTTGTTCGCTTCTTTGCATAGCTTCATGCGAAGCTGTGGATTGCCTTGCGCGTCCGTCGTCAGTTGAGGAAAAACTACATTACACAACTCACCAGCATGAACGGTCTTTGTGCCAAGGATTCCCTGATTCGATTTTAGTGAACCAATTACGAAAGCTCCGGCACCATCACTAAGGAACCATGACATGGTATCGTCTTCATCGACAAAGCGAGAGTATGTGCATGAGATAACTACCAACACGTTGCGATACTGTTCTGCTCGTACCAAGGCACAGGCGGTTTGGAGGGCAATCGGTGTACTCCCGCATGTTGCATCAAGATTCCATGCAGCACCTTCCAGGCTAAGTTGACGGGCAAGAAAAGCTGCATCACCAAGTCCGATTTGTTCAGGCCATACAGAAGCGACAATCATCAGATCAACGTCTTTGGGGGAAAGTTTCGCCGCTTCGAGGGCATCCCTGGCTGCGCGTTCCTCTAACGTCAGTGAAGACTCACCAGTACCAAGTACCCATCGCTCAACAGTACCACGAAATGGGTCTGACAGATATGGCATCATTTCTAAGTCAAACTCGTTGCTGGGAGTGGAGCCTGCGAGCGAAAACATCCTCGCCAAGCTTTTTTGCTCTGCCTGAGCAATTAACTCAGGGTATTTTTCTCTGTAATAATCGTTAGTACGTCTAACACTGGGAAAGCTCACTGCGATCGCTCGAATACCTACTGGTTGCTCCACCATAACTAATCTCCTCTCAGTAATTCGTAGCACCTTGCGAAATCAGACTGTCGAGACGGCTTCCTATTGGTGCAGGACAGGTAGGTTCAATGATTACATCAACTACAAATGGACTTTTTGCTGCAATCGCTTTTTCTAGAGCTACTTGAACGTCGGCTTCCCTTTCAACCCGAATGCCTTTTGCTCCCATCCCATGAGCAATCTTGACGAAATCTGCCTGCGGAATCGTTGCATCTACGTTCTTGAATCCTAAAAACGCTATTCCCTGTTCGCATATGTTGTAGCGCCCATCATTGAGTACAATCCAGACCGCAGGAACTTGATATTTTACAGCGGTGTTTACTTCACTGTTCATCAACATGGCACCATCTCCAACAATGGCAACAGCCTTGCCATTCCGCGCCAAAGCAGCACCCACTACGCCTGTAACAAAATGCCCCATAGCTCCGAATCCATTGCTGATCCGGTAACGATTTGGTGTAGTAAATTGCAGCAGATGAATTACCCAAGCAAATGAGTTACCTGACTCTGCCATTACGACTGCATCGCTGCCATCAACAATCACTTGTTGAATCACACTCATGAGTAGTTCTGGTCGCACTAGACCGGCCGCGCTTGGCTTGATTACATCACGTTCAAATCGAGGCAGCACTATTGTCGTTGAGCGACCAGTACTTTCTCTTAAGTTCTTCAGTAGGTTCTTCAGGAATATTTCTACGTCGGACTGGATAGCGAAAGTCTCGGTGGATGGATATGCAATTCCCGGTATTTCCGGGTCAATGTCAACATGGAGGAAGCCCTGCCAGGGAATCATCACGGGATTCCAAAAGGAGGTAAATTCACCAAGGCGTGTTCCCAGTACCAGCACGCGTCTTGGACGTTGCTCCTGCATATATCTCAAAACCGACTCATGCCCACCAAAGCCAGTGACACCTATGAACTGAGGATGGTCTTCTGGAAAGATACCCTTACCCCGTGGCGAACACATTACAGCAGCTCCTGTCCTCTCGGCTAGCTGGCGAATCTCTGTTGCTGCACCCCGCGCCCCAAAGCCTACCCAAATGGCAAAGGGTCCCTCAGACAGTAACTGAACGCATTGGGCGATCGCTTCCTCAGTTACTGTTGCCACAGCACCAGACAAATTTACCAATGGTAACGAAGTTTTTAGCGAGCTTGTTTGAATATTTGTAGGAATACTTATATGAGCTACGAATCCTCCTGGTTGTCCTAGCCCAAGGGCAAGTCTTCGACAAACCTCTGGAAGTTCATCGCTGGATTCGAGAGTAGTCGCGTAATGAAATATTTCCCCCGAAGTAAAAATACCTGCCTGAGGCATGGTGTATGTGCTAGTTTCTTGGCAAGCCCAACGTCCTCGCTGTGGTGCGGAAGTTGAAGCTGAAACAAAAATCACCTTAGCGCCTTCCCACCGAGCAGCTAACAATCCTGTCAAAGCGTTAGTGATTCCTGGCCCTGTGGTAGTGAACACTACAACCGGGCGATCGCTAGCAAAGTACGCCTCAGTCGCCGCAAAAGCGGCTCCAGCTTCATGGCGAAAGTGCAGCACCTGAATAGAACTTTGGTGTAATGCAGTCCACACTGGCGCGATCGCCCCTCCGGAAACACCAAAGGCATACTGCACTCCCATATCTTCCAGGATTTTAACCACTGCCTCTGCTACCGAAAAAGGTTTAGATGGTTTGCTATGAGATTGCTGTTCGGTTGAGTTGAATTTTTGACTGATATTAACTTTTATATGCTCAGATTTAGCATCCATACAAACTATCTTAGGAAGAATTTCCTGTGTGTTGTAACATTATCCCACACACGTAGACACAACTAAATATTTATTGTCGAGATCAGACACAAAGAATTAGAGAAGAGGCTTTTAGTCTACTTTATTTTTCTTTACATAGTTTAGTTTTATCGTACCAAACTACTTACTTATCTTCACACAGTCTAGTATTTTCTTGTCTACGAACCCTCAAGCCAAAGTTTAAGCTGGTAATTATATCAAATATAGATGAGGATCTGTTTGCTTTTTCGGCAAAGCACCTGGAGGTGGAATTTGATCGGATAATCACAGCAGAACAGGCAAAAAGCTATAAACCTTCTTTAAACAACTTCAGACTTGCTATGGAGAAAATTAATCTCTCGCCAGAAGAAATATTACACGTTGCTGCCAGTATTTATCACGATATCATTGCAGCCAAATCTTTAGGACTATCAACAGTCTGGGTGAACCGTCGAGCAGGTCAACAAGGAGTTGGTGCTACCGTATCAGCAGTAAGTCAACCTGATTTAGAAGTGCCTGATTTGAAAACTCTTGTTGCTTTGAGTTTGGGCAAATGAGGGGGATAAGGGAGATGGAGGTAGGGAGGTATAGCAAGGGACTCTTTACTGGGGACTGGGTGAAAAGTCTTTTTGTGTCTAGGTTTTATCATCTGTTAATGTCCTAACCACCAAGGCTTTTGCTATACAAGGAGAATAACTAATGACATACAAATTACTATGAGTCCTCAGAACTGTTTTGTTCAAAAGATGTTGTTAAAAAAGGAAACAGGGATTGCAACATACGTTGATTCTGGCTTACTCTGGAAAAACTACTATTGTCTTTTGACGCCACGTTCGGCAGTCTCCTGCGGTGGAAAATACCTCCATAGCGATGAATTCACCGCAACGCAATTGTTTCCAGATTTTGGAAGAGTGCCCAAGATCAACTCACTGTCGATAAACTTGTTCAAGAAAACACTTTAATAGCCTAAAACGATGAAAGCATCTGCTAATTTCGACTTTGAAGACGAGAAATTCAATGCACCGCCTTCTCAAGTCATCCCCTGGTGTCAGATGATTAATCCTCGGTATGGCACAGATGGTATACAATCCCACGGTTTAGCGCTGAAACTGGACAATGCTAATGCTGTTGGCTTTGTGCCAGATGACAATTGGCAGCAGGTAGAGCATGAATTTAGTTCTGGAGTTGAAACGGTCTTTATTAGCAACACTCCACACTTGGTTATAGTGCGTCGGGGACCATTGTCTGTTAAAGACCGAGAAACTGGTCTAAAACTGGGTACGCTCAAAGATAACTATGATGCTTTTTTAGCAGACAAACTTAAATTTAAAACCTTTACTCGCTATCTAATTTTTATAGTGGGAGAGAATAAAAAGTTTTTACATCAATCACCCCTACAATTAACACTTAATGGTGCAGCTGGAGCGAGTTTCAGCAAAACTTACTGCGAATTCCAACAAGGGAAAGTAGTTAGTGGATTCGTTGCTGAACTAGAAAAAGCTTATGCTGTCTATCGCAAGCAACCCTTGACACCAAAAGGTCCTTTGTTCCACGCTCACGGAATTTTTTGCCCAATAATTGAGTGTGAAGAAAGAGGCATTGAACCAAATACAGTTCTGGTAGCTTCAACTGTGGATTACAAACATCCGACGGTAGGAACTTTAACACAATTTTTAATTGCTTCAGATTCTCTGGAGTCTGCAATTATCTGCAAAACTTTTGAAGAATACAAAGATTTTGGTAAGGAACCTGTAAAATCAGAAACACCGAAAATGGCAATGGCAGGGGTTTCTAGTTCTTACGTGTATGCCGATGAAGATGATTTTGCTTATCCACCGTATTAGAAGAGTTAAAAGTGAGGAGTTAGGAGTGAGGAGTTAAGAATTATGAATTAATAACTCCTAACTTCTAACTCTTAACTCATAACTCCTAACTTTATTCCTTGAGCAATAAATAATATAGTGAACCATTACCGCCTGTGACGCCAGCGCGATCGCCCGCTAATTTTCCAGATCCCATAAAATAATCTACTCGTCCCGGGCCTTTGATGGCGCTTCCTGTATCCTGATCGAGGACAAAGCGGCTGACAGCACGTCTTTCGAGTTTGCCACCACTGGCGGGATAGGGAAATGAGTTATAAATTAGGGCTAGCGCTCCCGGAGGCATGAGAGACTTATCTGTGGCAATGGAACGTTCTGCTGTTACTGGCACATGAATACTGCCGGTAGCTGGTCTACCGTTTGTTTCCTGGAAGAAAATAAATCTTTCCCAGCGCGGCAGATAATTATTCAACTCCTGGGGTTTTTGCTGGAAGTAACTAATCAAACGTGGCATTGTCAATCCTTCCAGGGGCAGTTTGCCATCTTTTGCTAGTTCTTTGCCGATACTAGTCCAAGGGTAATCGGTTCCACCTGCATAGCCAACAGAGGTTGTTTTGCCATTAGTTAATTTAATTTGGGCAGAACCTTGGATATGTATCATATATGCATCCAGGCGATCGCGAAACCAAAGAATTTCTAAACCGCGTAACTGGCTTTTATTTCCCAGTAAACCATCCTTGCCTTCCAAATCAATTCGTTTTGGATGAGGTTTCGCCCATTGGTTGAAATTAGGTGGTAGCCGATAAAGGGGATATTTATATGTTGCAGTCCTGACACGGCTAGCTGTGTAAACAGGTTCATAGTAAGCTGTGAATTTAACAGTACCCTTGCCATCGTTGCCCACAGACTGGTAAAAAACAAACTCTCGCCGGACAGCAGCTTGTAATTGTGCTGGTGACTTAGAACTGACAACTAGTTGGCGAAAACGTAGTAAACTCCTCCGGACGCGATCGAGCGTAATTTCCTTGATGGGATAATTTTGATATGCTGCGATCGCTTCATTCTTTGCTAAGTAACGCAAACTGTTGTCAATAGAAGCCAATAGGGCAAGGCGATCGCCTGTTTTTCCCCTTTGACCCCAAAGTTGGTCATCCCAACCCAAGCAACTCTGCCGCAGCGTACAATCGGTTCCAATGGCAACTGGTTTTAGCGGTGGCGTTACCTCAGGAGTGATTGGTATTGGTACAGGCGAGAGATCGGGAGTAGTCGGTATTGGCAAGGGCTGTAAATTAGGAACCTGAGCAATAGCCGACAAAAGAGGATTTACAAAGGCAATTCCCAGACTCAGGGAAAGCAAAGCAAGGGTTTTTCTCATCATTTAGTTGAATCTTTCAACGCTGGAACTAAAAACGGGTTCTACCCGGATTGCCACGATTCGAGAAGGGCGTACTACCATATACTCCCCCTGAATATTCTTGATCGGGACGCTAATAAAGTCACTAGAAGCAGACTTTGGCACAAGTTCGCCACTATACCACTTCTGAAACTCTTGAATAGTAGGAAAACGTACTTCTTCCCGATGACCGTTTTCCAGTAGGAGGTGTACGGCATATTCATTTGGAGTTCTAGGCATAAGGTTGAATCATTTCAAAAACATTCAACCCATTGTTAACCACGTTACCCCAGAATGAAAAGGGTAAGCATACGGGAGATGGGGAGTGGGGAGTAGGGAATAGGGAGGCAGAGGAGAACTTGGTGCAATCTTTTCCCTTTGCCCCTTTGCCTCTTGTGCCCCATACCTAACGCCCAATGACTCTTCACCCTAGACGGCTAATCCTTTAACCAGTTCCTGAAAAAGTTTGCATAACTGTCCAATTATCTTCTGATAATTCATCAACATTATTGGACAACAGTTATTCAGGAGGCAAAAATTATGAAACTTTATTATCGTGGTCTGAGTTATGAATACAAACTAAGCCAAGTTCGCAGCAAAAAAACACAACAGGCGTTTGCCTCAGATCATAATTTAACATACCGTGGCGTTACCTATGATGCCGATCCAAATTCCAAATTGGCAGAAGTTCCTCAAGCCCCACTAGTTTATAAATTGAGCTTTAGGGGAATTAGCTACTTTGTCAATAAAACTGCATAAAGCTCTTTAATCACTCTGGTCAACAAAATTATCAGGTAATTTTTAAACATTAGACACATATTCGGTTTGGAGCTTTATTTCCTAATATTATTGTCAGATTGAAGAAACTTTGCCAAAGCTGGTACTTGTGCCAAGATGAATTTGAGGACTTAGGCAAGTGACACAATGTTAGGACAGTTATTAGACGGACGTTACCAAGTCCTTCAAGTTTTAGGTGGAGGAGGGTTCGGTCAAACCTACATTGCCCAAGACACCCACCGACCAGGTTTCCCGAAATGCGTAGTCAAACACCTTAAGCCCGTCAGTCGCAGTGTTGAATTTCTCGAAACTGCCAGACGGCTATTTACCAGTGAGGCTGAAACACTAGAACAACTGGGAAACCATGACCAAATTCCTCGACTTTTAGCGTATTTTGAACACAACCAAGAGTTTTTCTTGGTGCAAGATTTCATTCAAGGGCATACTCTCAAAGCAGAACTGACTCCCAATGAACGTTGGACAGAAAATCGAGTAATTGAACTCCTAGAGCAGGTCTTGGGTATTCTCCAATTTATTCACAGTCAGAACGTTATTCATCGAGATATCAAGCCGGACAATATAATTAGGCGGCAACAAGACGGTAAGTTAGTGCTGATTGACTTTGGCGCAGTCAAACAAATGCAAACTCAACTGCTTACAGTTGCAGGGCACACTGGGGCTAGCATTATTATTGGCACTCCAGGATACATGTCTACAGAACAAGGGCAAGGTAAGCCCCGTCCCAACAGTGATATTTATTCCTTGGGCATTATTGGTATCCAAGCGCTGACAGGTTTACATCCTATAAACTTTGAGGAAGATCTAGACACAGGAGAAATTTCTTGGCAACATCAGGCTCAGGTCAGTTGTGAGTTAGCATCTGTACTATCTAAGATGGTGCTACACCATTTTAAACAGCGCTATCAATCTGCGGCTGAAGTTCTAAGGGCGCTTAAGCATTTCGATACTAGAGTAGAATTATCTTTTACACAACCGCCTCAAGTTTCACTTTCTCAACAAACTTCAATTGAATATTCCCCTGCTTCGATTCTGTCTCCAGAAAATTACAACCGCCTAGAAAAAATTCTCTTGGAATTTGTCGGTCCCGTTGCCCCAAGATTACTACAACAAGTTGCAGCATCAGCGCCCAGCGGTGAAGAATTAATTAGTCAATTGGCACTTCATCTTCGAGGAAATCAACAAATTGATTTTAGGAAGAAAACAATATTTATATTAGAGAAACCTACTCTCCTCCAGGAATTGACTGTTAAATCCGATCGCTCTACAATTAACTCAAATAATTTCCCAAACCAAGAATCTGAAGTTATCAGCAAGGAATTTTTGGAAAAGTGCGAACGTGAGTTAGCTGATTTAATTGGCCCAATAGCTAAGTTTCTAGTCCAAAAAGCTATTAAGTCTTCTGGACAAATTTCTCGTGCAGAACTGGTGAAAATTTTAGCCTCGAAAATTCCTGAAGCTCAAAAAGCTTTGCAATTTCAGCAACGTTTACTTTCTTGAATTTGGGGAGTGGGGTATGTTTTTAAACTCCAAATTAATGCTAGGTTAAACCAAGAGCAAGAGACAAGGGTAAATCGCCGTCTCTAGAATAATCAATCTTTCGTAGAGACGACGATCGATCGCGTCTTGGGAATGTGGATGAAGGGGAATAGGGAACGGGGAGCTCTTAACAGGGAGAATTAAGCCACGCCACTTGCGGGTGGGGTTTGGACCTACCCCGTGAGACAAGGATTCTGTCGCCCACTAGGGGCGAGGCTTAAAACCTTGCTTCTCTACGAGACGCTGCGCGAACGGGGTAATTTTTTCTTTTCTGTTCCCTGTTCCCTATTCCCTGTTCCCGCCCCGAAGGGGCTTAGTTAAAACTCCATCCTTTCATCGAAACTCCTGGGTCTGAAACCCCGTCCTTGTAGGACGGCAATACACATAGTATAATTGGCGTGGTCAATGACCCACCCGTGACGATGGAGACATAAACCCTAACGCCAAAGTTTGCGATACTTCGCAACGGGGAAGAAAAATCGGTAGACCGGGAAAAGAGGATAGGGCAATGGACAGTCCAACCCTTGAATCAAAATACACAAGAATTCTCTGTTGAGATTTCGATACATAAGAACCGCAGGGCTTGCGGGGATAGTCTGTGGAGCGAACATAAGACCAAAACTTTTTGTGAGTGGAGGCAGTTGCTATGAAGCAGAAACCCAAGTAGTAATGCTTGGGAATCACCGCACTTTTAGGGCGGTGAGGATGTCAAGTGTGGAGTTTTCACCAATTCTGATTCCTGAATTCTGCTTTGTTAACTTCGATACGCTCCTGGTTGTCCGTTTTGGACTACAAAGGAAGCTAGGGTTTTGACGGTGGCATTCAAATCAACGATGCTGGATACAACTCGGTAGTCACTTTGCCAAGTTTGTGGGGTAAGTTTACACCGAACGTATCCCCGGAAGGCACCGTCAAAGAATTTAGTATGGGGATTATTACGTAGGGAAGCTTGAACTGGAGCGATAAATGCGGTGGGAAAGTCAGAGGTAATGGAGGTTCCTACGAACTCAGTGCCTACTGTTGCTGATTTTGGGTTATTAAAATCAAGCTTTAGGTCGTGTACCCAACTAGAGTGGATGTCTCCGGTAATTACCACTGGATTAGAGGGTTGGCGCTGGTTAAGAAAACTCAACAGCCGATTACGTGCAGCTACGTAGCCGTCCCACTGATCTACATTGAACACACCTACGCCAGGATTACTATTAAAATTGTACTCGGCCAACATGGTTTGTTGAGCGATCGCATTCCAACGCGATCGCGATTGGTCTAACCCTTTTAATAACCACTGCTCTTGTTCTGAACCAGTCACCGTAGCATTGGTAGCAAAAGCTTGGGGACAACGAGGCTTAAGTCCATCGTCACAAGGTTGGTCGGTGCGATACTGCCTCGTATCCAAGACATTGAACTCAACTAAATTACCGAAAGTGAATCGCCGATAAAGTAGCAAATTTCCTTTGTTAGGTAGGGAAGACCTACGCAGAGGCATATGTTCGTAGTAAGCCTGGTAAGCATTGGCTCGCCGTTTCTTAAAAGCCTCTTGGGTTTGGTTATCTTCAGGAATTAAATTGGCATAGTTGTTATCAACTTCATGGTCGTCCCAAGTGAAAATCCAGGGAAAAGCACCATGAGCAGCTTGGAGATTTGGGTCTGTTTTATACAAGGCGTGGCGATTCCGGTAGTCGGCAAGAGTGATGATTTCCGGACTATTATGCTGGCGTGGCCCACCAGGTTGTGGTCCGTATTCGTAGATGTAATCACCTAAATGAACCACAAGGTCGAGATTTTCCTCAGCCAAATGCCGATAAGCCGTATAGTAGCCATTTTGCCAGTCTTGGCAAGAAACAAAAGCAAAGTTTAGTTGTGAGATAGAGCCATAAAATGCTGGTGCTGTGCGAGTCCGCCCAATGGGGCTAACTTCTCTACCCGCTTGAAATTGATACCAGTACCAAAGGTTAGGGTCTAGTCCACGGACATCAACGTGTACTGAGTGCGCTAACTCTGGTGTAGCTAGCACTGTTCCTCGACGCACCACCTGTCTCATGTTTTCATCAAGGGCAACCTGCCACCGCACTGGGACATTTACCAATGGCATTCCACCTCCAGAGAGTGGATTGGGAGCCAGCCTTGTCCAGATGACAACACCATCCGGTAAAGGATCGCCAGAAGCCACACCCAGACTGAACGGATAGCCAGAAAACCGAGAATTGGCCGATACAGGATGCCATTGGCTAGCTACTGTTAACCCCGTCAAGAATCCTGCACCCAGCAAAAAACTCCGCCGTCTGCACCGATTTGCTAGCAGGCGCTCACAATCCAGAATTTCCATATTTACCTTTACCCAGATCTAGATACGGTTGGCAAACTTCAGGGGTTCAGGTGCCAAAAGTGCAAGCAATAACTTGATTTGACTTTTATCCCACTTGCTGCCCAACCAAACACGAGAAAATTAGCAACCCAGGATCAAGCAGAAATTAAGATTATGTTAAGTTTAGGATTTGGACTGGGTATTGGGGACTGGGTATTGGGGACTGGGTATTGGGGATTGGGTACTGGGTAGAATTCATTTCCTAGTCCCCAGTCCCCAATACCTAATCCCAATTCTTAAAACCTGCCATTTCCCTGAACAATGTGCTTAACGGTAGTCAAGGTTTCCAGGCTGATAAATCCCCGACGATGACCTTTTTGGTTAGACATGCCGAGAAATACTGAATCTCCCCGCGAGGGGTTACGAGAAAAACGCGGGGAACTGTTGATGTAGGTGGAAGCACTGTTAACTCCTAAGGCAAACTGCCGACTTTCCTGGTAGGATTCAGTAACGATGCAGTCGGCATGACCACTGCTGTGTTGATTAATCCAGGCGATCGCAGCTTCTAAGCTATCCACCAATTTAAAAGCCACTGTCCTAGTTAAATAAGGGTTTCCCCATTCACCTTCTTTCACCAAATGCAACTGGGGAAAGGCTTCTACTAGTTCTGCATCGCCTTTAATTTCAAAGCCTTTTTCCATTAAGCTGTTCCACAGAACTGCTAGGGATGATGGCAAGGCTTGACGATGAATTAGCACTTTTTCAATGGCATTGACTGGATCTGGTTCGCTCTGATGGCTATCAATAATCATCCAGCGCACCATTTCTAAACTGGCATTTAGCGACCAGTAGAGGTAACAATTACCCATTGCTGACTTTAAGACTGGGCAAGTTGACTGTCGTACTACCTGCTGGATCAAGCTAGAGCGTCCGTAGGGAATCACTAAATTCACGTACTCGTCTTGGGTGACTAAATCCCGAATCGAAGCACCGTGTTCCTCTGCGATCAGTTCTAGACAGCCTAGTGGTAAACCAACTTCCGCCAGTGCAATTTGCATTACTGAAGCAATGGCCGCGTTAGAATGGCTGGCTTCAGCACTACCTTTGAGAATTATACTATTGCCAGTTTTGATACAAAAACCCGCTGCGATCGCTGCTAAATCAGGAAATGCTTCATAAATAAATCCAATCACTCCTAAGGGCATTAACTGGGAGTAACTCTGGGAATCTTCCAATTGGTAATCAGCATTCCTGACGCGCCGCAGCGGATCTGATAATTCCCCCAACCGTTGTAAAATATCTACGGTCGTCTCTAGCCTTGTGGGAGTCAGCTTCAGCCAGTCTAATATCAATTCTGGCACTGCCATTTCCCGACTGGCTTCTAAATCCAAGGTGTTGGCTTCTAGAATGTCGTCAAATGAGCGCTCAAGCGCCTGTGCCATCGCCAATACCGCGCGACTCCTGTCTGCTCCCTTTGTGATCCCCAATTTTAGGGAAGCTTGATACGCTCGTTGGGCACTACTAATGGGTTCGGGGTGATCGTCCAAAACTTCAACAGTCATTGAATTAACGTCTGTAGGTAAGCCAGACCATTAGCGCAGGCAGGATGGCCAACAGCACCGCCACCATTGCCCAAGCAATAATGCTGGAACTATTTGCCAATCGCAGTGCTAATGGCAGCCATATAATCACTAGCACGAAAATAATGCCAAGTGCTATGGGCAGATAGCTTTCTCCCAAACGAGGATGGACAACATGCCAACTATTTCCCATCCACCGCCAAGCTCGCTTGTAAGGATAGGTGGTAGAAAGCTGTTCTAGGACATGACCATTATCTTCTACTACAAAGATTTGCTGACAGCGATCGCAACCAAATGCTTCTGTCAACGTAATCGGAATTAGCTGACCCCGGCGACGACAGGGGCAGGGGTACTCAGTATTAAAGTCTATTTTTTCGGGTTTTTGAGATTGCACAAGCGTTCTAATAACTTGAGCGTGTTTTTCATAAACAACGGGAATAAATCCCAAGGTTTTTACCTTGGGGGCTTCTCTCTTTATACTTTATACAAGTAGGCAGGCGAAGCAAACATTGCCATAATTGCAAACAGTAGATGCGGCCGACTCTAAGTAGCGTAATTGCCGTATAAATAGAGGATTATCTGTTTGAGGTTTTTCCCCGTAGCTGGCAATCTTGTTTAAAAATTTCCTTCTCTCCATCTGTAGCTTCAAAGGTAATGTGGTTGCATTTGTGGGCATTCATTGTGCTGACACACTTGGTACAATTTTAAGCCTACGTAGCGACCACTCCTAAAACAAATCGTTTGCGAAGGCTACGCTGATAAACTACGCCCTAATAACAAACCCTTATTTTCTTTCGGGTCACTATATATTAGTATGCAGTTATCAAGGTTAGATCGGGATCGTTCCCAATTTTTACTCTTTGCAATTGACAAGCGTTTCCAGAGTGGGAATTGCGAAAACACTCATCAGTGCGTGTGACTCTTTCCCTGAAGTACATACACTTGCTTTTGGTAACGTGTATGGTTCTGGTTTCGCTCGCCATTTTTTACTTGCAGAAATACAGGTTGGTCTTACATAGTGTCTCTCGTCAACAGACGTTTACTAGGTCAAGCCTAGACCACGGCAGTCACCTACTTTCTATAGGCGAATAGCTATTGACTTAGAAGCTCTGTTTTGCGGGAGACTACAGTATTCACCTGCGAGCTTCAGTGTGGCCTTTAGCTTTTTTATTTTCCGCTTTGACAAGTTCGCTTACCAGGGCTACTCTCGTCTGCCAACTAGCGGTTTGGACTACTACTACAGTACCACGGAGATGGGCAAAAACTCAACTTTCGTCACACCCTTATCAACCGCAGGTCAACGTTAGTCGAGGCAGGTTTCGTTTTTATCCAGGCATACCACAATGGTCAAGTAAGCTGTATCTCACGTTGTTCTCACGGATGAGACAGTAGGCTTGTGTGCTAACAAGCTGGCAATTAAAAAAGTCTTAGAGTTTTTGGCTCTAAAACTTTTTTTGGGAAGCGGGTAACGCGATTCGAACGCGCGACATTCACCTTGGCAAGGTGACGCTCTACCACTGAGCTATACCCGCAATTCATCAATCTAATATTAATATCTCAGATTTATTTTGAATTGTCAACCCCTTAAATTTTAATTTTTGAACATTGGGCATTGGGCATTAGTTATTTGTAAAGGACAGATGACTAATGACCAATGACGCACTAACTTAGTTCTTCTGACTCTATTGTTAAATTCCCGACGCTGGCATTTGGAAAAGAAGGTGGCAAAGACTGGCTATTACGAGAATATGGTTCTGCCAAGTTAGAACGCAGTTGCCGCATCAGACTAGCCATTTCTAGCGCGTTCAGGGCGTAATCCCAACCATGATTACCTTTGATGCCTGCCCGTTCTAAGGCTTGCTGCATAGTGTCTACTGTCAAAATTCCAAAAATGACTGGCACCCCAGTTTGAAAGCTAGCGGCGGCAATACCTTTAGAAACTTCGGCGGATACGTAATCGAAATGGGGTGTTTGTCCTCGAATGACTGCACCAAGACAAATTACAGCATCATAACGATGGGAAAGTGCTAATTGGCGAGCTACTAAAGGCACTTCAAAACTTCCGGGGACCCACACGTAGTCTACCTGATTACCGTGGGGATTGGGGTCTACACCGTGGCGTTTCAAGCAATCTTGACATCCCTCTAGCAGCTTTCCGGTAACCAGATCGTTAAATCGACCAATCACCACTGCAAAACGCAAAGGTTCCGTTTGAGTAAAAGTTCCCTCAAAAACTGCCATGACTGCCTCTTAATCAACTATACTTCTGGCCAATATACATTTCTTAGTTAAATTTAGAGGAGCAGGAAAGCACGGTGAAAAGGAAGGAAACAGGAAAAAATCTCTTTTTTTCCTTAACCTTTGGCCTTGGCTCTTCTGCCCCTCTAATTTTTATATTAAGTGTCTGCGCCAGAGCGAAGCCGTTGCCTAGACGACAAAAAAGTTTAACAAACCAACTAAAAGTACCAAAGCAATCCAGACACCAGAACCAAGCCAGAGCAGTTTTTTAGATTCAACCCAATTTTGGGGAGTGGCGTAAGCAACGGGAACACCGACAACTAGAACAAAAGACAACAGAACTAGGCCAATCAAAGCAAATTGGAATATTATGGTCATTTTTACTTCTCCCAATACAGCTAAATAGTGACATACTCCCACACTGACTGCAAGCAGTACAGTGTGGGCTTCTCAGCGACTCCCGGTATTCCGTTGGACATTGACCAGAGGCGGAGCGCCTCCGGCTCTGCTGAGCTTTGTTTTAAGTCCACGAGACGCCCCTCCGCAGACTATGGATTTCTTACCTTGTACCCTACAAATTTTACTATCCTGGATGACATACTGGCTTATTCGTGCTGTCGGACAAACCAATTGGTAATTTGTATTAATCAAGATGTGCCAACTTACTTTCATGCTGTGCAACGGAGTCGCTTACCAATAGTCGCTATGCTACTGGACAGAGGCTTATCAGACACCAATGTGGGTGAAGGAAACCAGAAGTATTTTACCAGAAAAAACTTATGAAATTGGCGATTCGTTGCCGACTCCTTTTTCAAGAGCGATTTAGAGTCGTTATTGGTTGGGTATGAGTCATCCTTACTGCCCAAAAATTCATCCTATGCTGCTCTACCGGTTAGGGGTGGGGCAACTTTGAGTCTTTTCTAATGGCTAATGAAGTATGGATTTAATTCTTTGCCACACAACAGCTGATTTTGACGCACTAGGAGCAGGGGTAGGACTAACGCGCTTACTACCTGGCAGCAAGATTGTACTCAGCGGCGGCTCTCATCCTCCTGTACGCGATTTTTTAGCGTTGCATCGGGATGAATATCCGCTGATTGAGCGTCGTTCGGTGATTCCAGAAAAAATTCGCTCTTTGACTGTGGTGGATACGCAACAGCGCGATCGCCTGGGTAAAGCTGCCGAGTGGTTAGATTTACCGAATATAAGAGAAATTATAGTTTATGACCATCACTTAGGACAAGAATCAGATATTCCGGCCACGCGATCGCATATTTCTTCAGTAGGAGCCACCACAACTTTAATTGTGGAGCAATTGCAACAACAGCAAATTTCCCTGACTTCTGCCGAAGCCACAGTCATGGCTTTGGGTATTCATGTTGACACGGGGTCGTTAACTTTTGACCAGTCCACACCACGGGATGCTTTAGCTTTGGCTTGGTTGATGCAACAAGGTGCTAGTTTATCAGTAATTTCTACATACCGCGATCCTGGATTGTCTCTGCAATTGCAGCAGCTATTAACTAAAGCGCTGGAAAATTTAGAATATCTCTGTTTACGCGGATATACAGTAGCTTGGGTAACTTTAAAGACAGATAATTTTGTGCCTGGTTTATCGAGTCTAGCTTCAGAACTCGTGGAATTAACCGAAATTGATGCCATACTGTTGGCTAATGAGTATCCTTTGAGTGAAGGTGATTCAAGGTTAACAGTAATTGGGCGATCGCAAATTCCCAAAACAAATCTCAATCTATTATTCCAACTCTTCGGCGGTGGCGGTCATTCCCAAGCTGCATCGCTGAACTTAAGAGGAGTAGATTCACAGGCAATATTACAACAACTCCTTAAGGGCTTCAAAGCGCAAATTCCCCATCCCCCCACTGCCAGGGACTTGATGTCCTCTCCTGTCCGCACTATTTTGCCTGAAACCACAATTGCCGAAGCCCAGCGCATTTTATTGCGCTATGGACACTCTGGTTTATCTGTAGTCAATGCCCAAGGGCAATTGGTAGGTATTATTTCACGGCGGGATCTCGATATCGCCTTCCACCACGGGTTTAGTCATGCGCCAGCCAAAGGCTACATGACCACGAATCTGAAAACCATTACACCAGATACGACACTGCCGCAAATTGAGGCGCTAATGGTGACATATGATATCGGGCGCTTACCAGTATTAGAAAATGGGCTATTAGTTGGTATTGTCACACGTACTGATGTGTTGCGGGAATTACATGAAGAGGGCGCGGCGACACGGGGGCACGGAGACGCCGAGACTGGTTTACTGTTTGCTTCAGAGCGTCTTAATCTTTCTGTGTCATCTTCTTTTGCTCCTCAGTTATGGCAATTGCTGACTACAGCATCCCAAGAAGCAGAAAAACGGGGCTGGCATCTTTATCTTGTCGGGGGCGCGGTGCGGGACTTGCTGTTAGCGGGTGCAGTAGGCAACTTGATGATTAAAGATATTGACCTTGTAGTTGATGGCTTTCACAAATCAGCAGATGTTGGCGCTGGTGTGGAATTAGCAAAAGCACTCCAACAACTTTACCCTAAGGCTCGTTTAGAAATTCACGGAGCTTTTCAAACTGCGGCTTTGCTGTGGCACAAAGACCCAGAATTAGATTCTCTATGGGTGGATATTGCTACCGCTAGGACAGAATTTTATCCTTACCCAGCAGCGAATCCGGAAGTTGAAGCGAGTTCTATTCGTCAAGATTTGTATCGTCGAGATTTTACTATCAACGCCCTAGCTTTGCGGCTGACTTCCCCCCGTGCTGGCGAATTACTTGATTTCTTTGGTGGTTTACTCGATTTACAAGCTAAACAAATTCGGGTTTTACACGCCAATAGCTTTATCGAAGATCCCACCCGCATTTATCGCGGCGTGCGCTTTGCAGTGCGCTTTGACTTTGAGATTGAACCGCAAACACAAGAGTTTATCCGCTATGCCATCAACAGTGGCGTTTACGATCGCACTGCCCAAGAGAATAGCAAAACTCCAGCTTTGCAAACAAGACTGAAAACGGAATTAAAGCACATCCTAGAAGCCTTCTATTGGAAATCGGCTTTACAGTTACTCGATAACTTAGGGGCATTGCAATGCATTCATCCTAGCCTGAAGCTAGATGTAGAACTACTGCGACAATTACGCTTGCTAGAACGCTGTTTGCGGCGATTTGATCCCCAACAAACCCTGATTCACTGGGAAATGCGTTTAGAAGTGTTAATCGCCCACCTAGAACCACAGAATCGGGCAAAAGTGGCAAAAAATTTGCAATTGCAAGAGGATGGTATTAAACGGTTACAAAACTTAGCCAAGGCTCAAGCTGAAGTTTTAGAAACTTTACCTGGCTGTCAACGCCCCAGTAAAATAGTTCAATTTCTACGGCAATACGACTTACCAATGTTAATTTTAATCGCCCTACAAAGCCAGCAAGTAATCAGGCGGCAGATATGGTATTATTTGACAGTCTTGGCTAACATTTCGCCAATTTTAAATGGTAATGACTTAAAGAAATTAGGTTATAAACCGGGGGCGCAGTATCGACAAATGTTAGATGATTTACTGGCTGCAACTTTAGATGGAGTGATTAAAAATAAAGCTGAGGCAGAGAAGTTTTTAGTCCGGTCTTATCCTCAGTAATTGGTTATTGTAATCAGGTGGATATTATGCAAACACAAACACAAAAAAAATACTACACGAGAAAGATTCGGGAGTTTGGTAGCCCCGTCTCTTTAGAGGTGGAAAAACGACACGAGCAGATTTATCTGCTTTCAAGATTAATGTCTTTCATGATGTGGATCATTTATATATGCCATCACGTTACCAGTACTTACCTTGCCAGAAGTATCATAAAAATAGCTTCTAGTCCAGAGTGACGGGAGTTTTTAAAATTGCTGGGAACTCTTCTCTCAACAACTTAGAACTACGACCTTTAAAAGCTTTGACAACATCACAGATAGGTGTTTTTTCATCATACTCTATAAGCAAATGAACATGATCTGATGCTATTTCTTTTGCTTTAATAATCCAAAATGATTTTCTACCTAAATTCGGTGAAAAACCCTTATGGTGGAAAAGTAGCGGAACTCGGATAACAAGAGGCCAATTTCAAACCTCAACTGGAATCAAAATAAATGCAGACTGCCACGGGGCAATCAACATAATCAAGAAAGTAGCTGCGATATTTAAGTTTGACTTAAGTGGAGTAGGTAGAGGTTGTTTAAGTCAGCCTAAGAAAGTTCTTTTGTGGACTCTTCAGAAATCCCCGCGTCTTCAGACCGGGGGTGCGATTCGTTCACTCGAAATGAATAGAAATATTCAGGGATGAGTGACATTTGAGAGATAACCCTTAATGGGTGGAGTTCGCACTTTAATCTCTCTCAGATGATAACTGAATAACCATGAGGGTGACTCTAAAGAAAACTAAGGAAAAGTCCCTCTCCGTAGGTGCAACGGTAACAGCATCATCCCTACGGTAGCGACTAGCCATCAATCCGTAAAGCGGGATGAAAAGGAGGTAAAACTGGTAGCCTAAACTGGTTCCCTTCGAGCATGAACCTATGAATAGCGAAAGCAAAGATGCGGCAAACCATCGTAATGAAGAACCAGCGAAATAAGGCTTAATGCGTTGGAGCCAAAAGGCAAGGGATAAAGGGGCTGGCAATTCCTCGGTTGACCAGTTGCACTCCTAATAAACCCGGTGGATAGCATCATTCTAAAGGTTTTAACTTCCTTGGTTTTAACATAAGACAGTTGAAAGTGGGTAAATACCACTCAAAACAAGGTTTCAAAAAAATCATCACCCCAAGCACAGAAAAGCAAAAGATACATTACGACCGAATAGCCAGTATCATCGATGACCATAAAGCAGCGCCACAAATGGCGCTAATCAGCCGACTAAATCCGGTAATAACAGGATGGTCTAACTACTATTCAACAGTGATAAGTAAGGTTATCTTTGCTGACTTAGATAATCTTTTGTATCCAAAGTTGAAAGCTTGGGCGCAACACCGCCATCCCCAGAAATCTGGGGGATGGGTGTCAAAGAAATATTGGCAAACTATAGGTGGTGATAATTGGGTATTCGCAACCAGGCAGGAGGGTAAAAACCCGATGCGGTTACGGTCACACACGGAAACAAAGATTATCCGTCATGTGAAAGTTGAAGGCGATGCCAGTTCTTACGATGGCAACCTAATTTACTGGAGTTCAAGAATGGGGAAACACCCCGAAACGACCTTGAGAGTGGCAACACTCCTAAAGTCACAACAAGGGAAGTGTACCCATTGCGGAATGTACTTCCGAGAGGAAGATGTACTGGAGATTGACCACATAATCCCCAAAAGTTTGGGAGGCAAAGATGATTACAAAAATCTCCAGATATTACATCGACACTGCCACGACGAAAAGACAACTGAGGATGGTTCAGTCGTGAAGTACACATGACAATGTGCCGAATCATTGAGGAGCCGTGTAATGGGAAACTATTAAGCACGGTTTTGAAGACCAACGGGGTTGGTGACAACCTCGTTGAGTTTACTAAGCTTAACCCGAAGAATATTTACAGACCATCTATAAAGTAAATCAAAAGGTAGGGTGTGTTACGGCTTTAGCCTAACGCACCGTCTTATATGGGGGTGCGTTAGGCGCTCATGTCATATTTTTGGTGACAAATCATATTGAAATATGCGCCCAACACACCCTACAAGAATTTTATGTTTACTTTATAAATAGCCTCTAAGCTGCAAATTCTAAATCACCAGTCTCCAATCCGGTAGAGTAAGATTCAAGCAAAGGTTTCAAGTGCCAGTTTCTTCCAAGTGCTTATAGCACATCTGTAAATCATGCTTAAGTCCGTAGGCACTTTGATAGTAGTAAAATTTCACCAGTAATAAAATTAGCGGGGCTTTTTGTCCCGCTAATTGTTAATTCATGAACTTCCGGTAGTTTGCAACTAAATTGAGTACAGAATCTCAGATTTTTAGTCAGATATAGAAGACTATTTCAATCCTGAATTCTGAATTTTCACGATATCAGTTTTACTTCCAACCTTTATCTGCTTGCTCAAGTACATAAGCAGCAACATTTTCAATCTGCTCAGGCTTTAAACGTTTGCCAAAAGCAGGCATGGCAGCTTTACCGTTTGTAACTTGAGCAATAATCGCCTCTGCTGAGTACATGTCATACTTTTCCAAAGCGTCCTTCTTCAGGCTCTTTTCTGCTTTCACTAAATTCTTGCCACCCGCATGACAAGAAGCACAATTAGCACTAAATAATTTAGCTCCACTAGCAACATCTGCGGCTAAAGCTGGACTACTGAAGGCAAAGGTGAAGATTGCTATGCCTAACAGCATGACTGTAATAATTTTTTTCATTTCGTGTTCCCTCTGCAATAACGCCTGATTCGTTGGAATATCCTTCATAATTGTCAGTTGAGCCGCTGCCATAGTCAAATGACAAGCTGTCAAACTTAGCCTTAAAAGAGAATTCTGAATTCTGAATTCTGAATTCTGAATTCTGATAACACACCCTACAATAATTTGATTTTCACACAGCGCCTAACTTATTCAGTGCATCTTCTGTTACACGACAAATTCGCCAATCATCTAATATAGATGCTCCCATGCTACGGTAAAATTCTTGGGCTGATTCATTCCAATCCAACACACTCCATTCTAAACGTCCACAATTACGTTCTACGGCTATCTGGGCTACTTTTGTCAGGATAGCTTTACCAATACCTTGCCTGCGATATTCTGGTAAAACAAATAAATCTTCTAAATAAATTCCTGGCTTGGTCAGAAATGTTGAATAATTATGAAAAAATAGGGCAAATCCAACAGCTTGACTGCCAGATTCTGCTAGTATTGCTTCTATATATCTGTGGGAACCAAATAAATGTTCCTTAAGTGCTAGAGCATTGCCGGTGACAGCGTGAGATAATTTTTCATACTCAGCAAGCCCTTCAATTAATTTAAACAGTACGCTGTAATCAGCTGGCTCGGCAAAACGCACAATCAAATTGCTACTCGCAGTCATTAGTCTATAGTCCATAGTTCATAGTCCATAGTCTATAGTTAACTGTGCAATTTTTTTGATTAATGACTAAAGAAAAGCCGAAAAAAGGTACAAAACACCCGTTTTTTTTGCAGTGGCGATCGCCCCCGCTCAAAAAATGTTTCGTGATGAGAGATAATGAGGTCAGGTATCATACCAATTTTGGATTTTAGATTTGCGATTTTGGATTAAATGTCTTTACTCAAGACAGTTCCAGGAATCTCAAACAATACTATTTATCCTAACTTGGTATTAGGTCTTGATTATCGGGTAAAATTGTTAGATCAACCAACCTTTTAACCGTTTGGCTATGTGGGGACGACGCAATTTTCGCATGGCTTTACTTTGAATTTGTCGCACTCGCTCACGGGAAAGATTGAACATATTGCCAACTTCTTCCAAAGTACAGGGTTCGCTAGTTGTCAAGCCATAGCGCAAAGAAATTACGTCTTTTTCCCGTGGAGTTAACACGTCACCCAATACTTCCCAAATCTCCTGACGCATCATGTTTTCGTTCATTTTTGCTTCTGGAGATAGGTTATCTTCGTCTTCTAACAAATCCATCAATTCTGTGTCTTCTTCTTTACCAACACGGTGGTTGAGAGAAAGTGCTTGACGGCGTAATTGTTGTAGTTGACGTAGTTGTTGGACACTAATTTCTAAGGCTTCCGCCATTTCACCTTCGGAAGGATTTCGACAGAGTTTTTGCTTGAGTTCTCGTTGGGCTTTTTTGAGTTTGTTAAGTTTTTCAACAATATGAATTGGTAGCCTGATTGTTCGCGCATCATTAGCGATCGCTCTAGTAATCGCTTGTCTAATCCACCAATAGGCGTAAGTAGAAAACTTATATCCTTTATCCGGATCAAACTTTTCTGTAGCACGATTTAAACCCATTGCTCCTTCCTGAATTAAATCCAGAAAAGGTACTCCCCGATTCAGGTATCGCTTGGCAATAGAAACTACTAATCTCAGATTCGAGCGAATCATTTTACGTTTCGCTACTCTACCTTGATATAAGCGACTTTCTAATTGCTTTTCTGTCATTTCTAGCTCAGAAGCTACTTCTAACTTGCTAGGTTCTTGTCCCAATTTTGACTCTAAAGTAGCTTGTAATTCCCTAATTTCTTCGAGAAACCTAACTCGCCGTGCTAATTCAACTTCTTCATCAGGTTTTAGCAGCGGATAACGCGCCATTTCCTTAAAGAACGCGCCTACAGCATCATCATGTTCGGTCTTATTATATCCCGAAGGACGAGCCGCCGCCATTTCATCTCCATCCCGTTCCTCCGATTCCAAATTTTCTACTAAAATTGGAGGCTCTTCATCGGCTACTGCATCTAAATTCTCCAGTAATAGTTCTTCACTATCAGCAGTATTCTCCAGTATTTCCATTTTTCCCAATTCAACAATATTCATAGTTTCCTTTAGGGATTGTTGCTTTGTTTGGTACATAATTTTAGTTACAGCTACTCGTTTGAGGCTTGGTAGTTTTCCCTAAGGCAAGAATGCACCCGTTTATATAGCCGAATACAAGCTTATGCTAATTTCTCTTCAGGAATAAAAATTGCTAGTACCTACTAAATAAGGGTTACAGTTAGATACAAGCTATAACGTAACTGGCCTTCGCACCCAACAAAACTTGCTTCTCAGGCTGACAACAGATATATTCTTCATTTTTTTCTTAATTACCAAATATGTCAAACCCCCTCAAACTTTCTCAACTTAACAAATATAAAAATCTCAGCTAACTATCCAGATTTCTTAAATCTTCATATATCTTTCTAAATATTTTTAATGTCTAGTTGCTGGAAGTCACTGGATAAAACAAAAACCTGGTGTTGGGGTTATGCATTCCCGATTGTAAGTTACCCTGATGATACAAATTACAATGATGGCAGCTTAATTTCGGGATATTCTTATTTGTATAAAAGCATCTCATATGCATAAAGGGTTGAATATCTATCGATAGGCGGAAAAAGGCTACTCCCTATTTAGTAGATAGAGCAACTTTTGCAGCAATAGCCAAAATGCTTTTATTTGTATAGAGAACCCCAGATATTTATTGCATGTAAAGTTGATACGAATTTGTCTAGTAGATTACATAAGAGGAAACTTATCAAGTATTATGAAGAATAACAGTATTGAGAAATACCATTTATGTCTAAGAAAGCAAAAAGTTAGAGTTTAGTTATTCAGAAGCTAGGTGAGTAAAATATCTAACTATTAATTCAGCAACTATGTATATTAATGACGTAAGTTTATCTTCTTTAGTAGTAGCAGAACCTGGGGAATCTTACCAGTCAGATGCAACTGTTAATCGTTGGGTTGAAGTACTGGTGGACTGTCCAGAAACTGCAACAGAAGTAGAAAAAGGTGGAAATCTATATGTATATCGATCGCCAACTGGGTTAGAAGTAAAACCTGGAGATATTTTGAATGTGCCATTTGGCGCACAACATCTAACAGGAGTAGCCATTAGATTGCTTTTCAAACCTCCAGCAGACTTACCGCTAGAAAAAATTCGGGATGTGGAAGATGTTATTCAAAAGAAATTTTTCCGCGATAGTTACTGGACTCTGATGGAACGGGTATCGCAGTATTACTACACACAAATGATTCAGGTAATACGTACAGCACTACCACCGGGATTATTGGGGCGATCGCAGCGTCGCATCCGCTTAACTGTGGCCGGTGCAGCAGTGTCTACTAACACTAATATTAATGCTTGGTTAGATACACCTTTGATGCGTGTGATTCCTCAAGCTTATTCTTGCCTAATTGAGTTTTATTTACTCAATACAATCGAAAATAATTATTTGATTAAAATTTTGGCTTTATTAAGCTTTCAAAGTTTAGTACCCAAAGTTAACAATAAAGATGCTTATAAAATTCTCCAACTCCTACAGCAACAAGCAGACGGTGATTATAGCTTTCGGTACTTACAAAATCAAGTCCAACGAGCTTACCAGGGAGTCCGCGAACTATTGCGACGAGGTTTAGTAGAAAGTTACTTAGAACCGCCCCAGCTGACTAAGCCGAAATTTGAAAAAGCAGTGACGCTAGTGGGCAGTACACTCGATCGTGACTTAACAACTCGCCAACGAGAAATTTTAGAAGTGCTGCGGCGGCGTGGTGGGGAATTGTGGCAAACTGAATTATTGCAAATTTGCAATGCTAGTTCCTCGATTTTGAAGACCCTAGCACAAAAGGGTTACATCGTCATCGAAGAACGGGAAGTATTGCGAACAGAACAAAGCCCAACATTAGCTCAAGATCGACCAAAAACGTTAAATTCAGCCCAAGCCAGCGCCCTAGCTACAATCGAGTCATTAAATGGATTTGCTCAAATTTTATTGCATGGGGTGACAGGTTCCGGAAAAACCGAAGTATATTTGCAAGCGATCGCTCCTCTACTGAAAGTCGGCAAATCCGCCCTGGTTTTAGTCCCAGAAATTGGACTCACACCCCAACTAACCGATCGTTTTCGCGCCCGCTTTGGCAATAAAGTTAGTGTATATCACAGCGCCCTCTCAGACGGTGAACGTTACGACACCTGGCGACAAATGCTCACCGGAGAACCCCAAGTTGTCATAGGTACCCGCAGCGCCATTTTCGCTCCTTTACCCAACTTGGGTTTAATCATATTAGACGAAGAACACGACAGCAGCTTCAAGCAAGACTCACCCATCCCCACCTACCACGCCCGCACCGTCGCCCAATGGCGAGCCGAATTAGAAAATTGCCCCCTGGTTTTAGGTTCCGCTACCCCTTCCTTGGAAAGTTGGCTGAGTGTGAGGGAGCAGAGGAGCAGAGAGGCAGGGGAAGCAGGGGAAGCAGGGGAAGAATCCCTAACTCCTAACTCCTCACTCCTAACTCCTAACTCCTCACTTTCCACTCACTACCTCTCCCTCCCCGAACGCATCAATTCCCGCCCACTACCGCCAGTAGAAATTGTGGATATGCGCCAGGAGTTGCAGCAGGGAAATCGTTCTATATTTAGTAGATCCTTGCAAGAAGCTTTGCAACAGTTAAAAGAAAGACAGCAACAAGGAATTTTATTTATCCATCGTCGGGGACACAGTACTTTTGTATCTTGCCGCAGTTGTGGGTATGTGTTGGAATGTCCCTACTGTGACGTGTCCCTGGCATATCACCACACCGAAGAAGGAGCGCCAGAATTATTGCGGTGTCATTACTGTAACTATACGCGATCGCATCCCAAATTTTGCCCCGATTGCAGTTCACCTTACCTCAAATTCTTCGGTAGCGGTACTCAGAAAGTCACCCAGGAACTAGCGCGACAGTTCCCGCAATTACGCTTAATTCGGTTTGATAGCGATACCACCCGCAACAAAGGCGCACACCGTACCTTACTTACGCAATTTGCCAACGGCGAAGCAGATTTATTAGTAGGTACGCAAATGCTCACCAAAGGCTTAGATTTACCCCAGGTGACGCTTGTGGGCGTTGTCGCCGCCGATGGTTTGCTGAACTTATCAGATTATCGGGCTAGCGAACGGGCATTTCAAACCTTGACTCAGGTAGCTGGACGTGCTGGTAGAGGCGACGATCCGGGTAGAGTTATTGTACAAACTTATACTTCAGAACATGCAGTTATTCAGGCAGTGCGATCGCACGATTATCAATCTTTTTCTCAGGCAGAATTAGAACAGCGCCAAGCCTTGAATTATCCCCCTTACGGAAGGTTAATTTTGTTGCGCTTGAGTAGTCTCGATCCCATTCAAGTGCAGAATACAGCCCAAATCATCGCTACAGCTTTAAGTGCAAACGAAGAATTAGAGATATTGGGGCCAGCACCAGCGAGTATTTTACGAGTAGCGAATCGTTATCGTTGGCAAATATTGATTAAATTTGCTCCTGATGAATTGCCACAACTGCCAGATTGGGAACAAGTGCGATCGCTTTGTCCCCAATCTGTAAGCTTGACAATAGACGTAGACCCATTAAATATTATGTAGTTTTTCAAAACTTCAATATACAGCAGATTGCAAGTTGGTGAGGTACAGATAATCGTAGGGTAGCACAGCTGTGCTACCCTACCCGTGTACCTCATTTACCTGAAATACGCTGTATCTCCAAGTCTAAGGTTAGCGGTGGTTCTGGCTTGTGCAGGCGATCATTGTAGCAATGGGTTTTTAGTGCAGTCGAACCTGCCCACCGTCCTAACAAACCCAATACTGAGATAATTGGTTAAAAGTCATTTGGCAAACCAGTCAAAGTTGTCACAATGCGTGTAGCAATAAAAGCAGTCAAGCTTTTGTTTAAAATGCTGATTGCATCCAAAAAAGTTCTAGACTGAAAAATGCATCTAGTAGCGTTAGAATCTTGACTAAATTACCTGTGCGAAAAATAGTTATTGCCGGTAACTGGAAAATGTACAAAACCCAGGCAGAGTCCGAAGACTTTTTACGAGGATTTCTGCCCTACTTACAGGAAACGCCTGAAGAACGTGAAGTACTATTGTGCCCTCCTTTCACTGACCTCAGCGGCTTGTCCCGTAACTTACATGGTAGTCGCATACAACTGGGAGCGCAAAATGTCCATTGGGAAGAATATGGAGCCTACACAGGTGAGATTTCTGCCCCTATGCTGATAGAAATTGGCGTGCGCTTTGTGATTGTCGGTCATAGCGAACGCCGCCAATACTTCGGTGAAACGGACGCCACCGTTAATCTGCGCCTGAGAACAGCTCAAAGGTTTGGTTTGACCCCAATTCTCTGCGTTGGCGAAACTAAAGAACAACGAGATAAGGGAGAAACTGAATCACTGATTAGTCTCCAACTCGACAAAGGTTTGGTAGATATCGATCAGAATAATTTGGTGATAGCCTATGAACCGATTTGGGCAATTGGCACTGGTGATACTTGTGAAGCTGTGGAAGCTAATCGCATAATTGGCTTAATTCGTAGCGAATTGAGTAATCCAAATGTATCAATTCAATATGGTGGCTCAGTCAAGCCAAATAATATTGATGAAATCATGGCTCAACCAGAAATTGATGGCGTTTTAGTGGGAGGAGCAAGTCTCGAAGCTGAGAGTTTCGCTCGGATTGTGAATTATAAGTTAATTTGATGCGCTTTTTTCTCGTTCCCATGCAGAGCATGGGAATGGCTCATATCAGCGCAAGCCCTAGCTTCGATTTTTGACTTTATGGGTGAAGCATTCAGAATTCTGACTTCTGAATTCAGAATTCTGACTTCTGACTTCTTTTTATGCCAACTAACTTGATAATCCGGGGACGCTGTTTCGAGTGGGAACAGCGGACTTATTTGATGGGCATTTTGAACGTAACGCCTGATAGCTTTAGTGATGGAGGTGAGTTTAATACGACCTCTGCGGCTTTAGTCCAGGCGCAAGCATTGGTGGCTGCTGGTGCTGACATTATCGATGTGGGTGGTCAATCAACTCGACCAGGGGCAAAGCAAATAACTCTCCAAGAGGAACTAGACCGGGTGCTGTCGGTGTTACAGGTTCTCAGACCGGAAATTTCAGTACCCATCTCTGTAGATACTACCCGTGCTGCTGTAGCAAGGGCATCTGTAGAAGCTGGGGCAGATATGATTAATGATATTTCTGGCGGTAGCTTTGACTCGGAAATGTTGCCAACGATCGCCAGTTTGGGTGTGCCGATTATTTTAATGCACATTCGGGGAACACCACAAACCATGCAACAGATGACCGATTATCAAGATTTGATGGCAGAGATTTTGAGTTTTTTGCGGCATCAAATCGCGGCTGCAACTGCTGCGGGCATCCATCGGGATAAAGTGATTATCGATCCTGGTATTGGCTTTGCCAAGAATTATGAGCAAAATTTAGAAATTTTTCAGCAACTGCGATCGCTGAGGGCACTCAACTGTCCTATCTTAGTAGGAGCATCTCGTAAAAGTTTCATTGGTCGGATTCTCAATCAACCAGATCCCAAGGCACGAGTTTGGGGAACCGCAGCAGCTTGTTGTGCTGCGATCGTGAATGGTGCTGATATCCTTAGAGTTCACGATGTCCAAGAAATGCGCGAGGTTTCCCTGGTAGCCGATGCAATATTTCGACAACCCGCACAGCGTGACTCTTAAGAAATACAGGGAGTGGGGGAAGAAAGTATTTATTTCATTCGTAGCGTTTGGTGCGCCGCCAGTGTGGCTGCTGTTAGGTAGTACCGTTTTCCGAGTTTTTGGGGCGATCTTCGTGATTTACCGACTCAGCAATTAACTCCTGAAACATTTCAGTTGAATTAGCTGGGTCTACAAACACAATTTTGGCATTATTGCTCTCGCCGAGTTGTTGGCTAGCCTTGACGTAATCTTGAGCCACAAGGTATCGCAGAATTTCCTTACTTTCTGGATTTTCACGTAAGGCTCTAGCAATGATTTCAACTGAAGTCATAGTTCCTTCTGCTTTGCGAATAGCCGCTTCCTTCTGTCCTTCTGCTTCCTTAATCAGTGCCCGTTTTTTGATTTCAGCAGCTTGCTCATCTTCCCTAGATTTACGTACACTCTCAGGTAGAGTAATTCTTTGAAGATCTAACCGCAGAATTTGCACTCCCCAATCTGCCGTTATTTCATTCAACTGGTCTAAGATAGCTTTGTCCATCTCTGCCCTAGAGACGTTGGTCTGTTCAAGGGTGTTTTGAGCGATGATTTCCCGCAGCGTTGTTGTCGCCAGCTGTATCAATGCTCCTTGAAGATCTTCGATCGCGTAAAAGCTTCTTTCGATATCTATAATCCGCCAGTATACAATCGCGTCTACTTCTACATAAATATTATCTTTGGTGATCACATTCTGGGGTTTGATATCAATAAACTGCTCTCGCGTGGTATCTTCCATAACAATTTGATCCACCAAGGGAACAATAAAGTTCAGTCCTGGCTTAAGTTTCCGATGATACCGCCCCAAGCGTTCCACTAGGGCTTCATTTCCTTGATTAATCAGTTTTGCAGAACCTAAGGCATAACCTATAAGGGCTAAGACTATAGCAATGATTGGCTCCATATATGCTCCTATTTAGCTGTTTGGCAGAATTTAGTGTCAAGGATATGCTACTAGCTTGTCATAGTTTCTAAAAGCATAGATAAATATCTCAACATCGGCGGTGATGTCTGATGTCGAGTCGCTGGGTGTTTTGTACGTAGGAAACTTTCGCGGAATGCGATCGCTATTAAAGCACCTCGATCGCACCCTGGCAAGGAGTACTTTCTGTAATCAGCTTTACTTACACCAACATCTCCAGACAGCCTAAATTTTTGTTGCGTATATTTACTTGAGTTAAGTTAAAATAATTTTACGTAATTTTTAGAAGTAATTTAAAAACTCCAGTATAATCCGGTTTAAATTAGATTCAGCCACTAAAAATAATATACAAATACTATGGGCAGATTGTTAATCAAACTTATAGGTTTAATCTTGCTGTTTACAGGTTTATACTTTTTTGGTCAAAACATCATATTTGTTAGCGGTTATTATTCAATTTTTTCCCGTAGCTTACCTGCTACTGCCTCAGTTTTAGCAATTATGGCAGGTGCCTTGACATTGGTGTTTTTTCACCGAGAGGCTAGCAATTTGGGATGGATTTTGTTAGGTATTGGTATAGTACTAGTTTTCTTGAGTGGTGGAGTAATTTTTAGATCGACTAGTTTATGGAATTTATTGGTTGCTTTTACTGCTTTAACAGTCGGATATAAATTATTGAATCAAGGCAGAATTAACTTTTAAAAATAGTAGAGTCAGGGAAATTTAACACGATCCTTTTCCCCTCTTTTTGATTCAGGCTGAGGTACATTAGCGCACTTGCATTAAAATTGTAACTGAGTGCCGATTTCAACAACTGTGAAGTACACATAACCAATCTCAACCAGATCAATAGCCTCTCAATCATGGCTTTGTTCAGGGGGGTTTTACTAAGGTTGAGGCTACTATTACAATGGAAACTATTGATTATGAGGACAAGGCGAGAATGACCCAGGTTGTTCTAGGAGAAAATGAAGGAATAGACTCAGCTTTACGTCGGTTTAAACGCCAGGTTTCCAAGGCTGGCATATTGGCTGACGTGAAATATCATCGGCACTTTGAAACACCGTTGGAAAAACGCAAACGTAAGGCAGTGGCAGCTAGACGCAAAAGACGTTTTAAATAAAACTATTTGCTTTGGTACTGAGGTTGCTTGAGGTAATAACCTACAACAGGCAACGACGCGTAGGCATAGCCCGTCGTAGACATCGCCATTATTCTTACAAAAATTAAGCAAGATGTGCCGCACTCTTTTTTTAGGGTGTCGATGAGTGATTTTACTTTTACACAGAGTGTGTAGGAGCTTTATATTGGTTGGATGGAGCAAGCTACAATAGCTGCCCATCAACCAAGATAACAGGCTGGGGCTGGGGAGTAGGGAGCAGGGGAGGCAGGGGAGGCAGGGGGAGAAAAACTGCTAATTCCTAACTCAGCACTCATCTTAAGACTCAGAATTATTAATAGTGCGGCTATTACAAATATTCATTGCCTTTTCTACTCCCTGCTTTAGACTGAGTTCTACACAGTCAACCATGAACTGAAGTACAAGAGACATCAGCTGATTTTCGCTAGCAGAAAATCGCCCCAGCACGTGGGAGATAGCATCTGAATCATCATTATTAGGTGCATCTTTGGGTTTACCAATACCGATTCGCAAACGGGGAAAGTTTTGAGTGTTGAGATGTGCGATCGCACTTTTCATGCCATTATGTCCCCCAGCCGAACCAGACAAGCGCAGACGAGTTTTTCCCAAAGGCAAATCCATATCGTCATAAATTATTAACACTGACTCAGGCGGCAATTTATACCAACTCGTCACTGCTTGTATGGCTTGTCCCGAACGATTCATATAAGTCAAGGGCTTGAGCAAGCGAATTTTACCTCCACCTGGTGCCATACCCTCACCATACTCTCCTTGAAACTTGCGATTTTCCGCTAGGTTAATGCGCCAAGAACTAGAGAGAGTTTCCACAGCAGCAAAGCCAATATTATGGCGTGTTTGGTCATATTTGCTTTCTGGATTCCCCAACCCGACAATTAGCTGGGGAATCACCAAAGCTGGTTGCGTAACAGCTTCTGTCATTTTGCTACAGTCAATCAATTTTAGATTTTAGATTTTAGATTTTGGATTGACAAAGACCATAAGGGTAGATCGTTGAGTGATTTTAGATTGGCGATCGCGCTTTGGATTGTTCTGCTCACCAGAAACTTTGCTCTCAAGCGCCAAATAATCTAAAATCCGAGTTGTAGTGTTAGCACACCAAAGGTGCGACCTAAAATCCAAAATTGGGATGTTTTCCTAGCCAACTTGGGAAGAACTAGCAGTATCTTGCTGTGATTTAGCTGGCTCGATTTGCTTGGGTTCCAATTCAGCGGTAGTTTTCACAGCTTCTTCTAACTGTTCAGCTTCTTTTTGAAACTCGGTTTGAAACTCCTTAGAAGCTTCTTGAAAGCTGCGAATTGTTTTCCCCACACTCCGCCCAATCTCCGGTAGCTTCTTTGGCCCAAAGATTAACAGCGCCACTACCATAATTACAGCCATTTCCGGCAAACCGATACCAAATATATTCATTTGTGATCTCCTATAATTTCTAAAACCACTATATAGACTCACACACATATTATTATGTAGTCTACTCAAAAATCGCCTATTATAGAAAGCGATCGCCCCACAAGCGAGTGATGCCTTATGTCACTGACCATCAAAATGTTTCCCAATACACGGGTAGGGAACATGGCTGTACCCCTACAAAGACTTTGAAATGTGGTGTATGTTACTCACCCAATAATCGAGCATCCGCAGGGGTAGGGGTGGTGTGGATTCAAGCTTAGTTTGAAATTCCACGTGGAGAATGCGTTCTTGTAGTTGTAGGAATGCGACCTAATCAGCGCGAATTAGTTCAATACTCAATTCGGTTTTGAGGACTGTGACGTCAGTTCTAGCAGACAATCATGGATCTGCAACCATGTCCCATTTTTACGCCAGTTTCGGAAATATGTATACACTGTCTGCCAAGCTGGGAAATCCCCAGGCAATGTTCTCTCGGTGCTGTTTATTATCTATTCACAGCTTATACTGAGGGAGCTTTTTTACACTCTTTCCGACTTTTCAAATATCCTCTCAAGTCCAACGCCTCCGACCCTTGGATGAAAATGATTTATTCTTTGCAGATGCCTTGAGATTATTTTTTTTGCCCAGTCACAATAAAACCTGGAAAACCTGCTAAAAAACGCCCTGACTCGTGCATTTTTTTTAATTGATTTACCCATTGATTCAAGTCGGATTCTGATATAACTTTTTGATTAATAGCTTGCTCTAAAATTCCATGACAAACCCACATAAAGAAATCATATGGTGCTAGATTAGTGTGCGGAACAAAAGTGATGTTGCTTAAACCTAATTCTTCAAATATTTCCGGAAGTTTACAACCTATTAATCCATTGGGGAAACTGTCTGATATGAAGCCAACAATTTTGCGAGTTAAAGCGGGAAAAGCCGAGTTAACAAAAGTGCCGTCTAAGTAAAAATCAAAGATAGCAAGCTTTCCGCCAGGACGCAATACACGAATCATTTCCAACACTGCGTTCTTTGGGTTTTCTAGGAACAATAAAACACGTTCTGCCCGACACGCATCAAAGCTATTATCATTCATCTTGAGAGAGTTGGCATCAGCTAGATAATACTTGACTGACAGATTTAATTTATCTGCTCTTTTCTTCGCCTCCTCAATCATTAACTCACTTTTATCTACTCCCACAACTAAACCATTGTTACCAACAATTTGTTTTATACGTTGTACTTCCTGACCGATTCCGCACCCTACATCTAAAACGCAATCACCTTCTTGAATGCCTAAATAATCGATGATTTTCTGCTTGCATACGCGCACAGAATCTATTTCGTCACATTTATCTAGAAAGTCAAATAAAAATTTTGGTTCGTTCATTTTTTCGGGAGATTGAAATCCAAGGGCTATATTTTGCATAACGTTTTTAGAAGATACTGGATGAATTGAGAAAAAGTTGCCTTATAAAGGAATTGTATCTGAACTGCCAAATCCCAAAAATCAAAAAGTTACATCTAAGCCATAAATAGCTTGGGTTGATTAATACTTTAATACCAGACAGCACAACATGGTGTTCATTTTGTTAACAGACTCCATATACTCTTCTTCTGGGAGTGATTCTGCTACTATACCTGCTCCAGCATTTAGGTAAATCCGGTCATCATATTGATAGATGGAGCGGATGGCGATCGCTAAATCTACTAGTCCAGTGCTGTTTATCCAACCAATAGCACCTGCATAAATACCTCGTGGCTCGTCTTCTAGGCGAGCTATCCATTCCAATGCCTCACTTTTATCAATACCGGACACAGTAATGCCTGGAAATAAAACTGCAAGAGCATCCCATAAAGTTTTCTTTGATTTTAACTGACCGCTGACTCGCGATGATAAATGCTGTACATAGCGGTATTTCTTGACCTGCATAAAGTCGAATATTTTAACTGTCCCAGGTACAGAAAGTTTGGCAATCTCTTGTTGAGCAAGTTCGACGGAGAGCGCGTGTTCTTTAACCTCTTTAGCATTGGTAAATAATTCACTATACAGGCGAGCATCTTCTTGCGAGTTTTCACCACGTCGCCGAGTGCCTGCCAACGGATTGGTAATAACAAATCCTTGATTGTCTATTTGCATCAATATTTCGGGACTAAAACCTACAGCACGCACATCTCCTATATTCAGACAATATGAACGGGCAGAGTTATTAACTTTTGTTCCGGCTATATAGGTTTTAATAACGTCCAGATCTCCTTTTATTTTTACATAACGAGAAAGTATGGCTTTTTGTAATTTACCTGCTTGAATAGCTTGAATGAGAACATCTACTTTACTTTGATAACATTCCCGCTCGTTATCAGTAACATTAATCAATATGGGTGTTGGAACGAACTCTGTTAATTTGCTATTAACTGATAACAATTTTTTGATTTTATCTAGCGATTTTATACTTTTAATTTTTACTCTTTGTCTAGTAATGTGAAGTTCAGTTTCTGGCACAATAAAACATAAAAGTGGTTGCTGTATTGCTTTGGAGTAGCTTGAGTAGAAGCGAACTATATCAAAAGCAATATAGCCATAAGCCGTCCAATCTCTAATTTGCAAAGACGCTAATAAGGATTCTACTTGTTTAAATGGATCGCTAATAGGGACTGACAGCTTTTTTTCTGTATCTTCTAATGAGACAGCCTCGCAGCTTACTGATACCTTAAATAATATATTACCAGCAATACGCACTTCGTCCCGCTCTTGATAAAGAATATAGTCAGAAATAACACCTGACTCAAGCAAATTTTGCAACACAATAATAGGATGAATTTCCCCTGTTACAAACACTTCTTCGTACTCATATGTTTGTGTTTCGTTCATGAGATTTTCTGATGATTGATGTATATTTTAAGAGAGAACTGCTGTTGCCACAATTTTCCTATACAAGGACTTGCTTTTCTAACTTTTCTCAGGAATGAAAAATGCTTCTAAATACTGTTAGCCTTATTCGATATAGCGGTTCTCGTTCACGTGAGGTACACCCGTAGGGGCAATTCATGAACATTGGTGTCAACTTAACGTGAAACCCTTATGAAGAGGTGATTTTGAGTTTACTAGCGTACCATAACTCAACGCGTTACCCCACCCTAACCCTCCCCTTATAAAGGGGAGGGAACTAGATTCCTTTTTCCCCCCTTTATAAGGGGGGATTAAGGGGGGTAAAACGCCTGTGGGACAAGCGTTTAAGCTTAAGTTGACACCTATGTTCATGAATTGCCCCTACACCTTGCGATATAACGTTGTACCGCATCTGAATGGGAACCGCTATAAGTAATGAGTAATAAGTAATAAGTAATGGGTATTTACTCATTACTCATTACTCATTACTCATTACTCTTCAAGAATCTCAGTCACTTTTAGTGCTGAGAGTGTCAAAAAGGACTAATGACCGTCTTCTACTTTCGTAGAAGCTAGGCATAGCTTACTTTTTTGTATTTGACTCTTGACTGTGAACAGTGTGATATTTTTTGAACTGTCAGTCGCTTCAATTAAAATTATAAAGGTCCACCATCGGGATACATTACTGCCAGCCGTTTTTTACGGAGTTCGACTGTTTCTAGATAGATTTCTTCAATTTGTTGAAATACGTCTTCAGAAATACCGAGTTTCTTTGCTGCTTTGAGTACTACAACCCGTTCTTTTTCACTATATTCTCCATCAGCACAACAAGCTTGTATTGCATCATAAATTAGGAAACGCCGTGATACATCTACTGAAGAATGTCCAGTAACGACTGTCTCGATATCTTCATCAGCCTTGTAAACTTTGAGTTGTTCAATGATTGCAGGGTTGCAATTGTAGGCATAGGCATATCCAATCACCCAATCTCTTTCTTCATCTGCTAGTGTTCCATCACCGCTAGCACAAATAAGCAGCGATTTGTAATAATATTCATAAGATACGTCTACTGGAAGCTGTTTAAAACCAAATTTTTCCTTAAATAACCACAAAGTGCCTAAACTGTTCTCTTTGTCTTGAATATTGCTAGCCATATTTGTTTTTTGTACCTACATCGTCGTAATTTACATTATTGCAGATTACAGCATGATTTCTATATTCACGGATTTTGAAGTTATAAGAATAACTAATATTTTTAACAATAAACACGAGTTGAGCATCCGTGAGAGGTTAAGATAATTGCACTTTTGTCAAGCGTTTCACGTTAAGTTGACACCAATGGGCAATGCCGTGCCCCTACGCGAAATCTATATGTATCAGGGTTTTAGTGAAATGGTATGACACCGTATTTCAGTAATGAAGTAGGGGCACAGCCATGTTCCCTACTCTGCACTTACACCTATATTCCTTCTGAATTCTGACTCCTGAATTCTGAATTCTTAATCACAAAAAAACCCGGACTAGCCGGGTGTGAGTTCACTTGTTATCTAAACTAGATAACCCTGTATCCATTAGCGTCCTAAACTGCGCCAATCGACAAGTACATCCTGAACCAAGATTGTTTTATTGTAAAGTTGCAGAATAATCAGCAGAAACACAAAAAACAGCAACATAAAAACAGCCATCACAGGGGTAGTACCCCAACCTGGTGCCACTTTCCCATACTCAGAGTTCAGTGGTCTCAGGATATCTCCCAACCTAGTCCTTTGTGCCATAGTTCACCTAAGATTACTTGCCAAAGCTTTTTTTAATCTTCTGTAATATTCTATAAGAATAGCACTCATAATCAATCTTAAAATTATGGAACCCGCAATAGTTCTTAGCATTTCTGTGGCCGCTGTCTTGGTTGCCATTACAGCTTTTGGAATTTATACCTCCTTTGGCCCTCCCAGTAAGGAATTGAGCGATCCTTTTGAAGACCATGAAGACTAGGATAGTCGTTTGTCAGTGGTCGTTTGTGAATGGAAAATTACGACTAACCACCGAAAAGTGACTTCCAAAAACAAAAGTATTTTTTGTAGGGTGGGCATCTCGCCCATTGGTGTCAACTTAAGCTCAAATGCTTGTCCCACATACGTTTTACCCCACCCCCAACCCCTCCCCTTGCCAAGGGGAGGGGCGGTTTTGGCTTTAGACAAAACCGGGGTGGGGTAATGAGGGTCGTGATGGGAAGTGAGTGAATTCATGCATCACGTCTTGACAAGGGTTTCACGTTAAGTTGACACCAATGCATCTCGCCCCGCCCGTAACAAAGGGCGGACAAGATGTCCACCCCACAACACTAGATAATTTGGCAATAGTTTTGTGGCTTACCCAAGCTTGGGATTAGCCCCTGGTGTCACCTGGAAGCTGGCGATTTTCCAAGGCTGTATCGTCAAGATTTGTTGCTCAGATGAGAATTCAGGAGCAGTATCAGCAGAACGCTCTAACAAATCTACCGTATTTTTGAGACGAAATCCTAGCTTGCTTTGCAAAGATAACTCGGCTGTTTCTCCGTGACATTCATAACACCGCAGAATTAATTGCTCTGGGTTATCTTCTGCTGGCTTGAAAGCCATCAAAATCAGATTTTCAGATGATAAATGCAAAAAACTTGCTCTGTCGGGGGTGGGGAGTGGGGAGTGGGGAGTGGGGATTGGGGACTGGGGACTGGGGACTGGGGACTGGGGAGTGGGGAGTGGGTTTAGTATTACTTGTAGGGGTGTATTCAATTCATAGCCACGCTGTACTGTGTGGGCTGATTGCCAGCTGTTTGTGTGGGGATACAAGGCATACGTAAATTCATGCAAACCTCGGTCAGCTTCTGGGTCTGGCCAATTAGGACTGCGTAGGAGTGTGAGACGTAATTGATTTTGTTTGGCATCGTACCCATATTTACAATCATTTAGTAAACTAATTCCGTATAAACCCTCGTTTATCTCGCTTGTTAAATCAGCCCAACGCAAGGCTGGGACTTCCCATTTTGCTTTTTCTGCGGGAGTTTGTGGTTTAGTTGGACGGCGAATTGCGCTACAGGGAATTTCGTAGGTGGCGAAATCTGCTTCAATATTCAGAGGAAAAGCAGCTTTCACTAATACTTGATTTTCTTGCCAGTTCACTTGAGAGTAAATTTTCAGCAGAGGTGAACCGGCTTGCAGAATATAATCTTGGCAAAATTCTGATTCGCCCAACTGACGCACTACGCGCACACGATTTTCTACCGCGCCTTGTTCTACCCACTCAATAGATTGAAGATTTGTTGGAGGTAAGGGATGCTGGGCATAATTAGGGTCTATATTCCAAGCATCCCAATATTGACCGCTGTCTTTAAAAGCTTGCAGTTGATTCCCGGCACCACTCAAAACTTCCCGTTGATAAGTTTTATCAAAAACACTTGATAAATCTCCGGTGTCATGATTAACGACAACTCGGAGGAATTCATTTTCTAAAATCCATTCTGGAGGTGGGGCGGATGAGGGGGATGAGGGAGATGAGGGGGAAAGCCAAAAGAGGCGGTAGCCTACGGGTGGGATGTCGGAGGCGAGAAATAGTAGGGTTGATGGTTGAGATAATTGGGAGACAAGCAATTTACCAGAAGCATCGTAAATCTGCCAGTGCTGGGTAATTGTTGCGGGTGTGGGTAAGGTGAGAGAAACTACCTCAGAACGCTGCCAATTGAGAGAATTGAAGATGAAAATAGGTAAACTATTGGGTTTTGGTGGTTGTGGTAAGGTAATGTGAGATGCGATCGCCAGCAATGATTCTTGTAATATCTTCCTTCCCACTTCTTCGACTTGTTGCCATTGGGGCAAAGCATCCAGATAAACTTGGGTAATGGAAGAACCAGGCAAAATATCATGAAACTGTTGAAATAAAACTTGTTTCCAAGCTGCTTCAATTTCGGCTTTGGGATACCTCACACCACAACTAATATTTGCCAAAGTTGCAAATAGTTCAGCTTCATACAACAAACCTTCACAGCGTCGATTCCAACGTTTTTGATCTGCGTGGGTAGTGTAGCAGCCGCGATGGAATTCTAAGTATAGTTCGTCATTCCAAGTGAGGCTTTCAATTTTGGATTTTGGATTTTGGATTTTGGATTGTGAAATCTCGTGTAAATACTTTTCGGCGGTGGTAAATTCTAAATTTGGGAAGAAGGGGGATTTTTGCCAGCGTTGGGCGGTTTCTAACATATCACGGGTGGGGCCGCCGCCGTGGTCGCCGACGCCGGGAAGCCAGAGAGATTGTGGTAAATCAGTTTGGCTGTGCCACTCTAGGGCGTATGATGCCATTTTAATTGGGTCGATCGCTTCACCGATGGATGCAGACATGAAACTAAAGACTTCGCTGCCATCTGGCGATCGCCACCAAAAAGCACCATAATCAAATTTAGTAGTATCATTCCACCGCAACTTTTGGGTGACAAAATACTCAATTCCGGCATTGGCGAAAAACTGCGGTAAAGTTGCACAAAAACCGAAAGAATCCGGAACCCACACCACAGTGGAAAGCTTGCCAAATTTTTGTTGTATGTATCGCTGACCATACAATAGCTGACGCACAATCGATTCACCAGCAATCAAGTTCAATTCTGGTTCTACCCACATTCCACCGACAACTTCCCATCTTCCGGCTGCTACTTGTGCTTGAATTGCCCTAAATAAATCCGGGCGATGTTCCTCAACCCAAGCATAAAGCGCCGGAGTCGAATGGCAGAAAATTAACTCCGGAAAATCTGCTTGCAACTTCAAAACCGATGCAAAAGTATTTTGGGCTGCATTCCAAGTTTCACTCACAGGCCACAACCATGCTAAATCTAGATGAGCATGACCCAGCAATAAAATTTTAGATTTTAGGTCGCACCTTTGGTGCGCTGAGAGCGCAACTTGGATTTTGGATTGAATTAGATTTTGCCTTAACGACTTAACCAACTCTCCCCACTCTGCGTCCTTGGCGTCTTGGCGGTTCGTTACCTCCCCCACTGCCTCCACCAAAACATCCAACTTCTCAGGTGCAAACTTTTGCAAATAAAGTTGCAAAACAGCCAACTCATCGGCCACAAAACCCGGATCGGGATTATTATCATCATTAGACTCATAGATAAGGAGCGATCGCACTAAAGCACCATCACAATGTCCCGGACTCACTAACCGCAAACTTACAATAAATTCTTCCCCTGGCGTCACCCCCCGACTCAAAAGCACTCTCGGCGAAGAATCAAATAAATCACCCTCCAGCGCTAACTCCCCATTCACATAAATTTCAGCAGCATCAGCCCACCAAACTAACGCCAGTCGCAAAGATAACCCAGCTAACGGATAACCCTGTAAATCTTGGGGAACCACCAACTTTTGTACTAGCCATAGCACTTTTTTCCCGCCTGTCCAAGCAATATGTTCTTTCGCATTCAACTTCACAGGTTGCCAATTAGACAAATCAGAAGGTGGAACATCAGTAATTCTTTTGTCATATTCCTGGTATAACCAGGTAGACTGGAGATTAACTTGAGAAAAAGAGCGCAGTTGCTCAATTGCTTGTGAGATTAAATTGGTCTGAGATTGAGGGATAATTGGGGTCATATTTTCGCTAAAATGAGGTTACACAATCATTAGCAGTTTGTGGTTTTTATCAAGAAGAATTCAGAACTCAGGAGTCAGAATTCAGTATAAATTGTAGTCATCTTCCTTATTAAAACTCTATTCCTTTATAGTTAGAATATTCACCAATTCTGAATTCTGAATTCTGACTCCTGACTCCTGTTTATCGTTTGGCGGGAGTCTCAGAACTAAACAAGACTCGAACTAAAAAATTACTATTATGTCTTCTGGTTCCTCTGGTCGTTATCAAAGCAGACTATTTAATTTTGTCCACCAGCAATCTCGGCGGTTGACACAACAGTGGGAATACACCTTCCGGCATTTACAAGTTGCCACTAAGTGGGGTGTGGAATTACTACTTTACCCAGTGTATCTACTGCTTCAGCCATCTGAATCAGATGCTAAAACGCTACACACCAAAGAACCACAATCCCGGCTCAACTTACCATCAAATGATACTGATTTTCAGCCGGAAATCGATCTAAGTGTTGATACTCCTATTGAAAACGTATTAGAGACAGTTTATTATCTGTCATCCCAAGAGGCCATTGCTACTCCTGAACAAACCTCTCAACCTTTCAATCCTTGGGGTTTTTTGGGATTTTTCCGGCAAAAATCTATCCCGAAAAACTCGACAAATAACACTAACATTATTCATTCCTCAACTATTACAGAGAATTCAGCCGCAAGTATCAAATCTTCACAGCCAGAAAATGTTCTCAAGCGGCATCTTGCAGTTGTGCGGGGAATTGCGACAAATTTACTGAATCGTAATTTGGTACTTGTTACCGCTGAAAATGAAATTCTCGATATTTTAACACCCCAGCAGCAGGCAAAATTAGAAGACCGAATTATTAGTGAAGTTGCTAACTACTGGCAGTATTGGCGATTGGCTGAAGCTAAAAAAGAAAAAGAATTATTACCCAAAATTGACAGTTTATTAGCAAAACTTACTGGAAAAGATACAGTAAGAATTCCAATATTACCCCAGGGAATATCGAACAATTTAGTTGATTCAAGTAAATTATTCACATTTTTAGATGTAGCTATTGCCAAAGTAGAATCAAATACTTTAATCCCCGTTCAACGACGTAGCCAAGAAATTGTCCAGACTGCCCAAACTCAGTTAAATATATTTATTTATGGTAAAGAACAGTTAACTGCTAAGGGAGAAATTGCAGTTAAGCCTGACAATTTGGAAACTCATACATTGAATTTTCAGGTTTTAATTGAAGCAGCGCTTAATTACTTTTTTGGCGTTGGTACTAGAAAAACGCTTGAGTCAACAATTGCTGATGAGCAATCAAGTAGAGTATTATTTCATCGCCCAAAAAAGGCTTTATCTGAAAGCCGTGAGTTGCAAAACCAAGATTTAACTGATGATCCTTGGTTAGCTTGGGGTGATTTGTTTGGTGATACCGAGACGCTTGCAGACAAGCCAACCACGCTTTCTGAAAACACAACTCCTGCTTTGGCTTCAAGTTTATCAGCAGGACTTTCTTGGCCAAAGAATTGGACTCTACAACAGCCGAAAGTCAAATCAGGCTTAGTACAAAGGAAAAAAACAACCCGTCATCTCGCCTCAATTCCCAAAACGTCTGCAAAAGTTACCTCTGTCAAACAAACTGAAGGGATTATTTCCCAATATAATAGCGAAAATCATAAAGGGGAAATTTTTCAACAGCAGTTTTATCAAAACACTGAAGTTGAAGCACAGCCAGACTGGATAGAAACCAAAGTAACTACAACAGGTTATGAAAAGCACCCCCTAGAGAAAGTTTTGGAATGGCTTGATTTTGTTATGCTTTGGTTAGAAGATATGTTTGTTAAAACTTTTCAGTCGTTACAACGAGTGTGGCAAGGTAAATAGTAGGTAAGAATTCAGGAGTCAGACAATTTTAGATTTTAGATTTTAGATTTTAGATTTACCCCATACCTAAAGTCCTACGGTGTATACACAAGTCTGAAATACCTTATGAATCTCGGTTTTACCCCACCCTAACCCTCCCCTTGGAAAGGGGAGGGAACTAGATTTACGGTTTCCCCCCTTTATAAGGGCAGGGAACTAGATTTTCCGGTTTCCCCCCTTTATAAGGGCAGGGAACTAGATTTTCCGGTTTCCCCCCTTTATAAGGGCAGGGAACTAGATTTTCCGGTTTCCCCCCTTTATAAGGGCAGGGAACTAGATTTTCCGGTTTCCCC
>JAHHHB010000043.1 GCA_019359545.1 Desmonostoc geniculatum HA4340-LM1 | reverse complement strand
CCTTTATAAGGGGGGATTAAGGGGGGTAATTCAGGTTGTGTATACACCGTAGATGCCTAAAGTCAGGGACAAGTCAAGTAATTTTGGATTTTAGATTTATTCTCGCGTTTAAATTGGCTTGTTCTGAAACCTGTTTAAATTTTGGATTTTGAATCTTCAATTCCAAAATCCAAAATTTAAAATCTAAAATTCGGTCAGAATAGTTTAAGAATCAGGATTTAATTTTTTTAAGCGTTATTAGCTTGGATATCAAGGTATTCTGAATCCTTACGTTGTTAGTGGTTTAATGAAGTGAAAATTATTGTTTATTGTAAATATTTCAATTTCCAAAATCCACTAGAGAAACCAAAAATTGAAACGTTTCTAGTGGATGTATCTCAAATTCCTCAAGTAGGTGAAACAATTGTTGTTGAGAGAATTTCAGCCCAAAAACAGTTTGTGATTATTTTTGAATACATTGTGACAGCAGTTCAGTTTAATGCTTCTAAAGAATCGGCTGATTCAGCAGATGCTCAAGTAAGCGCATTTTTAAACCACTGTTGGGAGGGAACGTCAAATTTCAAAATTACGAACTTTTTAGAGAAGTAATTTTTACCACAACATGTGATTGAGAAAATAATGTAACAGTTTTAATCCTGTTGGTTCCTGATAATTAGTTGGTAACAGAGAAAGCATTGCTTTCTCTAGAGTTTCCAAAGCTACATCTACTTCCTGTCGCTTTGGCCTGGTTGTTGAGGGAAAGTGTAACGGTTCACCCACCCGTATAGTTAACTTTTTTCTCAAATAAAGGTCATGTGTTCCAATCAGTGCAACTGGAATAATCGGTACGCCACCACGCAAGGCATAAATTATAGTCCCACGCTTCAACGGCAGATGCAACTGAGCTTCAGCAGTTCCCAATCGTCCTTCGGGAAACAGAATCATTCCATCACCACGAGCCAAAATTGATAGAATAATTCGGTCTATCTGTCGCAATGTGTGTATGTCTTCGCCTGTGGCTACTGTGTGTTCAATTGCTGCGGCTAGGTCAACTAAATCTTCTCTTCCTGCTTTAGCCGCTTTCATCACAGCTACTTCTTCTTTCCACACCCGTTTTAAAGGAATTACACCTCCTGCAAAACCCAGGATACAACGCTTCCACCACTTATTATAAAGAGTACGAGCATCGCCCAGAATATAGTAATAAGGTTGGGTGGGAAGTTCCGCTAACAGGAGTAATGGATCGATATGGTGGAGATGGTTAACTGCTAAAATTGCTGGTTGCTGAGGTATTCTTTCGCCGTTTTCGACCTGGACTTGGAAAAGAGTATGCATGAGCGATCGCATTATAAACCGACGCAGCCCAGGATTAGCTCTAGGTTCAGAATGCTCTTGATTAATGGTGTCAAGATGATTCAGAGTTTCCTCAATGATTTGGCGAACAGCGCGATCGCCAGCCGCAGCTACACCCTCTTTTACCCGCTCAATGGTAGCATCAGTCAGGGGTGGTAAAGTTTCTGATTGGGTATTATTTTCTTGCTGATGACTGGATGTCAAAAGATTTTGGATTTTAAATTTTGGATTTTGGATTGACCGCACCGATAAACGGATGGCGGTTTTGTCTGTTTTTATCCTAGCAGAATCTCTAAAAAATCAAGCTAGTAGTCCATTTTGCAGGGTAAACAAAATTTAATAATCTTTCTCTCATTGCATAAATAATTTTTTATCTCACGCACGAGGCAAGAGAGGCGCTCCAGAAGAGAACGCAAAGAAGGACTTTTGCAAGAGGTCTAATATACCTTGATAAACTATTACCTAAGTGGGAAAAGGCGTAACAAATTAATCTGATGATCCACCATAAAGAAGGCACATTTCAAGGTGTTGGGCAGCTAGAACTGTATTACCAAAGTTGGTATCCAGAGGGGAAGGTGAGGGCGATATTAGCGATCGTACATGGATTGGGGGCGCATAGCGTCTACAGTAAGAGTTTCGCCATCACTTATGAGTTTTATGAGTATTTCTGGAGTTATCATAGCTATAGCATCCTGTGATCGCACTTTGAAAAATAACAATTACAGTGTTGTTGGATCAACCGCTACAATTCCTTCAGACGCATAGCGAATGAAATCTTTAGTATTGAATGTCAAAATATGCGTCACGCTATTTGCCTTCATATTAGCAACGAGACGAGCATCATGCACCTGGACACCTGACACACTGAATGCGACAACAAGCTTACGCCACTCAGGGTAAATAGTAGACATATCAGGTAACAATGGAAAGAGGCGCTCAATCAGTCGCAGTAGCCGGTCTGCATGTATTGGTGTCAAGCCAAACCCGTTTTTTGTAGCTGGTCTTGTAGCAACATTCCAAAACTCAACGCAGTTTTGCGTCGTAATTTGCAGTGTATGTCCATCGCGTCGCAATTTTCGGATCGTAGTTCGTATTATTGGGTGTAGTGGGTGAGTGCGATCGACAAAACGCAGTAAAACATTAGTATCTATCAGGTATACCACTGCTAAGGATGATCCTCATAAACACTCTCACGACTGATAGCATAATCTGATAGCACAGGTAAATTTGAGCCAACGTTTGCAGCAAACTCGTCAGCTAACTTATCTGCAAGTACTTCAAACTCTTCATCATCCAGTTGACCTTGCGTGTGAAGCTTCGCCATCAAGTGAGCGCGTTTTCGTTCTTGACCTTTTTGCTGTTGGTCTTGAAGGATTAGTTCTTGAAGATATTCACTGGCTGAACCATAACCGCCTTTAGCAACTTCTTCTTCGATAAAAGCTTTCATAGACTCAGGTAAAGAAATCTGAAAGTTAGTCATACCTTGAGAGTTCGGCTGAACTAATTTTATCTACTATGTTACCAAGGCGATGTCTACGACGGGCTACGCCTACGCATTTAGTTTTAGTAAACACTAGAGTCAGTTATTTAAATTATCTGAAAAATATATTACAGAGGATTGAGAGTTTTTCACAGCCAAGATAGGTTCTCCCTTGACTCCTCCACGGGTAAGAGTACAAATTTTATAAAGGTTTTCACACTCAAAGATTGCCAAAACTAGCTCTTTTCCTGTTTGGTAAGGCGATGGTAAAGGTTTACCCACCTCGCATTCCATATCAGTTTCATTGTCACGCCACTGTAATTTCCAAATACGCTTTTCGGTTATTGGTGCTTGTAGAGACTGAGCAAGAGCATTATACACCTGTTCAGCTTTCACATCATCCTTGGCTGCTGGAACAAAAAACTTCATAGGCTTTGATTACAAATAACGTGGGTTTCATTAGCACCAGCGTAACGCACTATTTATTTTGAGAGTCAAGTGTGTGTATGTCGTCAATGAGAAACCATTTTGCCTACCCTGCTGCAAACTCAGTAAACTTCCGTTTGTAGGGAGCGTGAAAACCTAAAACAATATCTTGTTTTGGTACTCCAGCAGTTACTAATTCATTAGCTACTCCAACCTCCGTTCCATCTCGCTGAATCCAAATTTTGCCATCTTTAATATCAACATGGATGATGCAACCATATACCCGCCTCAGTTCTTCCCATCCCAAATGAATAACTTGGTAATGGTCGCGGTCTGTATCAAAAATTAGCTGTATTTCTGTATCATCATTTGAATGGTGAATTGAATGACCTTTGAGGATTCTCTGTACTAATTCACGGTAGTTTATTCCTTCCATAGTAAAACCTCTTTTTTAATTGGTTCAAAAATTAGAAGCTTGAGCCTATAACTCTTTCAGGCGCGGACGCGAAGCATCGCAATCCAAACGTAAGTAAAGTTTACCAAGTATTTGCGCGTGTTCAATAGCCCAAGTGAGTAACGCTGAAGAGACTTTACCGCCAGAATAAAATCGTCGAACTGCAAGGCGATGTACGAATGCTGACTCTTGTTGAGAAATGTCCGGCCAGAAAAGAAAATCTTCTAGCTGAAACTTAATTGCACCAGCTGGTTCACCTGCCCACTCAGCAATGAAAAACAATCCATTAGCAACATCTTCAGAAATACTTTCTGGTGAAACTTCACTATCACGCCACAGAGGTATACCACGCTGCTGGAGCCACAAAGCTGCTTCTAACAAAATATCCGAGACTATCAAGGTATCTTGTATGGTTGCTTGGCGAATTGAGATGCACATTTAGTTATTAATTGTAGATGTAATTGAACGGCAGTGAAAAAGCAGAGGAGCAGAGGGGCAGGGGAGCAGAGGAGAAAAACCAAGCCACTTGCGGGAGTTGCTCTCAACTAAGGAGGCGAGGGAGCAAGGGAGCCATCGCCCACAAGGAGCGAGGCTTTAAACCGTGTCTTGTTGGTAAAATTTTACAAACATTAGTATAAACGTTGGGTTGGATTTAGCTGTAACCAATATGCAATTTACTTCCCAATACAAAATTTACTAAAAATTCTATCTAAAACTGATTCTGTAACTTCTTCTCCAGTAATTTCTCCTAGTGCTTGAATTGCACCCCGTAAATCAATTGTCCAAAAATCAAGAGGTAACTGCTGCTCAATAGTTGCTTGTACCTGTTCCAAGGAAATTTTAGCTTGAGTTAAAGCTGCTGCTTGCCTTTGGTTAATGGCTAAATCCATATCAGCAGCTTGAACTTTTCCAGTTTGAATTATCTCTAAAATAGCTGTTTCTAAAGCATCAATCCCTTGATTTTGGGCGGCGGCTGTCAGAATTTTGGATTTTGGATTTTGGATTTTGGATTTAAGAGTTTTTCTTTGGGTTTCTTCTATTAAGTCGATTTTATTAATTACTAGAATTAACGGACGGTGTTCCACTTGTTCGTAAATTTCTTCATCGCCTTGAGTCCAGCCAGCGGAAGCATCAATGGTCAGCAAGACTAAATCAGCTGCATTTGCCGCACGGCGCGATCGCTCCACGCCAATTTTTTCCACTTGGTCTGTTGTTTCCCGAATCCCGGCTGTATCTAGCACCTGCACGGGAATTCCCCCCACAACTAACTGGGATTCCACCACGTCGCGGGTTGTACCGGGTAAATCTGTGACGATGGCGCGATCGCTCCGGCTCCAAGCATTCAATAAACTCGACTTTCCCACATTGGGACGCCCGACAATTGCCACTTTTAAACCAGTGCGTAGCAACTCACCTTTATCTTTGGTTGCCAATAACTGAGAAATTTCTGCGGCAATTTTCTCAATTTCTGATATGATTATTTTGTCATCCAGCGGAGGAAAGTCCTCCTCAAAATCAATTCGAGCTTCGATTTCTGCCAAAATATCCAAACAGTTAGCGCGTAACTGCCGGATCGGCTGAGCTAATTTTCCCTGTAAACCAGCTAAGGCAGTTTGGGCAGCTTGGGGCGATTTAGCTCCCACCAAATCAGCAATGCCTTCAGCCTGAGTTAAATCCAATCGCCCATTCAAAAAGGCACGGAGAGTAAATTCTCCCGGTTGGGCTAATCTTGCACCATTTTCCAAACACAGTTGTAACACCTGCTGCACTGCCATAATTCCCCCGTGGCAATGGAATTCCACCACATCTTCACGAGTGTAAGAACGAGGTGCTTTCATGATTAGCAACAAAGCTTCATCCACCAGTTGTTGTGTTTGGGGATGGCGAATATAACCGTAGAGAATCCGGTGAGTTTGCCAAACTTGTCGCCCTGGTGTGTGAAACAGAGTTTGGGCGATGGACATTGCTTGGTCACCGGATACCCGCACAATACCAACACTACCCTGTTGGGGGACAACAGCAGTGGCGATCGCGGCTATAGTTCCAGTAGTGGCAAAGAGTTCGGACATGAGGGCTTTTGATGATAGTGAGGAGTGAAAAGTTAGGAGTTAGGAGTAAAAATCATAACTCATAACTCCTCACTCCTAACTCCTAATTTTCTAAATGGTAAGTATTTAAACCGTTGGGATGGCAACTAGCAAGGTAAAATTTATCTGGAAGCTAATGTTTGAAAGTTAAGAAGTTAAGAGTTGAGATTATAACTCATAACTTTAAAAGAGAGGAATTTCCTGTGGAGCAAAAAATTAACTGTGCTGTAGCCTGTGTTCACGGCTGCGTTTTAGGCGATAAATGTCCCAATCTTGAGTTTAGAGAAGCAGCTGCCAAATTTGTTGAAGAGACTTCTTTAGACACAATGTTGGAAATGGCCGAAGAACGTCTGCGGAAAAAAATGACGGAACCGCCAAAATGGGTTTTTCCTGAAGATCCGTAGCAATCAATTTTGGATTTTGGATTGCGGATTTTGGATTGAAACAGAAGGATCTTAAATTTTGGATGCAACGATTTGTTCCATAAACTAGGGGCGAAGTATGTAACAAAATGATTTTTAATCTAAAATCTAAAATCTAAAATTGCCACTGTTAAATACTATCTGGATCTATATTTAATTCTCGCAGTTTTGCTGCAAGGCGATCGCTACGTTGCTTTTCCAGTTCTGCCTGTCGTGCAACTTCTTCTTGTGTTGGAATTAGTTGTCCTTCAGGCGTAAAAAATCGTAATTTTTCCCTATCAATCCCCAAATATAACTCTAATTGCTGACTCCACAACCAACCTTGAGGATTAGGTTCCAACGGTTGATACTTACCAGCTAGCAAAACAAACCCAGTGAATTCTAAATTATTGGGATCAAACCAAAAATATTCTGGTGTACGAAATATATCTTGGTAAATTTGTTTTTTCAAGCCTTTATCAGTTGCTACCGTGGAAGTGGAACAGCTTATCAGGTATTATAAAGTATTCCTGTAAGAATATAAACATGAATCGATGAGACAACTCAGACTTTTTGAGTATGAACCTTCCAAAGAAAAACTCCCAACCAATCTGACAACAAATCGTCATCCGATACACAGATGGTTCAACTTTATAGCTGGTTTTTCTCCAGAGTTTGTGAATTGGTGCATTCAAGAATCTGGCTTAAAGGCAGATGAAATACTTATCGATCCATTTTCAGGTTTGTCTACTTCCCTCGTACAGGGAAACTTTCAGGGTATATGCTCTGTTGGTTTTGAAGCTCACCCTTTTTTCTACGACATTTCCCTTGCAAAAATATTCCCCCCTACTTGCATTCAGCAAGTAGATGCTATCGAAAAAATCTGTAGATTTATTGAACCATACACTAGCGATATTGCAGAAATTTGGACAACAGATGCAGCGCTTTTTTTAGTCAAACTTTTTCCAGAACAAGAGCTGCGGCTTTTAGCATCAGTTCTTTTGCTTGAAAATCAAATTGAACCTACTGAACGTCCGCTTTATCGTCTCATTGTTTCTCGCATACTTGAACTCACATCTGGTTCCCAAACAGATGGAATTTATAAAGCTCCTACTACTCAGAAGAAATCGACACCATATCAAATTGCTCTCCACAAAGTTTGTGATGATATTAGAGATGATATTACATTGTTAGATAACAGGTTTAAGCCAAGAGCAAAATTGCATTTTATGAGTTCCGAAGCAATGAATACTCTGGAAGATGAAAGCTGTTCTCTGTGCATCACGTCACCGCCTTATCTCAACAATTTTGACTTTGCTGAAATGACAAGGATGCAACTTTATTTTTGGCGTTATGCTGGGTCATGGCGTGAGATTACAGAACGAGTACGTCGCCGATTAATTGTTAATACTACAACTGCTCCAACTGACCTCAAGCAGAATCAAAATATATTTTTAGAAGCTATATCAACAAATCTTCAAGCTTCACTACAGCCATTAGTTAATCAGCTTAAGCAACAAAGACAACTGCGAAATGGGAGGAAAGACTATTACCTGCTGGTGTATCCTTATTTTGGACAAATGCAGCGAGTCTTTCAAGAATTAAAACGTGTTTTGCGACCTCAAAGCCACGTTCATATTATTGTAGCAGATGCAGCACTTTACGGAGTTCATATCCAAACTGAAAAGTTACTATCTCAGCTAATGGAGGAAATTGGATTTGATATTTTAAAAATCGAAACTCTGCGGACACGAGGGAGTCGCTGGGTTTTAGAAAAACGGCAAGGTATCAACAAACCTCTTGGGGAATTTCATATACATGCAAGACGAATTTGATGCTGACAGTTCAGCAGAAGTAGCTAATAATAATACGCTTTACAAAATTGCTAGGGAAGCAATGACACTATATGTTCAAATTTACTTAGAACTTAGTAAGCAGACTAGTGGGTTCGCAAATATTCAAGCAGACCAGATCGTAATTTTTGAACAAAAACTAATTATTCTTAGTGGTCTTGACAGTTCACTCGACCCAACAGAAGCTAGTCCACAGGAGGTTGTGCAAGAATTTTTTCGGATGCAAGCAGTCCCTTTTGACGTAGAGTCAGCAATTACAAAAGGTGTGTACATTCAGCTGCGAAACAGAGTAGAAAATCTTTTAAATGAACTCTATGCAAATACAAAAGGACTTGAAGAGTTTGATGCTAACTATATTCAATCTAATTCCTATATGCTTCCGATTCTTCAGCGCCTTGCCAATATTACAAGTAAAGCTGCATTAAAAAAACAAATTGGCAATGTATCTGATAATGTTATTTCACAACCAGCAGCTAAAAAACTAGCTGAAATTTTGAACAAGCGAAAACCTGGTCAGGCTATGACTCGCCAGCAAATTTTACAGAGTATTGAACCAACTCTTGAGGGTATTGTTCGTGACTTGGTAGGTAGAGTACTCCTTGAAAATATTGTTGCTAAGGCTCTTGATGATGCTAATGTTCCCTACAAATTAGAATCTGAATATAACTATCTTGAGGGTGTTGTCTATAACTTTCGAACCGACTTTGTTATTCCAGATGAAAAATTGCCAAAAGCTTTTATAGAGGTGAGAAAGTCATCTTCCAGACACGCCTCGCTTTATGCAAAAGATAAAATGTTTTCAGCCATTAACTGGAAAGGCAAGAATAAGGAATTGCTTGCAGTTCTTGTAGTAGATGGTGAATGGACATCTGAAACTCTGAAGGTAATGACAAGGGTGTTCGATTATGTTGTACCACTTAATCGCTCTCCTGATGTAGCGGCAGCTATTTCTGAATATTTACAAGGTGATAGGTCTAAGCTAAAATGGCAAGTCCACTTTTCAATTACTGCCGCTAATTGAAAGTTGATATTGATAAAAATTAATTTTAATCTGGCTGACTACGCATCACTTATCACTGACTTAGTGTTGCGATAAAATTTGAAAATCTGGATTCTAAATATCTAACCCAACCACCATTAATTCCGGTGGATATTCAACATTAAACTGATAATATATCTCTCGCCGTTCTTGTGGTGCAAGAGTTAACTCCCATTCTAAAATCCCCATTTCACCAAGTTGAATTTGCGGGTTCGTGCGAATCAAACGCACTTTAATTTGTTCGTTGCGGCTAACTGGTAATTGTTCAGTTACTTTCAGATTCGCTTGTTTATCAAGTAAGTTAGTAATTATCAACCGATAACTATAAGTAATTCGGCGCTGGTTGCTAATTAATCTTTTGTCTACTATACGTTCAACTAAATCACGCTCAATTTTTAAACCTTCATCAATCCCTAAATTCAGTTTAAATTCTTGCCCTGGTGCAATATTATCTAATCCAGTGGCACCGATGAAAACATTGTTGCGGAAAATATTCGCTTTTCCTGCTAACAAAGTCGCACCGTTGGGACTATTTTTTACATTGGCTTGTAGATAAGCAAAACTTACCAAGCGCGGCATTGCCACATAATCAAAGTTACAAGGATAATCGTCATTAAAAATTGTTGTTTTATGCGGTGCGCCATCACTGGGAATATTACCACCACCATTTAATTTAAAAGTAACTACACTTCCTTCTTTAGATAGTTCTGCTGTCACAATTTCTGCTGCAATGAGACTATCCTGTGCAACTTCGTCTTCTTCTTGCCAATTTCCTTCACCAGCTGGAGCTGCTATGCTAGGCAGCAGCGGTGGCTGTGCAGCAAATCTAGCTCGTCGTTGTCGTGCTATTTGTGGACGTAAGGTATCAATATACCAAGGTTCAACTTTGGGTGGGAGTGTCCCTAATCCCGGTTTTGCAGTAGAAAGGGTGAGATTTGCACCAATCCAATCTTCGCCGCTGCTTTGAGTAATTTCTGCCAGGTAACTCAAATGCACGATATCGCTCGTGGTGCTAAAACGCAAGTCATATAACGGAGTCCAACTGGCACGATTCACCAAGTATGATACCTCTAGCTCAAACTCGCCTTCACCTGAGACTTCAACTGCTACAACTAAGCTCAAACTTTCTTGGGGATGGGGTGTTTGGATTTTTTGCAGTGAGGCGTAGAGTGCTTGCAATTGTCTGTCTAATTCCTGCTGTTGGGCAAAGCATTCTCCAGATGCGATCGCATATTCACTATACTGGCTTCCCAAAAAGTTCAAAAAATCCAAAATTTCGCTCAAACTAAGATTTTTTCGGGACAAACTCTGGGAAAAAGGTTCTTCTGTTTTTTCACGTAAGCCTTCGATAAAACTAGATTGCAATGCCAAAGCATCCACTTGGGCTTGCAGATGGCGTTTTTCTGCTTCTAGTTGCTCAATTTGCCTTGTTAAATGTGCTACACGTTCTGCCACAGGTTCAGTAGTGTAAATGCGATCGCTACTCACTCCCAGCAACCGCACCCCTACCGTACCTGTACCGCTAACCCTCACAGACTCAGTTTCCAGAGTCATTGGTACTGGGGTAATTACTAATTCCTGTTCAATTCCTATTAAGGAAACTACACCTCGTCGTGTAACCAATGCTCTATCAGCGTAGACTGTAACAGCTACAATCTCGCTTGGTACTGTTTTGCGCCAAGACTGTGTTTCCGGGTTAACCACTGCCAGTTTTCCCCTATTTTTAATTGGTTCTGCTGGTTAATTGTTAATGTTTCTTGGTCTTAGCGTCAACCCCTTTAGGGAATTTAAAATCTGCTAATGGGGCATTGGGATGAGGGGGATGAGGGGGATGAGGGAGAATAACTCTTAACTCTTGTACAGACGCGATTCATCGCGTCTCTACCCCTCACTCCCAATACCCAATATTTATCCGTGAGTTGCTTCAACCGAACTATAGCTATAAGTAGCGTTTTGTTCTACAATGCCTTTGGCGGCAGCGAGTAAATAATCATAATAGGCACGAGCGACGATAGATAGTTGTTTACCAGATGGGTAAACCATGTACCAATGTCGGTCAATAGGGAAGTATTCGACATCTAAAATGCTGAACTGTGCTGCGTCTAATAGTAAGGTATGACGAGATAAAACAGAAATTCCTAAACCACCGACGATCGCTTGTTTAATTGCTTCGTTACTTCCCAATTCCAGCTTAACTTTTACCTTCACCCCTTGTTCCTCAAATAAGCTTTGGACAGCACGACGAGTTCCTGAACCTGGTTCTCGCATAATAAAAGGTTCTTCAGCTAGGCGCTGTATCGGAATATTTTTTTCTTGGGATAAAGGATGATTAAGTGGTGCAAAGACTATTAAAGGGTTTTCTAAAAATGGTTGGCAAGTTATATCCATATTGTCTGGAATTTGACTCATAATATATAAGTCATCCAGATTATGAGCCATCCGTTCTAAAATTTGTTCGTGATTCGTTACTTGTAAGGAGATATCAATTCCTGGATAAAGTTCGCAAAACTTCCCTAATAAACGTGGGATAAAATATTTCGCTGTTGTAATCACAGCTAGCTTTAGTTGTCCTTGTTTTAGCCCTTTTAAATCTGCCACCTTCATTTCAAATTGGGCTATGTTATCAAAAATCTGCCGACAAGTGGCAAATAATTCCCTTCCTGCCTCCGTCAAATATAACCGCTTCCCCACCTGCTCAAATAATGGCAATCCTACTGATTTTGTCAGTTGCTTAATCTGCATGGAAACGGTAGGTTGAGTGAGAAACAATTCCTCAGCAGCACGAGTAAAGCTACTGTGCCGTGCCGCTGCCTCGAAGACTTTTAACTGGTGCAGCGTCGCTTGATTCAAGGGTAGTTCTCCTGTAAATAGCGATTCATAGATATATATCTAGTATTACTGAAGAGTTGCAAATGATATAGCGATGCTTAGAGAAATTTACGAGTTTTATTTTTTATAGATAAAACTCTATTATCGCTATTAGAAGAAAAATATTTGATTTCTGAATTGAAGAAGCTATTATCAGAACAATAAGAAAAGCGTAAGATGCCTTCTAGTTGACGATGAATGTTGAATACTGAATATGAATTTTTGACAATTCATAATTCATAATTCATCATTCATCATTCCATAATTCTTCTGTAACTTTCGTCGGTAACTTAGTTAAATCTGGTAATCTTAACATTTCGATTTCAGCAACTTGCTCCTTGATATTCAGTGGCAAGCTTAGTGGTTGGTTTTGTTCTATCCAGCAACTTGCTAATGGCAATGTTTGTTCCATTTCGTCTAGGGGTCGAGGAATCACCATCACTGCATTTAATTCCCCAATGCGTTCTGCCTCAAACATCCCAGCTTCCACTGCTACAGCAACATTGGCTACAGAACCACGAATAATTGCTGTACACAAACCCGCACCAATTTTTTCATAAGCTGCCAAATGGACATCGGCAGCTTTGAGCATGGCGTCACACGCACCCACCATTGCTGGAAATCCTCGCGTTTCTACCAAACCAATTGCTTGATTACTCAAACGGCTGTAACTGCCTTCCTCCATCAATTTAGTGAAACGGGCTGTGATGGGAAGCACTATATCTAAGTTGGGATAAGGACGGGGAATCACTAAGCTAGAAACCAACTGGCCAAATTGTTCAGCGGTTTGGACGCCTGATTCTACAGCGAGGCGGACATCGGCAATTCCACCCCGAACGATCGCGGTACAATGACCACTACCAATCTTTTCATAGCCAACTAGGTGAACTCCAGCAGATTTGAGCATCATATCCGCTGTCCCAACTATTGCTGGGAAACTGAGAGTAGAAACTAAGCCCAAAGCAGTATCTTTGAGATCGTCGAAACGACTCGATGAATGCATGGTACTCATAGACCGTTGATTAAATGTTTCCATGTGAATTTTCCAATAAACGGAAAAACCTGACAACTTACAATTAACACTTACTCGGACTAATCGTCAGAGTTTGGGTCGTTCAAGGATTGTCTATGGGGAAACAATGTAGTCAATAGTCTGTGTATACTGCCTTGCCCATAAATTTGAGTCCCGAAGCTATTAGGGGATTCTGTGGCTGGCTGATTGGGGTCTGAGTTATGTTCTGTAGACTCTTCGGGGGCTGGTTGCAAATTGATTTCAGCATCATTGACAGGCTTGGACGGTGGAGGAGACTGGCTTTCACCAGTGGCGGAGGATTTAAAGAAAGAAATCGATCGCCCTTTTAAATCCACAAAAGCCGAAGCGGAGAAGTTAGTTGAGGAAATGACCTTTTTTTCACCTTCCCCTAAGCCATTATTTTCTTCTGCACTTGTGGCAGGTGGGAACTCTTTGGATGAATTGAGTTCTTTTGTTTGACTAATTTGCCGACTTGTGTCTCCCAAAATCGAACCAGGTGGAACTACTTGTCCGGGTTCAACTGAACAATTAAAAACTGTTGTTGCTGAACCAATGCAAGCATTTGCTCCAATTTTGCCCTTGCCAACCATCAAAAAACCCGCTCCCAGGTTTGCCCCTGCTTCTACCTCTAAGGTTCCTTCATGGACTTGGAGAATTGCTCCCATGCCAATACAGACCCCCGGACCAATGACGATGTTGCTGTTTGGAGCTGCTTGGAGTATTACCCCAGGTGCGAGTACCGCGCTTGGATGAACAGTCACCTCACCACTTATGTAAGTATCAAAGTTATTGCTGAGGCGCAGTGGCGGCACAGACATGGAAATTTAACCTCAGAAGGCAAAAGAAGTTAGAGAGTTAGGAGTTAGAAGTGAAGAGTGAGGAGTTAGTTAAAAGTGAGGAGTTATAAATTTTCAGTTTAGAGTTATGAATAAACAATCTTTTTCAACTCCTAACTCCTAACTCCAACTCCCAACTCCAACTCCTAACTCCTAACTCCTAACTCCTAACTTCTACGGACGTTGAATTATCGTTTCCAATACCCGACGCTTGGCTTTGGGGTCAATACCAATCAAGCGTACATATTCTCCTTGGTATTGGCCAAGATGCCCTTCTACGGCTGCGATCGCTTCTCTTTCTGAGGAGGCTTGAATTTGACCTGTACTAGTCCACGAACCAGTACGGAATCGCCGTTGGTCTACGTGTTCAATGCTAATTTTAGAGCCGCCAGCCAATAATTGCCGGAGTTGGTCTATTACTTCAGTACTCAAGCGGGTACTGGTAGCAGTAGCAGTAGGAGTAGCAGAGGGTGCATTACTAGTAGATTTCTGACTGCTAGAGGAGGCTACTTGACCATTTGGACGTTGGATAATGGTTTCTAATACCCGCCGTTTGGCTTTGGGGTCAATACCAATTAAGCGGACATATTCCCCTTGGAATTCGCCGAGGTGTCCTTCTACGGCTGCGATCGCTTCTCTTTCTGAGGAGGCTTGAATTTGACCGGTACTAGTCCACGAACCAGTCCGGAAGCGGCGCTCATCTACATGTTCAATACTAATTTTATAGCCGCCAGCCAACAATTGCCGTAGCTGGTCTACTACTTCAGAAGTTAAACGAGTACTGCTAGCTGTTGCTGTTGCCTTTGCCGAAGACCCACTGCTGCTAGTAAATGATGATTTCTGACTACCACCGGAGGGAGCTACTTGACCATTTGGACGTTGAATGATACTTTCTAACACCCGCCGCTTGGCTTTGGTGTCAATACCAATTAGACGCACATATTCGCCTTGATGGTTGTCTATACACTCTTCCAGAGCGGAAATCACGGCGTTTGCCGAATTTGCTTCAATTGGCTTGCAACTACTCCACGAACCAGTGCGGAAGCGGCGCTCATCTACGTGTTCAGTGCTAATTTTATAACCACCAGCTAAAAGTTGCCGGATTTGATCTACGGTTTCGTTATTAATTTTGCCGCTGCTAGAGCCGTTACTATTGCCATTGTTGCTGCTGTAGCTGCCATTGCTAGAACTACTAGCAGGAGCTTTAAAGCTAGTGGTTGGTTTTACTTCACCATCGGGACGTTGAATGATGGTTTCTAAAACCCGGCGTCTACCTTTATCAATACCAAACAGCCGGACATATTCGCCACTGTGGTCTCTCACACAGCTTTCCAAAGCAGCGATCGCTTCACCTAAAGATTTCGGTTCGATTGGCTGGCAACTAGTCCAAGATCCCGTCCGGAATCGTCTTTGGTCTACATGCTCCGTGCCAATCTTATACCCTTGCTGTAATAAATAGCGCAACTGCTCTATTGTTTCTGCACCCAAGCTATTACTCGACACGTCACTACTCCTTTCCAACTCTAAAACAGTAATACCATTACCTGTATAAGATTTAGCAATTTCATCCCGAATGGGCTTTATACACTTGCTATCCGCAGCACAAAGATAACCAGCTCGTAAGGCCTGATTAATCCCAACCACATGATGAGCGAATTCCTTATCCTGATCTTGCACGTCTGGCAAGCGGTCAGCTTGCTGCTGGGTGGTAATTATGGCTCCGGAAGGTATATACTTACCTGCGGGAATTTCTACGTCTTGAATCAAAGCGTGCATCATCACGATGCAACCTGCACCTACCCTGGCATTAAACACTGTAGAGCGAAAGCCTATGAAGGAATTGTCACCTACATAAGCTGGTCCGTGAATTAGAGCCATGTGGGTAATACAAGCATTTTTGCCTATCCACACCGAGTATTTTTCATTGTCGTCGCCAACTACTCGACCTTGCTCCAACCCATGAATCACAACGCCATCTTGGACATTAGTATTTTCACCAAGATAAAAGGGTGTGCCTTCATCCGCTCTAATCGTGGTCCCCGGAGCAACGATTACATTTGCACCTATGCGTACATCTCCAATCAAATTGGAGAATGTATGTACAAAGGCAGTTTCATGGATTTCGGGTTCAGCTAAATTCCTTGACCACGGGGTTGGGGGTGCCGCCGTGCTGCGGACTACCATCGCAAGATTCCTCCTCTATGTCATTTGTCATTTGTCCGTTGTCATTTGTCACTTGTCCGTTGTCATTTGTCCGTTGTCAGTTGTCAGTTGTCAGTTGTCCGTTGTCAGTTGTCCTTTGTTATTCACTAATGACCAATGACTAATGACTAATGACCAATGACTAATGACCAATAACTAATGACCAATAACTAATGACCAATGACTAATGACCAATGACTACCTATACTGTTCTTTTTTGCTGTAAATTAGGCGATCTTCAACGTGAATGGTGTCTATAATTGCCACCACTGCTGCATCTAATGGACGCTGTTCATTGCCACTAATTTGACGAGCAGCACTGCCACGAGTTACCAGTACCCACTCATCTACTCCTGCTCCCACGATATCTGCTGCTACTTCGTACTGTGGCAGGATATTTCCGTCTTCATCTACCAATTGTAACAACAGTAGTTTGACACCTCTAAGACTTGGGTCTTTTTGGGTGCTAACTACTGTGCCGCGAACTTTGGCAATTTGCATTAGAAATTACGGTCTTCTACCAAAAGGACGAATTGCGTTGACATTTTCCCGGAATTGCTCTACGTCTTCTGTATAACGAATTGGCAGAACATATTCTAAGTTTTCGTGAGGACGGGCAATGATGTGAGTAGACAGTACTTGTCCGCCGTTGACTCGCTTCACAGATTCTACGCCTGCGGCTACGGAAGCTTGAACTTCCGATACGTCTCCCCGCACAATCACGGTCACCCGACCACTACCAATTTTTTCATAACCCACCAGAGTTACGCGGGCTGCTTTCACCATTGCGTCAGCAGCTTCCACTACCGCTGGAAAGCCTAGCGTTTCAACCATTCCTACTGCGATCGACATTAGCTTTAATCCCTTTTTAAAGTTTTAGCCTTGGACACAAATGATGGTGACATATCCCGGTTTCTCGCCTACCCGACATACAGCGCGGGCTTTGGAGTCCTTGGCTACTCGTTTCAATGGTTCGGCAACCCGACACTTCCACGAGCTTAGTTTTACTTCCGCGTGATGCCCCACCGCAGAAGGATTTGAAGTATGTTATCGACGAGAAAAAAAATTTCTCAAAAAACTAAAAAGCGTTAATTCTTTTATTTAAACGGCTTTTAGGTACGGAACTGTTCCACAGCTTCTGTGTAACGTATGGGCAAAACGTACTCCAGGTTTTCGTGAGGACGAGCAATAATGTGTGTGGATAACACTTCACCACCATTAACTCTTCTGGCCGCTTCTACCCCAGCGGCTACGGAAGCTTGAACTTCCGATACATCTCCCCGAACTATCACGGTGACGCGAGCGCTACCAATTTTCTCGTATCCCACTAAAGTGACACGGGCGGCTTTTACCATCGCATCAGCAGCTTCCACCACTGCTGGAAAGCCCTTCGTTTCAATCATTCCAACTGCAATTGGCATCGCAGAACTCCTACAAAATTAATCCGATCGGTACTGTTACTTGAAATTTTTGACGGGGAGAGCTTGATCTTAGAGCTAAGAAAACACTTCCAATTTAAGCATAGGAAAGCTTGGCGTCCCTGGCAATATAAATCACTATAATAGTTTATGATAAAAAAGTTTTAAAAAACTTAACATAAATTTATCTATGCCGATGAGCAATTAAAGTTCACGGATTCCTAGAGCAGCCACTTATGCTTTATAATTTCTTTATGACATTTACAAAACGAGATTCATAGCCAAGGCTAATTCGATGTGGGAAGGAGCAAGCAGTCGCTGTATGCTTTGCTGCCTATATCTTTCCTGCGTTTTTGCTACATCTACAAGGACTAGGTAAAAAACATATAATTTTTTCAAATATATCGTATAAAGTACTTTAGTCAAAGTAGAAATAAAAATGTAAAAAGGTCGATGATGTTAAGGCAAGTAAATGCTTTTGACTATATGAAGTTATATTTTACTGAAGTTTAATAGGGGAAAGTTAAGTATAAATACTCCGAAGTTTTAGTTGCAACAACAGTAAACAAATATAGAGGTTTTGGCAAACTAATTTTATTAAAGAAATAATTGTTTGGAAGTTTTTTTAAAATCATGCCTGAGTCGTTAAGGGAAATTTAAATGAGTCAATTTTTATTTTTAACAAGTTGGTTTGTGCCTTTGTATAGCTTACTCGGCGCAATTTTGACCTTACCGTGGGGATTGGGAATAATTCAGCGGACAGGCCCAAGACCTGCGGCATACATCAACTTGTTGACGACCCTTTTGGCTTTCGTCCATAGCTTGTTTGTATTTAAAGATATTTGGGATAAAGAACCAGAAAAGTTGTTGGTTCCCTGGTTCAAAGCTGCGGATTTAGACTTATCCTTTGCCTTGGAACTCTCACCAGTGAGTATCGGGGCAATAGTTTTAATTACTGGCTTAAGCTTGTTGGCACAAGTTTACGCCTTGGGTTACATGGAAAAAGACTGGTCGTTGGCACGTTTTTTTGCGTTGCTGGGATTTTTTGAAGCGGCGCTGAGTGCCCTAGCAATCAGTGATTCTTTGTTGTTCAGCTATGGGCTTTTGGAAGTCTTGACACTTTCGACTTATTTGCTGGTGGGGTTCTGGTATGCTCAACCGTTAGTTGTGACAGCAGCGCGAGATGCGTTTTTAACTAAACGGGTGGGAGACTTGTTACTGTTGATGGCTGTAGTCACCCTTTCCACCTCAGCCGGCAGTTTGAATTTTTCCGATTTATATGAGTGGGCGCAAACGGCTGATTTAAGCCCAGTCACATCCACATTATTGGGGTTGGCGTTAATTGCTGGGCCTGCGGGTAAATGTGCCCAGTTTCCACTGCATCTGTGGTTAGATGAAGCGATGGAAGGACCGAACCCCGCCTCGGTAATGCGAAATTCGTTGGTAGTAGCTGGTGGTGCCTATCTGCTATTTAGACTGCAACCATTGTTAGCCTTGTCACCGATTGCCTTGAATGCGTTGGTAGTCATGGGTACAGTGACGGCAATTGGTGCAACATTAGTATCCATAGCTCAAATAGACATTAAGCGAGCCTTATCTCATTCTACTAGTGCATACATGGGGTTAGCGTTTTTGGCAGTTGGCTTGCAGCAAGGGGGTGTAGCCTTGATGTTGCTGTTAACCCATGCGATCGCTAAAGCATTATTATTTATGAGTTCTGGTTCAGTAATCTTAACAACCCAAAGCCAAGACTTGACAGAAATGGGTGGTTTATGGTCAAGGATGCCAGCCACCACTACTGCCTACGTTGTTGGTTCAGCAGGAATGGTCACACTCTTACCACTAGGAAGCTTCTGGGCAATGTTAGCCTGGGCTGATGGCTTCGTGAATATTAGCCCTTGGGTGATTGGAGTTTTACTATTAGTCAATGGCTTGACAGCATTGAACTTGACCAGAGTATTTAGATTAGTCTTTTGGGGTAAACCGCAGCAAAAGACCCGGCGCACCCCAGAAGTTGGTTGGTCGATGGCCTTTCCAATGGTGACTTTAACAGTATTGACTTTGCTTCTACCCCTAATGCTACAGCAATGGTACCTGCTACCTGATTGGGAAAGTATCAATTGGTATGTAGCATCAGCATTGTTTGCTTCTACTGGAATAGGAGTAGTTGCAGGGTCTACAATTTATCTACACAAAGCCTGGTCAAGATCGAGAATTTTGGCATGGAGATTTATCCAAGATTTGTTGGGTTATGACTTTTACATCGACCGAGTTTATCGAGTCACCGTAGTGAGTGCAGTAGCGCTGTTATCTAAGATTTCTGCTTGGAGCGATCGCTATTTGGTTGACGGTATAGTGAACTTAGTTGGGTTTGCCACAATTCTCGGCGGACAAAGTTTAAAGTACAGCATTTCCGGACAATCTCAAGGCTATATGTTGACCATCCTCGCAGTCGTCAGCATCCTGGGCTTTTTCATCAGCTGGTCATTGGGTTTACTAGATAAATTGCCCTTTTAAGAGTGCTGAGTGCTGAGTTAGGAGTTAAGAGTTAAGAGTTGGAAGTTAAGAGTCAGGAGTCAACAGTTATTCTCCCTCATCCCCCTCATCTCCCTCATCTCCCCATCCCCCCATCCCCCCATCCCCTTACCTGAAGTCTATGCTTAGTGCTTTAATTCTAGTGCCCTTAATTGGCGCAGCTTTAATTGGTTTCTGGCCCTCTGGCATTAGTGGGAAACTTGCCCGTGGGGTAGCTTTGACCTTTGCGATTATTGCTTTCTTGTTGACAGTTGTAATCACAATTCAGTTCCGTCCTGGGGAAGTGAGTCAACAGTTTGCCGAATCTGTTCCTTGGATAGATGCCTTAGGCTTGAACTATAACCTGGGAATAGATGGTTTATCTTTGCCATTGCTGGTTTTAAATGGACTGTTGACTTCCATTGCCATCTACAGTAGCGATGAATCCCTTGGGCGTCCTAAATTGTATTACTGTTTAATACTACTGTTAAGCGTTGGCGTGACTGGAGCTTTCTTAGCACAGGATTTACTGCTATTTTTCCTGTTTTACGAGTTGGAGTTGATTCCGCTGTATCTATTGATAGCTATTTGGGGTGGTGCAAGACGGGGTTATGCTGCAACAAAATTTCTCATTTATACTGCCGTTTCCGGAATCCTGATTTTAGCAAGTTTCCTGGGCATGGTTTGGCTGAGTGGTTCCTCTAACTTTGCACTAGCAACCTTGAATGCGAAGACTCTACCTTTAGCAACACAACTTTTACTGCTAGTGGGAATTTTGGTAGGTTTCGGGATTAAAATTCCCTTAGTTCCCTTCCATACTTGGTTGCCAGATGCTCACGTTGAAGCTTCCACACCGATTTCTGTACTGTTGGCTGGGGTATTGTTGAAGTTGGGAACTTACGGCTTACTGCGATTTGGCATGAACTTGTTACCAGAAGCTTGGAATTATGTGGCTCCTTGGTTAGCAATTTGGGCAGCAGTAAGTGTATTGTATGGTTCATCCTGTGCGATCGCCCAAACAGATATGAAAAAAATGGTGGCGTACAGTTCTATTGGACATATGGGCTACGTCCTGATAGCGGCGGCGGCGTCTACACCTTTAAGTGTCTTGGGTGCCGTTATGCAAATGATTAGCCACGGCTTGATTTCTGCAATGCTGTTTTTGCTCGTGGGAGTTGTGTATAAAAAAGCCGGAAGCCGCGATTTAGAAATCATCAGAGGACTGCTCAACCCAGAACGCGGTATGCCAGTAATCGGTAGCTTGATGATTGTGGGAGTCATGGCCAGCGCAGGTATACCGGGAATGGTAGGTTTTATTTCCGAATTCATAGTTTATCGGGGTAGTTTTGCAGTTTTTCCAGTACAAACACTGCTGTGCATGATTGGTACTGGTTTAACAGCAGTTTACTTCCTGTTACTTATGAACCGCGCTTTTTTTGGACGCTTATCTGCACCTGTTGTCAACTTACCACGGGTGTATTGGAGCGATCGCCTTCCCGCTGCAATTTTAGCCTTGCTAATCGTAATTTTTGGCATCCAACCGTCTTGGTTAGCACGCTGGACTGAACCAACAATTACAGCAATGGTCAATACTCAAAACGTAGTAGCAACGGTGTCCTTGGATAAGAAAATGGGGAATGGGGAGTAGGGAGTGGGGAGATGGGGAGATGGGGAGGTGGGGAGCAGAGGAGCAAAGGAGCAGGGGAGCAGGGGAGCAGGGGAGCAGAGGAGAGTTTTTGTACAAGTTCTTTCTCCTGTGCCCCTTTGCCCCTCTGCCCCTCTGACCCTCCGCCTCTTCTGCCCAATGCCCAATGCCCAATGCCCAATGCCCAATACTTAATGGAGAAATCGCAGTGGTAACTATTAGAAATAAATTCACGAACGAACCTTTACCTGAGTTTATTGAACGCCTGCAAACTGGACAGGCATTACTTTCCGATACTCCAGAAAATGTCGTGGAAGTAGTTGGTATTCTCAAAAGTTATGGCGTAGTTATAGATGCCTATTCAATAAATCTGAATTATATTGCCGAACATCAGTTTTTAGTATTTTTCCCATTTTTTAAATACTTTAATGGAGAAGTATCTTTTCAGAAATTACTGCGTCACTGGTGGCACGATCGCATTAACTATGAATATGCCGAGTATTGCATGAAAGGCATGATGTGGCACGGTGGCGGCGGTTTAGATACATACTTAGATACAAAAGAATTTCAAGAAAGAGCGCAAGCTGTCATCACAGCTAAATTTAAAAATAATCCCTTAATTTTAGGCATTAACCAACTTTTCCCAGACTTTTTAACCGAACAGTTACGCGTTTCTGCTTACTACACGGGTTTAGGTCAATTTTGGCGAGTCATGGCTGATATTTTCCTCAGCTTATCAGACCGCTACGACAATGGCGAAATCAAATCAATTCCCGAAATTGTAGACCATATTAAAGCAGGGTTAGTGGAAAATGCATCAAAGCCAATTACCTACACCGTCAAAGTTGGGGAAAAACTCTATGACATCATTCCTAAAGACGTTGGTTTGACTTTCTTAGCAGACACAGCAATACCTTATGTAGAGGCAGTTTTCTTTAGAGGAACACCTTTCCACGGCACTGTTTCATACAATGCCCAAGCTTATCAAATCTCCCCAGATCAAAGTCGATTCCAATATGGCGCATTATACGCCGATCCTTTGCCCATCGGCGGCGCAGGTATTCCTCCCACCTTGTTGATGCAAGATATGCGTCATTATCTTCCAGAGTACTTGCATGAAATTTATCGTCGCAGTCTGCGGGGTGAAGATGATTTGCGAGTGCAAATTTGTATGACTTTCCAAAAATCGATGTTTTGCGTGACCACAGCAGCGATTTTGGGACTGGCACCTTATCCTTTAGATACTAAAGATCCACCCGAGGAAAAAGCGAATCGAGTTTATTTCGCAAAGTGGATGAGTCGCTTAGAAACTTCTCGGATACTGGATGTAAATCAATAGTTGACCGTGCCAATTTTAGATTTTAGATTTTAGATTTTAGATTAAAAATTGCTTCGGTTAATGCCCCGCGCATTAGGCAGGGCTGTTTCGTTCCCTAAAATGGTTAAAATTGCAAGGGTCAAAGAAATCAAAATTTAGGGCAAGCGTACAATTAGGGCAAAAAATTTTGCGTCTTCAAGCCCAAATAATGTTGTTTTTCTTTGCGCCTTTGCGTCTTTGCGTGAGAATATCCCCTTGACAAATCTCACAGACTAGCGAATGAAACGGCCCTGGCGCATTAGGGGCGGAACAAATCCTTTCACCCCAACAAAACTTACGCACAGGTAACGGAAAATCGCTGTTGGCAATCCAAAATCCAAAATCCAAAATCCAAAATAGATTGACTTTTGGTCAAAATTATGAGTCTGGATCGATGCCTAGAGAGCGCAATTTAGCAGTTAAGCGATCAGCTCTTTGGCGTTCCTGTTCCTGCTGTAAGTGACGAAATTGAAAATGGGCGCGTTAGCGTAGCTTACCGTAGGTATCGCCTTTGGTAAAATCCGAGCAATGTCTACCAGTTTTAACTTGATTCCAAAATATTAGACTTCTGGTTCTACGCCGAGCGATCGCAATTGAGCAATGAGAATCTCATTTCGTTGGCGTTCAAGTTCAGCGCGTTGACGTTCAAGTTCAGCGCGTTGGCGTTCTTGTTCAGCGCGTTGACGTTCAAGTTCTGCTCTTTCATCGCCAGTTAACAACAAATTACCTTGCAAATCCCACCAGCGTAACCAGGGCAATTGCATATTTTGGTAAACTCCATGCCAGATACCTAGCTCAACGCCTAAAGGATGTATAAGATAATGTCCCCGTTCGTTTGTTGGTAATGGCTGATACTTGCCCTCAATTAAGTGATACACTTCTACGTTGGCTTTATCCACTTCATAAATGCCATAAAACGGAGGACGAATCACTTGTTCATAAATCCAAAATTTGCCTTTCCAAGGGGTTGTATCTCGCTCTTCACTCCCATCACCAGAGACAAATTCTAAGGCAATTAATGGGGCAATAAATTCTCGCCATATTACATAAGACCTGCGGATTTGTCCATCGAGTAAGGGCGGGACATTGGCGACATAAAACCAGTCTGGTGCGACTGCGCCTTTTTCTGGTGGGTCAGTCATCCGCCAATAGATGCCACAATCTTGACCAATACAATATTGCCCATCAGGGTGAAGTTTTTGTAATATCGGTTGAATCGAGTCGGTGATGAGAATGCTTTGGGGATGTTCCTGGAAGTTTTTCACAAATGTGCCATCAGACTCTGGTAGCTGCGTGTGGTCTGGGAAAGGGGTGAGGTCAGTGGGGTTGATGGCAGAGGTCATAAATTTACCTTTGCACTGGTAAAGGTTGTTTTTTAGTTTAGCAATAGACTTAAGCTTCTGGTTCAACGCCGAGCGATCGCAATTGAGCAATCAGAATCTCATTGCGTTGGCGTTCCTGTTCAGCGCGCTGGCGTTCAAGTTCTGCTCTTTCTGAGCCAGTCAACAACAAATTACCTTGCAAATCCCACCAGCGTAACCAGGGTAATTCCATGTTCTGATATTGTCCATGCCACAGACCTAACTCAACGCCTAAAGGATGTATGGGATAATGTCCGCGCTCATTTGCTGCTAATAACTGATATTGTCCTCCGATTAATTCATAAACTTCCACACTGGCTTGATTCACTTCATAAATGCCATAAAAAGCTGGATGAATCACCTGCTCATAAATCCAAAATTTACCCTTCCAAGGAGTTTTGTCTCTTTCTTCCTTCCCATCACCAGAGACAAATTCCAAAGCAATCAATGGTGCAATAAACTCTCGCCACAACACATAAGACCTTCGTGAAAGTCCATCTAACGAAGGCGGTACATTTGGTACATAAAACCAATCCGGTGCTACTGCTCCTTTCTCTGGAGGATCTGTTAACCGCCAGTAAATACCTAAGTCCTGACCTATACAATATTGACCTTCTGGATGTAATTGCTGAAGAATGGGTGTAATTGAGTCAGTTAGTAAGATACTTTGGGGATGCTCTTGCCAATTTTTCACAAAAGTGCCATCGGAATCTGGTAGCTGCGTGTGGTCAGGAAATGGGGTGAGATCGGTATCGAGGTTGGTTGCAGAGGCCATAAAGTTACCTTTGCACTAGCTAAAGGTTGTTTTTAGTTTAGCAATAGAGGGAGAAAAAAGCGATCGCGTCTGGTGCCTTAACCGAACAGTATTGGATCGCAGTCTTTCTCCAAAGCTAGGCTCAAGTTATTAAGGCTCTCTTGTGTGAGAATTAATCTAAGCATTTTGGGAGTTGCAAAGATGGCTTGGGGAGTTGGCGATCGCTTGCAAGGTGGAAAGTACACCATTGAGAGAGAGTTGGGAAGAGGACGCTTTGGCATTACTTATTTGGTGAAAAATCAGAATAGTGATCGCCAAGTCATTAAAACCTTAAATGACGATTTACTAAATTCCCTGAACCAGTTGGAACGCGGACGACTGGAAACAATGTTTTGGCAAGAGGCGGTAAAACTTACTCAATGTAAACACAAACATATTTAGTGGAACCGAAAAAACATAATCCTCAGATTAGCGATCGCACCAACCGGGCAATTTTAACAGGTATGAAGCTAGACCCGAAACAGCGTCCTCAATCAATGTGGGAATGGCTCGATTCTTTAGGGTTAACTGTGGAAAATTCTCAGCCTTCAGTAATTGTACCATCTAACACCAACTCAAATTGGGAGCGAAACATCCAGTTTTGGGGAGTGGTGATAGCGGCGATCGGAGTTTTTATAGCCTTACTTGCAGCCATACCTTCTTGGATTCCTATTTTCCACCCATCTCCATCTTCCAATCAACCTTCACAGTCTCCTAATCCCTCATCTAGCAAAACTCCGTAGAATTAGCTAAACTTTCATTAGGATGCTGGGATTAAAGTAATTTTTTAAGTATTTTCTTTGATTTAGAGGTATTTATGCCTTGGAGAGCAGGACAACAATTGCAAGGTGGCAAATATGTAATTGAGACTGGGCTGGGGCTTTAGTTGGGACTTTAGATAGGTCTGGGGCTTTATCTGTGGCTATGGCTGGATCTATTCCTGCATTTATTTTCGAGTACATACCTGTATATGAATTACAAAAATCCTTCAGCAAATGTCATAGTTCTATGATTTTAGTTGGCATTTCTGCTCTGGGGTTAATCTCAGGATTGCTAGGACAGTTGATCTTTAAAACAGGATCGTAGTTTGATCAAACTATAGGAATCCGGTTTGATTTTTGAACAACATTAAGTATTTGTAGGGTGCGTTACGCGAAACGCTAACGCACCATTCTTAAGGATTCGGTGCCGTACTCTCGCCGATAACGCACCCTACGTATCTGTTCAAAAATCAAATAGTAGTCCTATATAAAAGCTAAGTAGCAAAAGATTTTGTAGCTGTTGTATCAAGTAGAGAAGCGATGTCTAAGGACAAGCCGCTACGCGTCTACGCACCTTTAACCTCATACTAAAATATAAAATTTCCGGCTCAATACCAAACGTTGGTTTTAAGAGCGTTGTTATGGAAGATAAGCTAGGTAAATAAACTGGTATCTACATTAAAATAGTCCGCCAACGCTTCTGCTTGAGTTTTACTAATGGTGCGATCGCCATTAACAATTTGCAAGGCAATTTCCAATGAACCAATTACCTCAGCTAATGCTTCGGTTGTAGTATCGCGTGCGTCCATTAGATGTACTAACATCGAATTGGGTGTACCTTGGAGGATTGGGTAATGAGTTTCTTCAAACTGCTCAATTAATGTCACCAATAGTTGCAACAGCATTTCTTCTTCTGGTGTACGATTGGGACGATGTTCTAAGGTTAATGCGAGTGCGATCGCTTGTTCGTTTTCTGCATCCGTCGTAATGATTTTTGGCTGATACTCGGCTAGCAATTTACCATAAGATTCTGGATTAAAAGTACGGGTCATTTTTCCATTTATCCTTATCATATTCAGCGTGAGTCAGGACATATTTAATATAGATTCTTTGAGTTTCGTAAACAATATCAGCAATCAAACGGTAGTTATTTCCTTTAATATTAAACACGGTGAAGTTACCAACTGCTTCTGTTTTTGAATAAATAGCCTGAACTTCAAGCAGATTTTTCCATTCAGCTTTAGTTGCTATCCTATACCAATCATAAAGTGCTTCCCTTGCATCTGCGTGTGCCTCACAAAATTCTCTTAGAATTCTGCGACTAATAACGTGCATTTAAATTTACTCTAATTACGATTCTTAAATTTTCTCTCAAATTCAGGGTTTTATAAAGCTTTTAGGGCGTAAGCTTCCCGTTCAATGCTGAGCGATGTCTGACGACAACCTGCTATGCGTCTACGCCATATTTCTCTAAAACTCAAGCGATCGACACCCGCAATATTCAGTATTTTATAAAATATTTAATACAAAAAATATTTTATTAATTAAGTAAATTTATTGTTATTTATCCAAATTCAACAAACGCTTGCCCGAATTTAATTTTTGAGAAGCTCGGTGCGCCTTTATCTTGCTTCGCTCATAAATATTCCCTGCGATCGCCCTGACTCGTTATTGTAAAACTAGGCTTGATATTTAAACGCAAAGGTACGCAGAGGTAAGCGCAAAGGTACGCAGAGAATTCGCTACCAAAAACCCTTTGCGTTCCTTTGCGTAAACCTCTGTGTGACTTTGCGTTTAAAAATTCAAACATTTAAGATGCTCTCAATTACTCCCCTCTCTACACAATAATGGGATATGAGAACACCTGAAGCCAAGCGATCGCTATTTATGTAATCTCAAAGTACGCGCAGTAAGCTAGGAATGCTTTCTATCGCTTCAAAATCCCGAATTTCTGCCAAAGCTTGCCGAAAGTTCCCTTCTGGCACATCATGGGTAACAACTACAATCTCTGCTAGTTCTCCTTGAAACCCAGTTTGAACAATAGACTCTAAGCTAACGCCATAGTTACCAAAGCAAGTACCCAATTTACCGATAACTCCAGGTTGGTCATTTGTAAGGAAACGGGCATAAAACCGAGTTATCATTTCTGCCATCGGCGCAATTTGGCAGTATTCCTGATGTCCGCAAGTTAATAAGGGGTTTGGAACTGCTGTATTGGTTTTAAGGACAGCAGCTAAATTCAAGATATCCGAGACTACGGCACTGGCGGTTGCACCAGCACCAGCACCAGGCCCAAAAAACATTACTTGCCCGATGGGTTCTCCTTCTACAAGGATGGCATTGTAAACCCCATTGATACTAGCCAAAGGATGTGCTTTCGGTACTAAAGTCGGATGAACTCTCACTGAGAGAGGAGACAGAGAAAATCTCCCCGCGTCCCCGCGTCCCCGCGTCCCCCCATCCTCTTCTGTGGGTGTAATTCTTTTGGCGATCGCTAACAATTTAATCACAAATCCCAATTTTTCGGCGTAGGCAATATCTGTTTTACTAACCTGCCGAATTCCCTCGGTATACACATCTTTGAGGTGAATACGTCCACCAAAACCTAATGATGCCAGGATGGCAATTTTATCTGCTGCGTCTAAGCCATCAACATCGGCTGTGGGGTCAGCTTCAGCATAACCCAACCGCTGGGCATCAGCCAAAACATCGTTGAAGTTGCTACCTTCTGTTTGCATCCTTGTGAGGATGTAGTTAGTTGTACCGTTAACGATACCAATTACAGTATTAATCCGGTTAACGCTTAAGGACTGCTTGAGGGGTTGAATTACCGGAATTCCACCACCCACAGCGGCTTCTAACATGACGTATACGCCGGCTTGATTGGCAGTTGTGAAAATTTCTGCTCCAAAGCGGGCGATCGCTGCTTTATTGGCGGTGACTACGTGCTTACCATTACTTAAAGCTTTGAGGATGAGCGATCGCGCTGGTTCCAGTCCACCCATAACTTCGACTATTATATCCACAGCCGGATCGTTGACAATGGCTTCTAAATCTGTAGTCAACACATCCGCAGGCAATTCTACTGCACGGGGTTTATCTAGCGATCTGACTCCCACCCGATATATTTCTATCTCTTGCAACAACGGGTGACGCCCAGTTTTATCTTGCAACAACTGCACTGTACCCGTTCCCACAGTTCCTAATCCCAGTATTCCTAGTTTCACACCCACAATTTTTGCACCCAATTCCACCAATAACAATTGTAGGTAGAGCGTTTGCCCTACCTACTGATTATCCTTCTTCGTTTGTCATTTGTCCGTTGTCATTTGCCTTTGATTCTTTGTCATCTATTAATGACCAATGACTAATGACAAAATTAGTAGGTTTCTACGTGCCAGCGACCGGCTTTCTTGAGTTGCTTCTGGTAATCACTCCAGGTGATGCCTTCCTTAGCAGCAGCAGCAGTTAAGGCTGCATCGATACCTTCTTCCATACCTCGCAAACCGCAGATGTAGGTGTGGGTTTTTTCATTTTTAATCAATTGCCACAATTCATCTGCGTGTTCAGCTACGCGGTCTTGGATATACATTCTACCGCCTTGGGGGTTTTTCTGTTCGCGGCTGATGGCAGGAGTGAGGCGGAAGTTCTCAGGATATTTTTGTTCAATTTCTTCCAGTTCTTCCTTATATAAGAGGTTTGGAGTTGTGGGCACGCCAAATATTAACCAAGAAAATCCCTTAAATTGGTATTCCGGATTAGCCGCTCTTTCAGCATCTTTAAACTGACGCCACAGATAAGCCCGCATCGGCGCAATACCTGTTCCGGTTGCCATCATAATTACATTAGCATCGGGGTCTTCGGGTAACAACATTTCCTTACCCACTGGCCCTGTAATTTTCACATCTTCCCCAGGTTTGAGGAAACACAAGTGTGTAGAGCAAACACCGTAGACTGTTTCGCCAGTTTCTGGGTGTTTGTACTCCAACTGGCGGACACACAGTGATACTGTCTTATCATCCACATCATCGCCATGACGAGTTGAGGCAATGGAATACAGTCTGAGTTTTTCGGGCTTGCCGTTCTTGTCCAATCCTGGTGGAATGATGCCAATACTTTGACCTTCTATGTACTTCAAATTACTGCCAGACAGGTCAAATTTAATGTGCTGAACAATACCAATTCCGCCTTCTTTGACTAATGGCTCATTAGATATTACCTTGCCAATAAACGGAGCATTGGGGCGGTAAGTGTTAACAGGAACGTCACCGTGGTCTTTTTTGGCTTTCGCTTGAGTCATGGTGTTGCCTTTCTTGTCTTTGTTCTTGAGCTGTTCTTCAGCTGGTGGTTTAGCGAAGCCTTTGACTTCACTCTTAGTATTCACAGGTGTGGCTTTACCATTTCCTTCACTGTTAGCAGTTTCCCCAGATTTAGCTAACTCACTCTCTTCGCTGTTAGCATTCCCAAGTGAGGCTTTACCATTAACTTGCCCTGAAGCAGTTACGGGCTGGATGCTAACAATTGTCCCGCCTAGACGAGTGATACGTCGCATTTCTTGATTCATGCGGTTGTAAGGCACTCTGATGAACACACTGCCACTTTTACGAATTGGGTAGTTCGTTTGATCGGTTTCTTCGCTCTGACGCAGGCCTACCACTTCATAGAGGAAGACGCGGCTACCTAATTCTGTGTTGGCAGCACCCTCAACAGCACCTTGATTGTACATTCGTTCTACCACTCCGATATTTACTTAACCGTTTTTCAAAAAAAACTATTCCCATCCTATGTCAGCTTTAGTTTACCGGATTTTCGTTTCACAAAACTGACACTTTGGAAAAACGGCATCATTAATTGATGCCTTGCTAAGTACACTCACCGAAGACATGCAGGCATAGTAAAAAACACACCTGTTCACCTTCTAAGGTAAAGGATAAGTCTTTTGGAGAATGTTAATAATGAATCAATTTAATCTTTTCTTCGTTAACTACCATCGATACTTTTTTGCTAACTTTTCTCTAGAAATACATACTGCTGTACAATACAGCACAAGCGTATCAATCGATGCACTTGAAAGCATGTTATGCTTGATTTTACTTGGCGAAATCTACTACTCTCTAGAAATCTTCTTTAGCTTTTTCTGACTTCCTCATGTCTAACTACATGACTAGTAGAATTCTAGCTACGAACATAACAACAGAGAGAACCGTGATTTAAGCAACTATAATCAGTTTCACTTGATGTGAAAAATCTGTCAACCTCCATCAGTAGTTTGCTATTACAGTTTGTAATTTTACTTTCAGGTGTAAACCTGAATGAAATTACTGCTAATCCCTGTGTTTCTCGAACAAAAGCATCTGCTGACTGCATCCTTCGTAATTCCCTCGCTATTACCAAATTCAGTTGCTGTTTTACTTCTACTTGACTCTTGCAGATGTTTAATACAAGAAGCTTGTAGTAGGAGGATTTTCACCAATTGGTTAAAGGCGATCGGGTTTTGGATATCTGGCTAAATTTTACTATTTTTGTCAACGGAATCGTTGAATGTTTACAACACTGGCACACCTATTTGAGCATATCCATAACTTTACACCCAAGAATTTTACTAAGGCAAGTTAGGGAGTCATTCGTTGGATAGATTTTGGTCTTAAATATCTTGAGCCTTGAGGAGCAATAAAATTTCCGAACGTCAAAAAGTTTGCTAGAGAAATGAATTATACCATTAGAACTCCATTGCAGAGAGTCACAACTAGCAGGCAATAGAGCTGCCTAACACTTACGGGTATTGTCGATCCCTCTTTGAAAATTAACAACTGAATCATCAAAATGATTAGTCAACCAGACTAATTCTTCTTGACATGAAATCTTGTATGGGATACCCCCTTCTGTTAAAATCAAATATACCACTAGGATTAAATACTTACCGGCACTTAAGATTCAGGCTAGTCCGACGAGTAGCAACTTATTAGTTTTAAGTTTGTTGTCTACTTATTGATGTCTTATAGCAATGCTGGGTAGCAAGAACGCAGGATAAACCAAAGGGGTAAACTCCTGGCTTCAAAATCTGCTGTGTGAAAAATTATTGACACAACTTTAGTATTTAGAGGAGATTTATGACAAGTAAGCCGGAACGCGTGGTACTGATTGGAGTAGCCGGAGACTCTGGTTGCGGTAAATCTACGTTTTTGCGTCGTTTGATAGATTTGTTTGGTGAAGATTTAATGACAGTCATCTGCTTGGATGACTATCACTCCCTCGATCGCAAACAGCGCAAAGAAACGGGGATAACAGCACTAGACCCCAGAGCGAACAATTTTGACCTGATGTATGAGCAAATTAAAGCGCTCAAAAATGGTCAAGCGATTGATAAGCCGATTTATAACCACGAAACCGGCTTGATCGATCCGCCAGAGCGGGTAGAGCCGAATCATATTATAGTGGTAGAAGGGCTGCATCCTTTATATGATGAACGGGTGCGATCGCTAATTGACTTCAGCGTTTATTTTGACATTAGCGATGAAGTCAAAATTGCCTGGAAAATCCAGCGAGATATGGCAGAACGCGGTCATCGCTACGAAGATGTCTTAGCACAAATCAATTCCCGCAAACCTGACTTTGATAAGTTTATCGAACCACAAAGAGAATTTGCTGACGTAGTTCTTCAGGTATTGCCCACAAACTTGATCAAAAACGATACCGAGCGTCGAGTCTTACGGGTACGTATGCTCCAGCGGGAAGGTAAGGAAGGCTTTGAGCCAACCTACCTATTTGATGAAGGGTCAACAATTAATTGGACTCCCTGTGGACGTAAACTGACCTGTTCCTACCCTGGTATGCAATTGTACTACGGTTCAGATGTTTACTACGGTCGCTATGTCTCAGTACTAGAGGTAGATGGTCAATTTGACAACTTGGAAGAAGTAATTTACATCGAAACCCATCTCAGCAATACATCCACTAAATATCAGGGTGAATTGACTCACTTATTACTCCAGCACCGCGAGTATCCTGGTTCCAATAATGGTACTGGTTTCTTCCAAGTGCTTACAGGTTTGAAAATGCGTGCTGCCTATGAGCGCTTGACAGCTACGGAAGCAAAGTTAGCGGTTCAGGTTTAAAGCAGCAGTGTTTGTGTCAAAGCTTGCAGGGGCACTTTTCGGAGTGCCCCGCTTTTTTTGTATTGTTAAAAACATTTTGGGCAGAAAATAATTCGTGCAAACTCTATTTTCTTTACAGATTCTTAACTGTAGTTAGTAGTTTTGATCGATCTTCAGAAGAGACTAACGACTTAAGTATAAATATTGTTATGATTTCATAAATTAGGTAACTGAACTAAATACCCACATTTAGTCAGCGAAAATACTCTCAAAGGAGGAATTACCTTTGTCTCGTCGATATTTATTTACCTCCGAGTCAGTCACTGAAGGTCATCCAGATAAAATCTGCGATCAGATTTCTGATACCATCCTTGATGCCCTACTGACACAAGACCCCAGCAGCCGTGTTGCTGCTGAAGTAGTAGTTAATACTGGCTTGGTGCTAATCACAGGTGAAATTACCACCAAAGCTAATGTAAATTTCGTCAATCTCGCCCGCAAGAAAATTGCTGAAATCGGCTATACCAATGCTGATAACGGCTTTTCTGCCAACAGCACTAGTGTTTTGCTAGCTTTAGACGAACAATCACCTGATATTGCCCAAGGCGTCAACACCGCCCAAGAAACTCGCCAGCAAGATAGCGATGAACAATTCGACAAAATTGGCGCTGGCGATCAAGGTATAATGTTTGGCTTTGCCAGCAACGAAACACCAGAATTGATGCCCTTGCCCATCAGTCTGGCTCACCGCATTGCTCGCCGATTGGCAGCAGTTCGCAAAACAGGTGAATTGCCATATCTACGTCCTGACGGCAAAACCCAAGTAACTGTAGTTTACGAAGATGGACGTGCTGTCGGGATTGATACCATCTTGATTTCCACCCAGCACACAGCCAGTATTGGGGAAATCACAGATGACGCGGCAGTACAAGCCAAAATAAAACAAGACCTGTGGTCAGCTGTAGTTGAACCTGTTTTTGGCGACATCGACATTAAGCCAAATGAGGAAACACGCTTTTTAGTCAATCCCACTGGCAAATTTGTGGTTGGTGGTCCTCAAGGAGACTCTGGTCTGACAGGACGGAAAATAATCGTTGATACCTACGGTGGCTATTCACGACATGGTGGCGGTGCTTTTTCGGGCAAAGACCCCACCAAGGTAGACCGTTCTGCTGCTTACGCTGCTCGGTATGTGGCGAAAAATATTGTCGCTGCTGGATTGGCAGAAAAAGTTGAAATCCAACTTTCTTATGCCATCGGTGTAGCGCGGCCAACCAGCATCCTAGTGGATACCTTTGGCACTGGCAAAGTAGATGAAGAAACCTTGCTGGAATTAATTAAGCAGCACTTTGAACTGCGCCCAGCGGGGATTATCCATACTTTCAAACTACGTAACTTACCAAGTGAACGAGGCGGACGTTTTTATCAGGACGTCGCGGCTTACGGTCACTTTGGGCGGAGTGATTTAGATTTGCCTTGGGAACAGACCGATAAAGCCGAATTGTTGAAGCAAGCAGCAAATGAGTTCCTTTCGGCAGCAGCAGCTCAGGCATTAACCTAAACTCAGTAGATCGAAAACTTTTGTAAATCGACGAAATAATCAGGGTTTCAGACGACGTTTTTCGGCTGATAATTGCGATCGCTTGCACTGCACTCTTAACCCACCAACAACGCCCATTGCTTGAAAAGCAGAGTCTAATAGGATTGCGGCAATTTGTGTTCCTAAATTCAAATGAACCGCTGGTAAGGGTTCTGGAAAACTTTTCGATCTACTGAAACTTGTACGCTAAATTGCATAGTTCAACTCGCTATAAAGACGCGAGCAGGCAAAGATGCAATTTAAGTAACGAGCCTTACCAAAAATTACCTTGTTTATCTGAGGGTATTGTCAGAAATTGGCAATACCCTCATTTATCGATAGGGTGAGGCATCCTTGTTTCTTCAGCGCCCGATTTCGACATCTTCGAGAATGCCGATTGCATCAGGGACGAGAACAGCTGCTGAGTAGTAAGCAGTGACGAGGTAGGAGACGATCGCCTTTTCGTTGATGCCCATGAATCGGACAGACAGACCAGGTTGGTATTCATCAGGGATACCAGTTTGATGCAAAAATCAAAAATTCCAAAATTAAAAGACAGTTAAGACAGTTAAGCAGATAGTTAAATCAAAAATTGGAGACAGTTAAGACAGTTAAGACAGTTAAGACAGTTATTAAATAAATATTACTAATTGTTAAGCTTTTCCAAGCAATCGCTCAAACGCCACTTTAACGCCAATTATTACCCTTGAGGACAGGGTGAATAAGTTGCGAAACCCACCCACGCAAATAGCTCCACAACCTAAAATTATTTTTGTCTAGCGAGAGTAACACAGTAGCCCTATATTACATTTTTTTGTATGCTTCTCGGTTCAACCCGAATAAAAAAATCCCTCTGCCTTTATCATGTTGAAGTAACTACAAGGCAGAGGTTTTATTTCTCTTAATATTTTTGTCAGGGCAGGTTTAGGAAAAATGCTTGTAAACAACTAGTTTTTTGATTAAAATCTGCCAAAACTTATGTTGTGTTTATTTCAACCTGCGTGCTTAGTTGAGCCTAGTCCCAATCGGGAATCTCGGCATCTTCTCCACCAATACCGATTCCAGTGTTAAATATTTCGGCATCTGTCAGATTGAGATCGTTCATTGATGCTTTGTACACATTAGAATCGTGAATCGTCGCGCCAGTAAAATTTACCCGATCGAGATTGGCTTGCTTCATATTCACATTAGTGACATATGCTGATGTTAAGTTAGCACCCGCCAAGTTCGCACCAGTTAAATCTGCACCTTCGAGGTTTGCCTCTACAAGGTTAGCTCCTTGAAGCTTGGCTCCTCTTAAGTCAGCACCAATTAAATGAGCGCCACTAAGGTTGGCTCCCGATAAATCACACTGGATACATTCCCCAGTCGAAAGCAGCTTTTGTAAGTCCTGCGGATTCTCAGCTCTAACCGAGCTAATGAAAAATAGGGGAGTTGCTAAGGCTGTGGCCGCTAATAGCTGGAGTTTCATAATTTTCCCCCTTGATTATCAAGTTGCGTCCGTTCTTTACCTCACAGTTCTATTATCTCACCAAACTTCTTCAGGTTACAGATTGACCTAACAAGTTTGTTGTGATATTGAAGCAAGAATGAGAGAGATACAACAAATCCGATTTATTCTAATTTTTGGCTATTTTCCTGCAATAAACGCGGAAAATTGGTTGTCGTTAAATTAGTGTTAAATCTTTTGAAAAGCTTACAAAACTCAATAGAGTTTGGTTGGATAAATAAGTATTTATACCTTATAAATTAACTTTTTAGTTGAGTAAGGTATTAGTCCTTTAAATTGCAGCTTAACTCGTGAGGTTATTCTTTGTCATTAATCATTAGTCATTGGTCATTTGCAAACGACCAATGACTAATGACTAAATGACGGTCTTGAAGATAAAATGTAACATGTAGATACGTTAGTTTAACAAATACTGTTAGCCTAAGTCCTGAGAAATTCTGCCATATACTGATTAACCAACTCTGGCTGTTCTTGTTGCACCCAATGGCCACAATTGGTAATGTACTTGATTTGAAAGTCTTTGACATAGGCCGCGGTGTCGTAGGTTAGTTCCTTACCAAGTGCAATGTCATTTTCCCCCCAAATCATCAGCGTTGGCACTTCCAAAATTCCCCAATTTGGGTTTAGGATTCTCTGCCCAAAAATGTTGCGGTAATAGTTCAACATTGCTGTGAGGGCACCGCGTTTTGCAGCAGCATCTTTATACGCATTAATATCTGCTTGTGTAAAAGCATTTTTATTAACTGCTGTGCCTTTAAAAACTGTTTCAATTGCTTGGTAATCTGAAGATTGTAAAAGTAATTCTGGTATCCAAGGTAGTTGAAAAATAAACATGTAATAACTACGTAGCAATTGTTGGGGAGTGCGTAAGCCTTGGGCAAATTTAGCAGGATGAGGCAAGTTAAGGATAATTAATCGCTCGATCGTTTCCGGATGAGCATAAGCAAAACTCCAAGCGATCGCACCTCCCCAATCATGTCCAACTAAAACACATTTTTCGTCTCCTAATCCTTTAATTACTCCCTCAACGTCTTTGATAAATTCATCCATGACATAAGCTGATTGCTCTGCTGGCTTATCACTATCGTTGTAACCACGCAAGTCAATAGCGACGACTTTAAAATCTTGGGCAAATTTTGGTATTTGGTGCCGCCAAGAGTACCAAAATTCAGGAAACCCATGCAACATCAACATCAAAGGACCTTCACCTTGGGTAACGTAGTGTAGCTTCACTCCGTTGGTAGTTATATATTCGTGTTTCCAAGAAGATTCTATTACAGACATAACTAATACAATCTCAACCTTATAAAATACTAAATAATAATACTATCTTTAATATTATTTTGAGTAGTTTAACATCTATTGAAAGACAGTAGAGAATAGCAATTCTTAGGAACCCTGTTAGATAATTTATCTTGAGGTAGATGTCAATTGTGGCTATATATTGCTAAGACATAGACATAATTATTCTGAACTAATATGACACAACAGTTAATACACCATCGCTCATCCTGGGTTGAGCGACTGGCACGATTTGGCTACGTTTCTAAGGGAGTAGTTTATGGTATCGTTGGACTGCTGGCAACACAGGCGGCTTTTGGCACGGGTGGTAAAACAACTGATACCCAAGGCGCTCTCGAAACAATTGTCAATCAGTCATTTGGTAAGTTTTTACTAATTTTGATTGCAATTGGCTTGATTGGATATGTAATTTGGCGTTTTGTACAAGCAATTAAAGACCCAGAAAATAAAGGTAACGACACCAAAGGTTTAGCAATACGAATTGGTTACGCAATTAATGGCGTAATTTATGCAGGTTTAGCCTTAAGTGCTGTACAAATCGTTATGGGTAAAGACAGCGGCAACAATAGTAATTCTACCGAAGATTGGACGGCACGTTTGCTTTCTCAACCCTTTGGTCAATGGTTAGTTGGAACTGTGGGAGTCTTGATAATTGCTCTAGGCTTCTATCAGTTTTATCAAGCTTTTAGTGGCAAATTTCGTAAAGAACTCAATTTAACTGAGTTAAGCAACACAGAGGCCAAATGGGTTATCAGGATTTCTAGATTTGGTTTAGCGGCACGGGGTATAGTATTTTGTATTATCGGCTGGTTTCTCATCGAAGCTGCAAGGCAGTCCAACGCCTCAGCCGCAGGAGGTTTGGATGAAGCATTGCAGACGCTAGCGCAACAGCCTAACGGAGCATGGCTTTTGGGTATTGTGGCGCTAGGTTTGGTTGCGTATGGGATTTATACAATAATACAGGCGCGGTATCGTCGGCTAGTCAATGTTTAGAGGGTGCAGCGCAGAAAATTTTAGTTTCTGAAAATGGCAATGATAGAAACGCGTGGTATCTGGCTGACTACTACTGATAGTAAAGTTCTCAGGTCAAAGGAACGCATTGCCGAGGCAATGGATTTTCTTGCTGAGACGGGATTTAATGTAGTGTTTCCCGTTGTTTGGAATCAGGCTGTAACTTTGTATCCAAGTCAGACAATGCTAGAGAATTTTGGGGTTGAAATTGACCCTATGTCTGTAGGACGCGATCCTTTAGAAGAAGTGGTGGTAGAGGCGCGGCGAGTTGGCTTGAAAGTCATCCCTTGGTTTGAATATGGTTTTGCCAGTTCTTACAATTTAAATGGCGGTATTCTTTTACAGAAAAAAACCGAATGGGCTGGGCGCGATCGCAATGGTAATTTACTCAATAAAAACGGCTTTGAGTGGTTAAATGCCCTCGATCCGCAAGTGCAGGAATTCTTATTGAATTTAGTGTTAGAAGTTGTAAAAAATTATGATGTTGATGGTATCCAAGGAGACGATCGCTTGCCAGCATTCCCCTGTGAAGGTGGCTACGATCGACTAACTTTAACACGCTATCAGCAGGAATTTAATCGCAACCCGCCAGCCAATCCCAAGGATAGGCAATGGCTTCAGTGGCGTGCAGATATTCTTACCGATTTCTGGGCGCATCTTTATCAGCAAGTCAAAGCAGTGAATCCTAATTTATTAGTAGCGATCGCACCTAATATTCATGATTGGGCTTTTCAGGAATATCTGCAAGATTCACCCACATGGCTGAAGCGGGGAATAGTGGATATGATTCACCCCCAGATTTATCGCCGTGACTTTAGGAGTTACCCTGCGATCGCTGATAAACTGGTAACTCAACAATTCACTGATACAACCTTGTCTAAGTTAGCCCCAGGAATTCTGATGAAGCTTGGCAGTTATTGTATTAGTCCAGAATATTTGGTGCGGGCAATTGAATACAATCGCCAACTTGGCATTCAAGGTGAGGTATTCTTTTTTTATGAAGGGTTACGAGAAAATAATCATGCCCTAGCGAAAGTTTTACGAAATGGGGCTTATGCTAAATCTGCATCGTTTCCTACCTTATCAGATTTGAGTCGGGGTGGTGGGAGTAGTAGAAAGTCAGCTGCAATCTGGCAAGGGGTGGCGAGGTTTTTGAGAAATCTTTAGCATTATCCATGAAAGTTATCAAGCACAAGCGCTCCAGATGCACAGAAGTGAGATAGTTAGAAGCGCTAGAACTAAAATCTGCAAGAATTGCTATTTGCTGAGTAAATTGGGATATGGAGCCAGAAAAATTTTCTGTGTAAACTTGACCAGCAAATGGTATGAAAAAATATTATCAAGACTTTTTAATTCGTGATTGGGTGCAAAGCGATCGCACCAGAGCTGCCCAAGTGATCAATTATGTATTATCAGAATACGGTTTGGGTTGGGAACCAAACGGTGCAGATCGAGACGTGCTGCAAGTAGAGGAATTTTATTTAGCTACTGGGGGAGAGTTTTGGGTAATTGAACACCAAAGCCAGTTAGTAGGTACTGGGGCATACTACCCCATCAAACGTGGGCAAAAAGCTGTAGAAATCCGCAAAATGTATCTTTTACCGAGCATTAGGGGTTTAGGATTGGGTAAATATTTGTTACAACAGCTAGAAGTAGCGATCGCCGAACGTGGTTTTGAGCAAATTTGGATTGAAACTGCCAGTGTTTTGGTAGAAGCAGTCAAGCTGTATGAAAGCAACGGCTACAAATCAGCAACGGGAGTTGAAACAACAAGGTGCGATCGTGTGTATGTTAAGTCATTGGTCAATGGTCATTAGTCATGGGGCATTGGGCATTGGGCATGGGGCATGGGGCATTGGGCATGGGGCATTGTTAACTAACAAATGACAAATGACAAATGACAAGGGACAAAGGACAATTCTAAATGCACACTTGGACTAAAAATTTCACAAGCTTACTTAATCTTTTTCTCCAATCCCATTGCCCACTGTGCCAACGCTCGACTTCCCAAGAAATCTGTCATAACTGCACTAAACAACTGCAAAAATGTCAACGTCAAGACCGAATTTCTTTGTGGCAAGAACAACTACCAGTGTTTGTCTGGGGTCAGTATGGGGGTCCAGTCAAAAGGGCGATGGCGGCGTTGAAATACGAAAATCAACCCCAAATAGCTCGTCCTTTGGGTCAATGGTTAGGAGAATCTTGGTTGTTAAATTCACCCCGACGAGATAGCCAGACTGTGGTAGTTCCCATCCCACTCCACGCTAGCAAGCAAAGGCAACGAAAATACAATCAAGCTGCACTAATAGGACAAAGCTTCTGCGAAATAACTGGATTAAAATTGAAACTAAATGGATTAACAAGAGTGCGACAAACTGAAGCACAATTTGGTTTATCTGTATCTGGGCGAGAACAAAACTTGTCCAAAGCTTTTGCTGTTGGGCAAGATTTTCGCCATAGCCCTCCAAATGTCCCAGTGCTGTTAGTGGACGACATTTATACTACTGGTGCTACTGCCAGATCTGCTGTGCAAACACTTCGTGAGTATGGAATTGTAGTCTTAGGACTAGTAGCAGTAGCCACTACCGTCAAAGACGGATAAATCCAGAATTAATGGGCAACCTTGGACACAAAAGTGTATGAGTTGACCAATTTACCCTATTTTTGCGGAAAAATTGCTTGAAATGTATGAATAAAGCTTTTGCGGCGGGTTTAAAACAATTGATCGTCGTTCCTGCCACGTTGCTGGCAATAGTTACAAGTACGAGTGCAGCTTTGGCTCAAAATAAGTTGTATAGTCCAATTCCTTTATCTAACAGTACTGAATTTTCTGATAGCCTTTCAGACAAAGACATTCCCACAGGTCAAGGTGGGTTTGCCCGTGATTACACAGTCAAGCTAGACAAGGGCGATAATTTAGCAGTTGACCTGTCGTCTGAAAGTTTTGACAGCATCATCACACTGCTGGCACCCGATGGTTCCACTTTAGCAGAAAATGATGACGGCCCTGATGGTAGTAGTAATTCTCTTCTATTTACTCGCATCGTAGAGACAGGGACTTATGTTATCCGCGTCCGCTCTTTTGGAGAAACTGGAGTTGGGGCTTTTAAACTCAAGGTGACAAAATTGCAACCGATTAAATGAAGTGGGGAGTGGGGATTGGGCATTGGGCATTGGGCATGGGGAGGAGGTGTGTCCGGTGTGGGAGGAAGGGGAAGAAGCATAAATTCTCTTTCCCCCACACTCCCCACACTCCCCACACTCCCTGATCTCCCTCATCTCCCCATCTCCCCACTCCCCACTCCCTAAAAAGCAGTCAATACACACAAAAATAAGGCTTCAGTCCACTCAACGACTGCGCCGTAGGTATCTCCCGTGTGTCCGCCTAATTTGTGGTTGAACCAGGCGGCTGTGAAAATGGCGATCGCACTTCCAGCAACTATCATTCCGATTGCCAAAAATAACTGCTGTTTATCTATCAGCCAGAGTAAACCACTCAAACCCAACAGCAACAACAATCCCGGTAACAAATTCTTGTAAGAACGAATGGCTTGTTTGTGAAAAGCACCTTTGCCGGTTGGTTTGAGGTAAGGATATCGAGCGATCGCTACTTGCTGTCCCCAGCGTCCCCAACCACAAGCAGCCATCAACACCAGCCAACGGTTGTCTTGTATATCCGTTAAGGCTGTTATTTTTAATAGTACTAAGGCGATCGCTGCCATTGCCCCAAAGGCACCTGTGGCACTATCCGCCATCACTTCCAATCGCCGATCTGGATCGCCCACTGCTAAGCCATCGGCAGTATCCATCGCCCCATCTAAATGCAGCCCTCCAGTTATCGCAATCCAAAGACTTACTACCAAAGCACTACGAGTTAGCACTGGTATACCAATATAATTCATCCCCGTATCCAGTAACCCTAAAATTCCCCCAATTATCAACCCTACAGTCGAGACTAGACCTGCCACACCCCGAAAATCTAATCCATTCAAATACGGCAGGGGAATAACTGTGTAAAATATAATACTCGCCGCTAGGTTTAACAGCAGGTTTTTCCACCATTGTTGCTGTTTGATCATTTGAGTTAGATTGTTAATTGCTGGAAAATAATCTCAGTTTCAGTACAAATGACATCTTTCAACTTTAAAGCTTTAGATAAGATTTACTTCCATTAGAGATTATCCCAGAAAATTTTGTTATGCTGAACTAAGTGGTAATGCTATGTACAATAGTACTAATTTATACAATCTTTGCTGAGTAAAATTACAATTCCATCAAGGAGCAAAATTCGTGTTTTGTATTTGTTAACTAAAAACTGACTCCAGATTATGAACTGGGGCGCTAGGTAGAAAAATCCACATTTTGGGATTGGAGATGCAGCAGTAACGCAGAATTTAAGAAAGCGTCAACATGCTAAGATCCCAATAGTGGAAAGGGGAGAGAACCACCTCTAGCTTAGGTGACGCAAGAAACCTAATCTAATTAGAACCGTTGCTTTGGCAAATCTCTCGAATTCAATTTGAGAGAGTGTCAATAGACGATCGCCCCAAAAAATTGATATTTTTTTAAATATAGGGAGTAAACAAGCTATTCAATCTGACTGTTTAGCTATGTTGTAACTCTCCGTAGCTCAATCGCTATTTCCCTATGAGTCACCATCTACCCGACACCAGGATACCAGCTCCGTGCATTGTGAACGCGGGCATCATTGTGAACAAGCTCGACATGCGGCGATTGCTGACAGATTTAGGTCGAGTCCACTACATCTACACCCAAGAAGATAAGGTACTGAGCGAGGGTGAAGGGGATGTGATGGAAGTTTTTGCCAATCCACAAAGGTCTACCTTAGTGGCTAACCACGCGCTATATTTAAACGTCTGTAGTTTTGATTACTTAGAACTCAAACAGTCGTCACCAGAAGAAACCTACTTTGATTTGATGCAAGAAGGAGTGTGTCTACGATTGATCCCTCGGTCAACTCCTCTGCAAGAGCGGCGGGAGCGAAGCTTCAATGTCAGCGCCATAGAAGCGATGATGGAGCAAGTACTCTCAGCTAGGTGGGATGCAGAAATTGACGATGATTGTTCTGATTGTTTCTAAATAGCAACTGTTATACAAATTTTATGTGAGGCTGCGCTTTATTGGTGTAGGGGCAATTCATGAATTGCCCCTACATCATGTAGTTTTGCGTAAGTTACATAGGCGCATCTTCAAAAATTTAAAATGGTATGAGTGCCAATTTTTCATTTCAATGTCTTGCTTGCTGTAGTCAGACAAAAGCTAGAGCAGGAGTGTTTTTTACCCCTCACGGCCCTGTGGAAACCCCCAGATTTATGCCAGTGGGGACGCTAGCCAATGTCAAAACCATTACCCCTTCTCAGCTACGAGATACTGGGGCACAAATGATTTTATCTAATACTTATCATCTTCACCTGCAACCAGGGGAAGCGATCGTCGCTGGGGGTGGTGGGTTGCATAAATTTATGGGTTGGAATGGGCCGATGCTCACAGATTCGGGTGGGTTTCAGGTCTTCAGTTTAAGCGAGATGCGAAAAATTACTGAAGAAGGCGTAACTTTCCGCTCACCCCATGATGGACAAATTATTAACTTAACACCAGAACGCTCCATTGAGATTCAAAATACTCTAGGGGCAGATGTAATCATGGCGTTTGATGAATGTCCGCCCTACCCAGCTACTCGTCAAGAGGTAGAAACTGCCACTGAACGGACTTACCGCTGGTTAGAACGCTGCATAACAGCTCATCAACGCAGTGAGCAAGCGTTATTTGGGATTGTGCAGGGAGGCGTGTATTTAGATTTGCGTTGTCGTGCGGCTGAAGCTTTGGCTAAGTTGGATTTGCCGGGATACGCCATTGGTGGCGTGAGTGTGGGAGAACCGCCAGAATTGATGGCTGAAATTGTCAAAGTCACAGCACCGCTTCTACCCCCCGAAAAGCCGCGTTACTTGATGGGTGTGGGTACTTATCGAGAAATGGCGATCGCCATCGCTTCTGGTGTAGATTTATTTGATTGCGTAATTCCCACACGCTGGGCTAGACATGGGACGGCAATAGTCCAGGGCGATCGCTGGAATTTGAAAAATGCTAAGTTTCGTGAAGATTTTGCGCCCATAGATGAAACTTGTCCTTGCTACACTTGTCAAAATTTCAGCCGTGCTTACGTATCTCATTTAGTGCGATCGCAAGAAATTTTAGCCTACACCTTGTTAAGCATTCACAACATTACTGAACTAATTCGCTTTACCCAGCATATTAGAGAAGCAATATTAAGCGATCGCTTTACCACAGAATTTGGTCATTGGCTTGAAGAAGTGGGGAGTGGGAATGGGGAGTGGGAGACGCTCTTACGCGGAGAATGACAAATGATAAATGACAAATGACCAATGACCAAACCATGTTAAGATATTTCTCAATTATTAACGCTGTGTTGGATAGGTGGATTTAAACAAACATGGAAGCAGCACTTTTATTAGCAAAACTGCCTGAAGCTTACCAAATCTTTGATCCGTTAGTGGATGTTCTCCCAGTTATCCCCGTATTCTTCTTGTTGCTTGCTTTCGTTTGGCAAGCAGCTGTGGGGTTTAGGTAAGTTAATTTATCTTTCAATTGTTTATTAGGACAGGTACTATGCCTGTCCTATTTTTGTGGGGTTATGTTCGTTAAATTAACATTTATTAATATTTTGTAATGAATTATGATAATAAGTAAGATATGAATCAAGCCATGTCAATATAAAGCCTTGAAAGCAAAGCTTACAGTCAAGGAGGAATCAGCTATGGGTAATATCAAATTCGTTAAAGAAAATAAAGAAGTAGTGGCGGCGGATGGTGCAAATCTCCGGCTTAAAGCGATGCAAAATAACATAGATATATATACGTTGATTGGCAAGATGACGAATTGCGGTGGCTACGGTCAGTGTGGCACTTGCATTGTCGAGATAGTGGAAGGACAACAGAATCTTTCCCCCCGTACTGACGTAGAGAACCGGAAATTAAAGAAAAAACCCGAAAATTACCGTCTTGCTTGTCAAACTTTAGTGAATGGCCCTGTCAGTGTGGTCACAAAGCCTTAAGTTTTTTGGAATTATGCCTCGCTAGCATTTAGGCAAGTAAAAAATTTGAGCCAACTCTGTCATCGATGATGATATCCTAATGGTGTTGATTGGAAATTTAAGAGAGGCTTTCTTGCCATGCAAGTTAATGACCTGGGGTTCGTAGCGAGCATTTTGTTCGTACTTGTGCCCTCTGTGTTTTTACTCATTCTGTACATCCAAACTGCTAGCCGCGAAGGTGGAAAAGATACTTAAGAGGTTCTGTATAAAATAAAAACCCCTGCATTAATTATGTAGGGGTTTTTATTTACAGCAGAATTCACAATTCAGGAGTCAGAATGGGCTACGCCCCGCTGCGCTAACATAATTAGAATAGGCTCTATGCCTCGCTAGCAGACCTAGAGGCTGTACTTCAGTAACTTGAAATCTCGTGTATCAAAGCGCCCAGTAGTAAAAGCAAAATCTGACTTGTTTCCTATGTGAGTACGATAATTGTGATACTCATACCAATTCCCCAAAATCTTGATACACATACAATAACTTGTAGGGGCGAACGGCTGTTCGCCCTTACGTAAGTCGTCTGAATGAAACAAGAATCCCACGACTTAAAGTCGTGGGAGCGTCAATTAATCGATAGTTCGCGCTAATAACACTGGACAAGTGGCATTGACTCGCACATAATCAGATAAAGAGGAACCGATGAGTCGGTCGATATCAACAAAACTCTTAGCGATCGATGGACGACGATCTGGAGAACCGAGCAATAATAAGTCTACATTCAACTCCTCTGCCAACCGACAAATTTCTTCACCAGGTTTGCCACTGCTGATATAACAACGAGATTTGATGCCGAATTTTTCAGCTTCGGCAACTGCGGCTGCCAAAACTGGATTTTTGTCGGAAGGAACCTGAGTTATTTCTGATTTTCTACCGCCTAAATCTGTGGTAATATTTGCCAAAATCAACTCACCACCCTGAATGTCTCGCAGCAAAAATAGTGCCAATTTCAAGCAGTTTTTTGCTGCATCTGAATTGTCTATTGCCACCATAATGCGCTTAATTCTTTTGACATAAATATCATCTTTTACCAGCAACATGGGGCGAGAAGATAGCTGAAAAACGTACTGACTCACCGAGTTGGATAAAATCGATTGTAGCCGCTTGAGTCCGCGTGAACCCATGATAATTAAATCAGCGTCGATTTCATCAGCTACTTGACAAACCACATCCTTGGGGTCACCTTGGCGTAAAATTGAAGAAACTAGGCTAGGATCGAGGTTTAAAGTTTGAATGGCATTAGCCAAAAGTTTACCGCCATCTTCCCATTTAGACGTCATGGTAGCAGCAGTACTTTGGGCTTGAACAACATGCAAAACTGTAACTTTTGCAGATTGAATTGAGGGGATTTCTTTGAGGGTTTTGAGCATTTCTTCCGCATGTCCCAATCCCGATATAGCCAGCAAAATTTTTTTTATCATCTTACGTGATTGTTGTTAAGTTGACTTTTGTTTTCGTTGTGATTATTTGCTTAAGATCGGATTTTCACCGCCTTGTTCGACAATCTAGTTAGCAAGTTTGGACAAATAAATTTTGTTTTTGGTTTTAATATTCAAACAAATACTTAATTTTATTTGCACCTAACTTACTTAATTTTTCCACTAGACTTCAATCATTAAGCATACTCTCAATTTAGCTTGATAAACTTAATAAATTATGATGTTAGTTATTATTTTTAATCTATGTTAACTTTTTTTAACTAGAAAGCAGTTAAGTATTGCAAAGAAATGCCAAATCAATCCTTGAGGAACATTTATATACTATAAATATATGATATTGAACTGTTACGTTTTGTCCTTTGCAAATAACAAATGACCAATGACTAATAACAAATGACCAATGACTAATGACAGACACCGCACTCAGTTTTTTCAAGTCAGGATAATTCACCAATTAACCGTCTTCGGGGCAACTCCAGAGGCAGCTACAATAGTACTCTAAGGAAGAATTATGCCCAAATTAGTGATATTATGACCTCTGCTACAACTGTAAAAACTGAGTACGAAGCGATTATTGGTCTAGAAACCCATTGTCAACTCAGTACTAATACCAAGATTTTCTCCAGTAGCTCTACAGCATTCGGTGGTGACCCTAATACTAACATCGACCCGGTTTGTATGGGTTTACCTGGGGTCTTACCTGTACTAAATCAAAAAGTATTAGAATACGCCGTCAAAGCTGGTTTGGCACTGAATTGTCAAATCGCTAGATATAGCAAATTCGATCGCAAACAGTATTTTTATCCAGATTTACCGAAAAATTACCAAATTTCTCAATATGACTTACCGATCGCTGAACATGGTTGGTTAGAAATTGAGTTGGTAGATGCTGAGGGAAAACCCACCCGCAAACGCATTGGCATCACCCGTCTGCACATGGAAGAAGATGCTGGAAAATTGGTACACGCAGGTAGCGATCGCCTTTCTGGTTCTACCTATTCTCTGGTAGACTACAACCGCGCAGGTGTACCGTTAGTAGAAATTGTCTCGGAACCAGACTTGCGTTCTGGACTCGAAGCTGCTGAATATGCCCAAGAGTTGCGCCGGATTGTCCGCTATCTCGGTGTCAGCGACGGGAACATGCAAGAAGGATCTCTACGTTGCGATGTCAATATTTCCGTGCGTCCATTGGGACAAGAGAAGTTTGGCACCAAAGTAGAAATTAAAAACATGAACTCCTTTAGCGCCATCCAACGGGCGATTGACTACGAAATTGAGCGCCAAATCGCAGCCATCGAAGCGGGCGATCGCATTATTCAAGAAACTCGTCTGTGGGAAGAAGGCGCACAACGTACAGTTAGTATGCGGGTGAAGGAAGGTTCCAGCGATTACCGCTATTTCCCCGAACCAGATTTAGCGCCAATTGAGGTGACAGACAAAGAGTTAGAAAAATGGCGCAGCGAACTACCAGAACTACCAGCCCAAAAACGCCATCATTACGAAAATGAATTGGGGCTTTCCGTTTACGATGCGCGAGTTTTGACAGAAGATCGTCCTGTATCCGAATATTTTGAAGCAGCGATCGCAGCTGGTGCAAATCCCAAAGCTGCTGCAAACTGGATTACTCAAGATATTGCAGGATACCTCAATAAGCAAAAACTCAGTATCAGTGCGATCGCCCTGACTCCCACCAATTTAGCTGATATTATCACCCGAATTGAAAAGGGTAAAATTAGTAACGCCCAAGCCAAAGAAAAACTGCCAGATTTGCTTAGTGGTATTTCTCCGGAAAAAGCCTTTGCTGGTCAAGAACTAATCACCGATCCTAGTGTACTCGAACCCATAGTTGATGAAGTCATAGCCGGCAATCCCAAAGAACTAGAAAAGTATCGCAACGGTAACACCAACCTCAAAGGCTTCTTTGTCGGACAAGTTTTGAAAAAAACAGGTAAACGTGCCGATCCGAAATTGACAAACGAATTGGTTGAGAAAAAACTCAACGCCTAGAGTGTGGATTGGAGACTGTTCCCCCTTACGCTCGTATAGTTGAGAAATTCACAAACACAGCAGGAAAAATACAGCGTTTTTCAGGTAAATTAAGTACACAGGTAGGGGCACAGCAGTGCTGTGCCCTTAAAATAATCTGTACCTCACGCCTGTTGAAATCTCCTGTATGTCCACTCAAAGCACAATCAAAAAAGTGATTGCTTACGTAACCAACAAAGATGAATTAATGGTATTTACACATACTGATTTTCCGGAAGCTGGCGTTCAAGTACCAGCAGGTACAATTGAAGAAAATGAGCAAGCATCTGAGGCAGTATTGCGAGAAATTTATGAAGAATCAGGTGTTAAAGGAGTTCGTATTATTGAGTTATTAGGGATTTATCAATACAACATGGCTCCTTATCGTGACGAAATTCAAGAACGTTACGTTTATCATCAAAAGGTGCAAAAATCGGCGACACGGAAGCGCGGATTAAGTCCCTCTATCCAGGACAAATTCAAGTCACTCCTCACAAATATGTCCCAGGTGGACACTATCTGATATTTGTACCAAAAGACCAATCTGACCAAAATTATCGTGTAGTATTTGAGACTGATGGCAAGCGTGTCACTCAGTTTCGGTCAGGTAAACTACCGGAGGTTGAATACGTGGAAGGATGTAGTTGATTTCAGACATCATCAGACTCAAATTAGTAAAAGCGATTACCAATAGCTACCCTACGATTATCTGTACCTCACGAACTTGCAATTTGCTGTATTAGTGGCCTTAGAAGAGATGAGGAAGCAGAGGTAGAATTCCTAACTCCTAACTCTCCACTCCACAGCTATTTCGGTGCTTGAGGATTTGACGTTGGACAAGTTTGATTAGCATAATCACACTGATAAATGTACTGTTCTTGCCAACTCAGGGGAATTTCTATTAAGTCTCGTGTTCCTGTTATACCTTGTCCAATAAATAGCAACAAAGCAATACAGTTTAAAATCGTATGGATAAGGCGCCAGCGATTGGATTTATCTTGATAAATATCTTGAACAATTGCTAAGGAAAAAATCATCAACAGCGCTGCGGCCATCCCAATATAAAAATGTGACCAGTACCACTCATTGTCACGACGAAATACTCCATCCTGAAAGCCTAGAATTACTAAACCTGCACCAGTTAAAGTGGCAAAAACTCCTCGCCATACTCGCTGCTTAGCACGATAAAGGAATACTAAAGATGCAATAGTTGCGGCAAACATTAACAGAATAAAAACAACTTGGACAGGTGTTTTATTCCACAACTGATTTTTGATAATATTTTTGCCAATTGGGTAAGATAATCCTATTAAAGTTACTCCAACAACTGCACTTGTTAGCCATTCACCTAATTGCTTGTGTTCTAAGCCTACTACTGGAGGAATTTTGCTCTTATTTCCAGCTAAAATTTGCAATCGACGTTGACGTGTTTGCCAAGCAAAATTAACTACTATCCCGATGATTGGGAATACAAAAATAACTGCGATCGCTGGATGTAAAATAGCCAAAATATCTGTTATTTGCATACAACACCTTTTGATAAATTATTGATACAAGGGAAAGTAAAATATGAATAAAAATTCAGAATCCTTCACTTGCAATAGCCATGCCCTTAATATTGGCTCAGTATTAAAATCTCATAGCTTTGCTGTCTGAAAATTTATTCTTAAATTAAAACTTAAAGTATTATACCATTACTTAAATTAATTTAAGCTGAGAAATTGTTGAATATTTATTTTTGTTATTTATAGCTGGTTATCAGAAAATAAATATATATTTTGGATAACTTATAAAAAAAGTTAGAATTCCAGCCCAAAATATATAACAACATTATTGAAAATTAAAGTGCTATGAAAAACTTTGTTATAATTTTATTGAAATTTTGCTTAAACCACGAATTTTATTTTGGGAAAAATTAGATATCAGCCTGATAAAACTTTCTAAAGTGTGAAAGTTTTCAATCATTATGATTTCTGATTTGCAATTAATTTCCAAACAAAATAATGATTGTCGCTATATACAACTTTTGTTGTATACTTGTAAGTTGCTTCTATTTTTTGACGCCAGATATCTGAAGGATTTAGTAGAAAAATATCGGTGAAAACGTCAGAAATCTTCGGGATAGTTTGGTCTTTTACTAACTGAAAGTGTACTTTTGGCTGTAAAAGATAGCTGAGAGAAAAGACATTACCATAATTTATTCCCGAAGCATCACTAATCAACAAAGGACGAGCAGCCTGATTAATAATTTTGGCAACTTGTGGATTACCATAGCTAATAACCTTACTCCACCATGTTTCTGCTTGAGAATTCACTCCATAAGAAACTATAGCAATCCTAAATCATTTGTGAAAATCAATCATACATAAATATTTTCGGAAAATTGAAAATTTCATGCTCAACAGCGAGTTCAAATAAACGCTTGACAATGGTAAAGGATTTACATAAATGA
>JAHHHB010000007.1 GCA_019359545.1 Desmonostoc geniculatum HA4340-LM1 | reverse complement strand
TGATATCAAAGTTGCCGCCCCGCCAAAATCCACCACCGCACACACTTGGGTGGAATAGTGCGATCGTGACTGAGGTTCTCGGCTTCACTGGCAGACGCTACTCTGAGGGTGCCGCGCTGCTGGAGCGCCTGAGTAGCGTACAAGCAAACGCGATTGCTCAAGTTATCGCTCAGCACCGCGGCGCCCAACCTGATGTTGTCGCCCAAGAAGCAACCGTACTCGGTGGCTTTACTTTGAGCCACGGGTGGATCGATTCTATGGAATGCGGACCGGAGAATTAGCTGATTTTTTTGAAACTGCACCACAGCCACCATCTGCTAAAGCATACCGGGAATTTTATAACAGCCAGTACTCGCGCTGGATTGAGGGGAATGAAGTACCGCCGCCAATTAACTCCATCGATGACGTTGACCCCAGGCTCAGAACTCCAGAACTGGAACGGCTTTTCAAAATGAAACAAATTCAAAATGCAATGTCACAGGGGAATTACTCAGTTCTTGATGTTCTCACAGGTAGAGCAATGGTTGATGCTCTAAACGTCATTGACCCCGAAAACCAATATTCGTTAGTTGGATATGATGACGAGTTTGAGGATGATGAAATTTATGAATAATGAAAATTTATCAGATATTCCACAACCCGATCCAGCATGGGATTACTACCCACTTTGGCATTCATTGCATCACATCAAAGCCAAGATTGATGCATCTTTAAAAATTATGAGCGATGATGAATCGTCTACCTCACCAATTTGAAATCTACTGTAGTTCTCCCCGTTAGGCTACGCTGTACACACAAGTTGAATTACCCCCCTTAATCCCCCCTTATAGAACCTATTTGAGATCTTTTTGCTAGCTAGCAGCTAATCGTTTGAGCATCATTTTGTGAGAGCATTTCAATCAACCCCTGGTCATCAGACACGTTGGCGGTAGTGCAGTGAGTGAAGAAAGGGAAACCCAATATTCGGTCTAGTGAAATTAGTTCAACTGATTGCGAAATTTATTAATACTGATAGTCATTACCACGACAGCAAAGACAATTAATGGTAAAATATTTATCCACAGAACATCCAAACCAACCCCTTTAAGTACAATTCCCCGAACAATAGTAATGTAATGACGTAGGGGATTGAATAAAGAGATGATTTGAAAGAAGGGAGGCATGGCTTCGATGGGTGCAATTGCTCCAGAAGTCTGTATCATTGGCATATTAATGAAAAAGGATGTGAGTACAACCTGCTGTTGTGAACGACAAATAGTTGCCAGCATAATGCCTACACTGATTCCCACAAACAGATACATACTCGACAATATAAAAAATAACAGGAAATTACCCCGAAACGGCAAACCAAATACCAGCTTTGCTAATGTCAAAGCTAGCAGAATATCTCCCATTAATAGGAACACCAAGGGCACAATTTTAGCCAGCAAAATTTGCCATTTTGCTGCTGGAGTCATTAACAATTGCTCCAAAGTTCCTGTATCTTTCTCCCGCACAAGAGTAACTGCTGACACTAATGTGCTAATTAACGTCAGGACTATACCCATCACTCCTGGGATAAAAAACCAGCTACTTGTTAGTCCGGGATTGTAAAGAAATACTACTTCCGGTGACACTGGCGATCGCAACGCACCCTGTGCCAAACGAATATTGTATTGTTGGATAATCTGATTTAGATAGCCGTTAGCAATACCTGCTGTATTCGCATTCACTGCATCAATAAATACCTGAATTTCTGCGGAATTTTGTGTCAATTTGCGCGAAAACTCTGGCGGAATTATTAGCCCTACATCTAGCTTGCCTTCTTCTACCTGGCTGCTTAAATCTTTTTCACTCGTTGGTACAGATTCTAGGGTAAAAATCCGATTGGAGGTCATTGCTGACAGTAGTTCTCGACTTATTCTTGTATTGGCATAATCAATTACTCCCAACTTTAAATTTTGCACATCAGGATTAAGTGCAAATCCATAAATTAATAACTGTATTGTGGGTGGCACAATTAGCAAAATAATCAATTGCTTATTTCGCAGTTTTTGATTAATTTCTTTACGAATTAATGCCCAGAATGGACTACTAAATAATCGAGCGATAAGGTTCATTTTGAGTTTTGGATTTTGGATTTTTAATTGATTCCTATCTGAGTCTGAAAAGTAATATTGATTTTTGTCTGGGTACTTAATTTGGTGACTGCATTCGGCTTAAAATCCTACGCGATATATTAAAAAACATCAAACCTAAGAGCAGTAGCATAAGTAAATCAAACCAAACTCCTGTCCATCCAATACCCCGTACAAAAGCATCACGAGTGATATTAATGTAATAACGAGCAGGAATTATATTAGGTACTAATGATAGGGGAAAAGGAATATTATTGAGGGGATAAATAAAGCCAGACAATAATAAAGATGTCATAAAACCAATCAGAGAAACGCCTTGAACGGCTGCATTTTGGTTACTGCTACGTACTCCTAAAAATAATCCAAAGAAAACACTATCAATCAAAAAAAATAGAGTCCCAAGCAATAAAGTTATGGAGTTTACCACCAAACCTACTTGAAAAATTAATGATCCCAGCCCCATAACTACTAATGCCTGAGTGATGGCAATTAGCAAGTAAGCGGCTCCTTTACCAAGTAAAAATTCAGTTGCAGTAGTGCTAGAAGCATAGACTTGTAAAATTGTGCCTTTCTCTTTTTCACGCACCATTGCCAGCGCTGCTAACAAGGAAGGGAAAATCCAAAATATAACACCATAAACTCCCGGCACAATATAGAGAGACTCTAATCTACCGGGGTTAAACCACAGACGCATTTTTGATGTAATGCTACTGATATTTGGTATGATTCCCTGCTCCTGCATAAAGAAACTTGTCACTCTTTGAATACTGTTTCTTATTACACGGGCATTATTGACATCTGCCGCATCAATTAATACTTGCACGGTTGTATCTCTACCTGCTTGAATATCTCGACTAAATTGGGGAGGGATAATCACTGCTGCCTTCGCAATACCAGGGTCAATCGCATCTCGTGTCGGATCTCCTCCTGACCATTGCCGAGGCGAGAATTGATTAGTAGCATACAATCGTTCAATATAACTACCACTAAGGTTTGTGCGGTCAAAATCTTGGACAATCAAAGGAATATTTTTACTCTCTAATCGGATAGCAAATCCAAAAATTAACAGTGTTGTGAATGGCAACAAAAATGCTAAAGCCAAAGTTAGGCGATCGCGCCGAAACTGTGCTAATTCCTTAACACACTGAGCAACAATTCGTTTCATAAATATGGGGTATTAAATACTAGGAAAGATTTTTTAGAGTTCCTGCGCTCGTTGCACTATGCCAATAAAGGCATCTTCTAAGGAAAAGGGAATGGGACGCACAGAACTAACGGTAAAATGAGCGGATTCTAAAATCTGGATTAGTTGAGCAATTTCTTGATCGGGGTTGTCTAGAACAATGTGTAAACTATCGGCAAAAATCGAAACACGCCATGAGTCAAGGTGTTGCTTGAGTACCCCAGAGGCAATTTGGTTGTGGTTAACGACGATTTCTATAAGTTGTCCTGGTTGGGAAGCTTTAATGGCAGTTGGTGAGCCTCCGGCGACAATTTCGCCCCCAACCATAAAGCTGATGCGGTTACACTGTTCGGCTTCTTCTAAATAGTGGGTTGTCACTAAAATTGCTGCACCGTTACAAGCGAAGTCATTAATTAGCTTCCAAAACTGACGACGAGCAAGGGGATCTACTCCCGATGTTGGCTCATCTAAAAATAAAACATCTGGTTCATGCATCACCGAAGCACCAAAGGCTACCCGTTGTTTCCAACCACCTGGTAACTGTCCGGTAATCATATTCTCTCGTCCCTCTAGCCCACAGGTAGCAATCACCCAATCAATTTTATTTCGCCTGAGTTTAAGTGGCACGCCATAAACACCGCTATAAAACTCCAGGTTTTGCAGAATTGTCAAATCATCGTAGAGGGTGAATTTCTGACTCATATAGCCGATGCGCCGCCGTAAGTCTGCACTACGCAGATTTACTGTCTCACCACCAAGGTTAATTTCACCGCCACTAGCTTTTAGTAATCCACATAACATTTTGATTGTGGTAGTTTTTCCAGATCCATTAGCACCTAAAAGCCCAAAGATTTCGCCATAGCGGATCTCAAGATTAACACTCTTAACTGCCTGAAATTTACCAAAGACACGGCTGAGGTTGTGAGCATAGATGCCAATATCTGAGGTACGACCAGAACTCTTGATGTTTTTGCCGTCTTTTCTCCCCCCTCGATAACGGGGAAACGGGATAAATTCTGGTGTTGACTCCTGCTGTCGTAATCGAGCGATAAAGACGTTTTCTAACGTAAGTTCACGATGCTCGATGCTAGGAGATGGTAAGTGGTGTTGTTGCAGTAGTTTGCGGACTTGGGTTTCACCAACAGCAACATCTTTAACAAGGACATCAAGGCGATCGCCAAAGGTCTGTACATCCACAATATCTGCCTGTACACTCTGCGATAGAACTTGCTCACTCATTTCCAAATTTGATGTCCGAACTTCTAGGCGATGTAAGCCTAAACTGGCGCGTAAAGCTGCGGGTGTGCCAATTTCCTGAATTTGACCACCATACATCAGTGCCACACGATGACAACGTTCGGCTTCGTCTAAGTATGGTGTTGCCACGACAATAGTCATACCCTCGGCTGACAGTTCTGCTAACACATCCCAAAATTCCCGCCGAGAAACTGGATCAACCCCCGTAGTCGGCTCATCCAGTAACAAAACTTTCGGTTGAGAAATCAAAGCACAACAAAGCGCCAACTTTTGTTTCATCCCACCGGAGAGTTGTCCCGCCAAGCGATCGCTAAACTGCTCCAAGTTCATCAATTTTAGATATTTATGGCGACGTTCCCAAAACAACTCATCGGCTACCTGCCGCAATCCCGCCGCATAACGCAAATTTTCATCGATGCTGAGATCCAAATACAGAGAAAACTGTTGTGTCAGATATCCAGTCACTAATCGAGCGTCTCTTGCAGGCTGACCAAATACCAGCACTTCTCCGGCTGTAGCTTCCATTACACCACCCAGAATGTGAAAGGTAGTGGTCTTACCTGCACCATCAGGACCAATCAACCCAAACATTTCGCCTTTGTTGACACTCAAATCAATTCCCCGGACGGCGGCTAGGCGTTTGTATTGCTTGTGCAAGCCGCGAACTTGGATGACTTCAGTTGGGGGATTCAGCTTCGAGGGCTGGTTTGGGGTAGCAATTATTACTTGCTGATTCATGAAGATTTTCCTTGATCCCGTAACATAATTTCTGCATCCCCTGGCATACCAATCTTGGCACAAGGCAAATCTGTGCCAGCATAAGGCTGATCGGGGTTAAAACAGCCACTAGGATTCTCCACACTGATGCGGATACCAACCACTTGCTTGACCCGATCCTTTTGAAAGTAGATATTCTCTGGCGTGAATGAGGCTTGGGGATCGATGGCAATCACCTTACCTTTGAGGGGACTGTTGGGAGCAGAATCGAGAAAAATTTTAGCTAGCTGTCCCAAGCGGACTTTACCAATATCCCCTACTGGAATGAAACCCCTGAGATAAACTGTACCTGGGTCAACCACTGTCAGGATCTTAGTTTGATTGTCCACCACAGTACCTAGTTCAACACTGCGGGCGGTTACAACTCCGTTGAGAGGACTGACAACATTCAGGTCTTTTTTGGAATCTTGAATTTGTGTCAGGATTTGCTGCCTTGCGGCTTGAGAGTCGTTGATTTTTGCTTGGGTAGATTTAACTACAGCCAAAGCAGATCTGAGTTGAGCATAGCTTTGATCGCGCTTTCTGATCAACGCTTCTAACTGAGCGTTACGAATACTGGGGTTGAAAACTGTTGTTTGGGTTTGAGTCAGTCCCCCTTCCACTGCCTTTAATTGCTCCCTAGCTGCATTTACCGCCGCTTGTTGTGCTTCAGAAGTTGCTAATGCTGTGTCTAAGACAGTCTGCGCCTGGTCAAATTGCTGTTGATTAATTGCACCCTCAGCTACCAATTGAGCATAGCGATCCCGATTAGTTTTTGCTAGCTTTACTTCTGCTGCTGCTTGCTTTGCCTGTGCCTGTGCTTGCGCTAGTTGTGCCTTTGATGCTGCCACATTAGACCGTGCTTGGTCAATTCGACCTTGGGTATCACCTCGTGACTGCTGCAAATTCAGTTGTGCTTCGCGGATTTCGCTAGAGACTTGTTCTATCTCACTTTTCACTCGCTCTACATCAGAAATTTTCTGCTGTTCATCAGATTTGATAGACGCAAGTTGTGCCTCAGCAGCCCGTAGTTGTTGTTGCAGTAGTTGATCGTTACTGTCATCTAGCCTAATCAACTTCTGCCCCTTTTTAACTGCGGTTCCTTCCCGTACTTCAATCCATTCAATCCGTCCCGATCGCTTGACGCCAATTTCAGTTTCATATCCTTCAATCCGCCCATTCACACGAATTGCATCTGCTTTTGGCTGCGGCTGCAAATACTTTACTAAGTAGCCAATAATACCTGCAAAGGCTAGCACCGCCACAAACAGCAAAGGTTTTGGTACAAAACGGCGTTGCTGCTTCGACGGCAGCATTGGAGCATCCACAAGACTATTTTTAATTTTGGGGGCAGTTTGAGCCATGTTAATATCCCTAATTACTTAAATGTGGATCGATATTGAAGCCAAATACGAATTCTCAAAAGGACATAACTTACGCAAAAATTCTTTTTGCTACTCGTCTCCGACAAGAGAACGCAGTTCATTCTTCCATGTTCTATGCGTAAGTTTCAAAGAACTACCAATCTTGGCGAAAATCGTATCTGCCAGGAGCAAGGATATTATTAGGATCGAGAGTTTCCTTGATTTTTCTGATTAATTGACCATATTCATCTTTTACTGGAGGTAGGGCACTCATTGAATGAGTACTAAGACGATAAGGAAGATAACCTTTTTCAATCAATTTTTGTAGCATTTCGTCATGACATGCTAGAGCTTTTTCATCTTCACCTTGCCGATCTCTATCGTAAAAAATCGCAGCGTTAATATTGATATTTCTGTCAGTTATACAGTTAAGTCCAATATTTGGTTCATATTCGTAAGAATGAGCAGTTTCTTCAATAATATTCAACGCATTTCTCACATGAATACCTTGAAAAGGAACTGCCGGAACACACCAGATCATGCCACATCCATCCTGATCCAAATCCATTTTGTGAGGAATAGGTGTTTCCTTGCGCCAGTAAGCCATCCTCAAGACTCTTTCAGTAGGAATGCCCCGCTGAGGATTTTTGTTATATATCAGATCGACTTTATCCTTAATATCAATGCCCGTGAAACGCTTAAAAATAGGACTCAATGCTGTAGCAAATTTAAACTTATTTTTATCAAAGAAAACCAACTTATTCGTCAGCTTTCCTAAAGCTTTTTGAATTAATTTGCGCTCAACTTTCCCCTGTTCTGGACTGGCGGAATATAAAGCTCCTTCTCCAATCCAGACACCACCACCCCAATTGTGATTGAAATTTGGCAAGAGAGTCGGGGGAAAAGGAGTTTTGCCATCGAGGGTTTGCCAAGGATATTGCTGTTGCAACGATAGCATTCGGTAATCATTATTGATATGGAAAGTGGTTTTGATTAGCCCTTCTAATTTTAATAATCTTAAGGTATCAATCAATTCTTCTAAGCGAGAATCATCATTGATGGAATAGAAAAAGGCTTGAAAATATTTAGGATATGGCAGTAACCAGATAGTCATTTGAGTGACAATCCCCAGATTTGATTGGGTAAATATGCCATCAAAAGAAGGGCCAACTCCCCAACGATTAACACTAGCTGCTTTAGCATCGCTAAAACGATCGAGTCCAGTATGAATACATTCGCCAGTTGGGAGAATAACTTCTAGACTACAGACGTGGCTAAATCTATCTCCCAACAATCCCTTAGCTTCGCCTCTTTCTAGAATATTTCCAATTAAACTAGAATCAGGGGTGCTGCCTGTCATACTCATTAGTAAGTTGGAATTTTTCTCTTGCAAATACTCAAATAATTGTCTTTGAGTTACACCGGGTTCTACTGTTACATAAGCAAGGGTTTCATTATAATCAACAATCCGATTGAGGCGACTTAAGTCCATAATGACACAGCCATCCTGACTCGGAACTCGCGATCCATAGCCCCAGTTTTTTCCTGTACTGATTGGATAGATAGGTGTTTTGTATTGATTGGCAATTTCCAAACATTTTTGTACTTGAGTGCGATCGCTTGGTTGAATAAGAGCAGAAACTGTCTGTTTGGTAGCAAAAGTTGCTGTTTGTGCAGCTACTCTTGTCTCTTCATCTACTCGCACATTTTCTGAACCTAAAAGTTGTTCCCATGCAGAGATAGCATTTAATAAACTTTCCACAAATTTACCTCTAAATATCTAAAAGAATGAATGTTTTAAAGTAAATAGCCAGGTGTATAGCAAGAGTAAAACTTGATTATACAGTTACTGGAAAATGATTTAGACCTATCCTAAAAATAGGTAATAGGGAGGTGCAGTCAATAGTTACCACTATTTTCAAGACAGGTCTAATATCTCAAAATTAACTCGATTGCAGATTATTTTTGCTGTTGAAGCTAATAGTTGGAATGAAACGAGGGCGGTTGTGAAACACTAGATCGTAGTTAGTGTCTTCACTCAGTGCTTTTTCCTCAGCAGGAATACGCTGTATGAGTAACCAGGCATTAACCAGGGTGAAAATGATAGCCGTGAGATAGGCGGTATGTATGAGGGGAACCACGGCAAGTTCAATAATAAGGGCACACCAATTGGGATGTCTGATGTATTTGTAAACACCTGATTCAATTACAGGTGTTCCCGGAACAGTGACAACTTGATGAATCCAGCGATCGCCTAGTTCTCGCATCGAGAGGTAGCGTAAAGTTTGACTAACAACTGTCAAAAACAAAGCACAGATTGCCAGAGTCGGAATAAAAGGACGGTTGAACAACCAGACTTCAGCAATCATTGCTAAGAACCAGCTTGATTGCATTACTTTGACCACGCCTGCATAGTTAGAAGCGTGCATTTGTCCACCGTTGGCTAAGACAGCAGCAGCATTTCGTTTACTAAAGCGCGTTGCTCGCATCCGCTGAATCACAAAATAGACAACAATGCCGATAAAGATAACCTTAGTTAGCATAATCCTTCTCCTTGCCCTACCATTGCACTAAAATAACTTCTTGAGAAAAACCGGGGCCCATCGCCACCAATAAGCCATAAGAGCCTGATGGGGGCTGTTGACGAGATAGGGTTTCATCGAGAATGCACAGCACTGTTGCTGAGGCAATATTGCCGATTTTGCCTAAGACATCCCAACTAACCTGTAACGCCTCAGCGTCGAGTTCAAATTCTTCTTGTACTGCGTCGAGAATTTTCGGTCCGCCAGGATGTACCATCCAGCGTGAAATTTGATCGATTGTCAAATTGCGATCGTTCAACAGTGACTCCACCGCCTTTCTCACCCCGCCTTTGACATAATCAGAAACCTCAGGGCGCAAAATTTGTCGAAACCCATAGTCAGTTAAAGGTAAGGCCATCAAATGAGAGGTCTGAGGCAGTAAGATGGAGCGACTATCGATGATTTTGAGCTTTCCTTTTCCTTGCTTAACTAAAGGGTGTTCCCGTCCCGCCATTAATACTGCTCCTACCCCATCGCCAAATAAGGCAGCGACAACCAGGGTCATAATGACGTTACTGTATTGAGCAGGGTCATTGGGTAATTGATTGAGTATCTCTGCTAAGTCCCCGTGAATTGATCCTTGCCATAATCCTGATGAGGGATCGGTAGTAAACAAAATCGCCGCTTCGGTTGGATGTCCTTCAAGATAATCAGCAACCCGCGCCAATCCCTGTGCGCCTCCCAGACATCCGACACCAGACAAAGCCATGCGTTTAGCAAAGAAAGGAAAGTCGATGCGATTCATTAACAGCCCCTCTAGGGAAGGAACTGCTGGCAGTACACTTACAGAGGTAATGTGAGAAATAGCTTTAGGAGAAATATCAGCTTTGTGCAGTAATTTGGTGACAGTAGTTTCAACGATATCCATCGTTTTTTCTACCATCGTATTGAACGCTTCTCCAATACCTGGGGGATTATCAGGATCAAAATCATCAAGAGGAAGCGTAAAGTAACGCCCTCCAATTTTGACATTACTAAAGAAACGATGAATTTGGTCAAGATCCAAAAAGGTTTGTGCTTCAAAATCAATGCCTTCTTTTTCGCAATATTCACTTAGAATGGCTGCACAGTGATTGCGAATATTTGCTTCCAGAACTTCTTGAGGATAGTAATGTTCAGGAAAGCCAGTAGCAGTGTCAATAATATAGGTCATGTTTTTGACTTTTCTTAATAGGTTTCTGGTTTTAGACAGATAATTGGCGGATTAATCGCTGAGTTTGTCTCATGTAGCCGAGTTTATCAATCACCAGTGAATGAGTCCCACTATGGTGTTGACTTTCTGAAGGCAATGAGTTTTGAATTTGATTTTTTAGAGCATTAAATTTGTTAGTAAATCGGGCTTTTTTGTCCTGAGCTTTGATGTAAGCAGCAACCAATTTACTTTGTTCTTCAAAAACTCGCCAATGTGTGCCAGTGGGATGCACCATACCAATGACAAATAAATTGTTTTCATGAGGATGAAAAACGTGTAGATAAAGATGAGGATGAGGTTTATTCTGCTCCCAGTTTAAACAGGATTTATCAATAAATGAGAACTCAACTTTGTATCCTGTTGCATAAACGATTACATCGACTTCTTCTTCCGTCCCATCTTCAAAAATAACGCGATTCCGATCGAATTGCTTAATGTTAGATTTGTGGACAACATCACCATGCACATAATAACGATATATTTGCTGATCGCTATTAGGAATTATCAGTCCATTACTGTCACAGTTGAAGGGAATATTATATTTTTTGAGGTTAATTCCCTGCATAAATAGACTGAGAGGCGACATAAAAGCCATAAATTTCATGTGAGCTTGAGATGGAATCAAATTCATTATTGGTGTGTTAATCATCACCAATTCTGGCGGTAAACCCAGCAGAAATTTTGGCATACATAAAAAGCCTCTGCGAGTACTATGAAATGTTTTAGCGGCATTAATAGCAGATTCAACAACAATATCCATTGCTGACTGACCTGAACCCACCACCAAGACCCGTTTATTGCTTAATTGTGAAGGATTATCATATTCTTTAGAATGGAGAGATTCTCCCGTAAATTGTCCAGGAAATTGGGGGTAGTTGGGTTTACTATGGTAGCCACTAGCAATTAAAACTCCCCGATAGCAGCGTGTTTCGTCATTACTGAGGGTAACATTCCAAAAGTTCCCTGCTTTCTCAACTTTCTTGACTGATGTATTAAATTGAATATGCTCATTCAATTGGAAATGACTGGCATATTTTTGCAAATATTGATAAACAAGTTGATGGTTTGGATAGTCGGGATACTCATCTGGCATTGGCATATCAGAAAATGGTTGAGTTTTTTTATGTCCAATCAAATGGGTATTTTTATACATAGGACTGCCAGGTTGACCATAAATCCATATACCTCCAACATCATGAGCAGATTCAATGACATCAAAGGGAATATTTTCCCGTTTTAAGGCTCTACTAGCTGCTAAACCAGCCGCACCAGCACCAATGACGCAAAATTTATCTTTACAATCTATTGTCAACATTTTTGTTTTCCTTTTTAGGTTTAGTTAATTAAGCAGTGAGTTGATGAGAAGAGTTCAAAAGTGTTTCACAAATTTCTTGAGCGAGCAAATTTGCTTGTTGGTTTAAAAATAAATGCCCACCAGCAAATAACTTTAATGAAAAATGGCTAATAGTTTGTTGACGCCATTGTTCTAATTCCTGCTGAGAAACTTTTGGATCTGCTGCTCCACCTAGCGCCGTAATCGGACAATTGAGAGCAGCATTCTGGCGATAGAAATAAGTTTCTAAAAGTTTAAAGTCTGCTCGTAAAATTGGCAGAAAAACTTGCATCAATTCCGAATGGAGCAGAACAGATTCAGGAGTACATTGGAAACGTCGTAGGGCATCAATAAACTTAGGTTCGGAAAGTTTATGGATTGGTAAATCTGGCTTAGAAATTTGGGGAGCGCAAAAACCAGACATAAACAGGTGATCTGGCATTTCCCAATTACGTCTGTGTAATTCCTGCGTCAGTTCAAAGCCGATTAGCGCCCCCATACTGTGACCAAAAATAGCGAATGGTGTATCTAAATAAGGACGTAACAGAGGGGTAAAAACTGTAATCAGAGTTTTTAATTGCGTAATTGGAGTTTCTTGCCATCGATTTTCCCGTCCTGGTAATTGAATGGGACAAATATCAATAGAAGACGGAAATAAGGATGACCAGTCTTTATATACAGAAGCTCCTGCTCCTGCATAAGGAAAACAGAATATACGCACCTTTGCTTTCGGATTCAAAGTTTTGGAATGAATCCATAACTGGGGATCTTCGGAGAAAGATGGGAGCGTCTTTACCCTCTGAGGCTTCTGCTTTCGGCTGGCTGAACGTTGCACTGGTGCATTCTGTTTATCGGTGGGTAATTTTTGCTCAATTAACAACAACACTTGAGCTAAAAATTTGTTAATAGTTAATCCCGCTAAATATTCCACCGGAACAATTACACCAAAATTAGCCTCAATTTTTCGTCTCAATTCAGCAGCCATTAAGGAATCAACCCCTAGATTGGCAAGGTGCTGTTGCTGATCTAGTTTCACAATTGACAGCCCTGTTACTTGTGCCAACAGAGGAGTAAAATAGCTGGTTAATCGTTGCTGACGCTCCTCGGCTGGTGTAGATAGCAGTTGTTCTAGGGTCAGTTCTACTTTCGGTTTTGAATTTTGAGGATTCAAACTTTCCTTTTGAGGAGATTGTTGATATTTACTGAGGAGTTTTAAGAGTTTAGGGAATAATTCGACTTCTTGGGCTGGGAGTTCTTCGGTAGATGTAATTTGTTGAACAAGCTGTTGGATGTAATCTGCTTGGTCGAGAACGGGGAGTAGAGAGTTGGAGTGAAAATTTTGGGGAGTTTTTACCCAATAAGACGATCGCTCAAAAGGATAAGTGGGGAGTTGTCGTCGCTGACGGGGATAGTCCGCTTCAAACCCTTCCCAATTGATGGAGATTCCCTGGACATAAAGTTCTCCGAGACTGTGGAGTAATTGTCGCCAATCAGAGGTATTTCGACGCAGACTTGGTAGCCACAATAGATCATCTGCCGCAGGATGGTTAATATTACGACCCATTCCCAGTAAAACTGGGTGAGGACCACATTCAATCAACACCTCACATCCCTTTTGCAATAAGGTTGTTATTCCATCAGCAAATTTGACAGATTCCCGCAGATGACGACACCAATATTCAGGGGTTTGCATCTCTAATGTCGCCACGTCTCCAGTGATATTGGAGATCACGGGAATTTGCGGGGAGGCGTAGGTAATGGAGGTGGCGATTTGGTGAAACGCTTCTAGAACTTGATCCATTAACGGCGAGTGAAACCCTTGGGAAACCTTGAGAAATTTCAAGTTGATCCCTTGCTCAACGAAAGGTGCGATCGCCTTTTTTACTGCCTCGGATTCACCAGAAATGACAATCTCATTTACACCGTTGATCGCAGCAATCGCAACGCGATCTTTAAATGGTTCAATAGTTTGTTGGACTTGGGTTAAGGACGCAGATATTGTGACCATTGCTCCCTGTTGCCCAACTGCATTCATTAAACGCGATCGCATAGCCACCAACTTCAAGCCATCTTCTAAGCTAAAAACCCCAGCCACACAAGCAGCGACATATTCGCCTAAACTATGACCCATTACCCAGGTGGGAGTAATGCCCCAAGATTGCCACAATTGATAAAGGGCGTATTCGAGAGCAAAGAGAGCAGGTTGAGTGTATACTGTTTGGTTGACTAAAGGATTTTGCCCATAGGAAGTAGGGTCAGCTTGCCATTCAGCAGGATATAAAATGTCTAGTAAAGATTGGTCAAGATAGGGGCGTAAAATTTGATCACAGTACGTCAAAGTTGCCCGGAAAGTGCGTTGAGTTTGATAAAGTTCCCATCCCATGCCTACATATTGCGATCCTTGACCCGTAAATAAGAACGCAGTTTTAGGAAATTTTTTGTCTTCTACATATCCTTGCAAAACCTCTGCTGGACTTTGATCTCCAGTCAATGCAGCTAAATGTTTTCCTAGTTGCTGTGGGCTATCAGCGATCGCACAGAAGCGATGAGCAAAATGCGATCGACTGATATTAGTTGTCCAACACAGATCCCCCAATGACAAGTCTGCATTTGTATCCAAGTAATTTTGATACTTGTGTGCTAGTTGGGTGAGGGCAGAAGCCGTTTTCGCTGATAGGGTAAATAAATGCACCGGGCGATCAACCTTACTCTCTATGGGTTGAGCAACAGGAGCTTCTTCCAGAACAATGTGTGCATTAGTGCCATTTAAACCAAAAGAACTCACCCCAGCCAATCGCTGCTGCTTCCCAGTTACCCAAGGAAGTCTCTGGGTGGGGATAGTCACGGGACTTTCCTGCCAATCAACATGAGGATTAGGGGTTTGGAAATGCAGATGAGGCGGAATCTGTTGATGTTGTAAAGATAGTATCACCTTGATCAAACCTGCAATTCCGGCTGCTCCTTCCAAGTGACCAATATTGGTTTTCACTGATCCCACCACCAAAGGATCTTGGGAAGAACGGTTTTTTCCAAAGACTGTAGTTAACGCGCCTAATTCGATGGGATCTCCCAAAGATGTTCCGGTCCCGTGAGCCTCAATATAACTAATTTGCGCTGGTTCAACTCGTGCATTAACCAAAGCTTGACGCAGAAGCTGTTCTTGTGCGATCTGATTGGGAACTGTCAATCCACTGCTCGAACCGTCATGGTTCACAGCTGAACCGCGAATTAGTCCTAGAATATTGTCTTGATCAGCTAAAGCAGTCGATAACCGTTTCAGCAGAATCACCCCACAGCCTTCGCCGCGAACGTAACCATCCGCTGAAGCATCAAAAGTTTTACACCGGCCCTTAGATGATAACATCTGAGCGCGAGACTCCATAATACTGACCAAAGGAGTCAGCATTAGATTCACCCCACCCGCTAACGCTAAATTACATTCTTGGTTGCGTAAACTCTGACAGGCAAGATGAACCGCCACTAATGAGGAAGCACAGGCGGTATCCACAGTTAAGGTTGGGCCGTGAAACCCCAGCAGATAAGACAAGCGCCCTGCGGCAACACTAATGGCATTACCTGTCCCCGTATGCAGATCAATCAGATTAGTTTGCTGAGTTAGATGAGCATAATCTTGGGTCATCATGCCAATAAAAACCCCTGTTTGGCTCCCCCGCAAACCCACCGAAGACAGTCCCGCCTGTTCAATAGCTTCCCAACTCACCTCCAACAGTAATCTTTGCTGGGGATCGATCATGGTAGCTTCTCTCGGTGAAATGCCAAAAAAGTTGGCATCAAATTCGTCGATTTTTTGGGTTAAAAAGCCACCACAGCGCGTATATATCTTACCTGGGACATCGAAATTCGGCTCATAGTAAGCATCAATATCCCACCGTTCTGGAGGTACTTCTGTAATTCCGTCTACTCCTGACTCTAACAATTGCCAAAACGCTTCAGGAGAATTAGCCCCCGATGGAAAGCGACATCCCATCCCAACTATGGCAATAGGTTCTGTTTGCGCCTCTTGCATAGAGTTGAGCTTGGCTTTCATTGCTCTTAGTTCTTGTAGAGCATTTTTCATCAATGATAAATTATCTGGTGTGGCTGATGTGTGTGTCATTTAGCCTTCCCGAATAGTTGTAAGTTCTTGTGCAAGCAAGTTAGCGATCTCATTTTCAGAGAGGTGTTCAATTTCGTGATTTAACTCATCAGTCTTCTGAGATATCAGAGTTGATGTGCTGTGAATGGCAGTAAATTCGAGGCAAATGACCTCTGTTTCCAGATAGTTAACGAGATTTTTGACTGTGGGATATTTAAAAGTCACCATTGAAGGCAGAGAACACTGCAAACTGTTAGCAAGACGATTGCGTAATTCCATAGCCATGAGAGAATCCATTCCCAAGTCAAAAAATCCCTTTTCTAGATGGGTAAACTCAGCGACTTTTATGCCTAAAATTTCTGCCACAAAAGCCTTAACGTAAGAGAGGAGAACAGCACGACGTTCAGCGATGGGAGTGTCTTCCAACTGTTGGAGAAAACGAGGGGTTTTTGGGGATTTTTGCCGAGATTTCACCTGAAAATCGGACAAAAATAAGGAATTTGTAGAAGACTGCGCCAAAAAGCGTGACCAATTCAGAGGTACGACTCCTACTTGTGGGCAATTACTCAGTAACAGCTGCTGTAAAATTTTGCATCCCTCTTCGATAGAAATATTGCCAAAACCCTGATGTTTTAGACGAGCTTTTGCTCGGTGATCTAACCGTTGTGCCATTCCTGTTTCCTCCCAAGGACCCCAATTAATGCTCAATCCAGGTAGTCCAAGGGCTTGACGATGATGAGCGAGGGCATCTATAAAGGCGTTAGCAGTGACATAATTTCCTTGTCCGGAAGACCCCACAAGAGAAGCAATGGAAGAAAAGCAGACAAACCAATCAAGATGACAATCTTGAGTTAAGGTGTGTAAATTCCAAGCACCTAAAGCTTTAGGTGCAAGCACCCGCATAAAGTTGCCCCAATCTTGTTGTAACAATGTTGCATCTGCTAAGACTCCCGCTGTATGGATGATTCCTCGTAGGGGCGGTAACTCGGTTTTAATGATATCTAAGGCGTTAGCAACCTCTGTGGTTTGAGACACATCTGCTTGCAAGACTCGCACTTGAACCCCTGCTTTTTTCCATTGACTGATTACTGGTTGGGCGTCTGGGGTAACTCCTCGACGACTCAAGAGAACTAGAGATTTCGCTCCTTGTGCGACTAGCCAATGAGCAACACATTGCCCCAACGCTCCCAAGCCTCCAGTAATCAGATAGCTGCCATTTTGCTCGACAGATAAGATAGCAGCATTAGATTTGAGTACAGAACGTTTAAGTCGAGCAACATAACGAATTCCCTCTCGCCAAGCAATTTGGTCTTCTTGATCTGGGGTTTGCACTTCCTGGAAGAGTTGTTCAGCTAGGGTAGCGGTACTATCAAGGAAATCGCCATCAATGCGAATACACTGAAACTCAGGATGTTCTAAAGCAATAACACGCCCTAAACCCCATAATCCTGTTTGCTGCATAGCAACAGCAGTAGTTGTAGAGCCAATAGTTTGCGCCCCACAAGTCACCAACCACAGGCGAGGAATGGGATCAAATTCAGCTGGTGCTAATGTATGGATGAGACGGAGAACACTACCACAAATCAGTTTTTGACTATCTTCTAATGCCGCGCTAGTCGTGGGAAGATGCGGATAATCCAGACTCCAAAGATAGAGAATTCCTGCATAGGTGCGTTGTTGGAGGATTTGTTGCCAGTCTAGGGGGTTGTTTGGGTTTAAGAGCAAGTGAGAATCTGTTTTTCGAGCTAAAGTTTCTCTTGTCTGTTGATCCTCAATTTGATCTTCCCAGACTAAAATACAATGATCTCCCTGTTGTTGTAGGTAAATTGCTAGCTGCTCACCAACACCACTGCGATCGCAAAATATCAGCCAAGGACTTGAAGATGGTTGTGATAATCGAGGTTGAGCTTGCAGGGGTTGAATTTGCCAACTTGGTTCATACAACCAATCTTGAAACTCATGGGATGGCGCTTTGAGAAGGGTTTGCGGATTTGCCCGTCCGAAAGATAGTCCGTCAACCCTAGCAATTAAAGCTCCGGTTTCACTGAATAAAATGAGATTAGCTGTTAGTAACGGGCTGCTGGGATCTCCAGAGATCAGTTGTGCATGGCAATAGAGACCAGTTCCCCCATGACGATAACGCGCTAATCGCTCTAATCCAATGGGAAGATAAGTTTGTACCTCGTCCTCACCGTCAGGAAAGAGAGTGGCAATAGCATGGAAACAAGCATCGAGTAAAACTGGATGTAACTCAAATTGGTCGGCTTGAGTTACTAAACTCTCTGGTAACTCTATCAGAGCTAAAATTTCTTGCTCATTCCGCCACAAATGCTTAATAGCACGGAAGCTTAACCCATAATTAACCCCTCGTGCCAAACACTGTTGATAGTGGGTGGCGATCGCTACTGATCGATCGCAACGACTTTGTAGTGCGGCTAAATCAATATTTTGAGGATCATAACTATCCTTTAAAATCGGGTAGACTTTACCGGATGCATGAAGATGATCGGAATTCGGCTCGTTTGCATTTAAGCTCAAAATTTGGAAACCAAAGACCGAGTTTTCCTGAGGATTCAGGGTCATTTGTACCATGTGAGCTTGATCCTCTGGCAGAATCAGCGCTTGGTGCAGTATGACTTGCTCAATTGCCAACTCACAAGTCCCATAGTGATGCACCCCTGCGGCTAGAACCATTTCTAGATAAACTGTTGCTGGAACAATGGTGGTTGCAAAAACTTGATGGTCTTGGAGAAATGAAGGTGTGCGGGGATGCAGATGAGACTGAAAACGTATCTCCTCAGACCCCAGTAGTTGCATCTGTTGATGCAGCAAGGGATGCAAATGTTCTAATTGGGGATAAGACGAGGAATTCGCAGAGTTTTCAATGCTAGTGTCTAAATGGTCTAACCAATAGCGTTGTCGTTGGAATGGGTAAGTGGGTAACGATATCTTCTGACGCTGATAATCTTGGTCAAAGCCTCGCCAGTTGATGGGTAATCCCTGAACATACAATTGGGCTAGGCTATCTAACATTGTTTCCCAGTTGCTCTGATTAGGTTTCAAACTCCCTAACCAAATTCCTCGCGTTTGAGGCAAGGTTTGACGGCACATTGTTAAGAGGGTTAGTTTTGGCCCAATTTCCAGAAAAATTTCTCCGTTTAAATGCTCAAGGGTTTCCATCGCCTTAGCAAATTCCACAGGAGCTAAAAGATGCCTAACCCAATATTGGGGAGTGGCGATCGCCTCATCAATTAATTCTCCTGTCACACTAGATACGAGGGGAATTTGGGGAGAAGAAAAAGTAACTGTTTGGGCGATGCTCTCAAACTCAGCTACCACTGGACGCATCAAAGGCGAATGGAAAGCCTGGGAAACCTTCAAAGGGCGAATGGGAATGTTTTGTACCTCAAAATCAGCTAAAGCCGCCTTAATTGCCTCACTTTCCCCAGAAATAACCACATTTTCCCGACTATTAATTGCGGCGATCGCAATTTTTCCCTGATAACTAGCAATGACTTGCTTAACAGATTCAAGATCACTCAATATCGCCGCCATTGCTCCGTGTTGCGGTACTGAATCCATCAGACGCGCTCGTGCAGCTACCAACTTTAAACCATCTTCTAAGCTGAAGACTCCAGCCACACAAGCAGCTACATATTCCCCTAAACTATGACCCGCCACCCAAGTTGGGATAATATTCCAAGATTGCCATAACTGAGCCAGAGCGTACTCTAGAGCAAAGAGAGCAGGTTGGGTGTAAGTAGTTTGATCTAATAAGGAATTCTGGGTGTCAGAAGAGGGATCAGCTTGCCATGCAAACGGATATAAAATATCTAGGATAGATTGACCAAGATACAAACTTAAAATAGCATCACATCGTTCTAGGGTGCTGCGGAAGGTGGGTTGAGTTTGATAGAGTTCCCATCCCATTCCTACATATTGTGACCCTTGCCCTGTAAAGAGGAAGGCAACTAAAGGCGGTTTTTTAGTTGGAACCGAGTCTTGGTAGTAAGAAGAAGGACAACCTTGAGCGATCGCGGTTAATTGTTGATTTAACTGACCAACAGATTGGGTAACTACAGCTAAAACATGCTCAAAATGAGAACGACCCGTGTTAGCTGTGTAACAGATATCTGCAATGGAGAGGTGAGGATGGTCTAGTAAAAAAGTTTGGTAACGGTTGACTAATTCGAGTAAAGCTTGTTCAGTTTTGGCTGAGAGTGTCAGTAGGTGGTGTGACCGCTCAATAGTTGGCTGTTCCTTTGATAATAACTCAGGAGCTTCTTCAACAATCAGATGGACATTAGTCCCACTCATCCCAAAGGCACTGACTCCCGCTAAACGGGAACCTCCAGGAACTGACCAAGGTATCAACTCGGTGGGAACTTTAACTGGTAACTTGTCCCAAGGAATATAGGGATTCGGATTTTGAAAATGCAGATTGGGGACAATTTGTTGATGTTGAAGTTGCAAGATCGTCTTTAAGAAAGCAGCGATCCCTGCGGCTCCTTCCAGATGACCCATATTCGTTTTAACTGTGCCCAGGATCAAAGGATTTTCTGGAGAACGTCCTTGACCATAGACTTTTCCCAAAGCAATCACCTCAATCGGATCGCCCAAAGAAGTTCCTGTACCGTGAACTTCTACATATTGCAACTGTTCGGGTTTAATTTTGGCTTGCTTTAAGGTTTGACGCAATAGTGCTTCTTGCGCTTGTCCATTAGGTGCGGTTAAGCCATTACTACGACCATCGTGGTTGACAGCAGATCCACGAATCAGGGCTAAAATGCGATCGCCATTTGCTAAGGCATCCTTGAGACGCTTGAGGATAACTACCCCGCCTCCTTCTCCGCGTCCGTACCCATTAGCCGCAGCATCAAAGGTTTTACAGCGTCCGTCAGGAGAGACTGCTTTTAACTTACAGTTACTAATGGCAGTGGATGGGGTTAACATCAAGTTCACGCCACCAGCTAAGGCTAGGTTACATTCTTGAGAACGCAAACTTTGACAGGCTAAGTGAATCGCCAACAGAGAAGACGAGCAAGCTGTGTCAAGTTGCATTGTCGGTCCCTGTAAACCAAACACATAAGACAAGCGACCAACTGCAATAGCGCGGCTTACTCCTAAACTGTTGTAGGCATCAATGTGATTTAATGCTCCATTGTGAAAACATAGTTGGCTGTAGTCATCTCGAAAGATGCCCATAAATACCCCAGTGGAGCTATTCATCAGGCTATCTGGAGCGATCGCTGCATTCTCCATCGCTTCCCAACTAAGTTCTAGCAATAGCCGTTGTTGAGGGTCCATCGCCATTGCTTCACGAGGAGAAATCCCGAAAAATTGCGGATCAAATTGGTCAATTTGGTTTAAAAATGCTCCTTCTCGCGTATACATCTTTCCTGGAACGTTGGGATCGGCATCGTAATAAGCATTAATGTTCCATCGCTCAAGGGGGATTTCTGTCATCGTATCTATCCCTTGGCGAAGCATTTGCCAGTAAGTTTCAGGATTGTTCACTCCCCCAGGAAAGCGGCATCCTTTACCGATGACTGCGATCGGCTCACTTTGTGCTTGGACAATAGCATTGAGTTGTTTATACCGTTCTAAAAATTCTTGTTTCAGGGTTTGGGTGGTATTTGGTGAATGCATTTTCATCTGACCCTATTTTTTCGTTTTACCTACCTAATAAGGCTGCCATTTCCTCATCTGAAGTGCCGTCTAAAGCGCTTAACAATTCTTCCACTTCGAGTTTTTCAGCAGCAACATTTGTGGAGATAGTTGCAGCAGGAACTACCGAAGCGTTGAGTTTTTCAGCTATATGCTTAGTTAATGCTTCAATTGTCGGAAAATTCCAAATAATGGTGGCTTCTAAAGGCTCTTGTGACCAGTCTTCTAAGTCTTGAGCTAGCTCTACAGCATAGATGGAGTCTAAGCCAAAGTCTGCAAAGGATTTACTCGGAATAATGGTGTCAGGATCAACTTTTAACTTCTTGTGGAGCCAATCGCAAATCCATTTTTCAATGGATGCTGGGGTTTGATGGGTTAAGTTAGTTATTTTGTGATGACTGTTACCGTTGTGATGGTTTTGGGAGAGGGTTGGATTAGACTCATCAGAAATTGGTTCTGAAAGAATCGGGGTTGGGGAAAAAGATGCGGAGGGTCTGGGGTCTTGAGCGATTAACTCATCTAAGGTATGGTCTACTCCCGCTAGTCTTTGTTCAATATCATCGACAGAGTGGCTATAGCCTGCAATGCGATCGCAGATATTATTTACATTAGAAAGCAAAGATTCTGCACCTGCGCCTTTCAAAGCTTTATGCAAACTTTCCTCAAATTGCAGCCGACTCCAAGCCAGGGCGTGATTGATCTGTTCGCAGGGATGAGAACGACTTGCTTTCTCGGTAGCTCCCACTAACAGGGCATAGCAAGCTAGTTCCCCGATTAAAGAATAAGACCAAGCAATAGCAGCGGAGCGATCGCCAAAAGCCTTTGACTTCAAACAACGATGATTGATGGCTGCTGCTGCTTCTTGGAGTTGGTTGGCTAATTGATTTGCCCCTAAATAAGTTGTTAAAAATTGATGAAGTTTGTCGGTGTGAGTGATACTCTTACCTAAAAAGATTTTTAAACTTTCGTTGGGCCCTTCTCCAATACGTAACACTCGCGCATCTCGGAGAATCTGGGGAGCAAGGTTAGTCTCCATATAACCCCGTCCCCCTAACATCTGCACTAGACTATCGGCGGCTTCCCACAAATAGTCAGCTCCGATAATTTTCGCAATCACAGCGGCTTCTCGCGGTACTACTTCTTGGCGATCGAGTGCTTCTGCGATCAACTGCAACAGCGTTTCTAAGGCAACTGTCGCCCCGGTAAGATGGTCTAAACGAGCTAGGGTAACAGGATTATCTAGTAATCTACCGGTAGCAACAGAACGACGGGAAGTATACCGCAGCATTAACTGAAGACAGCGTTTCATGCCACCAATACTCATCATGCCAATCCCCAAACGGGCAAACAGTAGGGCATCATCTGCCGCTTCTGTGCCATTGCCTAATTCTCCGAGCAAGTTTTCCCGGCTAACTTGGACATCATCAAAATAGATCGCATTTTGCATAATACCCCTTAACCCCATAGTTAGAGATTCTTTGCCTAACCTTAAGCCAGGGGTTCCCTGCCGCACGATAAAACCTGTTAACCCACTATGACCAGAATTGCGATCGACTAGACGCACAAAAACATTGATCATTCCTGCCCAAGCAGAACCATTCCAACGCTTGACGCCGCGCAGTTTCCAACCCCCTTGATCGTCGGGAACTGCAATTGTAGCAATTGAGCCAATGTTCGCTCCCGCATCGGGTTCAGTCATCCCAAAGGAAGAAAGTTCTCGCCCTTGAGCCAGACGAGGAAGCAATTCATCTTTCATTTTTGGGGTGGCGTAACCCATAATCGGACGAATGCCAAGGCTGTTATTGAGACTGACCATAGTTGCCAAGGTTAGGTCAATGGCAGCTAACTGTTCCATGACTCGAAGAAAGTCCCGGTGATTCAGAGCAATTCCCCCATATTGCTCTGGGATTTGCATACCCATAATGCCCTGATTACCAAAATCCATGACGATATAGGGAGGAATACATCGACGTTCATCAATTAATTGGGAATTAATACGAGTTTTTGCATAGTCTCGTAACCAGTTGATCATCTTGTCAGCACGTTGTTGGCTAACGTCCGCAGATGTTGTTGGGGTTGCTTTCATGGTTGATACATTTACGTTTGTAGAGGACGGAGTAGGGAAAGTGCTAGGTTCATGCCAACTGTCTACCAAATTGCAACTATTTTCTAAAAACTGCGTCCGGCAAGTGCTGCGTTGAATTTTACCGCTAGATGTCTTGGCAATAGAAGCCGGTTTGAGGAGTAAGATGGCATGGGCTTGCAATTGGTATTCTTGAGAGACTGCCCGACGAATGGCTTCGATGACTTCATCTTTATTAAGTTGCCGTAAGGCTGTCCTTTCAATTTCTTGAGCTATAACAAGATGTTCTTCTCCATTAATTTCGACGGTAAAGGCAGCCCCACAACTAGAACGTAACGCTGGGTGACTCTGTTCAACGGTATGTTCAATATCCTGGGGATAGTAATTGCAACCGCGAATGATCATCACATCTTTGAGTCGTCCGGTTACATATAGTTGTCCCTCTTGAATAAATCCCAAGTCTCCTGTTCGTAAAAAAGGCCCTTCTTGAGTATCAGCAATCAAAGCTTTAAAGGTGTGTTGGGTTTCTTCAGGTCGTTGCCAATAGCCTTGAGCAACTGTAGTTCCTTTGACCCAAATTTCGCCTACTTCATCATCTGCACAGCGTTTCAAGGTGTTGGGGTTAACAATAACAATCTCAGTATCAATTTCTGTTTGCCCGCAACTGACGAGATGTTGAATGCCTTGATCTTCGTCTCTAGCGATGATAATTCGATTGCCTTTGAGGGCTTGTGTTTGGACTCGGCAAATTTGAGGTTTTTGACTTTTACGAATTGCTGCTACTTTTAAGGTGGCTTCTGCTAACCCATAGCCAGGGCAAAAGCTGGAGTATTTAAAACCACTGGGTTCAAAGGTTTGGGCGAACTGCTCTAAGACTTCTGCTCTAACTGGTTCAGCCCCGTTTAATGCCACCTGCCAACTGCTCAAATCTAGGGTGGCGATTTGTTCAGGAGTAATTTTTTCTAGACACCGAGTATAAGCGAAATTTGGGGCAGCACTATGGGTGGCTCGATAGCGGGAGATTGCTGTTAGCCAACGAATGGGACGTTGTAGAAAGGCGCTTGGGGGCATCATATAGCAAGGGAATCCCTTGTACAAGGGAAGTAGCATCCCGTAAATTAGCCCCATGTCATGAAAGGTAGGTAACCAAGTGACCATGACGCTCTTTTGAGTATGTTCCCAGCCAAGATCAAGATCAGCTAAGTTTTGCAGGAGATTTTCTTGAGTAACCATGACTCCTTTAGGTTTGCCTGTGGAGCCGGAGGTATATTGCAGGAAAGCAAGGGAATCTGGGCGGATGGTGGAAGATTGCAAGCCTAAACTACTGTCATGGGTGAGGGTATCGGTAGCAACATACTCCAACGCTGTCAGCTGTAAATTTCGCTCTAACTGACTCTTGAGGCTTGTTAGTAAGGATTGGGTTGTCAGAACCATTGTGGCTTGAGCATTTTGGATGATCGCTTCTATGCGAGACAACTTTTGATTACGCTTGGGGAGATTGGCAGGAACGGCAATTACTCCTGCGGCTAAACACCCCAAAAAAGCGGCTACAAATTCCAGTCCAGCAGGATATAGAAGTAAAGCTCTTTCTCCAGGTAAGACACAAGAGTGCAAATGAGCAGCGATCGCTTGAACTTGTTGTGCCAAATTCTGATAGGTGAGGGTTCCGGCTTCTGTCTCTCCATCTTCCAGAAAGGTATAAGCTATTTGGGATGATTGAGTTTTGGCTCGGATTTCTAGCACACGAATTAAACTTGTAGCCTGGATTAATTTTTGATCAATTTCTAGACAAACATTCATGATTTATTTTCTTGGCGTTTTTTAATTTGTCTAAGGATGTCTGCTTCTAGCTTTTCGATATCAAGTTTCAGCTGATTGAGGATAGTTTCTATTGAGGATAAATTAGGTATATTCCACTGTTCTTTCATGGGATATTGATCCTAATTCAAAAGCTTCTCCATAAATTTCGCCATAACAAAGTTGATCAAGTCCAAAGCGTCCACCATACTGGCTATAGGGTTCAGCAGCATAGCCCAGGGCTAAAAGGCAACACACATCAACATGATCGGGAATTTGAAAATATTCTCTTAAGGGTTTAGCGACAAACCCTTCAATGGGACAACTATCTACTCCCAAACTTTGGGCAGCAATCATGATACAAGTGACTGCAATCATCACTTGGCGATTACTCCAAGCCTCCAGAGACTGATAAGAGGGTTTGAACTGAAAAAATGGGGGGATTGCCATGTGCATGAACTTGACCCGTTTTTCGGTCATGGAGCCTACTTGTTTACCCAGTTCTATGACTTTGTTAATGTATTTTCTCTGGGCAACTTGGCGATCGCCACAACAAATTAAAACGGCTGAAGCTTCGGTTAATTTATCTTGTTCAAAGCCAAATTCCCGTAATTTCGCCTTGTGTTCTGCTTCGGTAACTACGATAAATCGCCAAGGTTGCAGGTTATAACTAGAGGGAGCAAGACAACCCAAACGCAGAATTTCTTCTAAAATTTCTGACGGGATGCGATCAGGGCGAAAGCTACGAGTTGCTCTTCTTTTTTCGAGAATTTCTTTGATATTCATACTTTTTTAGAGGACTTTACAATTGTTGTATTGAATGTATGTGGCAATTACTAGATGAGACTGAGTAGTTTTAACCGAGAAAGGCCTCTGGAATTGGAGGGCCCCATTGATAAAGGATGTCTAGACTGCCAGGGTGCATTTGTGATTCGGTAGACTCATTGAATAAATCTCCGTCGGTAAAATGCTCAATTAAGCTGCCAAATGGATCTTGCCAATAATCAAATACTTGACTTCCCAAAAGATGCCGGCCAATTCCCCAAGCTGGTATCCAACCTTTTTCTTTAAGCCAATCATGACCAACCTTGATTGCATCGAAGTCTTGCACTTCAAAGGCAGTATGATGAACTCGAATGTGAGATCCTTGTAGCAAAGCAATGGTATGGTGATCCACCCATTCTTCCCCACGCTTACAGCGTAAAAAACCTCCCACCTGCAAACTGGGGTGTCCATAATAGATAACGTCAGTGGCGGTTAATCCAAAGGTTTTTTGATACCATTGATAACTTTCTTCAAAATTTTTTACGTCAATGCCAATATGTCCTAACCGTAAAATGGGTGTAGGTTCTTTAACAGGACGTTGAGTACGACCATAACGCTGTTTGATGTTGGCATAATTCCATTGCAAGGGTTCTGGTATGGAAAGTTCCGGAACTTCTTCAATACCGTAAACCACATCCACACGAAAGCCGTTGGGATCGATTAAGGTTACTCTATATCCTCCTCCTGGGGAAGTCATTTCTTCCATTGCTGAGGCTTTAGGTAAGTTAGCAATTTCCTCTAACGCCTCTTGGGAAGAAGCCTGGAGTGCAAATCCTACAAATTCAGGTTGTTCTCCTAGTTCAACAACGTAAATATGGTGCAGTTTTCCTCGACCTCGCATATACAGAGCCTTATCGGTTCTAGCCGAGCGAATCATGCCAAAATCAGTCAAAAAACGCTCACATTCATCTAAGTTGGAATGTTTATAAGTAACGTAGGCAATATCAGCGATTCTAGACATAAAGTTTCCCCCTAGTTGCTTAGTACTCTGTCACCAATGATTATTTGCTGCTATGACTTTAGATGCGCTGGGTTTTCCTCCAAGCTTGAGGCGTAATTCCATGATGTCGGCGAAACTGACGAAAAAAGTAACCTTCATGCTGATAACCAACTGCTTGAGCAACTTTACTCACGCATTGATCAGTTTCTAGCAGTAGAGTCCGTGCTGCTACCATTCGGCGTTCAACAATCCAATCATTCACTGTATATCCTGTATTGCGTCGGACTAAATCTGTCAAATAAGCCGCGCAGTAACCAACGGCAACAGCAACATCACATAAACTGATTGGCTGATTATAATTTGCCTCAATAAATTGAAAGACCTGGCTGAGTTGAGGATTACTAGGAAATATCGTTAGTAAACTGTTTGGTGATTTAGCAGTATTGGCAAGGGCTTGTTCTGCAACTATCTGAAAATCAGCAGTGCAATGCTTATTCATAAATGCTTTTTTGGTTTAAGCAATAATGATCCCTAAATCGATCAATTCACGAAGAAATCTATTGACTCTCTTGAGAGTGAAAAAATGCTTTCTCTATAGTGATATTACTGCTTCATATTTTTTTTTTGCAAGTCACTTATTTTAACTAAGCTTTTATACTTAGTTAATTTTAACTAGTAGTTGAAATCCAAATTTTATGCATTGTATTTAAAACGCTTTCTGATTTATCTTGTAGGCACTAAATTAAGCAATTTTTCTTCCCAGAGAGTAAATACGGCTGGGATACACATTAAAATCATCCAAATGCTAATAAGATAGCCAAATGTAATGAAGTACGATCTTTTGCCTAAGACAGATTCCCGTCTTTCCCAACCTCAGATATGCATTATTGACCCAGCGTTAGCTCTCTCTGTCCACGGAGTTCCTCTAATTCAACAGTTAGGAGAAGTGATGGAGTTATGGGTAGTACGAGAACTTTGGCATATACTTGACAGTTCTTCTTTTTACTTACAGCATCCAGAATTAATTACTCCAAAAGGAATTAACTCTTGTAGAACACCCAAGCAAGAACGTGTTGCACTGGAGGAAACACTTTGGTCACTTAAGAGATGGGAACAATTCCGTATGGAGAATGACTTAGCAAGACTTAATTTATTTTGGCTAGGAGATAGCCTTAGAGAATCTCTCCTCCCTAAAAATAGAAATTTGGAAATCTTCTGGCAATGGGAAGCGCTTACAAAATCCCTCGATAGTCAACTTGACGAATCTCAAATTATAGACTATGTTTTAGCTCCTGCCTTCCGCGATACCATAGCGCTGGCTGCAAGTTTAGGTTCTGCTTTCATTCTGACTTATCAGCAAAAAGCAGATTTTGAAAAAAACTTTCCTCCAGAAATTTGTAAAGCTCTACAATTTTGGGGCATCCCTTGTCAAATTCTCACACCTAGAGATTCTTGTGTCTCAGTAGAGCGCGATTATTTGCGACAATTACTGGTTTCTACTGGTACTATCAAGTTTCTTTGGGCAGGATTACACTTAACAGTTTTGCATCTGTTCGTGCCAGAATCTCCAAAAGCTAATGTGTTATCCCAAAAGTTACCATTCACTCCATCTAACCTTGCTGATGATAGGTTAGACAGCCCAAAATTGCAAAAGAAGCCTTGGATAGACGCTAGAGGGTTTTGGTATTCAGTATAGTTGTATACATAAATATTTCTTAATTGGGCGTTGCTGAACCGAGGTATGAATTTTGGATGTAGAGACGTAAAATTTTACGTCTCTACAAGGATTTTCACCACAAAGCACAATCGTTTTCATACCGCAATCAGCAACGCCATTGATATATATAAAAGTTTTAACTATTGAAACCAAAATCTTAAATTTTAATTACATCATTCTTTTAGCTTCAGCAAGCTGTTAAGCTCTAGTGTATAGTGTCAGTGTTCTTACTTGTTACGAGAAATCTTGAAGCAACTATCCAGTGTCATTTTTAGAAGCTGTTTGAAAAGTCGGAAAAATGGTAAAAAAGCTCTCTCAGTATACGTTGTAAATAGATAAGAGACTATGAATTATTGCCTGAAACATGGGAGACATTTATCTACCTTGTTATTATCCGTATTATGGTAAGGCGACTGGCATAACATTTAACTTCTCAAAACTTTTTAAATAGCCTCTTAGACAACCTGACTATTAATACATTTGTGTTACCGCAGTTTTTATGTTTTTAGATCGCGCTTTTGGATTCTTCTGTATATCTTTAAGACTGTGCATAAGAACCAAAAATGTGCTGTATTCACCTGAAAATAGCAGTAATAAGCATAAATCATAAAAACATCAGGGGTTAGAAAAGCTTTAAAACGGCTTTCTTCATACGTCATCTAGATTCCAAAAACATTAAGTTCCTGATCACAAAAGTTTCTGCATATCTTCTCAGCTATAGACCATTGAGTCTGTTAGGTACATATTAGCCTCAAGCCCTTAATAGCTAAATTTAGAGTTAAGAAAATCATGCAAGGACACATTGATCAAACTTCTAGTATTTTTGCTGGAACCTTACTTTCAGATTCCTATGTCATTAGTAAGTTTTTCATAAAAAACTCTCGTTTTCTTATTATTGCAGTTGAATCGCCTACAGAAAATAGCCAACAGTTTACTTCAGAGGTTATTATTGACACTATTTCATTTTCTGTAGTTGGGCATTTTAAAGCTGATGGAAATCACTATGCAATTGTAAAAACTCAGAACACACCAGAGGTTATAGATCCTAGCCTAATTAGTATTTTAACAGGACGAGAGTTGCAAATTGCTGCTCTGGTTGGTTTAGGTTCATCTAATAAAAAAGTTGCTAACCAACTTCAAATCAGCGAGTGGACTGTTTCTGCTCACCTACGCCGGATTTTTATTAAGTTAAAAGTAGATAGTCGCTCTGCTATGGTTTATCGCTGTTCTTCACTAATTAATCATTTGCACCAGTTACGCACAATACAAGAACAAACATCGGCAAGTAGTCAATCTGGAAACGTTGCTCAATCAGCTATGAACAACCAAACTCTTGATCCCGATATAGCAGAAATTAATCGCTTACTTTGCTCTGCTCTTACAACTTCAGGTATTACGCCTGATTGATGCTCTCCTGATACTAAGTTGCATTCTGAAATAGCATTTAAAAATGAAGGGGCGGGGGAGTACATGAATAATGATTCTTAATCTCCCTCAGCCTTGAGTTACTTAATTTTTTGGGGCGCAACTTTGTATAAAAATTGTCGCAAAATAAGTCAAAGTTTGTTTTACTTGCGGAAAACACCAAAATGAGAAAGCAAACTGGGATTTGAGAAAGTCAAATGGCATTTTGAGTAAGTCAAAGCTTGTTTTACTTGCGGAAAACACCAAAATGAGAAAGCAAACTGGGGTTTGATAAAGTCAAATGGCATTTTGAGTAAGTAATTGCGGATTTTGCTTATTGAATTTAGTCAAAAAATGAAGTTTAGATGAAGTTATTGAACAGAATTCAGGAGTCAGGAGTCAGAATTCAGAATTTAATTCTGTACAAGTAGTTTTTGTAGGGTGCGTTATCGGCGAGAGTACGGCACCATTCTTAAGGATTCGGTGCGTTACGCTGTCGCTAACGCACCCTACGTATCTGTTCAAAAATCAAATAGTAGTCCTATAGTAATTTTTCACTTTTACCTATTAACCGTTACCAGGCTTAACTAACCACCGCTTCCGCTTTTTCCTCTACTTTTTCTTTCACTAGCACATAGGGCGTTTCTGCACCCTGCGCCAGATATTCTGCAAGCTGACTTTCAATTTGATCGCGGACAATTTGGCGATATTCTAGAAAGTGTTCGTTGTGGGCACAGGCGGCGATGTAATGTTCAACAACTCCGGGGTTACGTTTGAGAATGCTAAATAAATGATGCCAGAATTTCCAACGGGTTTCGCGTTTGATTCCTTGTCGCCAAATCACAATTAATAAGGCTTTGATAACTACCCACTCTGGCATTTTCGCTGGTGCTTTCCAACTGGGTAAACCCATCATCAAGAAACAGCGGTAGGTGCGATCTAAGTATTTAACTGGGTCGTATAAAGCACAAAACGCCTCAACATATTCTCTGGCAAGTTCTTCTAAGGGACGGGTGGGAAGAAAGTTCATCAATGTTGTTTGGTTGATGTTGGCAATCTTGCTATCTTGATTTTCCCGGAGTCGTCCTTCTTTTTTCAGGCGATGCCAGAGGGCGGTATTGGGTAAGGCTTGCAACATGGCAAAGGTAGTAGAGGGAATTGCTGCTTCTTCTGCAAAGCGGACAATGCGATCGCCAGCACCTGCTTTTTCGCCATCAAACCCAATAATAAACCCAGCCATCGGGCGCAATCCAGCTTTGGTGATGGTTTGCACTGCCTCAGTTAGGGAATTGCGAGTATTTTGAAACTTCTTGGTTAGTTGCAAACTATCTTCATCCGGCGTTTCGATTCCCAAAAACACCGCCGAGAAACCGCATTCAACCATCAACTCCAACATTTCTGCGTCTTGTGCCAAGTCCACTGAAGCTTCAGTGTCAAAGCGGAAGGGATATTGATGTTCTGCCATCCAGACTTTTAACTCTTTGAGCAACAATTTCACATTGCGTTTGTTGCCAATGAAGTTATCATCCACCATGAACACACCCCGCCGCCAACCTAGTTCATAGAGGTAATCTAACTCTGCTAAAAGTTGGGACGGGGTTTTGGTACGTGGTTTGCGACCATAGAGAACAATGATGTCACAAAATTCGCACTGGAAGGGACACCCGCGCGAAAACTGCACCGACATCATGTCATAGGCATTCAATTCTAATAAATCAAAACGGGGTATTGGTGTGCTTGTGACATCTGGTTTTTCTGTGGCGCGGAAAGTTCCAGAAGTTTCTCCCCGTTGAATTGCGTCAATAAACATCGGCAAAGTGATTTCGCCTTCATCCAAAATCAGGAAATCTGCACCAACATTTTGGACTTCGTGAGGTACAGAAGTGGGGTAAGGGCCGCCGACTGCAACCAACTTTCCACGCTGCTTTGCTTCTTGAATTTGGTCGAGTAAATCTTGTTTTTGGACAATCATCGCCGACAAGATTACCATATCTGCCCACGCCCATTCTTCTTCTGTTGCTGAACGAATGTTGCGATCTACCAGCTTAAATTCCCATTCTTGGGGGAGAATTGCTGCTACTGTGACTAAACCCAGAGGTGGTAATAAAACCTTGCGATCGACTAATTCCAAAATTTTTTCATATGACCAAAAGGTTTTGGGAAATATTGGATACACCAGCAATACTCGCATTAGTATCAATCCTCACACTTTGATTGTTATCCCAACTCTAACGAAAATAAAGACTTATTGACCGTGGCAATTTTAGATTTTAGATTTTAGATTTTAGATTTTAGATTATTTCGGTACTCCTTTCCTGCGGAACGCTACGCGAACCCAGAAGCAAGCTACATGCCCCGCCCTCCAAAATTTAAAATCATCATGCCCGGTACCCTTGTGGTCTCTTTAAATCCAAAATCCAAAATTTAAAATCCAAAATTATTTGACTTTTTCTGAAAGTTGTTTTAGTTTACCACTGATATTGAATGGGGAGTGGGGAGTTGGGAGTGGGGAATTCTTTACTCAAAAATCGGAACTATTTTGCGTTTTTTCCTACACTTTCTCCTTGGCTGGGGGGACGATGCCAAATTTATTTAAACCTGCGTCGATTTCCCTAAGTGCTTTAAAATCCTCTGCTGGTAAGGGATAGGTGTTAGTGTTAAATAAACCGGCACCCAAAGCAGGTTGCTTTTCTAAGAAAGAGAAAGCTTGACGAAACTGATACGGCTGGGCTTTAATCGGTGCATCAAAGTGGCAAGGAATAATCCACTCAAAGTTCCAACTTGCAACTTTATCAGCCCAATCAATGGTTTCTTTGGGTGCGCGGTTGAGAATTAGTGTCTGTAAAATTGGTGCTACGAACAACCGATTATTACCCCGTAGGGCATCAAACGATCGCTGCCAATCATCTTGCCATTTAAAGGGATACAATCCAAAATAAGCTTTTTTTGAGCGTTCTGCTGCTTTGATGGCATCTTGAAACACCTTATCCCAAGGACGTATTTCCAAGCTGCTTGGTTGAAAGTATAAAGCAAACAAACAGATGCGCCCCCATCCTTTGCGGCGATTTGCTTGAATGTCTGCAACAATGTCACAAGCATTATCTTTGGCATGGAATAGCAAGGGATATGGATCTAATTGGACGATCGCAGGTGGATCTTCTGAAATGGAAAGCACCGAATCTGTTACAAGTAGAGAATGCGATCGCTTGTGAAAAAAAGCAACTTCGGCAAACCAACCAGAACCAAGGTTAATAGGGCCAAGCATGGCATAATCAAACTCATCAGCAAAAGGTGTTTTGCTGCTATCTTCTGCAAGTAGCTGAGTGCGTTTTGGGGGTAAGCCAAGCCAGCTAAGGGGCAGATTTAGCGGGAAACTCCATTGATTCGGCGCTACAAACACCTGTGCAGTCGGGAAGTATCTAGCGAAGGGACCGACGAAAACTTTGTGTTCTAAACCGGAGACAGTTGGCAGGATAATGTACTTCACACTACCATGTTCAGCTACCAACTCATTCACAAGCCGGATGCACTCTGGGGTAGGCGCAACAGGCGCATAAACCAACAAACCCCCAGCTTCCAGCTTTACAACAGTCATGCGAATTGGCACAACAACATAAAAAATGCCCTGAATCTGGTCAAAATTCCAGATTGTATCCTTGAGGACTTCTTTGCGGATTGTCCGCCGCCTACCATAAGGGTAGAGTGGCACGAGAGGCCATAATCGCCACGAAAAGTCCCTTGGATGAATCTGTTCTGCATTGACTATGCGTTCATCAGCCACTCTGCGATCCCCTTGAAATTCCCTGCTCAAATTTTAATAGGATATGACACTTTTCATTGATTTGTGAAATATTTTTTATTAGCTGTCATTTGTCAGTTGTCATTTGTCAGTTGTCATTTGTCCTTTGTCCAAAACTAATGACTAATGACTATCTATAGGACTAGTATTTGATTTTTGAAATATTACGTAGGGTGCGTTAGCGGAGCGTAAAGCACCAAAAGCTTGAGATGGTGCGTTACGGCTTACGCCTAACACACCCTACAAATACTTAGATTTTTTCAGAAATCAAATATGATTCCTATATATATTCGCTATGATATTCTGAAATGACCTCTAATTCTAGGTATTCTGTGGGGAGTATTGGCGTTTTTCTTGTAATTGCATAAGACAAACAATTTTGGATTTTCGATTTTGGATTAGTGCAAAATTTAAGAATATTAGCGAGAGCTAGAAATATTTTGACTTATTTTTACAGTAGGGGCACAACATGTTCATTAGTGTCAACTTAACATAAAACCCTTATGAAGACGTGATATTGAGTTCACTCACTCACCATCACTCAACGCGTTACCCCACCCTAACCCTCCCCTTATAAAGGGGAGGGAACTGCATTTCTTTTTCCCCCCAATATATCGGGGGGATTAAGGGGGGTAAAATGCTTGTTAGATAAGCATTTGAGCTTAAGTTGACACCTATGAACATGTTGTGCCCCTACAATTATCTTTACTTTTACGCTGGGTTCCAAGTACCGTGGAAACTGTGAGGAATCACACTGGGTAATCCTAGTTTACAAACTGGTTCTGCATCTAAGCGATCGCTATCAAATATCCAAACTTCACTACTATGAGAATTACCATCGTAAACCACGATTAACACCCAGCCTTGTTCGGGGTTTTGACTATCTTGGGCGTAGATGGGTTCTGAGGTATAACGATTTTCTCCTAAGTCTGCTTCGGTGAGGGTTGCGGTTTTGTAGTCAAAACGAGCGATCGCACTTAACCATTCTTTACCTGTCTTAATTCTTTCTGGGCGCAAAGCTACATAAGTATAACGCCAAGGTTGTCCGACTTGCGATCGCTGCACAACAGGAAACTCACAAACCCGGTTGATAACTTCTTGAGTTGCACTCACTTTGGCAGTTTGAGGATTGAGATGTACTTGCCATAATGTCCCTTGAGAAACGGTGTGCGTTTCACCAGTTATAAATTCTCTAAGAAATTCATTACTTTGTTGAAAATCTGAATATCGCACCACATCCAAAATCACCGAACCATCTTGATTTTCACAGCCATTACCAAAATGCCAATTAAACCAAGGATCGGTTTCACCACGACTAACTAAAGATAAGTTTTCCCTGTCAAATATTAACACCTGAGTTCCTAACTGAGGTTCCCAGGAAAGAGATTCACTGAAGGTAGTTAAACCTACTAAAAATGATAGTGTTTTCATCCGCATCGGTGGCACGAAAAACACTAAATATCTTTCAGTTAAAACAAAATCATGTATTATTGAATAGCGGTCTAGTTTGAAAGCAGCTTTTTGAATAATTTTGCCAGAGGCATCGCTTTTGTAGAGATTGAGTTGTACAAAAGTTCCGAAACTGATACCAAAATTAAAAATTTCCCCTGTGTGTGGATCGCGCTTATAATGAGCAGAATAAGGTAATCCATTATCCAAACCACCTAAATCGTCTAATCCTTTGGTTTCTAGAGTTTGCAAATCAAGGGCATAAGGCTTACTTGCTTCCCACAAAGCCAACAGTTTATTAGGTAAAGCCAACACTGAAGTATTAGCTGCATTCTTGACTTGCGGATTCCACCGCTTCCAAATCGGCCCCGGCGTGTGCATACCATAAACACCATAAAGGAATTTATCTGCTTTAGTTTCAGCCTGATATTCCGCTGTTTGCACATAGCGATAAACTCCCGTCACTCCTGCATCGCTGAAATGGACGCCGAGAATCGCCCCATCTCCATCAAACCAGTGTCCCACACGCACACCACCACGTTCTAGCCGCGCTGGCCCATTGCGGTAAAGACTACCACGCAATCCATCTGGGACTTTCCCAGAGAGAATTGGCAATTGGGTACTGGGGAATTCTGTAGCTGGTTTGGCGATCGCACCTGCCCAAGCTCTTTTAGTTGACTTTTTATTAAGTGTCTGCATATTCAATTAAGATCTGATAAATTATTGATTTACACAGATGCATTCTACATTGTTGTGTATTGGGGTGTTATGGCTTTAGCCTAACGCACCCTAGTAAGTCCTGAATTCTGTTAGCGTAGCGGGGCGTAGCCCATTCTGACTTCTGAATTCTGACTTCTGACTCCGGAATTCTGCTGTATGTGAGCTAGCTCATAGTAACTGCTAGAAATAACCGCTACATTGAAGTCAATAAATATTCTAAAGGGTTGAAAAAATTATGATTAGCCAACAAACAATAGATATCGTTAAATCTACAGCACCAGTCTTGAAAAAAAACGGTCAGCAAATCACATCTCGGATGTATGAAATTATGTTTCAAAACCATCCAGAAGTTAGAGAACAATTTAATATGTCTGATCAAGCAGATGGTTCTCAGCCTGCGAGATTAGCTACAGCAGTTTATAGTTATGCTAACCAAATTGATAACTTGGCTGCTTTAAAATCAATGGTAGAAAAAATTGCTCATCGTCACGTGCAGACTCATGTTACACCAGAACAATATCCTATTGTTGGAGAAAGTTTATTGCAAGCGATGAAAGATGTTTTGCAAGAAGCAGCTACAGACGAAGTGATGGCAGCTTGGACTGAAGCTTATCAGGCATTATCTGAGGTTTTCATCAACAGAGAACAGGACATATATGTAGAAGAAGGAAAATAACAGTTTGTCCATTCTTAAATACAAGACTTTGTATCATCACAATAGTGCAAGATAGGGTAGCACAGTTGTGATACCCTACAAATTTATATACATCAATTGTTTGGAGGCAACAACATCTTCGCTTCAATTTCTTTCCAGGTTTCAGGTGATACTTGCACTGCTGCTTTATTACACTGGATAATCAGGGAATTGGCGTAGAGATAATCAGCAAGTGCTTTTGCTTCTTCTAAAGAGAGATTTATTGGCGTTACCGATTGATGGGGTGAATATTGTTGTATACTGCGGTATGAATGGGAGAGTTCGCGGTCTTGGGCTGCAAGTCTCTGCCGCAAGTTCCTGAAGAAACTGACGGGGTTCTCCGTATAAGCAAGCGGTATCTTAAAGAATCTAAAATATCTATCCTCAGATTCAACAACGCGATGTACCTGATTTGAAGTGAGATTTAGGGCGTGGAACCATTCTTCTTTGAAAGTTGGAATCAAGGCTTTAAAAGATTGAACAAAGGCTCTATGCTCTTCAATCGAGTTTTGATTGCTAGGAACTCTAGATTCTAGCTTTTTTAAGTTCTCAATTAACTTAGTCAAGTTTACATTTTTGAAGATGTTTAATTTTTTTAAATGTCTAAAGTGTGAGATTGTATTGGCGATCGCATCTTTAATGGAGTTAGTGTTGTTAGCGCTAATATAATCTTGGCGAATGTCATAGACTTCGGGGTAGGAGTCGAAAGGAGAATCGGTGTAAATATTTGCGATCGCACTGGCATTCGCATAAATTTTAGCATAGGCATCGGCTTGACTGCGGGCATCACGTACATCATAGAAGAGGTCGTAGACGATAGTGTAGGTGTTGGCGATAGTATAAGCGTAGGCGATCGCAGCTGCACGTTTACCCACAGGTGCATAATTCCCTTCAGAGCTAGCTGTCATTTCTTCTGCCCAGTTTAATAAAGCTTGTAACTTGGGAGTGTTACAGCAGTTTTCATGTATTTAGACCACAGTCTTGTTTCTTATTTTCTTCCTTTGCGCCTTTGCGTCTTTGCGTGAGATAAAAATAGTGTGGTTCATTTACCTGAAAATTGCTGTAATATACTGCTTTGCTCGTTTCTCCATTAGCAAGAGCAATTTATCTGCCCCATCGTGCATTAACGCAGCTACCATCAAAAATACTTCTTTCCAGCGTTCATCTGTCAAGTGTTGAATAACTAATCGATCGACTTGGTGACGATTATTAATATATTGTGCTGTTAAATAATTCTGTAACGACGGATAGGAGAAAAAGTTAATACCGTCTGTACGTTTTACTAATACTCCATGTTCTACTTCAATGGTTCTGAGAACATCTTCACCCCTAATAGATGTATCATTAGGTACTATTTGTGACAGTATTCTGTCAATTTTGTCTGCAATCTCCTGTCGCTGCAAAAACAAGTGATTTTTTTGAAATGCATCATAGGCAATTTCAGAAAGAATTTCTTTCTTACGTCTGATATCTAGAGGATGCTGTTCGCGCGAAATATTATTTTCATCTGCCCACTCGTGAAGTAAAACATTGAGTACTTTTTCATAAAGGGTAGCTCGGTTATTGGAAAATTTGCCATTTTCGTAGAGCAAACATAGCAAAGTCAGTAGTAATGGTGTTCGTGTTAGTTCTTTAGCGACTGTGTATTCAGCGCTATTGAGTTTTTGCCAGAAATTTTTACCTGTATTGGGTTCAGTCTGGAACCAATTGTTAATAACGTATTGAATTTGAATATCATCAAAATCTGCTATTGTCACGTCAGTAAAGGGATCAAGATTGTAGCGATAAGCTGCTTCTCTGCAAGAAATGATGAAGCGATTTTTATCGTATTTGTACACGAAATCTTGTATTTGGGTAATCGTCTCAGTCAAGTTTTTTATTGGTACTTCATCCAAGGCATCTAGTAAAATTAGTAACCTACCTTCTTCTAAGGCTTTGGGTGTAAATTTATCTGCCGATGGAAAGCCAAGATTATCAAGCTCTTGAACAATCAATTTGTCAATATTGATGTTACTAAAAGCTAATTTTTTCAACTCTATAAAAACTGGAATAGACGCGTGTTTAAACTCTCCTTCTTGACCTTTAAGTGCTTCTAGCCCGATTATTTTCAGAAATGTAGACTTTCCTGCACCTGGCTCACCAAGCACCATGAGATATTGCTTATCCTTAGCAAGTGTAATTCCTTCTTGTCGACCAGTATCTTTATATGGAAACCTTGGGATTTTCGCTGATTCCAAAATACGGATAGCATTATCATCTAAAAACTGCACTTCTGTATAGATTGATTGCAGCTTTTTAAATTTACGCATTCCCAATACTTTAACAATACCATGCCGTTTCTCGTAGTTTTTGTGATATCGATCATACTTATTCTGATCGGGAATCATCTTACTCCAATGATCCATAGGTGGAATAAACTTGATGATAAGTTTCACAATATCTTTGGAAAAATCAACAATTATACTAGTAATAATTTGTGTTATTAAAGATTCACTCATTTTCGTAAAAACTTTTTAATTGTCTGATAGTTAATTGCTTATACTATAGCAAACTAATTTAGATTGAGAGAATCAAATATTTAGAAATGATGATGAATACAACTGCTATATATTTGATAATTTTCAAAAATCTGTATCGTCAGGATATAAAAATATTATATAATAATTAATATTTAGCTAAATCTGAAATTAAACTGTAACTTACAGCAATTTTCAGGTAAATAGACCACCTTGTAGGGTAGCACAGCTGTGCTACCCTACCGAAAATTGTGGTTCAAATAGATGAAAAACGCTGTAAATACTTTGTTGAATCAGGCTATTTTTTGAAACCAATTAAGTAATTAAACCTATTTTATATAGTAGATAAACAATAATTTAGTAGTAAAAAAATGACCTTCAATTCTTGGATTAACTGTCCCCAACCAAATCCCCAAGCAAATCTGCGTTTATTCTGCTTCCCCTACGCTGGTGGTAGCTCCGTGATTTTTCGCACATGGTTTAATAGCCTACCTCGTAATGTCGAAGCCTGTGCTGTGGAATATCCTGGACGGGGAAAACAGATCAACTTACCACCTTACACGCGGTTGGAAGCTCTTGTAAAAGCGATCGCTCCATCTCTAATACCATATCTAGACAAACCATTCGCCTTCTTCGGTCACAGCATGGGCGGATTAGTTAGCTTCGAGTTAACTCGTCTACTGCGCTTAGAGTATAATCTTAAACCGTTTCACCTTTTCATCTCTGCTCGCCGCGCCCCACAAATCCCACGTACAAAACCACCTTTGCACGTTTTACCAGACCCAGAGTTAATTGAAGAACTACGCACTCTCAACGGTACACCCAAAGCAGTACTAGAAAATCCAGAACTTATGCAAATCTTCCTCCCAGTTTTGCGGGCAGATTTTGCAGTTCTGGAAACTTATATTTACACTCCACAACAGCCTCTAGACTCTCCCATTACTATACTTGGTGGTTGGCAAGACAAAGAAGTTAGCCATGAATCTCTGCAAGCATGGCAAGAACAGGCAATGTCTACTTTCTCTTTACAAATGCTTGACGGCGACCACTTTTTTATACACTCTCATCAAAATTCATTACTTAAACTTATATCTCAAGAATTGCAAATACCCAGGCGTAATGCGTCGTAAATATCGCACAGGTAATCATTAAGAGTTAGGAGTTAGGAGTTGGGAGTTAGAAGTCAGAAGTGAAAAACTATCTCCCTCATCCCCCTCATCCCCCCTTTTCCTATTGTCTTTGAGTGGCGATCGCTAATTTTGCCCCCGGTACCTCACGCACCCGATCCATCACAGCCACCACCTTACCGTGACCAACTTTTTCATCAGCATTAATAATCACTAACATTTCTGAGTTAGAACCAATTAAAGTCCGCACTTGCTGTGTCAAATCATCAACTGCAACTGGTTTTCGGTTCAGGCTTACTACTCCTTGTTCATCTACTGTGATGGTAATTTTAGAGGGGACTTGTTGTTGTTTTGCTGTGGCTGCCTTCGGTAAATTTACAGGCAAACCTTCTGAACGTGTTAAAAACAAAGTTGACATGATAAAAAATGTCAAAATTGCAAAAATCACGTCAATCATCGGTACGATGTTGATTTGTAATGGAAGTTCTGGTTCATCTGGAAGACGCATAAGTTTTTTCTCCTCGTTCATAGCGACGGCGGTAAAGTAATTCTAGTTGTCCCCCATACTCCTGAATTAACGCGATTTGACGCTGGTACAATCCCCGGAAGGTATTGGCAAACATGAGTATGAATATGGCAACAATCAATCCTGATGCTGTAGATACAAGAGCCTCACTAATCCCAGAGGTAACACTTGTGGTTTTGCTACCTCCCACGTCACCAAGATTGAGGGAGGCAAAGGAAGTTATCAATCCTAATACTGTGCCCAGAAGACCCAAAAGTGGTGCTAAACTAATGATTGTCTCAAAAATGTTTTGGAAACGTTTGAGTACTGGGATTTCAGCCTGCGCTTCACTTTCCAATGCCAAACGAAATTCCTCTGGATTTGGCTCCTCTAATTCTAAAGCTGCAAGAAAAATGCGGGCGAGTGGCAAATCTGCGTTTTTCTGAAGTTTATCCATTGCACCGACAACATTATCGAGGCGATAAAGATTCAACACATCCCGCACCACACGGCTTTGACGCTGATTGATCCTTACCCAAAACCTGATACGCTCGATAATCAGTGCCACACCCAATACTGAAAATCCCAGCAGCGGCCACATGACCACACCGCCTGCTACAAACAAATTCTGAATACCCATGTTCTCTAAACGTCATCAACAACACACAGTAAGACTAGCAGAATCTAGAGAAAAGTTGAAACTTTTTCTCAATAAAATTTAAAATATAATGATAATTTTTTCAAATGTAACGATCGTGATTTTGATTTACTTTATGTGCTGCTTGTGTAAGTACCGTACATAAATTTGCTCGGGTTACAAAAATTAATTATATCAAAACAAAAATTTATTTTGTTTATAAATCGTGATATTGATAGTTTTCAAAGATGTTTTGGCTAGTGTTGGGTTACATAAAACTACTTCAAATAATTTTAATTTTTTGCTTGATATTTGTAACCGTGCATTCTAAGATGACTAAATTAGTGAGAATAGGTAGCAATAGCTATGAGCTTTTCCGGTATTACTGTCAAGCAACGTTCCAAAGAAGTTGAGGCTCTCAAGTCTTTTCTGGCTTACAGTCTGATAGGCTCACTGGCGCTGCATTTCGGCGTATTGTCTTCAGGCATAAGTAATTATTTGACAAGAATGCCTGAAGAGAATGATGAGCCAATAGAGGTGGCGATCGTTGATTCTCCGACTACCGAACCAGAAAAGCCACTTGAAAAAATTCCAGAAGAACCCAAAAAAGAACCAGAAATTATACAAAAACAGCCTATAGAAACTCCACCAGTCCAACAATTTATTGAAAAACCCAAAATTCAGCCTGTTCCAGAACAGACTACTCAAAAACCACAGCCACAAAATAGAGAAATTGCTCCCAAGCCAGAAGTAGCTGCGAGAACTGTTACCTCCTCTGCAAACCAAGGTAGTCAACAGTTAAGAGAAGTTTTAAGCAAACTCGGAGACTCAAGAGCTAGTCAAGGCGGTGGTGGCAGTGGTAGCGCAGTCTTAACAGGTGACTCTGGTGGTTCTGGTTCCAGCGTTGCTGTAGGTACAGGCTCTGGCTCTGGTGGCGGTACAGGCTCAGGAACAGGCTCTGGTTCTGGTAGCGGTACAGGCTCAGGAACAGGTCCTGGTTCTGGTAGCGGTACAGGCAATGAACCTATAAACCGTCCGGTAGCAGCAGCACCAACAGTCCCAACACCTCCACAGATTAACAATTCAGGTAATGGTAATGGTAATGGTCGTGCAGCCTGCCGCGAATGCAATGCCAAGTATCCTGAGGCAGCAAGACGGCGAGGGGTAGAAGGGAGAGTAGAAGTAGCTGTTGATACTGATGCACAAGGTAATGTTACCAACGTGCGGATTGCTCGCTCCAGTGGAAACCGCGATTTGGATGAAGAAACCTTGAGACAAGCGCGTGACTGGAAATTAAAACCTGCATCTGGAGGCAGACAAGGAGTATCCATCGCCACTGAATTTGCCATAAAAGGTTCACAGCGACACCGCCAAGTTCAAGAACGGAACAGACAAAGACAAGCAGAACAAAGAACCCAACAGGCAGCTACCAACTCCAATACCACACAAGAATCTCCAAGACGCAGGCGGCGAGAGTTTACACCATCTAATGAAGCTACAGCCACAAGACCGGCAGAATCTGGATTTAGTCGGCGGTTGCGTCGTCAGAGAGTCGAAAATACTGCCACAAGTTCATCATCTCAAACAAGGACAACTAGCTCTCAAGGAAGTGCAAGAGAGTCTCTACGCCGCATCCGTAGTGAACGAGCAACTACTAATTCATCACAAAAACCACAAGCAAGCACAAATCGACGGCGGCGAAGAGAAAACACAAGCCAAAACAAATTGCGGGAGTCTTTGCGCCGTTTACGCCAACCTCAATCGCAACCCGCTGCACCAAGTCAGCAGTAGAGCTACAAAACTGACTGCGATCTAAAATGGTTTTGTCAATTAGTTGTTAGTTGTCATCGATTCAGTGTTTTTCTGATTCCCATTGACTACTAACAACTTTTTATTTTGTGTTGCTGATGGGTAAGTCGGATTTTTTGTGAACTCTCAAAAGGTACGGTTATTGCGATCGCTCTTGACTATAAAACCTAACCTACTCAACTTGAATCCCGATCTAGTGTGATAGGTAGGAAGCTTGAGATTGAGCTTAGTGAAATTTGAAGATTGCTCGACAAACGTATTATATCAGGTGTTCGCAAGCTAGAAAGCTTGAGATTGAGCCTCCTAAGACTAGATAGTTTATCTTAGAGGTGATAGTTATGGCACTCATTCGTTGGGACCCATTCCGGGATATTGAACGCCTAGAACCATTCCGGGACAGTGAACGCTGGGGGAACCCCCCAGCCCCCTTCCCTTGAAGGGAAGGGGGAGCTAAACTCGCCTCTCCTCGTAGGAGAGGGGTTGGGGGAGAGGTTCTTCCTGGATTACTGAATTGGTGTCCTAGTGGCTTGATAACGGGTAAACTTTCAATCACCAATCTCCATTAGCCAATCCCCAGTACCCTGAAGAAGACCGGAAACGCCGCAAACAAATTGATACCAATAATCTAGCAGATTCACTAATCTATCAAGCCCAAAAACAGCTACAAGACTTGGGTGATAAAGTGAGTCTTGCGATCGCTCTTCCATTGAAGCGCTAGTAAATGATTTACGACGGGCTATTGACCAAGATGATAGCGATCGCAATACTGCTCGGGTAAAGCATTTTTAACTCGGCATTGGGTTTGGGGAAAAGGTTAAAGGGTAAAGGTTAAAGGTTTTTTCTTTCCCCTTTTCCCCAAAACCCGACAAGTATTGATAGCGATCGCATTAAATCTTTATCTAGCGATTTACAACAAGCCTTAATGCAAATGGCTAGCGCTGTCTACGCCCAAGCTGCGAGCAACACGAGTGGCGAACAACAACGCTAGGGCACTGAAGATGTGATTGATGCCGATTTTGTCGATCGCAAATAATTTTCTCTCAAGTAAATATTCAGGGTTTTACATTTTGGTTATGCCTTAATTAGCGATAATCACCGCCTCTTATTTTTAAAGAGGCGGTTGTTGCTTATACATAAATGGCTTCCTCGATCGAGAATCCTCTATCAGAAGGAAGAAGGGCTATAAATAAAATGGGCAATTAAATACACTGCCAATAACTTGATTTGTCAATCTATGTAAATTTCCTTGATGAAACCGACAAAAATCTCTTATGTCTATATCTCTACGAATAAAATTCAGGTGCGAATACTTTGGTAAGATTTCTACAGTCTGTTCAAGCAGCTCCTTTGAGGTCTTTAAGATACTGTTGTGGAAGCCCAGTCTTATCTAACCAAACGAGTCCGTGCTTGCCTTTTCTTGGCGAGATAATCTGATTATGTAGTACTTGATTTACAACACTGGCATTATTCAGAGGGATTATACTTTAGTTGAAGACTACACACTCTGCATCGCAAGTACATCACGTCAGGCAAAAGCAGCTAGTTATAGGCAGTAGGAATTGTTTTTCTTTCTCAAGCACTATATGAATGGCGATCGATCGTGTTTGCTCATCACCAGGTATATGCTCAGGGGATAGCCAAGGCTAATTCTGAATTTGTTGCTTAGCAATATTCGCACCTTGTCCTTGGCATCAAATTCACTGATTTGGATAAAACTTCTACATAAACACACACTGATGCAGTTTCATTTGCTTGAATAGCTATATTGATAGGACATTGATACGAAGGAAATTGAAGATTCCTAATTATGGCAAGTAAATTCATTGATGTTAGGGAATATACTGTCAGGGCGCACAAAAGAGAGATTCACACTCGTGTTTTCCAGTTTGTCTGTAAAGAGTGTAACGATCTGACAAAACGTGAGACTTATGGACCTCGACCTTTATATTGTGAGAGATGTCGTCCTCCCCAACCGCCGAAGAAATCCCAACCCGCATCTGTCAAAGCTAAACCCAGACCAATGTCTTACAAAAGTGATACTGACTTAAATTGATTAAAGCGCTATGAATTCAAAGGGACAACTAGAACCACCTCCGGGTACCTTTCTCTCGCCACTGTTGGAATTACGAGACTATTATGCTCGCCTCACAGAAGAGTATGAACGCTTATTTGTGCAAGCGCGATCGCAACTGGATCATGTAGAAGCGTTATTATCTACCTGGTCTTTCTCCGATGGCAACAAGCATATATCAAGACTGAAGGCAGTTGACGAAACTTCCACTTCTTCCCCAGAAGCCTCTCTGCGGTTTTTGTCAGCCCATGATGACATCTCCCAAATCAACTTGGTGGAGTCTATAGAGTCAGAACTAACAGACTCAGACGACATTGAAATCGATACTTCCTTTGCTGCTGTTGATACAAAAACAAGTCAAACTCGAAGTACATCCCCAGATATACAGGCACTTCCAGAGAACAACGATAACTCAGCTAAGGTGCCGGAAATCCCCATGCTACCCCAGTATCAATCTCTGTCTCGAATGGAAGCCATAAAACAGCTACTGCAAGAACAGGCAGGTACTGTGTGTCATATCGATTTCATTGTGCGATCGCTTTATGGAGAATTAGACTCTAATCTATTTAAAGTAGTGAAAGGTAGAGTTCAATCTTCCCTCACCCAAGGCAGAGAAAGAAGCTACTGGGTAATTATTCCCGAAGAACCCGGTTGTTACACTCTGGATTTAAGTTTAGTCGCCCCAAACAATGGTAATGGTGCTTCTAGGAGTATCAAAAACAAAAAGAAGAAACCTTTCGTACCTCCGAAGACAAAAACAGTACCAATGCTCAAAGCTTTTGACGGCCAATTCTTGATTGATGCCCTCACTTCTCTTTTTGAGCAAAATCCAGGTAAAGTTTTCACCGTCGCTGAAGTAATCGCTGGAATTTACGGAGAAATAAATTCTCAGGAACTTCGAGAGATCAAAAATAAAGTGCTGAATGAATTATCTAGAGGCTATCGGACAGGGAGATTCTCTAAGGTTCCCGACCAAATTGGGTTATATACTTGGGACTCCAATATGATCTTGCAAGGTAGTTATCGGAATTAGGGATTGGGGCATGGGGCAGAGGGGCAGAGGGGCAGAGGGGCAGAGGGGCAGAGGGGCAGAGGGGCAGAGGGGCAGAGGGGCAGAGGGGCAGAGGGGCAGAGGGGCAGAGGGGAAAAACTTACTGCAACTTCTCCCCTGCTCCCCTGCTCCCCATCTCCCCACCTCCCCACCTCCCAATCTCCCCACTCACCCCAAAAACAACTTGTATGCCGGATTCTTGTTTTCATCCCAATACCGATAACCAAGGGTATCCAGAAATGCTTGCCACTCTTCCATTTCGTGGGGAGGAACCTGAATACCAACGACAATTCGTCCGTAGTCTGCCCCGTTGTTGCGGTAGTGAAAAAGACTGATATTCCAATTCGGACTCATGGAACCAACAAACTTCATCAATGCACCGGGACGTTCTGGAAACTCAAAACGGTAGAGCAATTCATTGTCAGCAAGGGGAGAGTGCCCACCCACCATGTGCCGTAGATGTAGTTTAGTAAGTTCGTCGTCTGTTAAATCCAGGGTTTCAAATCCGTGAGCTTCAAAGGTTTCTACCATCTTTGAAGCATCAGCACGGTTTTGAATTTGCACACCGACAAAAATATGGGCTGTTTTGGCATCGGCAATGCGATAATTAAACTCGGTGAGATTGCGTTTGCCAATACATTCACAAAACTGGCGAATACTTCCTCGTTCTTCAGGAATTGTGACTGCAAAAATAGCTTCGCGGCGTTCGCCGAACTCTGCCCGTTCTGCAACGAAACGGAGGCGATCGAAGTTCATATTTGCACCGCAAGCTACAGCAATTAAAGTTTGTCCTGTGATTTGTTCTCGTTCTGCGTAGGCTTTGGCAGCTGCGATCGCCAATGCACCTGCTGGTTCTAAAATCGATCGCGTATCCTCAAACACGTCTTTAATCGCCGCACAAGTATCATCCGTATCCACTAAAATAATCTCATCTACATACTGCTGACACAAACGGAAGGTTTCTTCACCTACTTCCCGCACCGCTACCCCATCAGCAAATAACCCCACTTGGGATAAACGCACCCGATGTCCAGCTTTCAAGGACTGAGACATACCATCAGCATCCACCGGTTCAACACCAATCACTTTAATTTCGGGACGCAACCGTTTCACATAAGCCCCAATTCCAGAAATTAATCCGCCCCCACCAATGGCTACAAAAATCGCATGGATGGGTTGCTGATATTGCCGTAAAATTTCCATGCCGATTGTTCCCTGTCCTGCAATGACATGGGGATCGTCAAAGGGATGAATAAAAGTTAACCCTTTTTCAGCTTCTAATTGACGGGCATAAGCATAAGCATCGTCGTAGGTATTTCCATGTAATACAACCACTGCGCCCCTATTTCTAACCGCATCTACCTTAACTTGGGGTGTGGTTATCGGCATGACGATAATCGCTCTCGTTCCCAGATGGTTGGCTGCCAGAGCGACGCCCTGAGCATGGTTTCCCGCTGACGCTGCGATTACACCCTGTGCCAAGATATCTGGCGCCAGTTGTACCATTTTGTTATAAGCACCCCGCAATTTAAAGGAAAATACTGACTGCATATCCTCACGTTTGAGCAGGAGTTGATTATTCAGCCGTGCAGACAGATTTGGCGCATACTCTAGTGGTGTTTCTTGAGCAACATCATAGACACGGGCAGTCAGGATTTGGATGAGGTAGTCACAATACATGGGCGTCAAAGGGTTAGCAATTACCAGATGGAGATTAATTTTACAAGTATTTAGAGTACAAAGCCCATGAACAACAGTCACTAGAGTGACGCATTCCGTCCTTCAGGTATGGGATGAATGCGTTGCACCTAATGGAGGGTAAGTCCTAACTCCTAACTCAGCACTCAGTTTTGTCCCACCATTTGGTAAGTTAGTACATAGTCTGAAACAATAGCAATTATTGCAAGAGGGGATTACGTTGAGTCACCATCCAGATGCCATTGCCCCGCACGGTGGACAGTTGGTTAACCGTATCGCCACACCAGAACAAAGAGAGGAATTTCTCTCAAAAGCTGATTTTTTGCCACGAGTGCAACTTGACGATCGCGCCGTTTCTGATTTAGAAATGATTGCGATCGGTGGTTTTAGTCCACTCACGGGTTTTATGAATCAGGAAGACTACGATCGCACTGTAACAGAAATGCGACTAGCTAACGGTTTTGTGTGGTCAATACCAATTACACTATCGGTAGCTGAAGAAGTAGCTTCCCCTCTCAAAGAAGGTGGCTTGATTCGCCTAGATAACCCCGCAGGGCGGTTTATTGGAGTTTTGCAACTCACGCAAAAATATCACTACGACAAAACCCGCGAGGCAATTAATGTCTACCGCACTGATGATGCAAATCATCCCGGCGTGCAGGTACTCTATAACCAAGGTTCAGTACATCTGGCTGGTGATATCTGGCTATTGCAACGCGAACCCCATTCCCAGTTTCCCACTTATCAAATCGATCCAGCAGCCTCACGGCAAATCTTTCGTGAAAATGGCTGGAAAACCATTGTCGGTTTCCAAACTCGCAACCCCATCCACCGCGCCCACGAATACATCCAAAAGTGCGCCTTAGAAACAGTAGATGCTTTATTTTTGCATCCATTGGTCGGGGCAACCAAAGATGATGATATTGCCGCCGACGTGCGGATGCGTTGTTATGAAATTTTGCTGGAACACTACTACCCAAGCGATCGCGTAATTTTGGCAATTAATCCCGCCGCAATGCGTTATGCTGGGCCTCGTGAAGCAATATTCCATGCTTTAGTCCGCAAAAACTACGGCTGTACTCACTTTATCGTCGGGCGGGATCATGCTGGCGTTGGTGACTATTATGGCACTTACGATGCTCAATACATCTTTGAGGAATTTGAGCCAAGTGAATTAGGCATCGTGCCCATGAAATTTGAACACGCTTTCTACTGTACCCGTACCAAGCAGATGGCTACAACTAAAACTAGTCCTAGCAAGCCAGAAGAACGTGTTCACCTATCGGGAACCAAAGTCAGGGAAATGCTGCGACGCGGTGAGTTACCTCCACCAGAATTTTCCCGCCCGGAAGTAGCCGCAGAATTGGCGCGGGCAATGCGGATAGAGGTGTCGGTTTAGGGAGAGTGCTGAGTGGTGAGTGCTGAGTTAGGAGTTAAGAGTTAAGAGTTATTCTCCTTGTCCTCTTGTCTCCCCCATCTCCCCCCACTCCCCACTCCCCACTCCCTACTTTGATCTAGCAAATACCATCTGTCACTTTACACTACAGGCCTCAAACCTTTAAGCTGCTAGCTGGTAGGCTGAGAACTGGTGGCTAATTATGAAACGGCGCACGTTTTTAAACAGAATTGGCTCAATACTTGCCTTATTGGGAGTAACTGAAGCTGAGTGGTTGACTTTGGGAAATCGCTACTACTATGCTTTGGCACAACCCAGTCAGCGCAAATTGGCGTTATTAATAGGTATTAATCAATACCCAAAAATTCATGCCCTCAGTGGTTGTATCACTGATGTGGAACTTCAAAGAGAACTTTTGATTCATCGCTTTGGTTTCCAAAGGTCAGATATTCTCACTTTAACTGACGAACAAGCTAGCAGGGAATTCATTGAAGCGGCTTTTTTAGACCATCTAGGCAAACAAGCTCAACCCGGCGATGTGGTTCTATTCCACTTTAGCGGCTACGGCAGCCGTGTCAAATTGGAAACATCGCCGGAGACAATGCAAAATGCTCTAGTGTCAGCTAATGAAAATTCGGAATCACAAACTGATAAAATAGTCAATTATTTATTAGAAGAAACTTTACTATTATTATTGCGATCGCTCCCTACTAACCAAGTCACAGCAGTATTAGATACTAGCTATGATGCGCCTAGTTCAGTCATAGGTTTAAAAATTCGCGCCCTCCAAGAGTCACCAGAAGCCAAGCTTATAACAGAGGAACTCGATTTTCTCCAACAGCTGAAAACTCAAAAATCCCTCAGCACTCCTGTTGTGTTAACAGCTACCTCAAATCCCAAGCAGTCAGCGAGGGAAGCGCTGTTTTCTGGTTTTAGTGCCGGGTTATTTACCTACGCCTTGACCCAGTATTTATGGGAAACTACCCCAGCGACCAAAATTCAAGTCGCCCTGTCTCATGTGGAAAATTCTCTGTCTAAAATGGGTAGCAAACAGCAACCAGATTTATTAGATACCCAGAAAAATCAATATGCAGACACCTTAAATGTAACGTCTCTTCCAGAGAGTAACATTGGTGCAGAGGGCGTGGTGAGAGCCATTGAAGAAGACGGCAAAACAGTGCATCTGTGGTTGGCAGGATTACCTCCCCAAGTGCTGCTATACTACGGAGTTAATTCTCGATTCACTCTAGCAACAACAGAGCAATTAGTATTGCGATCGCGTACTGGGTTAACAGCAAAAGCCCAAATTGCCAAAATCGAAGGTGCAACTGGGGTGCAAGTCGGGCAACTTGTCCAAGAAGCAGTCCGCGTTTTGCCAAGAAATATTAATTTAATAATTGGTCTGGATACTCGACTGGAAAGAATTGAACGAGTAGATGCCACAAGTGGCTTTGCCGCTACTGCCCATCTGTCCACCGTAGTCGCAGGGGAACAACCAGCTGATTATATATTTGGTAAACTCCAGCAAACACCCAGTCGCTATGGATTATTTACTCTTGATGGCGAATTAATTCCCAACACCGCAGGCGAAGTTGGCGAAGCAGTAAAAGTGGCAGTACTGCGGTTGGCACCAAAATTATCTACCTTGCTAGCAGCCAAGTTATGGCGACTCACAGAAAATGAAGGTTCTTCGGGCCTAGCAGTCAAAGCAAGCCTAGAGATAATCAGTGGCACATCATCTCAGGTGTTAACGCAACGCCAAACACTGCGAACTCTGATTTCTGAAAAATCACTCCCCACAGACGCGATGAATCGCGTCTCTACCAAATCGCCACAGACGAGATTAATTGCGTCTCTACCTACTCCTACAGTGCCTGTTGGTAGTCGAATGCAGTATCGTTTGGAAAATCAAAGCGATCGCCCAGTATATTTAATCTTGCTAGGATTAAGAAATAATCAGACAGCAATTGCTTTCTACTCTTGGGAAACTCCCTTAGAACCAAACACTACAGACACCAAGCCCCTGTTTCGGGAAGTTGTCATCGCCCCGGGTGAAACCCTCACCTTACCCCAAACAAATGCTGGTTCTGAATGGGTAATTCCAGCGCCAGCCTTCTTTTCGGAACAACAACTAATTTTTAGTATTGCCCCCTTCAGTGCAACTCTGGCAGTCTTGAACACTACAAAGTATCCGACATCTGACCAGCAGCCAATTGCCCCATTGTTGAAATCGTTAGATGTTGTCCAAGCCTTGCTACAAGATTTGCATAACGCCAGCGCCATCAAAGCCGAGATGAACGGTACAGCCGCCGACTCATATATCTTGGATGTGAATAATTGGGCAAGTTTTAGCTTTAATTTTCAGGTTGTTTGACATCCTCTATAAGATAGAGAAAGTTTAAAAAACGGGTGCTACGAGATGTCTGCTTTATTGCGGGTTACATCAACAGATTTAGAAGATTTGACCAAAAAACAGGGATGCAAACCCCGCCCTTTAACGAAGTGTAGGGCGGCTTTTGTTTTATTTGTGTTCATGGTAAAGTGTTGCAGTTTTAGCCGGAGAGTTTTAACCTTAGGTATTGAGCCGTGGATTTCGGCTCAATACCTAATCGATTAGTTACCGATAGGTGGAGCCAGAGCTACACGCAAAATACCACCACCACCAATGCTATTTGAACTGTTGTTATCAACAATAGAAAGTGTTTGAAATAGTCTCATCAATTCCTGATAGAACTTGCCACTTTTATCATTCAAATCGTAGCCATAGATTTGACGAAACTCTTTATTAACTCCTTGTTCAACCGCAATGTCATGAGAGTCCCATGCTGAATCATCAACCACATAAGCACCATAATCTTGTAGTGCATGAAAGATTTTTTTAGCTGCGGCTGTTTGCAAGTTGAGATTATATGTCCTTAGTGTTGGCGCAATGGCTAATAAGGTTCCTTGTACAAGGGCAGGGTTTTTACCACCATAAACTCGAGCTGCATAGTTATCAGCACGATTTGCAGGCCAACGATATCCAGGAATAGAATTTGTATAGTACAGATATTTTTTAGCCCAGAGCAGAACTTTTAATGCGTGGCGAATGGGTTGATTGTTGGTAAGTTCACCTTTGCGAATAGAACCACCAATAGAAGAAAGGCCAGAGCCAAAATGTGCGCCGCCTATTCCCTCTCCATAAATATTTATATCGGGATAGTAACGCCAACCATAGATTGAACCTCCTTTTTGGCAACGAGCCAAAGGTTCAAGCTGCACTAGAGTTTTACCATCTGGCATCAAAAAGGCTGAAGCATTGTTAGGTGTGTGGTATGGATATTGTGTGGCATCTGGAATAATCAATGTATCTGGTATCGGTAAATAAATGTTCATTGATTGAGTGCCTGTACAGCGTCCTTGACCCCAAGCACCAGGAGCATAAACTGGACGTAATGGATTGCTGGGATTAATTTTGTAAAAGTACTCTTCATCGATGCCAATATTCTGCGCCTTCTCAATATTCGCTCTGATGTAACGGGCATTTGAGCCAATAGGCATATTCCAAGGCGATTTAGATGAAAAAGGCCACAGAAATTTGTCTCGCGTCACGGTTTGACTTGAACTAGGTGAATAGTGAAGACCAAGAGTCACTACAATACTTATGACAATAACAAGTAAACGTAGCTGCTGCCTACGGTTGCTCAGAATTACAAAAATGCTCATCAGATCTAGTCTTTACTAATTTTATTGCCAAACAATCTACCCTTACTCCAGGCATCCCATGCCTGGTGCCTATTTTCACCCATTCAGTGCATGACGATTGCTTTTAATTTGTATATGCTTTAAGAAGTATTAAAACCAGGCTCCTATTTTTCGGTATCCGTATCTAGCAAATTGTAATTATTAAACTGACAAGCTTGATAAATATAATGATGAAATACTTTTCTATCCCCTTAATCGTTGCGATGAGCGCACTCTCTCTCCCCCAGAGTGCCTATGGTAACCAAGAGAATGCCCCAAATGCAAGAGGCGATCGCAATGAGGCTCAAGCTTTATTGACCGAACCAGCCACCATAAATACTAAATGGAGGAATTTTAGCGGGCAGACTATTAATCTAAGACCAACTTCTCAATCAATTTCAGCAGTCCAAGACGAAGAATGTAAAAAAATAAAGCCGCTGGAAATCCTCAATAACCCAGAATCTTTCTTCAAGGAATGTCCGCAGCAAACAAATGCCCAAAGAAATCAAAATTCTGAGCCAGTTGAGTATTTCAAGGTTCCTAAACTTGATTCTGGCATTAAACTGACAGTTACTCAGTTCTAATACACAAAGTCTGATAATTTACGCGAAAAAATGCATGAGATATTTATGCTGGCTGCTTTGAACGAAAGCAGAAAAGCTTTGCCTGAATGTTTACCAAACCCACCAGTGGGCTGTGTAATTGTAGATGCTCAAAAGATAGTAGCTCAAGGATACACACACGCCCCAGGCAAAGATCATGCTGAAGCTGACGCACTTAATCAGATTCAAGTTCAAGCTTTTGATTACTTAAAAATGTACGTCACCCTTGAACCTTGTTCTTTTCATGGACGCACACCTGCATGTGCTTTAGCGATCGCCAAAGATCCTCGTATACATGAGATATATGTATCTATCATCGATCCAGATCCCCGCAATCATGGTCAAGGATTAGACATTCTTAGAAAAGCAGGGAAGACGGTTCATGTGGGGTTATGCGCCAATGAAGTAGGCGATTTTCTGAACCAATATCTGTTTAGATGATGCTTGAAGAGAGGATTAGCTATGGTAATACTATAGGTTTCTTTTAAGATATTTAAACAATCTTTACAAAAATTCGTATTAGGTGCGACTATTCAATAACTCTTCGACTGGACATGATATCAATCAATTGTGGGGGCGTATAGATTGGCGTTCCTAGTCATCTGTCTGTGGTGAGTATTTTGGGAAAAACTATTACTTATGCTGCATGGCAGTCCAGCACCCAGCTCTAAAGGCGCATCTTTTTGCTTTGGGAGGATATTAATGGCGATCGTGGGTGCTGCTGTCTTGCCAAGTATTAACCTTGGTGTTAATGTGACCACTGTTACTACTTTTAGTTTAAAAAATGTCATTACTAGCAGTTACACCCATAATACCAGACCTGATGCAGATGTCTGCGTGGAATATGGCACAAGCGCAATTGTCACACATACGCGGCTGTTTTTTTGGCATCTCAAATCTTTTGAAAGTTGATGTTATGTAACTGACTATGCAATCTAGATCTGTGTTGCGTAATCACCACTGGGAAATTGTACAAAAAAATAACTCTAAAAACAGGTTACATACTTTTAAATTCATCACCCATATAGAGAAAATGTTGCCAATTTTATTTTTATGTTTTTAAGTAGCTAGGCAAAAATAAATCAAACTTTATAGTTAGGACAGTAATCTTGAAAACATTTAATCACTCACTAAAAACTAGGCTCTTATTTTCTCTTAAATTATGCTTACCTAATTATTTAGATACGTAGGGTGCGTTACGCGAAACGCTAACGCACCCAATCCTTAAGAATAGTACCGTACTCTCGCCCATAACCCGCCCTACAAGTAATAGGCTCTTATTTTATCTTGAATTATGCTTACCTAGTTTTTTAGTATTTAATTAGATTAATTCATGATAAGTTAGAGATAAAAATGGCTAATTTTGTATTGAATAAACTTGAGGATATGCAAGAATAACTTATTCCTAAAGGAGTGTGACTGCTTAAGCTTAGATATTGAATGATACTTTTGGTAATTGATTTGTCAGTGTTAAAGATGGTAATATTAGGGGGTAGTTGATTTTGGGTTGATTATTTTCAATAATTGACTTTTAATGTGTCAGAGACGAAAATTCATTAGTCTTGCCAATGGATAGATTAGCTGTGTGAAAGGGCTATAAGTCTGAGTATATAGACTTGATACCAATAAATTCAGAAGGTTACATAGGAGTGAATAACCATGAGCAACTTAACATCTCCACAAACCGAAGTTCAAAAAACGAAGAAAAAAAGTTTAGTTGCAGATAAAAAAGCTCGAACTACAGATGATATTGTGCGTATTTATCTGCAAGAGATCGGGCGTGTAGATTTGTTGACTCGTGAGCAAGAGATTCTTTTTGCCCAAAAAGTGCAGCAGATGATGAATTTACTAGCGGCTAAAGAAGAATTGGCTGTGAAACTAAATCATGAACCCACGCTGCAAGAATGGGCAGATCGGATGGAGTTAAGTGTTGAGGTGTTGGAGCAACAGCTAAATCAAGGACAGCAAGCCAAGCAGAAAATGATTCAAGCGAATCTGCGATTGGTGGTAGCTGTGGCGAAAAAATACCAGCACCGCAACTTAGAATTTATGGATTTAATCCAAGAGGGTACTTTGGGTTTAGAGCGAGGGGTAGATAAATTTGATCCCGCTCTTGGTTATAAGTTTTCTACCTATGCTTACTGGTGGATTCGTCAAGGAATCACACGAGCGATCGCTCAGCAAGGACGTACAATTAGATTACCAATTCATATCTTTGAAAAACTGAATAAAATTAAGCGGGTACAGCGAGAATTATCTCAACAATTGGGTCGCGTTCCCACTACCGCTGAAATTGCCGAAGCGTTGTCTTTGACACCCACCCAGATTCGTGAGTGTTTGTATTTAGCCCGTCAACCCTTCTCCCTAGAAGCGCGAGTTGGTGAACAACAGGATACAGAATTGCAAGACATATTGCAAGATGACGGACTTTCTCCCGAAGACTACGCCGCAGAAGAATCCTTGCACCAAGACTTACAAAACTTGTTGTCAAAACTGTCTCCCCAGCAACGAGAAATATTAACCTTGCGTTTTGGTCTGACAGATGGACATGAACTTTCTTTAGCACAAATTGGCGATCGCATGGGTATTAGTCGAGAACGCGTGCGTCAGATAGAGCAAAAAGCTCTCAGTCTTCTGAGGCGTCAAAAGGAACAAGTACGTAGTTATCTAGCTAGCTAAGATTGTTTTGGAGTCAGAATTCACCAACTCAGAATGGGCTACGCCAAGCTGGGCTAAGAGGATGTTTAAAAAGTCTGTAGTAGTGTGTCAAATATTTGTTTACCCCACCCTAACCCTCCCCTTATCAAGGGGAGGGAACTAGATTTTCCGGTTTCCCCCCAATCCATCGGGGGGATTAAGGGGGGTAAAAATGTGATTAAAATCATAGCCAACCACTTTTAAAACAACCTCTAACAGAATTCAGAATGGTTAAAAAATCAATGTTTGTATACCTGCTTGATTTTGTTCAAATTATCAAGCTTGGGTATCCAAGCCTTCTGACTCCTGAATTCTGAATTCTGACTCCTGTATTCTGAATTCTGAACATCAAAAAATTTGATATGAATACATCGCGAACAGTGCAACAATTGCAGGCGCAATGGGTAACACCAGAAAATTTTTGTCGTTATGGACAGGTAATTTTTGCCAGTCAAGATGGCAAAGCTTATGATGTCGAAGATGCCAAGTTAAACTTGCAAAACGGAATTCCGCGATTTTATATTATGCGGTTGGATAAAAGGGGGCGAAAGTTTCATAAAATTACTCGCCACGTGCAATGTACTCAATGTTTAGGTTCATTGTCAGGAAAAGATTGGTTAATTGCAGTTTGTCCACCGAATAATGATGTGAATGAACCAGCGTTAGAGAAAATTGCTGCTTTCCGCATTCCCGGAAATTGTTTTATCAAATTACATGAAGGAACTTGGCACGCTGGGCCATATTTTGAACATGAAGCTGTGGATTTTTATAATTTAGAACTAGCTGATACAAATTTGGTAGATCATTTCACTCATGATTTTATCAAAAGTCATCAGTTGGAATTTGAAATGGTTTAAGTCGATCGCTCTCAAAGCAAGGTTGTCGCCATGAGCAACTCAACTCCATTAGATGACAATACAACTGTCCCCAAAAAGAAAGGTCGCTCACTCCCTCCAAAGCTGATTATTTGGCTGGGAATGTTTGTCTGGACGACCCTTTGGCGGATAATGATGTCAAAGCTTGCTCCTACCAATAAGTCAGGAGCATATATTCGTCCTAGTAGCCAATTTCGCAACTTTATCAGCACCGAAGAGGGAAACCCTTACCAACCAGCAGCGGGACGTTATAAACTTTATGTTGGGTTGGGTTGTCCTTGGGCGCACCGAACTTTAGTAGTGCGATCGCTTAAAAAACTCGAAGCAGTAATATCAGTATGTATCGTCTCTCCTTCTCCCATTGAAGGCGGTTGGATATTCAACGAAGAAGAACAAGGTTGTCGCACCCTAGTTGAATTTTATCAGCGGGTAGAACCGGGCTACAGTGGACGCGTTACAGTTCCAATCCTGTGGGATAATCAAACAAAAACCATCGTTAATAATGAGAGTTCAGAAATTATTGTCATCCTCAACTCTCAATTTAACGAGTTCGCCAATAACCCAACATTGGATCTTTACCCAGAAGAACTCAAAGAAAAAATTGACTGGTGGAATGAGAAAATTTACCACGCGGTAAATAACGGCGTGTATCGCTGCGGTTTCGCCCAAAGCCAAGAAGCGTATAGTCAAGCCTGTAATGAAGTGTTCACAACTCTCGATGAGATTGAGATTGCATTGCAAACTAATCGATATCTGTGTGGCGACAATCTCACACTTGCAGATGTGCGTTTATTTACCACGTTATTTCGCTTTGATAGTGTCTATTACAGCTTATTTAAGTGTAATCGGCGACGCATTCGAGACTATGAAAACCTGGGAACTTACTTAAGAGATTTATATCAACTTCCAGGTGTTGCTGACACCTGCGACGTAGAAAGTGTGAAACGGGACTACTACGGTAACTTGTTTCCACTCAACCCTGGCGGAATTATTCCCGATGGACCTGATATGTCCTATCTTAATCAACCACATAATCGCGATCGCATCAGCAAAGTGAATGCTTTATAAGTTACATTGAAGAAGAATACAGAATACAGAATACAGAATTCAGAATCAATCAGTGGCGGATACCCTGCCCGAAGCAAGCCACAGATTCACCACTGCTTGAAAACTTTGTGCGGTATTTCACCGATTATTTATCCGCTAGTTGTACAGAAAACATTGCTGAATTCTGACTCCTGACTTCTGAATTCTGTTGAGAAAAATACCTCGATGGCTGCATAATAAAGTTGGTGCGATCGTGAACCAAATTAATCGAGTTGCAATTGTTGGTGGAACTCATGGTAATGAGTTTACAGGCGCTTATTTAGTCAAAAAATTTGCCCAGTTTCCCGACTTGATTACTAGACCAAGTTTTGAGACAGTCACTCTGTTAGCAAATCCTCAGGCTTTTGCAGCAGCAAGGCGATATCTAGAAAAAGATTTAAATCGCTGTTTTCTGCGACAAGATTTACAAAATCCGGCTCTTAATAGTTACGAAGAATTGCAAGCTAAATCAATTCAAAATAGCTTAGCATCAAATGGGGATAAACAAGCAGATTTCATCTTAGACTTGCACAGCACTACAGCTAATATGGATCTGACAATTATTTTAGTAAATACTAATCCCTTTAACTTGAAGCTGGCTGCTTATCTGAGCGAAATTAACCCTTTAGTTAAGATTTATGCCTGTGATTTTAAATCAGTTGCAGAAAATCCATTTGTGAATTCTTTGTGTGAATTAGGCTTTGCGTTCGAGGTTGGCCCCATTGCCCAAGGTGTTTTAAAAGCAACCTTATTTCAACAAACCGAAGAACTGATTCATGCTGTTCTAGACTATCTAGAACAATTTAACCAGGGTGAGATTCCAGCAACTAACAAAACATTAACTCTCTACCACCATTTATCCGTTGTAGACTACCCAAAACAACAGGATGGTACAATATTTGGTATGATTCACCCAGAGCTTCAAGACAAAGATTATCAAGCCTTGAATCCAGGAGATCCAATGTTTATAACTTTTGATAATCAAACAATTGTTTATCAGGGTGAGTCTACCGTTTGGCCTGTTTTTATTAATGAGGCAGCTTACTACGAAAAAGGTATTGCAATGGCTTTGACTCAGAAGCAGCAATTAAAAATTTGATTGTTCTTTAAGTGGTTTTTAATCATTACTTTGATGGTAAATATATCCTTGATGTAGGGGCACAGCACTGCTGTGGCCCTACGACAGATGTGATTTTTAAATCATCCATATTTAGTATTTCCTGTCAATGTGTAATTCCTAAGTCCCACTATCCATCATAAAAACTATCTACTCTCATTTCCCGCCAAATATCAGAAGGCTGCCAGCCTGAGTTACCAACAGATTGAACTAAAGGATTGTCACGCAGTGGAATATAATTAGGTTCTTTATACTCCGGAGCGATTACTGGTTTCTCTTCAACCACGAGTTCGGAAAAATCAACGGTTTCACCTTGAAGAATCTGGTCTTCGGCTTCTTCCATTTCCTTCATCTTCTTCAGGGTCAGCTTTTCAGATTTTTTGATGATTTTCATGTCTGCTAAAGGTTTGGAAAAGTGGTCATAAAAAAAGAGAATCTGAACGCTGATTCTTTGAGAGGCTGATGTAGCCTTTCAACAAGGTTCAGCCAGATCTATAGGATGCTGTGATAGAGTTGAGTACTGAAAAATTGGACAGAATAAATACAATACAGCAAATTTGTGGAAAATACGAGTACTCTGTTGAAGAATTTATAACAATAAGTATTACGATTTGCTATCCCCGCATCAAAGTATCATCACTTATAGCCGTCTTTTGGCGAATTGGTATTAGTTTCCTGTAGGTGCGGCCTTAATTGAGCTAAGTTAATGAACGATTCCCGGGTTTGGGAATTTGGAGTCAGTGTGGCTTCAAACTGCACCACGCCAACTGCTTCAACCATTTGATGATTATATTCCTCTGCTTCCTCTGGCGATCGCAACGATTGTTTATTCCAAGATGGAAAAATGTTCACCTCCACGCCATCTTCAAGTAAGATGTGCGCTTTGATGTAAAGTCCTTGAAAACCTGGAATTCCCGTAAATTTGGGATCGGGTTTCCCGACTTGAGCGGACTGGCGTTGCGTTAGCCTTTGGCGTAACGCACCAGTTAACGATTTAGGTGCGTTAGGCTACGCCATAACACACCCTACAGATACTTAGATTTTTTCAGAAATCAAATCGGATTCCTATAGTTAAATATTGAATCAAACAAAAAAGTAAAATTGTAGTAGTTCAACACAAGGAAAATGACCGACACACCCGAATACTTCCCTAATCGATTAGAACGTATTGAACAAATAATGTTGGGGTTAGCTGAAAGACAAGCTAGTACACAAGAACAATTAGACAATTTAACCATTAGACAAGCTAACACCCAGGCACAACTGGATCAACTAAGCCAGGAAATGAGAGAGCTTACCAGTAACGTTGACCGCGTTCTGAGTCGTAGTGCAATTTTGGATGATGTGTTACTTGAGTTACGTGATAGCCATGAACAACATCAGCGTAATTTTGAAGAACATCAGCGCACTACAAACGCCGCACTACAAAGTCTTGAGTCTATCTTGTTGCAGTTGATCAGAAATAATTCTTGATCGGAGGTGATGACAATTGCGTTAGCGACTGTGCGTAGCGTCATTGCGAACTGCGAATTGCCAATTGTTCGGTCAAAAGTTATCTCTCCCCACTCCCCCCATAGAGACTGCTGCATAAATCCATAACCCCAAACCTATTGATTGAGTGAAGGGATTCAATCCTCAAAAACCTACTCACATCAAAGGAAAAACTGTTATGAAAACCCAAATCTTCTTGAGCCTCGCCTGTTCTATATCTGTGTTGGGTTCCATCATCCTCCCAGCTAGCGCCCAACCAGTAATCATTCAACCGCTTCAACCAACTCAAGCAGTTAGTCAAGAGATTAACATTCCTCAAGACACAGCAATTATTGTCTCATTTCCGGCGTCTGTTACCGTAGATGTCGGTCAAAAAAAGGACTACCCTCTGACACTTCCCTTAGCTAGTCCGATTCAAGATAGTCAAGGTAACGTTGTAGCGCCAGAAAATACTCCAGTAACTATTATGCTCAAACCCACTGATGGTGGCGCTAAAATTGTTGCACAATCATTAGTTGTCAAGGGTCGAATTGTCTCAATTAAAGCCTCAAGTCAAATGATTCCCGGCACTACCATTACGCAGATGCGAGCTAATGACAAAGCTGTTGAGAATGGCTCTGTTTGGGGCAGGATTGGTGGAGGCATATCAGGCTATTTAAGCCAAGGCGATCCCGACCAGTTTGACCGGGGAGCAATGCTAGGAAGCACTATTGGATTGATTTCCGGCTTGCGTTCTGCTGAAAATACCCGGATTGTCCAGATTCCCCAAAGCAGTGTTTATGTTTTATCCCTAGAGGCACCTATTCAATTGCCTGCTCGTTAGTCCAATCCTTACCAAACAAAAACTATAGTAGAATTCAGGAGTCAGAATTCAGGATTCAGAAGTAAAACAGACTTAGTTTGTCTATTTCACGCTTCTTGAAATCGGCTGTAACTTTTAACTAATTACTCCTGAAAGCGGATGCAGTATTGTTAAATGAAAACTATGCCTGGTTTCAGTTTTCAGATATCTTTCTTGTAAGGGTTGCCACTGCTGCCACGACTGGTAACGATTTTCAGTTAACAAACTAGCAAGGGTGGGTAGCTCAGTTGAAATTTCTGACTTGAAGATATCTCCAAGCCAGTCACCTAAAACCACACTATCTTGCATCGTACCCAAAATTTCTTGGATATTTTTGACTTCTGTAACATAAGCTGCGTAAGACTCACCATATAAGTCAGTAAATAACTCCATCTGGTAGCGTATACGTTTAGCTTCTTTTCGCAAACTATGCAGAATTTCCCCTTCGGTTGTCAATTGTTGTTCTATCTTTTCTCGTTCCCAGTTTTTCCGGATTTTCACCTCTGATTCCACAAATTGGGTGCCAACTAGCCAGCCGGGATGCAGCAAGAAATTACTCACTTCTGGTAAAAGTAAATCTGGTAGCACTTGCCCAATACTGACATTTGCCAAAGGTTGATAACTGGGTTTTTCCAACCACTTTTCGGATGCCTCTTTCAAAGATTTATAAGGTTCATCCTTTAACGTTTTCTGCACACTTGAGAGTACATCTTCACGTTGTTTAGCCAAAGCTGTAAAAGCTATTTGTAGAGATTCCTGCTCTTTGCGGGGTAAATTTGGTTTATAATTGTTTTCCAAACTTTCTTTGAGTACGTCTAAATCTCTGAGACTACCAAGACGACGAGCTATTTTTCCAATATTTTTATCGCTCACTGGTTTGGGCAAATCTACTGCTAGCCCAAACTTAGTTACAGTCGTCCGTAGGCGACGCATTCCGACTCGCATTTGGTGCAGTGCTTCTGGATCTTCATCTTTCTTCACTGATTTTTCCCACTTCAAGGTTTTCTTAAAGTGTTTTTGAATCGCTTGGTAGGCGTAGTCACCTAGAGTCTTTACTGCGGGCTGTGTGGCTAATTTCATAATTGATCTTAATGGGATACCTAATCAGGTTATTCATAATAACATTAGTTAAAAATTTGCATCTACTTTTGAGATTTTTTTTATGAAATGATGATGGTAAAATATTCTTATGCTCTTTAGATAGTTGTATTTTTTTATAAAAATATGCAATACCTATCCAAGGTCTAAGGAAAAGATTTATCCTTACGATTCGATTAAGTCTTTTGGCATAATTAATTAGACGAAACCAAAGGGGAAGTAATACCTGGTTGCAAATTTCAATTTTTATTTCGTAGCCACAGCTAAGGCTTTAACCTTCTCCTTTGCCTCGTGAGTTTCGTTAAAGCAGGTATAATTAATTTTACTTAATCAGTTATAAACTGTAGTTTTTGGATGTTTTTTACAGACCTTAAATTACAGATTATAATAACATGATTAATATTTTCCCAACCATAAAGATAATTTAAAATGCCAAACTCAGATTTGCTTAATCAAGTTTTATTGACTTTTGTAGATAATTTTAAAGAACACAGAGAAGACTTATCTGCGGTGCTACTAACAGATCAGAAGTATTTGTGGTTCGGGTCAGATGAAACTTCAACGATTGAACGTTTGTCTTTGGTTGATGCTAATAAATTTACAGACCACCAACAATTTAGAGTAGCAGAATTTATCAGCTTACCAGCACCAGAAGACCAAGAAATTGATATCGAAGGACTTGCTTACAGCGATTATTATTTATGGTTTGTCGGTTCTCACAGCTACAAGCGCAAAAAACCCAAACCCGATAATGCCGATGCAAAAAACCTCAAAAGACTCGCAAAAATTGAATCAGAACCCAACCGTTACCTCTTAGGCAGGATTCCTTTAATAGAAGGGAAATTATTCTCATCTTGCCCACACCCCCAAAAGCCAGATGTGCAGTTGAATGCTGCTAAATTAGAGGTGACAAACCAGGGTAATTTGCTGATGACAGCTTTGGCAGAAGACTCTCATTTAGGCCTATTTATTAAAGCAGCAATTCCCGGAAAAGATAATGGCTTTGATATTGAAGGCATAGGCATTTATCAAAATCGAATTTTTCTGGGTTTGCGTGGTCCCGTATTGCGGGGTTGGGCTGTAGTTCTAGAAATAGAGTTAGAGGATTCTAGCCCTGGACTTCTGAAACTGAGGCAAGTTGGCGAAGTAAATGAAGTATATAAAAAGCATTTTATCTGGTTAAATGGTTTGGGAATTCGGGATTTGTATGTAGATGGAAAAGACTTGTTAATTTTAGCTGGGCCAACAATGGATTTAGATGGTCCTGTGCAACTTTATCGCTGGAAAAACGGTGTAAATTTGCCAGAAAATGTTTTTAGCAATCCAGATTTTGTACAAGATATTCCTTATGGAGTTCGGGAAGATCATGCTGAAGGAATTACGCTTTTTCAGGATATTACTGGCGTACCTTCGGTATTAGTAGTTTATGACTCTCCAGCAAAAACTAGGCTGGTGGGTAATGGTGGTGTAATAGCTGATGTGTTTGGGCTGGGGTAATATCAATTTTGGATTTTGGATTTTGGATTTTGGATTTTAGCTCACACCTTTGGTGGGCTGAGAGCGCAATTTGGATTTTGGATTGTTAAAGATTTGTAGAGATTGCTTGTACAGGACAGGTGGGGATACACTGTTCGCAGACGATACAACGCGATCGCGTGAATGTTAATTTGTGTGTTTCTGGTTTGAGACTGAGGGCTTCCGTAGGACAAACCCCAGTACACAAGCCACAGTGGACACAGACATCCTCATCGATCGCAATTTCCCCTAAAGTATGAGAAACATTAACATGGCGCGATCGCATCCACTCGATCGCTGCATCCAATTGATCGATATCTCCTGATAGTTCCAATACCAGTTTGCCAATTTGATTTGGGGCAACTTGGGCACGGATAATATTGGCAGCGACATTAAACTCTTTAGCCAGTACATAAGTGACTGGCATTTGCACGGCGCGTTTCGGGAAGGTGAGGGTTACTCTTTTTTTCACAGGTTTAGCAGAGGCTTTTTTCTGTTGTAGCGTACTCAGAGTTTTTTGACTTCAATTGGAATAGAACTTACGCAAGAACTCTCTGAAACTCTTATTTCTGGGTGCCCTCTGCGTCGCGCCAGTTGCTTCAAGTCGGGGAACCGCAAGGGCGCACTGGCTTCTCTGCGGTTCGATTTTCCGTTAGCTGTGCGTAAGTCCTGTGGAAGATATAGCGGTTTTCAATTTTTAGGACTTACGCAAAACTACATGCGGTAGGGGCAATTCATGAATTGCCCCTACCTGGAAATTAGGGTTTGGGCTATTTTTTGCGTAAGTCCTGTTTTGTGACCAGAAAGAAAAAGGTACAAGCCCATAAATAAATTTAGGGGCTTGGTAAATTTTGACTTTTGACTTTTGACTTTTGACTTCCCCGAAGGGGCTGACACTGTTGGTATCCAGGTAAAGCAGGAAGGAGTAGCACCTTAACCACAAGTCTAAATGCGAGCCAAAGTCACAATTTCTAACTGATCTTGATATTTACCCCGCCTTGCTTCATAACTAATAGCACAGGGTTCGCCTTCTAAAAATAGCAATTGCACCACGCCTTCATTAGCATAAATCCGACAGTCTGCACTAGAAGAGTTGGAAAATTCTAAGGTAAGATGACCCCGCCATGCAGCTTCAGCAGGTGTTAAGTTTGCTATTATGCCACAACGTGCGTAAGTAGATTTACCTATGCATATTACTGTAATATTGTTTGGAACCTCCAGTTTTTCTAGAGCCACCCCAAGTCCATAACTGTGAGCAGGTAAAATAAAGTAACTGCCATTAACATCTGTGTGCAGTGCTGTTGGCTCCAGATTTTGGGGATTAAAGTTTTTGGGATCGACTACAGTTCCGGGAATGTGGCGGAAAATTCGGAACTCAGCCGCGGAAAGGCGTATATCGTAGCCATAGGAAGATAAACCGTAGCTGATTACAGGTTGAACCGCTACAGACTCATTTATTTGTACTTTTCGGATTAAAATTGGCTCAAAGGGTGAAATCATGCCCTTTTGAGCCATTTCAGTAATCCAGATATCGTTTTTAATCACAAGTTCACAGCTAATTCAAACCGAACTACTAGGATACCTTGAACTGAGTATTTTAGGGTCGATGACTGCGGCGGATTTCTGTAATTTGATCTGCTACATCCAATAGAGATTTCGGCATCTCTGGTCCTGTGAGAATGATATCGATATGGGGAGGGCGTTTTGCTAGAAAGGCTAAAACTTCCGTTTCCGGAATTAAACCAAAGTTAATCGCTAAACTTAACTCATCTAAGACCACGAGAGAATACTTGCTCTCATTTACTATATGTTGTGTATATTGCCACAGCTTTTGTAAGGCTTGGTTTTCTGTCTCGTCGAGATGTGGTGTATCAATGCAACGAGGTAAATCACAGCGAATCCAATCTAAATTTTGTCCTAGTTGTATAGGCCTTTCCTGTCCTTGACGAATACCTCCTTTGAGGAACTGCACTATTAACACTGGCGTTCCTTGTCCGGCGATTCTCAGTGCTTGAGCCATAACACTCGTAAAAAAATTACGATGTGAACTAGTAAAAACTTGCACTAGTCCTTCGACTGAATATGGTAAGGTGAGGGTTGAATTTATACTGGGTGTTTCTAGCTGGGCGACCATAGGTAAAGTTGAAAAAATTACAATAAATTACAGACTTTTACTAGGATTAGTTATTACAAATCTGCCTGTATAATCAATCTGTTTTTCACAGGTGTAGTGGGTTTGGCAAATTGCATTCTTAGTCAAACACTACCCTTGTCCTGAAGTCAAGGGTTATTTTGAGTTAAATTTTGGTTTTTTCTCGGAAACTAGTCGTAAAAATGATAACAAATAAGTTACAGTTACAATCACTTAAAAAAGCTGGAAGTAGCGGCTGAAAGTCCTTAGATGTTAGATTTTCTGGTTATTTGGGCAAAACAGACTTATAAAGTAATGAATTTAACACGATGAGGAGTGAATTTTTGTGAGATTAGTGATTCTGGGAGGTTCAGGATCGGGTAAAAGCACTCAAGCACAAAGGCTTTGCAGATACTTTGATATTCCTCTGATTTCTACAGGTGAGATTTTACGGGAAGCCATATCCGGTGACAAGCCTTTTTCGAGGTTCCAATGGTCGCAAGCGGACCCGCGGACTTATTTTTCTGTTTACGCTAGCCTAAGTGAATTAGGCTATCACGCACGGCCATATCTAGAAAAAGGGGAATTAGTCCCAGACGAAACGATCGTTGAATTGATCCGAATTCGCCTTAGACAACCAGATATTAACTGCACTTGGGTGTTAGAGGGTTATCCCCGTACTGCTTTTCAAGCTGAAGAATTAGATTTTTTATTAGATGATTTAGGGCAAAAGCTAGATTGGGCAATTTATCTCCAAGTTCCAGAAGCAGTGATGGTTAGCCGATCGCTGGGGCGATCGCTACCAGATGACCAGCCTGAAATTGTACAGCGTCGTGTAGAATTATTCTACGATCGCACCATTCCCATCCTAGAATATTACGACCGTCGTCGCCGCCTATTAACCATCAACGGTGACCAGTCACCAGAGATGGTACTGCAAAATATTTTGACTCTGCTTTCAGTTCCCTAGAGATTACTGAGTGTCGCTAAATCTTATTCATCTAAAAATAATTATGTATGGTATATGTAAGACACAGTAATCCTAGCAAGGTACTGTAGATTTAGTTGCAGAGGTACAGCGGCAGTGGGTATTGTAGTTGAGAACGTCTCTAAACAATTCGGAAGTTTCAAGGCAGTCGATCGGGTCAGTTTGGAAATTAAGAGTGGTTCGCTAGTTGCCTTACTTGGACCATCGGGATCGGGTAAATCTACGCTCCTGCGATTAATTGCAGGTTTAGAAATGCCAGATAGTGGCAAAATCCTGCTGACTGGGAAGGATGCCACATATCAAACTGTGCAACAGCGGAATATTGGATTTGTGTTTCAGCACTATGCTCTATTCAAGCATCTGACTGTCAGGCAGAATATTGCTTTTGGCTTAGAAATTCGCAAGGCACAGCCAAAGAAGATTAAAGGACGGGTAGAACAATTGCTAGAATTGGTGCAATTGAGTGGACTTGGCGATCGCTATCCATCACAACTTTCTGGTGGTCAAAGACAACGGGTTGCATTGGCAAGGGCACTGGCAGTAGAACCGGAAGTTTTATTGCTAGATGAACCCTTCGGCGCACTTGATGCTAAAGTCCGTAAAGATTTACGGGCATGGTTACGCAACCTCCATGATGAAGTACATGTTACCACAGTTTTCGTTACCCACGACCAAGAGGAAGCAATGGAAGTTTCCGATGAAGTTGTGGTAATGAATAAAGGGCAGGTGGAACAGGTAGGAACACCAGCAGAAATTTATGATAATCCTGCCACTGCATTTGTGATGAGCTTCATCGGCCCAGTGAATGTATTGCCTAGCAGCTCGAGGATTTTTCAAAGCAGTAGATTTGATACACCCCATCCACAAGTATTTTTGCGCCCGCAAGACGTGATTTTGGAAACTAGTGCCAATGGTGCGACTACACCTGCCATAGTTAGCCGGTTGATACATTTGGGTTGGGAAATTCAGGTAGAATTAACTTGTGATGATGGGCAAGTAGTAACGGCGCATTTAACACGCGATCGCTTTAATCAATTAGAGTTAGAACCAAAACAGCGGGTCTATGTCAAGCCAAAGGATGCCAAGTCCTTCCCCCTATCTTATTCAATTTAGAATTTTGCCAGTTTGTTAATGAGCAAAACCCCAGACTAATAGCTGAATTCCACAGTTATTATTCTGGGTTTTTAATCTCAGTTAATGTCGTGCAACACGCCGAAAATCGAGCTAATATTTAGATTTTGGTGCGTTATGGGCGTTAGTACTAACCCACCATACTGTCTTACCCCGCTTCACAATGCTAAAATTTCCTACAATTGTGATGCAATAAAACAGCAGAGGCATAAATGACTACAAAAGAACAAATCCAAGCCGAGATAGACAGCCTTAAAGAAGAGTATCTTGATGAGTTATATCTTGTAATTAAAGATTTCGCCCAATCTAAACAACAGCCTAAAAAGGCTAGCTTCATGTCTAAACTGAAACAGATAAAAATAGAAGCGCCAGAGGATTTTACCACCCATCTTGATTTATATGTAGGCGGGAAAAAAGTTGTCAAATAAGCTATTTGTTGACACTTTATTTGTTGTAGCGCTGATTAACCAACGTGACCAATATGCAGATCGATTTGAAGGCTATCTCTTACTCCTGGAGTTTGGACTAAAGAGATAGAGAAAAGCAGCCAGTAATGACACTGACTGCCGTAAAGTCAATGAATATTGTTAATAAATCATTGACCTGATGATCCTGACACAATTAGAAAAATTCCGCCAAGCCCTGTATGATTGTCTGGGCAAGGCTAAAGACGCAGTATTTGAATTGATGGATGCAGTATTGACAAGTCCAAGTATCCCATCATTTGTAAGCTTGTCACAAAGCCCAGTGTTTCGACGGCAATGGTCGAGTATTTATGCAGCACTGCATGATAGTCGTCCACCGAAAAGGAAGCTAATGAAGTTGCTGGTACAGGAGATAGCAACGGATGAACAGCCATTTCTAGCAGGAGATCATAGCTTTTGGTCACGACCAGAAGCGAGAACACTCAGGGAAAGAACTTTTCATGGGGACAGAGGAAAGAGCATAGGTATCGGACAAAGCTACAGTACTTTAGCCTGGATACCAGAGGCAGATGGGAGTTGGGCATTGCCATTGAGACATGAACGGATAACCAGCTTTGAAACTCCAACAAGCAAAGCAGTATTTCAACTCAAAACTGTGACTCGTGAGTTAGGAGTCAGACCGCTTGCTGCTTATGATCGAGGTTACGGCAACGCCAAATTTGTCCAAGCCACGGAGAACATTGATGCAGACCTGTTGTTGCGTTTAGCATCTAACCGATGTGTATGGGGTACACCAGGTGGTTACAAAGGACGAGGCGCACCTTGTAAGCATGGTCATAAGTTGTGGCACAAGCCTTTCCCCTAATTTTAGCCGCCATTGGCACTCCTGCTCAACCCCCTAAAACTCGCGGTAAATCACCAGGTCGCGCCCAAGGGCATCAGCCACCTCTACGTCCTCGTTATCCTACTGTCAAAAAACACGCATCTAAAAAACCTAAAACCGAAGAATCACTTAAGAACGCTGATCTAACTGCTGCTTAGTTTCTGCTTCTTTTTTAATGATTCCACTTAACTCAGCCTCTAAAAGAAGTTGGGTCACTTTCTCTTGCCTTCTATTCATTGCTGCTAAATGCAAATTAGTCCAAACTCAAGTAGCAAGGCTTTCAGGCGTTACGTGGCTGCTCGTATCACGCTCGCTACTTTTACCCCAATATACAAAGGAATGAAGTTTTAATAACAATACCTTCTCTGCGACACGCTACGCGAACGCCATTTTTTTGTAGCTTGGGTATTAAAGTCTTCTGAATTCTGAATTCTCACTCTTCTAAAATCTGAATTTCATCAAGTTGATTAATTACCACATCTGCACCTTTAACATTATCCAAATTACCCACCCAAGTGATTCCAATACAACCTGCGGCTTTAGCATCACGCCCCATTTGCATATCACCAACTGAATCGCCCACCATCAACGTAGCGCTTGGTTCGACTCCCAAGGCTTGGCAAGCTTGCAAAAATAGCACTGGGTCTGGTTTACTCGGCCTTTCATCGACTCCCATTTCCAGCTGGATATAATCACTTAATTGGTGATGGGCTACAAACTGTTGTACTTCATCAGTTGTCGCAGCTGAGAGTATACCGAGTTTTATACCAGCTTCGTGTAGATATTTCAATATCTCCAAACTGCCCACAAACAGTGGTGAAGGAGTTTGTCCAATGTATTTTTCTGCTTCATCCAAAGCTTGGCGAGCTATTTTTAAGCACTCAAACCATCCCTTTCCAGTTTCGGCAATGTAGGCCGCAGCTGCAACTTCTGTTTCGCGGCGACTCGCCACCGATACTATACCTGCTGGGTCGAGGATATTGCCATTGACGCCAAATGCCATTAATAGCGGTTCGCCAACACCGGGAATTTGAGCGTCTATTAACCTCGCTGCTTTTTGTGCCAGCGATCGCAAAAACGTTTCTGAGTTTTCTAAAGTACCATTTTTGTCAAACAAAATTGCTTGAATATTATAAAAAGTGACGTTTCTACATTTAATAGTTACCAAAATATTTCACTCCATTTATTTAGTTATTTGTCATTTGTCAGTTGTCTTTTGTCCTTTGGTAATAATAAATGACCAATGACTAATGACAAAATTTTGACATAAAAAAAGAGGGAAAAACCCTCTCTAAATAATGCTTTGATATTCTCAATTAAAGACAGTAAAACTATAAATGTATTACTCTTCAATAGCTGCGGTAATTTCTTCTTCGGTTTCTGTCGCTGGTGGAATTTCCTCTTCAAGTTCTGCTGCTGGTGGAATTTCCTCTTCAAGTTCTGCTGCTGGTGGAATTTCCTCTTCAAGTTCTGCTGCTGGTGGAATTTCTTCCTCTGCTACAACTTCCACAACTCCAGCAGGCGCAGCAGTAATACCTTGCTGTTTAGCTAGCAGCTGTTCCCGATACTTAGCAGCCATTTCTTCTGCTTTATCATAGACCAAATCCCGGTTTTTAATCATATCACCAGGTTCTGGTTCTAATTGCTTGGTAGATAGAGAAATCCGACCTCTTTCTGCGTCCAAATCAATGATCATAACTTTCACTTCATCATTGACATTGAACACGCTATGAGGTGTATCAATATGTTCGTGAGAAATCTCGGAAATGTGTAGTAGACCACTGACGCCGCCAATGTCAATGAAAGCACCGTAAGGTTTGATACCACGAACTGTACCAATCACTACCTCGCCAACTTCTAGGCGGTTCATCTTACGCTCAACTAACGCGCGACGGTGGGATAGAACTAAGCGGTTACGTTCTTCGTCCACCTCTAGGAATTTCAGTGGTAGTTCTTCACCTACCAATTCTTCTTTAGGTTTGCGGGTGCTGATGTGGGAACCGGGAATAAAACCACGCAATCCCTCGATTCTTACCAATGCACCACCGCGATTGGTTGCAAATACACCAGAACGAACGGTAGCGTCTTCTGCTTGCAGTTGTCGCACGCGTTCCCAAGCCCGCATATACTCAATACGGCGAATGGAAAGAGTTAACTGACCATCTTCATTTTCATCGGTGAGGATAAAAAATTCGCGTGTTTCGTTTGACTGTAAGACTTCTTCCGGGGCATCGACCCGGTTAATAGACATTTCTTGTATGGGTATATATGCTGCTGTTTTAGCACCAATGTCAATCAGAGCGCCGCGCGGCTCTATACTGAAAACGGTTCCTGGTACAATATCTCCAGGGCTAAAATGATAGTCGTATTTGTCAAGTAGAGCAGCGAAATCTTCGTGAGTGAATCCAATTTCTGTAGCGGTTAAATTCTGATTGACCATGCTGATTTAGTTCCTGGTTCTAGTCTCCGTAAAGGTTGTGCTACAAGCGCGATGTACATGCAACTGTCTTTAGCCAGTCCACACTTAACATCCTTTTTCATCCTAGCGCAGAAAAGCTAGTATTAACACATATCAACTCCCAAGATTGGAAATTATATCACAATATTAAAATGATTGGGGATTGCGAGATGAGGGAGATGAGGGAGATGAGGGAGGAGAAGGTGGAGAATATCCCCAGTACCCAATGACAAATGACAAATGACGAAGGACAAAAAGAATAATATCCGTTACTACCATCTTCAGTAGTAACGGATACTAAACATTGAATGCGCTTAAAGTTGTGGTAATAGCAATCTACTTCTCTTTTTTATCAAAGCGGGGAGGTTCGCGAAATGCGATCGCAAAGAAGAGAACACCTATACACAAGGTAAAAATCAAGATGTACGCAACGCTTTCCATTTTATGAGTTCCTGCCTATCCAGCTAGTAATGAGGGATTAGGGATTGGGTATTGGGGACTGGGTATTAGGGATTGGGTATTGGCTAGTGAGAAAGTATTCGTAAATACTTATTTCCTATTCCTAGTCCCCAGTCCCCAGTCCCCAGTCCCTTAGAGTGCTTCCTTCCGGCGGGTTGACTTGTCACCCACTTTCTGGAATAGACCCCATTCAACTTGTTCTTCTAGATCCGCTTCAACACCGGCGAATACGTCTCTGTAGATTGTACGAGCGCCATGCCACAGGTGACCGAAGAAGAATAGTAGAGCAAACACAGCATGTCCAAAGGTAAACCAACCTCTAGGACTGGTGCGGAATACGCCGTCAGAGTTCAAGGTTTCCCGGTCAAATTCAAAGATTTCACCGCCTTGAGCTTTACGAGCATATTTCTTCACATCGGCTGGGTCTGTGAAGGTCTTACCGTTGAGGTCACCACCGTAGAAACTAACGGTGACACCAGATTGCTCGAAGCTATACTTAGATTCTGCCCGACGGAAGGGAATGTCAGCGCGGACAACTCCATCTGCGTCGGTCAAGACTACTGGGAAGGTTTCAAAGAAGTTGGGTAGACGACGCACGGTCAATTCGCGTCCTTCAGAATCTTTGAATACAGCGTGACCTTGCCAAGATTGGGCAATGCCATCACCCTTAACCATCGGTCCTGTGCGGAATAGACCACCTTTGGCGGGGCTATTGCCGACGTAATCGTAGAAAGCTAATTTTTCTGGAATCTGCGACCAAGCTTGTTCAAGGGTTGCACCTTGGCCAGCGCTGGTTTGGACGCGACGCTCAATTTCTTGACGGAAGTAGCCTTGATCCCATTGGTAACGGGTAGGGCCAAACAGTTCAATGGGGGTGGTAGCGTTACCGTACCACATAGTACCAGCTACCACGAAAGCAGCAAAGAATACTGCTGCAATACTGCTAGAAAGTACTGTTTCAATATTCCCCATCCGCAGTGCTTTGTAGAGCCTTTCGGGGGGTCGGACTGTGAGGTGGAATAAGCCTGCAATAATACCAACAACACCAGCAGCAATGTGGTGAGCCACAACACCGCCAGGGTTATATGGGTTAAAACCATCTGGACCCCATTCTGGTGCTACTGCCTGGATGCTGCCAGTGACACCGTAGGCATCAGAAACCCACATCCCCGGGCCAAATAGTCCGGTGAGGTGAAAAGCACCAAATCCAAAACAAAGAAGACCGGATAAGAACAGGTGAATGCCAAACATTTTTGGCAAGTCTAGAGCGGGTTCACCTGTGCGGGGGTCTCTAAAGAGTTCCAAATCCCAGTAAACCCAGTGCCAAACGGCCGCTAGGAATAATAGACCGGAAAGAATGATGTGAGCCGCAGCAACGCCTTCAAATGACCAGAAGCCAGGATCGCCTGTTGAAGCACTACTAACACTCCAACCACCCCAAGATTGGGTAACGCCCAAACGTGCTAGGAAGGGCAGCACGAACATTCCTTGACGCCACATCGGGTTGAGAACCGGATCGCTTGGGTCATAGACTGCCAGTTCGTATAGTGCCATCGAACCAGCCCAGCCTGCTACTAAGGCTGTGTGCATCAGGTGTACAGAAATCAGCCGCCCTGGATCATTCAGAACGACTGTGTGTACTCGGTACCAGGGTAGTCCCATCGACTACGCTCCTCCTCGATGAGTTAGTTTACAAAGCAATTTTCTTACTGAGTTTCTGAGAAACGAAAATCGCCACTCAGAAAACTCTCTTTTGTTTTTTGTTATTGCCAGAGCCAGAGCTTGACCACAACTTAGTCTTATTAAGTCAGACAGCGTAGGTGGTTTGGCAATGCTTACTTGCTCCCTTGAGATTTACCCCGTAGGATAGCCATCGCCAAGCAAAAATGAGAATGTTTTAAAAAGTGTAACTATTGATGGAACTGTTTGCAAGCGTGTAAATTAATGCGATCGCGTAGCATGTCCAAGTTTTTTCGCTACCAATCTTGTTGGGGATTAAATTTGCTTATCTTTTCTTTACGGAATGGGGCATGGGGCATTGGGAGTGCTGAGTGAGGAGTGAGGAGTGAGGAGTTAAGAGTTATTATTCTTCCTCTGCCCCTCTGCCCCTCTGCCCCTCTGCCCCCTGCCCCATGCCCCATGCCCAATCTCTACTGAACCACCAACTGGATGTTTTGCGGGTGACACTTGGTCTGGGCGGTACCAAGGCGTTCGATTACTTGTTCGGCACTCATCAAACGCTTGAGTACTACTTGACCGATGGTCTGACTGGCGGTTACTGGGGTTGTTGGCTTTACTTCTACGGTTAAAATGGCTTCTTCAACTCGATACAGCCATAGCAATTCGTCTTGTTCCACTAAACAAATATTCATTCGCTGAATATCTGGTTGGCGTCGCCATGCGGTTATTTGCCAGAGTCCGTCAGATGCCCACACTCTCGAAACTGTCCATCCCTCAGATAGAAAGAAATACTTCACGGTTTTAGTCTCGCTATTAGACTTTAAATCTGTTGTTCAAGATATCGCGATCGCTTTTTTCGCTGATGTATAAACACTAGATTTTTCAGGAAAACCATGCAGCTGTTCTCTATGAGAAACCGCTCCACGGGTATCCCGGATTTCTCACCACATATCGAGAGAGCCTGTGCTTGTGCAGGGGAGCAGGGGAGAGTTGTTGTACAACTTCTTTCCCCTCTGCCCCTCTGCACCTCTGCCCCTCAAGCTTGTGAGAAATGCGGGGTATGTGTACTCAAGCAGCAACAGGCAAAGTTTTAATGTACACTGCCCAAGCTATTGTCAAAGCTTAACAAAGCTATACCCTAGTAACTATGAATTTACGACAAATTCAGTCAATGTTTCAAATCTTAATTAAATAAACATTTTTCCTTACTTAAGTAACTGTGATTTGTCATTGGTCATTTGTCATTAGTCCTTTGCAAATAACCAATGACTAAAAATGTAAGTTTATTTGTACGTATATACTTAGCTGTCAGCATTGCCAAAATTATTTGTAAAAATTAAGGCACGATAGTCACAAATGTAGTAAAATGACTGACCGCTGATATCTAAAATATTATTGCTATGACATGGTTTTCCTTGTCCGTGAAACGCTGGAGTCGGATTATACAATTCCTATCTTTATTCTGTGTATGTTTATTTTTAGTTGTGAGTTGCACTCCTCGTCCACAAACAACTACCCCACCATCGGGTTCTGTAAATAGTCCTACAGGTGATGGTCGCATTACTATAGGTACAACAGCTAAGCCGAGAACCCTTGACCCAGCTGATGCTTATGAGTTAGCATCCTTGGGCTTGGTGTTTAATATGAGCGATCGCCTCTACACTTACGAACCAGGAAGCACAGAAATTAAGCCCCAACTCGCCACAGCATTACCGAAAGTCAGCCAAGATGCCTTAACTTACACCATCCCTTTACGTCAGGGAGTGGTTTTTCACGATGGGACTTCCTTCAACGCCCAAGCAATGGCGTTTACCATCCAGCGCTTTATGGAAAATAAAGGCAAACCCTCTTTTTTATTAAGCGATATAGTAGATTCGGTGAAAACCACAGGGGAGTATGAGTTAACCATCAAGCTGAAAAAGCCCTTTGCAGCGTTTCCTTCATTGCTGGCGTTTCCTGGGGTGTGTGCAGTTTCGCCCAAAGCTTACGAAGTCGGTGCAGGTAAATTTAAGCCGAATATTTTTGTGGGGACTGGCCCTTACAAGTTAGCCCAGTATGGCACTGATTCATTGCGATTTGATGTGTTTGATCAGTATTGGGGTGAAAAGCCAGTTAATAAGGGTGTTAACGTCCAAATTCAAACTAGTCCGGTTAATTTGTTTAATGCTTTCCGCACAGGTGCTGTTGATGTAGCTTATTTATCCCTACAACCAGACCAAACTCGGAGTTTAGAAGAAGGTGGTAAAAAAGGGGATTGGCAAGCGATCGCTGCTCAGGGTAGCGTAGTCAGTTATATGGTATTGAATCGGAATCAAAAGCCTTTAGATAAAGCAGAAGTAAGAGCTGCGATCGCTTCAATAGTTGACCGTCCACTAATCAATGAACGAGTCTTACTTGGTCAAGCAGATCCGCTTTATAGCATGATTCCCACCACCTTTAATGTATCAGTGCCATTATTTAAAGAAAAATATGGCGATGCTAATTTTGATCGAGCCAAACAATTATTAACTACTGCTGGTTTTTCCAAAGAAAATCCTGCGAAAGTTCAAGTTTGGTATCCTTCTAGTTCCCCTACTCGGAGTTTAGCAGCACAGACACTTAAATCACTTGTCGATGCCAAAATGGATGGAATCCTGCAATTTGAAGTCGCCGTTGCCGAAGGGCCTGCTTTCTTTAAAGACATTTCTAGAGGATTATATCCAGCAGCTTTGCTTGATTGGTATCCAGACTTTTTAGATCCAGATAATTACGTCCAGCCATTTTTGTCTTGTGATAAAGGTTCAGTTGCCAAAGGATGCGAAGATGGGGCGAGTCAAACTCAGGGTTCGTTCTACTATAACGAAGCCATGAATAAATTGATTGACCAACAACGTAAAGAATTAAACCCCCAAGTGCGTCAGAAAATTTTTACAGACATTCAAAACCAAGTAACTACAGATGTACCTTACGTTCCCCTATGGCAAAACAAAGACTATGTATTTGCCCGAAATGGTATTAGTAATGTACAACTTAATCCAACTCAAATTTTGGTTTATCAGACAATTAAAAAATAATCATTGGGCATTGGGCATAGGGCATGGGGCATTGGGCATAAGTCATCAATCACAAATGACATATGACCAATGACCAATCACAAATGACAAATGACAAATAACTAAAATATGTCTCGCTCTAAAGCTTTACAATATTACATTGTTTCCCGGTTGTTGTTAGCGCCACTCCAGCTATTAACTATTATCACCATTGTATTTCTCTTACTCAGAGCAACACCAGGAGACCCAGCAGATGCAATTCTTGGTGGACGTGCGCCGGAAGCAGCTAAAGAAGAATTGCGAAAACAACTCGGTTTAAATCTACCTTTGTGGCTACAGTATCTAAATTACTTGGGAAATCTGTTGCGTTTTGATTTGGGAACTTCTTTGTTAAGTCGCGGAGAGAATGTTTGGAACATCATTGCACAATATTTCCCAGCGACGGTGGAGTTAGCAGTATGTAGTATGGCGGTTGCACTCATGGTAGGAATTTTAGTTGGTACTCTTTCGGCTTCCCGCCCTGGAACATCTTTTGATTTGGGTGGGCGGTTGTTCGGTATCATCACCTACGCACTCCCCATGTTTTGGGCGGGAATGCTTTTGCAGTTGATTTTTTCAGTACAACTCGGTTGGTTTCCCAATTCTAATCGTTTTCCGCCCAACCTTCCCGCACCCACGCTGATTACAGGATTGTATACAATTGATAGTTTACTAGCTGGAAACTTCAGTCAGTTTTTCACATCTTTGCATCATCTTGCCTTACCGAGTTTGACTTTGGGAATTTTGCTCAGTGGGATTTTTGAGCGAATTGTGCGAGTGAATTTAAAGCAAACCCTGCAAGCAGATTATGTAGAAGCAGCTAGAGCCAGAGGAATTACGGAAAATAAGATTTTAGTCTCCCATGCCTTAAAAAATGCCTTAATTCCGGTGATTACAGTCTTGGGATTAACCTTTGCGTCTTTGTTGGGTGGAGCGATTTTGACAGAGGTGACATTTTCTTGGCCTGGGTTAGCCAATCGACTGTATCAAGCCATTAGCGATCGCGATTATCCCACAGTCCAGGGAGTATTGGTATTTTTTGGAGCGATCGTTGTCAGCGCCAGCATTTTAATTGATATTTTAAACGCTTATGTAGACCCGCGAATTCGATATTAAAATAATTCGTAATTCGTAATGGGCTAACGCCCCGCTCCGTTAACGTAATTCGTAATTAAGTTTTGTAGGGGCGCATAGCTATGCGCCCTTACCTTCCACCTCACTAGAACGAGAAATGCTATATATTCTGAATTCAGAATTCAGGAGTCAAAATTCTGAATTTTGTTAATTTTCTTGAGAAATACCACTGGCTAAAATACCAAGAATTTTATTCACATCTTTGAGATAATATTCGCTTAAATCAATGGTCAGTATTTGTTCTTCTAGTTTCAAAAATTGCCAAATACTTCCCGTTGTTACTGCTCCGTAAATTATTTTAATCTCAGTTCCAGCTTGCTGATTAAAAGTTTGGGCTGCTACCATTTCGGCTGCACACTGACCCAAACCCGCATTAATATTTTCTTTTTTAGCTTCTACAACTGTAATGACTGGCGCTGTCAAAATTAGAATTTCTGGAGATTTGGTAATAATAAAATCGCAAGTACCATTTAATCCTTTGGCATTATCGACAGTGAAATCTATTCCAGAAAATAAACCAATTTGTTCGCATAATTGTCGGCGTAAGTCTACTAAAATTGGAGCAATAATTAACTCAGAACGTGCTTTTTCACTATTGCTAGCTAAAGCGATCTCCAGGTTATAATTGAGTGTTTCTGCAAGTAAATTACTCGCTGCTAGTTCAGGAACACCAGCGAAAATATCGCGTTTTTCTAGTGTGATTAAACTAAACTCTTGTTTTGCTTTAGCTAAACTAAAATCGCTGTAAGCCATAAAACTACTACTCCGTTTACCAACTCAGTACTGAATGCTGAGTAAATTTAAGAAGTACTCAGTATTTCCGCACTACGGTAAAAGCCCCGCCCCTTGTGGGCGGTCTTTTCACTCTTAGCCCAAGAACTCAGCACTCAGCACTTTTCATTTATATCTTGCACCAGGCGACTGCAAGCAGAGAAGCCAGTGCGCCCTTCTGGTTAAGAGACTTGTAGACGCGTTCACGTGGCGTCTCGCAGAGAAGCGGCTTCCCGCAGGATAGCAACTGGCGCGACACGGAAAGAAGTCGGAGATTAGGCTTCTTTAGATCTGAACTTCGGTGGAAATCAGAGTTTGAAAGATATTTTGCGTAAGTCCTATAATTGACAAAAATCAGGTGGTTTTAACCTTTGACGGATGACAAACAGCTGGTGACGACTGCTGTAGTTAAGCTGAAAGTAAATATGCTTTGGAAAAAGCACAATCAATTTCTGGTATCCTTATCAAGTTGATAAAAACCAACTTCAAGTTATACAAATCAGTAACTTTGGAGAACTGCTAATCTATATTAAAAATGTCTATTGAAATCAGAAAAGTTAACAATCCACGCAAAAAACGACAGTTTTTTGAGTACAACTATCAACTCTACAAAGATGATCCATATTGGGTTTCTTGGTCTGTTGCCGATCTTGTCAAGATGTTTGATGCTGGAGAATGTGGATTTTACCAGCACGGGATTCTCGAAGCATGGCTGGCTTACCAGAATGGAAAAATAGTTGGTCGGATTGCAGGCTCCATCGATCGCACTTATAACCAAACCTACGGTACACAAACGGCCTTTTTTGGATTCTATGAATGCATTGATGACCTAGATGTATCAAAGAGATTATTTGAGCAGGTTGAGAATTGGGCTAAGTCTTATGGTATGACACAACTATTAGGGCCTTTTTCCCTCTCTCCAATTTATGGTGCCGGAATGCTAATTGCGGGATTCGATGATACCCCATACGTGTCCATGCCATACAATTTATCATACTATCCAAACCAATTAGAATCCTTAGGCTTCAAAAAAGCTAAGGACTATAAAGCGTTCAGAATTAAAGGAGAACTGACTATCCCTGAGTTCTTGACAAAAAATGCCCAAAGGTGGCGCAATAAACGAATTACCTATCGTCAGTTGAATCCAGATAAGCTTGCCCAAGAATCTGATCTTGTTTGCGATCTCTACAATGATGCGTTTGCCAATCAGTGGGGGTATACCTACATTGAAAGCTCGGAATTTTACCAATTGGCGCTGGATTGGATTAAGGTGATTGACCCTCGGCTGTTTCTGTTTGTCCTTATGGAAGATAATCCTGTTGGGTTTGGTATGCTTGTACCCGATGTTTTCCAAACTCTGCACCAGACCAAAACCTTACTGGGATTACTACGGTATTTAGGCCGACGTATCTTCACCTTAGGTCGTGATAATGGAATTACGCGTTACCGTTTAGATAGCTTGTGTATTCGCAAACAATATCAATCCTTGGGTTTAGGAGTGCTTCTCTGGTGGGAGATAATGCAACAATATTTAAATTCTAATTATACTGAAATTGAGTTTTCACCAATGTTAGAAGATAACGCAATGCCTCAAACACTATTACTCAAACTTGGGGCTGAACGTTCCAAAATCTATCGAGTTTTTCAGAAATCTTGGTGTAGTTAATTAACTGAATCTCGCCTCATCCTGATACATACAGCAGATTGCAACTTTGTGAAGTACAGATAATTGTAAGGGCGTACCGCTAAAGCGGAACCCGTTCGCGGAGCGTCTCGTTGGCGCAGCCTCTCGTAGAAAAGAGAAGGGTACGGCCGTTCGCCCCTACTTAATTTACCCCTTCGGAGCGGGAGTAGGGGAAGAAGTGAGCAAGGAAATTGAGGTTTAAAGCCTTGCCCCTTGTGGGCGAAAAAATCCTTGTATTGAATGTTGCCCTGAAACCCCGCCCTTTATGGGCGGCTTAGTTTCCCCACTCCCGACTCCCGATTCCCCACTCCCTTTCATTTCTTAACTACTTAAAATATGTCGGCAGGGTCAGCTTTCTGTAACTTATTGATCGCAATACCTCCAGACATAAAACACATCATAATGGTCAACAACAGCACAAAAATAGCCCGACTAGCTGTCATCATAATTGGTAATCGGGTAGATATTTGGGCAGCATGATACACTCCCAAAGATAGAAGACAACCTGGAATGAAGCCGATGAATGCCAAAATCAATGATTCTTGAAAAATGACAATTATTAAGTAGCGATCGCTATATCCCATTGCTTTCAATGTCGCGTATTCTGGTAAATGGTCAGAGACATCAGCATAAATAATCTGGTAAACAATCACTGTACCAACGATAAAAGCCACTACTGAACCTAATCCAAATATAAATCCAATAGGAGTAGCATTTGCCCAATATTCTTTCTCTCGTGTGGCTAATTCATCTTGTCTCAACACCTGAATATCTGGTGGCAAAATAGTTTGTATATTTGCTTTTACCTGTTCAATATCTGCATCCGATTTCAGTTTGATTATACCTATATCAATTTGGTCTGTCCGACGGTTAGGAAATAACTTCATAAAAGTTGATTCACTAGTAATGGCGTTACCATCAGCTGCAAAAGATGCTCCCAAATTAAATACTCCAACTACTTGGATCAAAACATTGTTAACTTCTGTTTCTAATAAATCTGACTGTTGTATAAGAGTAGAGATTGGACCATATTCTGTTCGTCCTAGTTGGTCAAATAACACGCTATTGAGCATTTTTAAGTCATCTAAATGTTGATCCACCTCTGGTAACTTAAAAGCAGAATTAGCTGGATCTATGCCAAAAATTAGAATCCGGCGATCGATATGGTTAATAGGATTGCGCCACTGTCCAGAATCAATGTAGAGGTAACTAACAGATTTAACACCGTCAAATCCCGCAGCTTGATATAACCGTTGTCTGGAAAAACTCTTGACAGAGAAGACAGTTTCAAACTGGGGATTAATTAAAAAAAGATCCCCTTGTAGAGAATACTGAGGTCTAATAGCAGCATCGTAGAGCGCACTCTTAAACCCCAATTGTACAAACATCAGAATATCTGCAAAAGCAATTCCCACAATGGCAACTGCTAAGCGAGTTTTTTCCCTGGACATTTGCAACCAGGCTAAGGGAGTTTTATAAAATAGCTTACGAATCATAAATTGAATTTTTGAAGAAAAATGAAAGGATGTCTAATGAATTATCACAGCTAGCCTATATTCTTTTGACTTCAGATTTCTATAGCTACTTGTACTTGTAAGTTAGTTAAACGGGATACGCGTTCGCTGTCTTCAGGTTGCAAACGCACTTTGACTTCTACAACTCGGCGGTCGAGGTTTTCTCCTGGTTGGTTACTAAACACATTTTGGCGAATAACTTCCAGTCCGAGTTCGTAAACAGTGCCTTTGACTTGTCCAGTAAATGCTTGACTGGTAATCAGGGCTTTTTGTCCTACCCGGATTTTAGCAATATCGGTTTGATAGATTTCGGCGATCGCTACCATATCATTGGTTTGCGCTAGGTCGGCAATACCTCGATCGGTCAGCTTTTCTCCTGGTCGCGCATGAATTTTAATAATTTGTCCGGCAATTGGTGCCTTGATATCAGCCTGATTTAAGTCGTTTTGGGCGCCTTTGACGGCAGCATTGGCTCTATCTATCTCGGTTTTTGCAGCTTGTAGATCGACAGGACGGACCTCAGCTATGCGGTTAAGTACTTCTTTGGCTTCAGTGATTTGGGCTTTTAGTGTGGCTACAGTGCTATTTTGCTGGGCAGATGCTTGGGCTAATTGAGCTTGAGCTGTTTCTAGGGCTAAACGCTTGCGATCGAAATCAGAAACTGCGATCGCTCCTTGTTGGTACAGGGATTGAAATCGATTATATTCTGCCTGAGCATTGGTAACTTCCGATTGCCAACGAGCAATATTAGCTTTTTGGCTGGCTATTTCTCCCTGTAATTCGGCTTGCAATTTCGTAATTGTGGCCTTTTGGGCTTGAATATCTCCCGATTTTGCACCTGCTTTGATTTGGTCATAGCGAGATTGGGCAACCCTGACTTGCTCTTGTGCCTCTTTTAAGCCTAATTGCAGGCGTTGTTTAGAGTCTAACGTGGCGATTATCTGTCCTTTTTTCAACTTATCGCCTTGTTGGACAAACAATTGAGCGACGCGATCGCTTTCTAAGGTCTGGGGTGCTGATAAGCGAATAACTTCTGTTAATGGTTGCAATCTTCCTAAAGCCGTTATCTTTCTAGTGGGCAGTTTATTCGTCGTTGGAGCTGATGTATTGCTTTTTCCCACTCCCTGCCTAAAGAAAGATAACCCGTAAAAGGTTGTAGTAGTCGCTACTAGACCGGCTAAAACAAGCAGTCCAATTAACCAAAGATTTAAAGACTTTTTTTTGAACATCTGCTTCATCATCTCCTATTTTTTGAACGCCGATCAAAATTCCTACCATAAATTTATTAGTATCCACTAGATTTCCATGTAAATATGCCAATTCTGCATCTCTGTTGTTGGTAAACAGTATAAATTTTTATGCTCACAGTGAGCTTTTACGTATGCTGGTCAGTCATGAAATCTACTTGTTTAGCAGTGGATATGAGCAGCACAGGAAACTCAACAACTAGCGCAGAAATTAGATTTAACTTTTATAAAATTTACTGAATCGGTGAGATATGAATGAGATAATTTGCATAACTCAGTAAAAACTCGCTATAAAAATTTTACCTATCCTTGCACAGTTATATTTTTTTTGATTGAAGAAAATAAAATTATTTTTGTGAATCTTTTATGAAGTCACCAAGAAATTATCTCAAAGCTGGGTAAGAGACTGTGCTGAACAGACATCTTTTCTTTATTGAGAGTTTATTTTGTTTAAGTTCTTATGGAACATATTCTGATTACTGGAACTACAGGATTGATTGGTGGTATTGTCGCAGCCCAATTGCTCACACGGAAAGATACATTTCTAATTTTGCCAGTACGGGCTGGAAGTGAAACTGAAGCCTACGTAAGATTAGCTGGTTCTCTAAAACGTTTTACTGATGTTCCCCTGTTTGAGGAACGGGTCAAAATTATTGCGGGTGACTTGGCTGCTGTGGCTGATTCATCCGATCGTATCCTCAAGGATGTCACCCATGTGGTTCACGCTGCGGCTGATACGTCATTTTTAGGGTGTCGTAATGTTTGGCAAGTGAATTATGACGATACCTGTCGCTTCGCAGAGCGAATGCGCCGTTGTCCTCAACTAAAACGTTTTTTGTACGTTGGTACAGCCTGGATCTGTGGTAATAATCCACCAGCGATCGTCAAAGAAGATTTATACCCGATGGCCGGAATCGATCACCACGTAGAATATTCTCGGTCGAAAGCTGCTACTGAACAGCACTTGGCCAGTATGAGTGATTTTCCCTTATTGATTGTTCGTCCATCTGTTGTTGTCGGACATACCACTCTCGGCTGTAAACCAACAGCCAGCCTATTCTGGGTTTTTTTCACATTTGATCGAATGCGTCAGATTACCTGGTCACAGAGCAACTATATTGATGTTGTCCCAGCAGACTATGTTGGTTTCGCCCTACAAACCTTGCTATTTTTGCCTGAGCCTGACTACCGTTGCTATCACATTTCATCGGGACTTGCTTCGTCATGTAATTGGCAGCAAATAGCTAATGCTTTTGGGCTTGTGGCTGGTGAATCAGCAAAACCCAATCCATATAACCACGTCAATTGCTTCTCAGACGAAGCCCTTGAGCAACTCTATCCAACCTCAGTCCGTCGTCTGCGGCGAGCTATAGAATTGTATGCGCGTTTTGCCAGCCATAATACAATCTTTGATAATACACGTCTTTTAGAAGTGGGCTGTCCCCCTCCTCCTCGCTTTATAGATTGGATTCCCCAGTGTCTGGAAACCATCGCGGGACGCAAAATAGATGATTTGATGGGGGATGACTAAAGATGCAACAACATACTTTCAAAAAACCAATGCGTGTAGTTCAACTCGGATGTGGAGTCACTGGGTTAGTGTGTGCCGAATTCCTAGTTCATCATCCCCAAGTGGCAAGCTTAATTCTGGCTGACCTCCATCCGACCGCCGCCGTCGCCATGAAGGCGCGGGTAAACCATCCTAAATTGCAAATCCAACAGGTGGATGCTAGAGTACCACAAGCACTCCAGACTCTATTTGAACAGGCAGATTTAGTGATCAATGCCTTACCCTGGCACATGAATTTAGGGACGACGGTGTTGACAATTGCCGCGCAGATGGGAATTTGGTATCTGGACTTTGCGATCGTTGCCGATTCCATAGCTGAGTTTGAGCGCCTCTCTCGGCTTTGTGCTGACTCTGGGATCACAGCCGTAACTGCTACAGGGCAAGATCCTGGTATGTCCGATATCTTTGCTTGCTATGCGGCTAATCAACTTGATAGTGTCAGAACCATTCGAGTCATTGACGGTGACAACGGTCAAGTTCCGGGACAACTCCTAGTACCTGCTTGGTCGCCTGTGGATTTTTTGTGGGAAACCTCTACACCTGCCGCCATTTTCCGTCATGGTAGTATTCACTATCTGCCTCCTTTACATAAACGTCAAATTTATCAGTTTCCCGACCCACTGGGATCGCTACCGATTTATCACACACTACACGAAGAGACGTTTTTGATCCCCCGGTTTATCAAGGGTGTGAAATATGTTGATTTCCGTCTGAGTTTAAGTGATGACCTCGTTGCTAGCCTGCGAGTGCTGCACAAGCTGGGATTGCATCGTAGCGAAGCGATAACTGTTGGCGATCTACAAGTCCGTCCACTTGATGTAGTTTGTGCTTTACTACCTCGTCCAGAAGAACTCATCGGAAAAATTGCGGGACATGCTTGTTTGGTGGTGGAAGTAACTGGTAAACAGCAAGAAAATCACAAGAAAATCACTGTCTGGACTCTTGCTTCCCATCAAGAGGCTTATCATGCTCACCGTAGTAATGCGATCGGTTATCTAGTGGGATTGGGAGGCGCAGTCGCGGCGGAAATGCTGATTGAGGGAGATATTTGTGGTCCTGGACTATTTGTACCCGAACAGATTGAGCCTAAGAGTTTCATTAAACGTTTGCAAGCTAAGGGTTTGGAGGTTTACGAGAAAATTTCCCCAGCGATCGCTTAAATCACTAAAACCCAGATTTTGAGAGTGATTCCAGAATCTGAGTTTAGGTACGTCACGTGATTGCTATTAGGTACCCTCCCAGATGGGAATTTTATCTGGTTTGAGGGAATTTCCCAACTTCTCAAAGCGGTCTTTGGTCATATAGTGTACTCTGGGTAAATATTCACCTAAAGCACCGTTGTGAGAGTTTTTTCCGATTATGGATGGGTCATATCGTTTGCTTGCCCAATCACTAGGCCATCCGATCTTGCGATCGTCCGGGGTTAAAGCAAAGTCCCAATTGGGATAAACACTCATCCAACGCAGAGTCCAGCTGACCTTTGTAGTCGGTCCCCAGTTGACCCAGGTGACACCATTGCTGGCCGTTGCATTTTTCGGACGGTCTTCCGGTCGGGAGAGAACGATCGCATATCGCTGCTGGGAATCTCTGATTATTTCATCATCCATGATTGAATGTAAGGCTGCACCAACAAAGCCATCAGGTTCTGGTAATGCTGTATCAGTGGCAGTTATTGACCAGTAACGAGCCTGGGCTTTTGTCATCACGGCTTCACCATTCCGGGTTCGTGGAGTTGTCGGCAGTTTACCAGTTAATACTGCAACCTTATCCCGTCCCAAAGACATACCCCGTATCAAATAATTAATGTAATTACATTCCGTTGCCCCCACTGAAAAGTTACCTGGTGGCGGCATGTCTTCTCCCCGACCTGCCACACCAAGATCGAGATTGCGTACATACTCCCGGTCTAGGTTTAACCAGGGAACTTCCAGCGCCATCCCCTCAACAATTGCTCGAAAAATCCCAAATTTCTTGAACCACCCCGTTTTTGCACTTATATGTTCACCTGGTTCTTCAGGAGTCGTGGACTTGGCAGCAATCCGCCGATTAGATCGATTTTTCCAACCTTCAAAATCAGTTTGGATATAGTATTTTCTACCATCTGGGAACTGATAATAGACTTTCGGAAGTGGTACACCCCCTAAGGAACCCTTAGCTTTATCTACTGCGTAATAGCGAATCCATATCTGACCCATATCCCATACACCCAGTCCATGCCCCCAAGGTTTAGTCTCTCCCCAGGGTCCTTGATAGAGGATTGCGCCACCCACGCGATTGTTGCCAGGTGCGCGATAATGAGGAGGACGAAATGCCGGATTCAAATCAACAGGATTGCCGATCGCCAGATCAAATGTCACTCGATATTTACGCTTGGCAGCATTGCGGTTTGCCCCTGTTCGGAATGGATTGACATTTCCTGGTAGTGGATCGATATCAACATCTACAATCGGCACTTCCCCAACACCAAAGCCTCGATATCGGTAGGCTTCAGGATGAAACGAAGGTGTGATTTGAATGTCAAAGAACCGCGCATGAGGAAATTCTCCTTCAACGATTACCTTACTGCCAAAAGGGGCAAGCAGATTAGGTAACACGAGGTAGGTTGCATTGGGGTCTGGGAAAAACCCACGAGTTGCTTTGAGATTAATTTTCTCAGCCGGTCGGATCACCCATTGTTGCTGAGGTGTAATCTCTTCAGGCTTTACTAGGCGAAAATTACGGAATTCTTTGGTATCCACTCCTTTAGGAATCAATTTCTTCGGAATCTCAGCAGGAGCCTTACCCGCAAACCATGCTTTAATGTGGCCTTCAAGACCATCCGAAATTTCTTGTGCCTTGGCAATCACTACTTTCCTATCCCGGAAATAAGGGAACTTAGGTGGAGACGGTGCCAGCCAAGAAGGACGACGATTTGCTTGTGCGATTAGTTGAGATTGAGAATTGGCTTCTACAAGATTGCCACGATGGCTAAAATTGGCTGCTAGTAAGTACAATCCTAGAGAAAGCACGCCAGTCAGAGCAATCTTTAGAAACCGATTACGGAGACAATTCATAGCTCTAATAGCTCCGATTGGTTGACAAAACTTAGCTATTTGCTCAGTAAATTAAGCATTGAACCTGGAAACCCAATGGTAGCACCAATTCCACCACAAACAGCAGCTTTGTGCTGTACCAAACGGGTGAATTATTGCAGTTGCCATTGTGTTGGGGAGTGCCGCAACTTGGACTTTCGTCCTAGCTTTAGTCTTACCTCTCCTCCGAAAGCCCAGACGGCTGAACTTAAACGATACGAAAATCAGTGGCACTAAGACTGGGATGATTAACCAAGGTAGCAAATAGAGCGCCACTGCCCAATCCAGAGCTAGAACCGTTTTGATTGTAGTATAAATCACCTTTAACTGAATCGTACACAATAAAGGCTTGACTATTTTTAGCTGCCGTCCCATTAGTAACTACAGCAAAATCTTTCAAGTTGTTAAAGCCGTCTCCTAGTGAACTTTTCAAAGCGTCGAAAGTACTTTTACTCAGCACAATTTTGTCGCCAAGTTCAAAGTCAGTAATTTTATCTACACCAAGGTCTCTGTTGGCAAACTTTTTGCCTGTGTCGAAGATAAAATTATCTTTACCAAGACCACCAGTCAGGATATCGTTTCCGGGGCCGCCAATCAGTTTGTCGTTTCCCGCACCCCCAATAAGTGTGTCATTACTGGCTCCACCATAGAGCAGATCATTACCTCCCTTTCCATCTATAGTGTCATTGCCTCCTTGACCATGAATTTCATCGTTCCCATTAGCTGGATTTGAATTTGCTGAGGTTTTTGCACTGAATGATTTCAAATTACTGGGGGTTGGTTCAGTACCGATGAGCCTATCTTTACTACTAGTACCAACTATTTTATTGAGTATTGGAGTTGAAGATGGATTAAATGTTTCCAAAGTCCCTGTTGTAGCATTGAGCTTAGCGACCCAACTATCTACAGAGCCAGCATTGGAACCACCCAGTGAACCCTCTGTAAATCCTGTAACGTAGACATTACCAAAGTTATCAGCAGTGAGATTTGTAGCCTTATCGAGTTCAGCACTGCCAAACTGTTGAATCCAAAGTTGGTTGCCATTGGTATCAAAACTGGCAACAAAGGGATCATAAGACCCTGCATTGGAGCCACCAAAGCCACCATCAGTATAACCAGCAACATATAGTTGATCTTTTGAGTCAATCTTGAGTCCACCTAAGAAGGCTGCATCATCACCGCTGGTACCAAACTGACGTACCCAAGCTTGGGTACCATCAGAAAGATACTTAATTAGCCAAATGTCATCTTGTCCAAAACTTTTACTACCAAAGTCACCCCCAGTCCATCCATAAGCATAGATGTTACCTTGGCTGTCAGTGACAACACTCCAAGAAAAGTCATTGTCTGCACTACCAAACTGTCTAATCCATTGCACTTGTCCATCGTTGTTATATTTGGTGATCCAAGCATCGTACAATCCGAGTTGCGGATTTTCTCTCGCTAGACCACCATAAGTCCATCCTGTAGAGTAGACAGACCCATCCTTAGCAATTGCTACTCCGTAAGCTTCATCCCAAATCGCTGGATAAGATGGGTCTGTCCCAACTTTAGTAAACCACTGTTGGTTGCCATTAGAATCGTACTTTGTTACCCAAAAGTCATCCTGAGCATCAATGATGGCAATTGGCCTTTGATCCGGGGTAACTGTAAGTCCAGATACATAGATATTGCCGTTGTCGTCAACAGTAACATCAGAAGCACCATTAACTATTGCATCTCCAAGTTGGCGAATCCACAATCGATTACCATTACTGTCATATTTAGCTAGCCAAGCATCTTGTTGGTCTGCTTGCATGGGTTGTCCAGCCAAGTCACCTTGGGTACCTCCAACCACATAAAAGTTACCTAACTTATCTGTTGTAATGGCGACAGCTAAGTCATATTTGGAACTACCGAACTGTTGAATCCATAATTGGTTGCCATCACCATCATATTTACTAATCCAGATATCATAAGAACCAGCATTCTGACCTTGGAAGGCACCAGAAGTCAGACCTACTATGTAGACATTTCCCCCAGTATCTGTAGTCACAGCAGTAGCTAGATCAAAACCAACAGTACCCAGATGTTTAATTTTTGTTTCCTCTGATACTGGTGGTGGAGTAGAACCTACGTAGCGGAAATAAGAAGCATTAGGAGCTAAATCAAAAGCCCAAAATACAACTCCGACTAACTCTCCATCCCAAAAGAATGGACTATCCTTTGACTTCTGAAATATAGCTGTTCCTAAAAAAGGAACATTAATAAAATCATAATCTTCTGCACGCCCATGTAGTTGAATAACATCTTGATTACGGTTGAAATCAACAATGTATGCAAAGTCGTAATAACCATTATTTGTGTAAAAGGACTTTCGCCAGTCACCAAGTACAAATCTATCCTTCCCAATAGAGGGAGGATTTCCACCTATGGTATTCAAAATATCTGAACCTAGAAATAGACCAACTGGTTCAGAATCACCAAACATCACATCAATATTGAGTGATGATTTATTATTACTTAAACTCTGATCTAAACCATAAAGTACATCGTTGCCTCTACGTCCGAATAAGAGTTGATATTCACCAAATCCTCCAAAAACTACGTCACTCGCAGGTGTGAGTGTTACAAATAAAAAATCGTCTAGATTAGTAGTAACTATGCTGTTTGTAACTGCTAATGCATCTAGTAGGCTGTTCTTTTGCTTTTCAGTATTTGTCATTGCTTTTACTTGTTTTATCTAAGTTTTAAGACTGTTTCAAGCTGTCAAAATAGGGAACATGATTATAGTGAACAGACTTAAATAATCTTGAACAACGAAGAGTACAAGACTAAAAATCTTTTGATATGCAGGTTGATAATTTATCTTTCAATTACGTATTATATTATGTAAATGTACAGAGATTTTCTCAAGGATAAACTTCATCAATTCAATATATTTAAACGGTTTTGTTTAAATGAACGGTAAAGTTATAAAAATCTCAATGTATTCAAAAGTAATCTGATAGTTTAGCTCAGCACGTTGATCGGAGCATAATGGAGCGATCGCTCCATCATGATTAATCGCAATGCTGGGAAAACAGAATGGTTTTTTGACATCTATAGCGAATGCGATCGCATTCCTCGAACGCTTCGATCGCTATACTAAGCAACGCCGAAAAATAATATCCCTACCCTGAACATTAAATATTAATGATGACAGGATAACAAGGTTAACTTGAACTGATATTTTTTTGAAAAATCATTGTTATCTCCGTGTACAAACCTAACCAATAACCAAAAATTGCATATAAGAGGAATTTGTAAGAAGTTAAGGCTTTTCCAATCTTGATAGGTTCAAACAGCGCATCTAGCGTACCATCAGAAATCCGTTGATACTCGTTCCAAGCACGAGCATTGAGACCAAACCAACGTGTATCACTATACGAACGTGGCCAGAATTCTAAAGGTGTCCACCCTTGGGAGTTTCCTAAAGATTCTAAAGTTTCACGAGTATAAATATGAAGATGATATGGAACATGGATTGGATTATAGTAGTCCGATAGGCTGGGACGACTCAGATCAATATTGGCTGCATTGGGTGTGCCAATAATAATGTAACCACCAGGAGCCAATAAACTATTTAACTCACTTAAGAGTATATTAGGATCTTCAACGTGTTCGATCACATCTTGGAGGAGGATGTAATTAAAAGGTGCTTTTTGCAGAATGGTTGGATTACCAAAGCCATCTTTGCCAGCATAGGGATCATAACCGTAGGAATTGGTAAATCCTTGTTCTCGAAGATACTGAATAAATTGACCATTGCCACAACCGTAATCTAGCACTACGTCAGTTCGAGATAACCCATGCTTAGTTAATTGTCGGCAGATTTTTTGGTAATAAAGCCGGAAAGGTAGTGTCAGTTTCGCCTCAGCAAAGGGATATTTGGCGTAGTATTTTTGTAAATCCACTATGTCTAGACAATGAATAGTCTGACAATTGGGACATCGCCAAACTTTAAAGGTTTCATGCTTAAAAGCTCTGACATTAGAGGGAAAGTTTACAAATGCGGCTTGATCGTTTGGCTTGACAGAATAATGACAAATGACACATTCAAGACGCTGTTTGTTAATCTTTAGATGCTGATAGTTTTTATCATCACCAAATTCTTGTAATAATGTATCCATTTTCTTAGTTTTTTAAAATTCAAAACTTAACCAAAAACAGGGTATTGGGTATGGGGTGGGGTTCCCCATCCTAAGCTGTTAAGCACCTAATTTGCACATTTAGACAGCAGGGGAGCAGAGGTCTATGGCAGGAACCCCTAACGCGGGACGGGGGGGCAGGGGAGAAGGATTGACGCTTTTTCTACAAAATCAACAATATGCAAGTTAAATGCGTATTAGCTTATACCCTACAGTCCTTTCATATGGGAGTATAATTCGTCAACTATTTAAGTGTTTTTACGGAACAGAATAGCCATCCCTGTAGGTAAATTGAGCCAATAGCCAAAGATTGCATAGAAAAAGAATTTATAGGATGTTAGTATTTTCCAAGGTTTGATATCTTCATAAATGACATCTATAGAGCGATCGCAAAGGCGTTGGTATTCATTCCAAGCACGAGAATTGAAACCGAACCAAAGTGTATCACTATAGGTACGTCCAAAGAATTCTAAAGGTATCCACTCTTGGGAGTTTCCCAGAGATTCTAAAGTTTCCCGAGTATAAAGATGTAGATGATAGGGGACGTGTACCTCATTATAGTAATCTGATAATTCCGGTTGGTTTAAGTCTATATTGCTTGCGTTAGGTGTACCGATCAAAATATAACCATTAGGGGAAAGCAAGCTGTTTAATTTATGAAGTAATTCACTAGGGTCTTCTTCATGTTCAAGAACATCTTGCAGCAAAATATAATCGAATGGCCCTTTTTCGAGGATTTCCGGATTGCCAAAGCCATCCTTGGGAGCATAAGGGTCATAACCGTAGGAATTTACATAGCCGCGCTGTCGGATGTACTGTAAAAATAAACCATTGACACCGCAACCATAATCGAGTATTGAGTGAGTCTTTGATAATCCGTGCTTGGTGAGTCGTTGATATATATTTCGATATGTGAGTAAGTGTTGCCAACTGAGTTTAGCCTTGGCAATGGGATATTGAGCGTAGTACTTTTCTAAATCCACAACGTCTAAACAATGAATAGTCTGGCAATTGGGACATCGCCAAACTTTGAAGCTCTCATCTTGAAAAGCTCTGACGTTACAGGGAAAGTTAGAAAATGCAGATTTGTTATCCAATTGGATGCGATAATTGCAAATTAAACACTCGATCCGTTGATTTTTATTCTGCTCCTGATAGGATTTGATGGAATCAGAATTATTATGAAATGTAAGTTCAGAGTAATTGCTCATTTTTTTTGTCTAAATAAATTAAAATTAACTTGTTTCAAACTTGTTCAACCGCTTTTGATTTTAAGAAATTATCATCGAATCTGGAATTTAGTAATTCCTGGTAGTAAACATGAAGTTTTTGACATCCTTGCTCAAGGGAAAACTGCTGTGCATCTTGGCAAGCACGCTGAATAATATTTTCATTGTTTTGTGATAAAACTTTTTCAATGGTATTACTCAATTCTTCCACATCATTGGGTGGAACAAGATAGCCATTTATCCCATTGACTATGTAGTCAGAAACCCCACCGCTATTGACACTGATAACTGGAGTTCCTGAAGACATTGCTTCAACGAGTGTGCGTCCGAAGGTTTCATAAGGTGCTGGGCTACAATAAACATCACATGAAGCTAATAAATTCGCTTTCGCTTCTCCATGCACAAAACCAATAAAGTGAGTATTAGGAATTGATTTTGCCAGATTTTTTAGTTGGTGAACAACTTCTGAAGGCCCATCTCCAGCAATGATTAAAGAAACATTTGATTGCTTTTGTTGTAACCTAGAAAATGCCTTAATTAGTAGATCAATTCTTTTTTCTAATGCTAAGCGACCCAAAAATAAGATAACTTTGTTATCTTGCTCTTTTTCTGTCAACCAAGATGCTAAGAATTGCCGATTATGACGACTAGGAGTATATGCAGAAAGGTCTAAGCCATACATAGGTATAGTACGAGAATTAGAAATACCCATTTTTTGCAATATTTTACTTGCAGTTGGACTAATGGATATAGTGATATCACATTTATTGTATAAATATTTAGTGATCGGCTTCCATAATATTTCTCTTAACAATTTCCCAGCCGGATAAGTAGTGACGTGATTGTAGTAATCTGTATGATATTCACTGATGAAATTAATTTTTTTTATCTGGGCGTAGCGTCTACCAGGCAAATGCCAAGTGCTAAATAAAAATAAACGCTCTAAATCTACTACAGTAATTAAATCTGGTTGATAGTAGGCTATTTTTTGGCTGATTTTAGATGCAGCGGAAAACTTAGGAACATGAAGCAGTGGGTAAAGCAGCCAAGGTTTTGAAGGGTAAGTTTCAATAATTAAGTTTTCTTCTAAATTTGTTGGTATGGAAGGAAGCTGCAATTTATTTTGCCAATCTGGTGCTAATACAACTACACGGTAATCACCTTGTTTAGCAAACCATTGAACACGTTCCCAGTTGAAAATAGCAGAACCGCTAACCTCTGGAAGAAAGGTAGTAAAAAGAAAAACAAGGGTGTGTTGTTGACGCTCATTCATTCATTTACTCTCTGATAAAATTAACTTTTATTAGTCAGGTTGGTAGTGATTAGACCTGCCTTGAAAATAGGGAGTAGGGATAGGGAGTGGGGAGTAGGAAAAAGAAATTTTCATTGCTTCTTGTGAGTGCAACTTATGGAGTCTCTTGCATAAATATTTTTTTGTCGGGCTACGCCCCGCTTCTCTACGAGACGCACTCGCGTTCGCTAACACGCGGAGGCGCTCCAGAAGAGAACGCAAAGAAAGACTTTTGTAAGAGGTCTATTATACACTTTTCATATATTTAGAATTATGTTGAACAAGATTGTGCATCTGCTTTTGGCTGTTTACACGCTGGTTATTCAACTCTGTGACACCAATCCAGCGGTAAATGGCATCTCCAAATTTTGGGAAAAACTGCCAAATGGCAAAGAGTAATTTTGTCAGAGTTACTGTTATTAAATCTTTATTAACTATGACTTCAGCTTGATTTTTATTAATGGCTTGAATCACTGCTTTGGCTACTGCTTCCGGTTGAGATGTCCCGGATAAACTGGGTGCAGGAATGCCAGTATCAGCTAGCATTCCTTGTTCGGCAATATATCCTGGACAAATGGTTGAGATTTGTACGCCAGTATCAGCTAATTCTTGTCTAACAGCATCACTCCACATTAATAAACCTGCTTTACTAGCAGAATAAATGCTGTCGTAAGGGTGTCCTTTTTTGGCGGCTAGGGAGGCAATGTTGACAATATGACCACTGTTTTGAACTAACATGTTTGGCAGTAGTAGCCGGGATAGTTCCATTGCTGCTAGTAAGTTAGTCGAGATGACTGATTGCATCTCAGCTAGGGAATAATCTGGAAATGAGCGATAAATTTCGATGCCGGCGTTATTAATTAAGATGTCAACGTGACCAACGATTTGATTAATTTTATTTAATAAATTTGGTAGTTCTGATAAATTACTGATGTCCCAGGTAAAGGGAATGAAGTTACATCCCAAAGCTTTGAGTTCAGTAGTAAGATTGTCAAGTTGTTGATGCGATCGCCCAATTCCAATGATAGTTGCTTGTTCCTTGGCTAAAGCACGAGCAATGAAAACGCCAATGCCGCGAGAAGCTCCTGTTAAAAGTACTGTTTTACCCGCTATGCTGGTCATAATGCTTGGTTAAATGTTAATTTTTATGTCTACAGGTTGACTATTGATAGTCAACCTGAGTTGATTTAATTCAAGTTTTGTTTTAAAGAGGGGAAATATTTTCCTCCTAGTTCAATTTCTCCTTGTTCAATTCCAGTTTTGATTCTAGAAAGTAGATATTCCAGATCCCGACCGATGATATTTGTGCCGTGATCTGGTTCAATTAAGCTGGCTAAGGCAATATCGCTGCCGTGTTGCTGGACTAAATCGTATATCCCCAGGAAGTTAAAGACTCCTGATTCATAAGTTCCACAGGGAACTGAGGGATTGTGGACACCTGTGTAATATTCTTTGTCGGACTTAAACCATTCAAGAGACGGGTATCCGTGGAAATGAACCATTGGCGCACCATTTTCAATGAGTTCTGGCGCATATAGGGAAGCAGAGAGGGCGATCGCCACCATCACGTACAAGTCGTATGATGGTTTAATATCCCCGGCGCTTGGGTTAATTGCTTCTGGTAATTGCAACAACAGCCTATCTTGCAAGCCAATCCTGAGAATATCGGTTTCCAAATTTAGATCTGTTTTTTTGGAACCTGAACGAGAACTGACAACCCAAATATCTGGTATTTGTTTGTATCGATATTCATTACCAATTTTGGTTTTTAAATATCTCCTACCAATTTGATTTAGTCGCAGTTCATCGCTGCTAAATCCAGGGATGGATGATAAGTTCTCCCATTCACTGGCTGAGATTTCTCCAGCCCCGACATATTGCGGAGGTTCTGCATAAGCGACAAAACCATAAGATACACCTGTTCTCCCATTGGCCATCCAGTCTACAATATCTCGATGGGATTTTCTGGTAATTACATCGTCAATTTTGAATCCAGAAGGCAGCAATTCTGTTGCTGCTAATTCTTGACCAAATTTTACCAGTTGGGCTGCATAGGGGGATTGATTTGGGTCATATTGACTGAGGGTAAACCTGCTCAGTGGCAATGGTAAAATTGGTACGTATATTTTCGGTGTTAAAGATTTCAAAACAAAATCATCGATTGATTCTACAGGAAATGTAGAATCGGAAAGATTCATATTTAATATAGAAATCTGATTAGCAGACACACCAATGACAATCTCAGAAAATGTCCTGACTAGAGTATTTACACCAATGGGGATTTTTTGTTGATAGGGGAGATTAGAGCTAACAAATTCCTCATCCAAGTCTGTCAATACAATAATTTGGGTATTGGTAGGGTCTTCTACTGGTTGAATATTCTCTTCAGCCCAACTGATAAATTGAGCAATTTTGGAGACAGACTGTTTTTGATGTTTCCAAATAAATTGAGAATAGAAATTATAGAGATTTTCGGCAATGCAAATCTTCAGCTTACTGAGTAAATTCGGTTTTCTTTCAACATCGATAATGGCGCTGACATCGGCTTTCACCACCCTAATTTTGATTGTCTGCCGCAGATTAGTTAGGGGAATGGTGATTTCATAGTTCATTTCTTTGGTGGCTGATTCCCAATCTACAATCTGCACGCCACAATTTTGAAGTTTTTGCGTTAATTGTTCTCGAAATTTGATAATTGCTGCTTCTTGATATCCCTTGGGCAAGGGTCGAAAAGTAATTTTCAGCTTTTGCGCCATAACTTCGGGGTTGGTAACAGGCGGCTTAAAATCTGTATCGGTTTTTTGGGAAAATCCGCCAATTAAACGTCCGATAGTTTGTAAGCTGAGAGATTGACCATTATCTGTAGGACATTCAGAATCGTTATTTTTTCTTTGCAGTAAACTGAGAATTTCGGCTTTGCGTTTTGCCAGTTCGCTTTGGATTTCTGGTGTTAATATCCCTTTGGGTGAATGAATGCGGAGTTTATCATTATCAACCCATAATTTCACACCTTTTTCAGTCAAGTTATCTACAAGTTCAGTGACATTCATGATTGCTAAAATCCTTAATTATCTAATTTTTTAAAATATAACTAATCAAATTTCAAAAGCTTCTGTTTCAGATGCCGCCAATTCTGTAGCTAGGTGCTGAGAAAGTGCGGCAATTGTTGGATAATGTACTAACATTAATGGAGAAACCTGGATTCCTAAATATTTTTGTCCGGCATTGGCAATACTAATTGCTAACATGGAATCCAATCCGTAACTATCAAAAGCTGCTTGAATCTCTATATCATCTGGTTTGACTCCCATTTCTTTGGCTATTTGCGAGACTAGCCAGTTTTGAATATCTGTGACTGTCAGCGATTGGCGTTGCAATTGCTGTATCGATGGCGATGCATCTGTTAATTTTGTTAGCAGTTGCAACAATAATTCCCATTCATCAGCAGATAGGTTTTCTGCTGCTGGTAGCTGTTGGATATTTCCCTGCTCGATCAAGTCAATAATAGACAAGTCTGCATTGATCTGTTTTCCAGACTCAACCCAATAGCGTTGCCGTTGCCAAGGATAATTTGGTAATTGGAGGCGATCGCACAAATCATCTGGATACAAAGCCGCCCAGTCTATTGTCACACCTTTGACATATGATTGAGCAACGTTTTCCCAAATGCTTTGCCAATTTATTGATTCGGAGTTGAGATCGGGTATTTGCAGTTCGTCTGGGAGGTTAGTAGTTGCTTTACCTTGACTTAACCCTTCTACTTGTTTACCATCTCTAAAAGCTCCTAGTTTTCCCGCCAGTTCCAAGGTGGAAGCAGCAGTTACAGCTAGACGGTAGGGAAAATGCGATCGCTTAGTATTAGCTGTAAAACAAATATCTGCCAAATTCAACTCCGAATTGCCAATCAAGTACTTTTCATATGCTGCTGTTAACTGCACTAGTGACTCTTGTGTTTTGGCGGAGAGGGCTAATATATGCAGAGGACGTGATAACCCTTGTCGATTTTCCGCATTTGTGTATTCTTCCAACACGATATGAGCATTAGTCCCACTAAAGCTAAAAGCACTGACTCCAGCCAAGCGTTGCCGATCTCCTTTGTCCCAAGGGATATTCTGTGTCGGGACTTTGACTGGTAATTTCTCCCAGTCAATATAAGGATTGGGCTGATGCAGGTGCAGGTGAGGTGGTATTTCTCCATGTTGCATAGCAAGTACTATTTTCATTAAACTTGCAATACCGGAAGCTGCTTCCAGATGACCAATATTAGTTTTCACCGACCCAATCAGCAAGGGATTGTCTAGGGGGCGATTTTTGCCGTATACTGCTGCCAAGGCTTCCACTTCTATTGGTTGTCCTAAGGATGTGCTAGTACCTTGCACTTCTATGTAACTCACAGCAGCGGGTTCAACACTAGCATTCTCCAAGGCTTGGCGAATCAAAGCTTGCTGAGACGGGCCGTTAGGGGCAATTAAACTACTACTGCGGCCATTGTGGTTGACTGCGGAACCACGAATTACAGCAAGAATTTTATCTTTGTGAGCAACAGCATCAGACAGGCGTTTGAGGACGATGACGCCACAACCTTCACCACGGACATAGCCATTAGCGTCAGCATCAAAGGTTTTACAATAACCATCTGCATCTAACATTTTGGTTCTGGCAAAAGCCACACTGGTTTCTGGTGATAGCAGTAAGTGGACTCCACCCACTAGTGCCAGATGACATTCTTGATTCCGCAGGTGTTGACAGGCTAAATGTAGTGCCACTAATGAGGAAGAACAAGCGGTATCAACGGCTAAACTTGGCCCCTTTAACCCCAAAAAATAAGATAAGCGTCCAGCCGCTACACTTAAAGCATTGCCTGTGGCACAAAAAGCATCTACTTGAGTAGCGCCGCCACTCTGCCAAATCATGTTGTTATAGTCATTGCTACAGATGCCTAAAAATACACCCGTGAGGCTGTTAAACAACTTTTCTGGTGATTGATTGGCATTTTCTAGGGCTTCCCAAGCGACTTCTAGTAACAAGCGTTGTTGGGGATCGAGGCTTTTGGCTTCTGTGGCAGAAATCCCAAAAAACTGGGGATCAAAGCTATCTGGGCGATCGCTTAAACAGCCTCCCTTACGGGTGTAAATTTTTCCTGGTGTATCTGGATTCGGGTCATAGTAAGCTGCTGTATCCCAGCGATCGTTAGGAATATCGATAATTGCATCAACACCATCACGCAACAACTGCCAAAATGCCTCCGGGTTATCAGCACCACCAGGGAATCGGCAACCCATGCCGACGATCGCGATCGGTTCTTTTTTGGCATATTCTACAGCATCAAGCTGGGCCTGCATCTTCTCTAGCGCCATCAGCGCCCGTTTGATAGGAGATAGGGAATTAGCTTGTTCTGAACTCATGGTTGTTTTTGGTGATTGAGTGTGATTTTGTCGGGGTGTAATTGGCAGTTAATATTTCAAGTTGTCTAACTTACTCAGCAGCAATGCTTCGGCTTCGCTATCCGATAATTCCTCCAGTTCTGACTCAGCCATCCCCTGTGCTGGTGGGGGAGAATTTTCTGTTGATGGTTCAGGTGGTCGATCTGTCCATAATTCCTGTATGAGATAACTTACTAGAGCATCCACTGTGGGATAATCAAAAATCAACGATGCTGGGACAGAACAGCCTAAACTACTTTGTAGACGGTTTCTTAATTCCACCGCCATCAGCGAGTCCATACCCAATTGCAGAAAACCTTCTTTGGGATCGATTTCCTCTGTTGATGTTAAATTCAGTACTTTGGCAATTTGCGATCGCACATAATTCATTAATAAAATTGGCCGTTGTTTTGGCGCAGCCGCTTCTAGTTGTTGCCGGAGTTCGGCTACCTGCGGTGTAACTTTTGATATTGCGTTAGTAAATTCTGCTAAGAACGGTAGTTCGACATCGCTGGGGAATTGGGCTGTAAATTTAGACCAGTCTACTGGTAACACCCCGACTTGAGCGAGATTTTGCTGAACCACTTTTGCTAATATCTGCAACCCTGGCTCTAAAGGAATCGCCTGTACACCTTGCGCCGCCCAACGAGCCTGTTCCCGACTGCTTAAAGCAGCTGCCATACCTGCATCTGCCCAAGGTCCCCAGTTGATACTTGACCCTGGCAACCCTAATGCTTGACGATGATGTGCCAGTGCATCCATAAAGGCATTAGCTGCTGCATAGTTACCTTGTCCGGGGGAACCCAATAAAGCCGAGACAGAGGAGAAACAAACAAAGAAATCTAGGTCTAGTTCCTTGGTTAAAGTATGCAAATTCCACGCACCTGCAACTTTCGGAGCCATGACTAATTCAAAATTTTCCCAAGTCTGTCTAAGTAACATCCCATCTGCCAACAAGCCAGCCGCATGGATGATGCCACGCAAGGGAGGCATGGATGCGTTCAAGGTGGCTAACATCTGGCTCACGTCTTCTTGGCAAGACACATCTGCGGTGACAACTAACACCCGCGCTCCCGCTTGTTCTAACTGCTCAATTGCTGGTTGGATCTCTGGGGATACGCCACGTCTTCCCATCAACACGAGGTTTTGTGCGCCTTGCTCAACCAACCATTGAGCTACTTGTAAACCCAACGCCCCCAAGCCGCCAGTAATCAGGTAGCTGCTATCAGCCTGAATCGTTGTTTCCTTGGGCATCTGAGGTTGGGGGATGCTGACGACTACCTTACCAATGTGTTTGGATTGTGCCATATACCGGAAAGCATTGGCGACATCCTGAATTGAGAAGACACTTACTGGCAGGGGTTTGAGGGAACCCTGTTGAAATTCTGCCATTAGTTCCCCTAACATTTCCCCAATTAAACTGGGATTTTCTAGGGAGATATCTAACAAATCAAAGGGGATATAGCCGACATCCGGTCTGCTATGTTTAACTTGCTGGGCATCCCAGATACCGATTTTACCAATTTCAATAAACCGACCGCGATCGCTCAACACTTCCAGACTCTTGGGAATATACTCCCCATTCAGGCTATTGAGTACCACATCAATTCCTTGTCCAGAGGTGATTTCTGGGATTTGGTCAGCAAACTCTAAGCTGCGGGAGTTCATCACCTGTTTCACCCCTGTAGCTCGTAGATGCTCCCACTTGCTAGGGCTAGCTGTGGCTAGTACCTCTGCTCCCACACGTTGGGCTAACTGCACAGCCGCTTGTCCTACACCCCCGGCCGCCGCATGAATTAATATCCGCTCTCCAGATTTGAGCTGGGCTTGCTGGTATAAGCCGTAGTAGGCGGTTAAGAATGCGGTGGGAATTGTCGCTGCTTCCTCAAAAGTGAGATTTTCCGGTTTGCGGACTACAAATTCTGACCTGACAATGACAAAGCTAGCAAAACTGCCTATGGTCTGAGCCGCAATCACGGCATCACCCACTCGTAGGTGCGAGACATTCTCGCCAACAGCCACGACGATACCAGAACATTCGCCACCAAAGGGGAGTTCTTTGGCATCCGTAATCCCCATTTGCTCAGTATATTCCCTGAGCATACCCAAAGCATTCAGGACATCGCGGAAGTTTAAGCCCACAGCCCGGACAGCAATTTCTACTTCTCCTAGCCCTGGTTGACGGCGTTGCATTGCTGTCAAGGTCAAGTTCTCAAAAACTCCGTACTCAGAAATTTGCAGTTGGAAAGCCTGATTGGCGACATCTGCCTTCCCAGCAGCATCAGACCGTACCAACCTAGCGACGTAACGTAGTCCTTGGCGGTAGGCAATCTGGTCTTCTCGGCTTGGGACTAACAATTCCTGGGCAACGGATGGGATATGATCTTCTGGAGCATCAGGATTTATGTCTAGGCGGACACAGTGCAATTCTGGGTGTTCTAAGGCAATTACCCGTCCCAATCCCCACAAGGTTGCTTGCTGGACTTGTAGTGGAGTCGGTTGTTCTCCTACGGTCTGCGTACCTTTAGTGACTAAGTACAGGCTAGGCAATGCTGGTAATTTGGCATTGTAAATTGCCTGTAGTAAAAACAACACACTGCCACAACTCACTAGTTGTGGCTCGGTGGTGGCATCGCAACTCCATAAATGGACAATTCCCTGACAAGGGTTGTCTTGGATGAGGCGTTGAAAATCTTCAGGACGAGTAAGATTAATTTGATAGCGATCGCCTTGTAATTGTTGGTAAACTGCTCCCGCAGAAACCATGATGCAGCGATCGCCTGCTGCTGTCAACAACTGGGCTAGTTTCTGCCCCAAACCACCTTGGTCAGCGAATATCAGCCAACTGCTAGGCTGTTTCTTACTAGATGCTGGCTCCAAGTTTTGTCTTTGCCAAGCGATTTGATACAACCAGTCGTCTGTAGTTGGTGGTGCTGGCAATACTTTTGCCAAGACGCGTTGAAAGGCTTTCTGGGTGATGCGACGAAAAGATAAGCCTGTGATTTTGGCGACTACTTCACCACCATCATTCACCAAAGACAAATCAGCTTGCAGATGCTGTTGCTTTACATCTTGAAATTCTATCTTTTCTACCCGACTCCACAGAGAACTACCCGCACGTTGGTAGACTTGCAATTGTTCTACGCCTACAGGTAAGTAGACATCTTGCTGCCCGTTATCGGGAAAGTTTGTGCCTAATATTTGAAAGCAAGCATCTAATAATACTGGATGTAGTAAGTATTTACTAGCATCTGCTGTTAGGGGTAAGGGTAGGCGAACTGACCCCACGGCTTGGGTTTCTCCTTGCCAGAGGCGGGCGATCGCTTGAAATTGCTCGCCATAATCAAAACCGCGATCGCTTAAACTTTGGTAATATTCTTTTACAGATATCTCTGTAGAATCCTCACCCAGCAACCCAGTTACATCTACTGGGACAGAATGAGTTTCTGCATTGCCTAACCCTACCTTGCCAGATGCGTGGAGTGTCCAGTTATCGACATTACTCTCATCCTCTAAGTAGCTCAACACCTGCCAAGAATATACTGTGGTGTTTTCGGGAGTCAGCACCAGTTGCAGAGTTTTCGGTTCGTCTCCAGAAAATACCAAAGCTTGCTGGATGGATACTGCTTCTAACTGCACGCGATCTGTTTTGAAGACAATTGCCCCTGCGGATAAAGCCATTTCCATGTAAGCAGTGGCAGGTAAGATAGTGGCATCATAGATGCAATGGTCTTGGAGAAAAGTTGGCGACGCAGCACTAATTTGAGACTCAAAATGAATTGATTTGCTGGTTGCTAGGGGCAAACGTTGTCCCAACAGAGGATGGAGAATTTTTCTAGCTTTGCCATTTCTGGATATCAGCGCAGGTTGATCTCGCTGCCCATCAACCGTCTCTATCCAAAAACGCTGACGTTGGAAAGGATAAGTAGGCAAATGCAAACGCACACGGGAATAATCAGCATCAAACAACAGCCAATCCACAGCCACACCATGACAATGCAACTGTGCCAAGGATAATAACATCACCTGCCAATCATCTTGTCCTGGCCGCAAACAAGGCAACCACAATCCTTCAACTGTGGGATTGCACTGACGACCCATACCCAACAATATCGGTTTGGGACCAATTTCTACACATATTGCCACTTTCTGCTGTTGTAATGTCGCCATACTTGCGGCAAATTCTACCGGATTAAGAATATGACGACACCAATATTCGGCTGTGGCGATTTCTGTTGTGGCTAGTTCTCCTGTGACATTAGAAATCAGCTTGAGCTGCGGTGGGGAAAACTTAATTTCATTGGCGACTTGCAGAAAATCTGCCAACATCGGCTGCATCAAAGGGGAGTGGAAGGCGTGGGATACTTGCAGTGGTTTAGTTTTGATCCCTGCGGTTTCTAGTTGGCTGGTGATGGCGCTGATGGCTGATTTCTCTCCAGAGATTACCAAACTCTGGGGTCCATTGACGGCGGCAATGGCGACTTTCTCTTTGTATTCTCCTAGCAGTGGCTGTAGTTGCTCAACTGTGGCCATGACTGCTACCATTGCCCCGTTTTCCGGTAGGGCTTGCATTAACTGACCACGGGCGGCAATCAATTTCAACCCGGATTCGAGGCTAAATACTCCCGCAACGCACGCGGCGACGTATTCTCCGACGCTATGCCCCATGACTACATCTGGTTTGATCCCCCAGGATTGCCACAACTGGTAGAGGGCATATTCTAGGGCAAATAGAGCAACTTGGGTATAGGCGGTGTTGTCTATGGGGCTGTTTGTGCCTGGTTGCGGATATAAAACTTCTAGTAATGGTTTGTCTAGATATGGTTGCAGAATTTGGTCACATTGGTCGATGATTTGCCGGAATTTGGCTTGGGTTTGGTACAGTTGTTGCCCCATCCCGGCATACTGTGACCCTTGTCCTGTAAATAGGAAGGCGATTTTTTGAGTAGTTGACTCTGCCTCGCCTAAAACCACTCCCGGAACATCCTGCCCCAATGCCCAGCTAGTTAACTGCGCCAATGCTGACATTGTAGAGTCAGCCAAGATGCCGAGACGATATTTCCAATGCGATCGCCCAGTATTAGCAGTGAAGCAAATATCTGCTAAAGATGTTTCGGGATCGGACTGTAAATAATTAATATAACGTTGTACCAATTCCCGCAAAGCCTTCTCAGTTTTCGCTGATAGGGTTAGAAGTTGCACAGGACGTTCAATAGAATCTTCTTTTTGAATTTTGAATTTTGAATTTTGAATTCCTATTGGTGCTTCTGCTAAAATTACGTGAGCATTAGTACCACTCGCGCCAAAGGAACTGACTCCAGCAAGGCGTTGTTTGTCTCCCACTGGCCAAGGTGTAGCTTGCGTGGTTACTGATACAGGTAATTCGTCCCAGTTAATGTGGGTGTTAAGTTGCTTTAAATGCAAATGGGGCGGAATTTGCTGATGTTGCAGGGACAGTATCACCTTAATCATCCCGGCAATACCAGCGGCTGATTCTAAATGCCCAATATTTGTTTTCACTGCTCCGATTTTCAGAGGATTTTCGGCTGTGCGTCCAGCACCTAAAACAGCAGCTAAAGCCCTGACTTCAATGGGATCGCCCAGGGACGTACCAGTGCCGTGAGCTTCTACATAATCTACCTCTTCTGGTTTGACATTAGCCCTAGTTAAAGTCTGGCGGATCAAGTTTTCTTGGGCGCTGCGGTTGGGTACTGTAAACCCACTACTAGCACCATCTTGATTGACTGCCGAACCACGAATCAAGGCTAAAATGCGATCGCCATCAGCCTCCGCATCTGAGAGGCGTTTGAGTACCAAAACGCCACAACCCTCTCCCCTGGTAATGCCATCAGCTTCGCTGTCAAAGGTTTTGCAGCGTCCATCACTAGACAAGACTTTGGCTTTTGACAAGCCGATATTATTTTCTGGAGATAAAATTAAGTTGACGCCACCAGCTAAAGCGCGATCGCACTCTTGGTTCCGTAAGCTTTGACAAGCTAGATGCACGGCTACCAAGGAGGATGAGCAAGCTGTATCTACAGCCATACAAGGGCCATGCAATCCCAGAGTATAAGACAAGCGACCCGCTACGGCATTCAGGGGATTACCTGTGAGATAATAGGGATCGATTTGGCTCAAGTCACCACCGGGAGTAATGAGTCTGGCGTAGTCGTTGGTCGTAATGCCAATAAATACGCCTGTCTGCCCATTAACTTGTTCTTGAGGAATTATCCCCGCATTTTCTAAGGCTTCCCAAGTTACCTCTAACAATAAGCGTTGCTGTGGATCTAACTTGATGGCTTCTCGTGGGGAAATACCAAAAAATTGTGCGTCGAATTGGTCTACCTGCTGCAAAAATCCCCCGTAGCGGGAATACATTTTTCCTGGTGTATCTGGATTGGGGTGATAGTAATCTTCCAGATGCCACCTTTGGCTAGGAATTTCTGTAATTGCGTCTACACCATCGATCAGCAATTGCCAGAATTCTTCTGGATTTGTGACACCACCAGGAAAGCGACAGCTCAAACCCACAATAGCGATCGCTTCTGTTTTGGCACGCTCGACAGCTTTTAATTTTTTGACAGCTTCATCTAAAGCTAAGAGGATGCGTTGTGATGAATTCAGCTGCTCTAATTTATCTTTATCTACTTTTTTTGATATATTATCCATTTTATATATTCTTTACCCAATTAAGCTTTCTAGTTCTGCCAACTTATCAGCAATTGACGCTTCCACCTCCTCCTGGGATAGTTGTGTGATTTCTAATAAATCTGTATTTAAATCTGTATTCGGTTCGGTTGCTACTTGCTGTGGTTCATCTTGCCAATGCAAGACTTCCTTACCCAGATATGTAGCTAAGTCTTGAATGTTGGGTACTTCAAACAGCAGAGTTCCAGGTAAAGAACAGTTGAGATTAGTTTCTAGGCGGTTTTTTAAATCTACAGCCATTAAAGAATCTATACCCATCTCAAAGAAACCCCGGTGTGTGTCTGCTAATTGAGCCGCTCCTAACACTTTAGAGATTTCTGCTTGCAGGTAAGCAATTAAAATCGGTTGCCGTTCAGTTGGTGTTGCTGCTGTTAAGTTTTGTAATATTTCTGACTTTTCATCTAGAGATTTTTCTGTGTTTTGCTGTATCTGTGTTCCTAACTTCTCCAAGAGTAGGCGTTGCCCTCTGGCTTCATAAATCCCTTTAAACACAGTCCAATCAATGTTAGCGATCGTCACTTGGGCGGCATCTGTTCTCAAAGCCACCCCCAAAGCAGCCAGTGCTTGCTGTGGTGGCAAAGCCTCGACTCCCATTCGGGCTAAAAACTGTTGGGCTTCTCCTACAGCCATGCCTACTTCTGCCCAAGGTCCCCAATTGATACTTAATCCAGGTAATCCTCTGCTGCGTCGATAATTTGCTAAGGTATCGAGGAAATGGTTGGCGGCTGCGTAATGGGCTTGTCCTTTTGATCCCCACACAGAGGCGATGGAGGAAAAACTAACAAACAAGTCTAATTGCATATCCTGCGTGAGTTCGTGCAGAATCCATCCTCCCAGTACTTTTGGACGCAGAATAGATTCCCAGGTAGTCAATTCCATTCCGGTGATGGTATCATAGCCAACTGCACCAGCCGCATGAATCAGACCTTTGAGGGGCGGCATTGATGCTGCCACCGCTTCTAGCACCCGCAACATATCTGTTCTATTGCATACATCTGCTTGTGCTACCAAAATCTTGATCCCAGATCCCTGCATCTTAGTAATAGTTGCCTGTGCCTCTGGTGAAGCACCACTTCGTCCCAGCAACACTAAGGATTTTACGCCTTGGGTAACAAGCCACTGGGCTAGTTTGAGTCCCAATGCACCAAGCCCACCAGTAATTAGATAAGTGCCGTTGCTGTTGAAATCCTTCTTTGATGATGCTGTTGGCTGCATCGGTACTAACCGCGCTACATAACGCTGTCCAGAACGAAAAGCTAAATGGTCTTCTTTTTGAGCATCGCTAATTTCTGCCAACAGTGTGAAAGCTTCATCATCTGCGGGTTGGGAGTCTAAATCTACCATCCCTCCCCATAACTCTGGGTGTTCCAGTGCTACTACTTTACCCAGTCCCCACACAGGTGATTGCTGTACGGCTGGCAGTGAGGAATTGACAGAGATTGCTCCCCGCGTCACTAACCAGAAAGTGGGAGTTATGGGTTGTGGATTTTGGGCGATCGCCTGAATCAAATGTAATACACTGATACATTCCCTGGATACAAAGAAATCTGTCGTCTGGCTTGTTTCTAAACTCCACAGATGTATGACTCCACGCCAAGCTAATTCACCAGATGGCAAGGCTTCTGCCAATAAACGCTGAAAATCTTCCCGCCTAGCTGGGTTCACCAACCAAGTGGCAGCAGCAAGCAGCTGGTAATCATCACCAGGGTAGACGATGACACAGCTATGACCTTGGTTTTGGAGTAATTGGGCTATGGCTTGTCCCAAACCAGTGCGATCGCCTAATATTAGCCAACTACCAACTTTTTTAGGCGCTCCATTTTCTTGTGTCTCTCGCTGGTGGCGGGGTTGGGGTTGCCATTCGATCTGATAAAACCAATCGGGAATTCCTGGGGAATTAATTTCCATCTGGTGCTGCTTCACCAGCACTTCCAGCAGTTTTGGTAAATATGTCTGCTCGTCTGCTGATAGTTGACTGGCTAACTGCTGGGTTAATTGTTCTACATTTCCTTGATGTAGCAGCTTCACAATCGAGCTGTGAACTAAGTCATCGGTTTTTTGGTCAGTTTTACTCTCTATCCAAAAACGCTGACGTTGGAAAGGATAAGTAGGCAAATGCAAACGCACACGGGAATAATCAGCATCAAACAACAGCCAATCCACAGCCACACCATGACAATGCAACTGTGCCAAGGATAATAACATCACCTGCCAATCATCTTGTCCTGGCCGCAAACAAGGCAACCACAATCCTTCAACTGTGGGATTGCACTGACGACCCATACCCAACAATATCGGTTTGGGACCAATTTCTACACATATTGCCACTTTCTGCTGTTGTAATGTCGCCATACTTGCGGCAAATTCTACCGGATTAAGAATATGACGACACCAATATTCGGCTGTGGCGATTTCTGTTGTGGCTAGTTCTCCTGTGACATTAGAAATCAGCTTGAGCTGCGGTGGGGAAAACTTAATTTCATTGGCGACTTGCAGAAAATCTGCCAACATCGGCTGCATCAAAGGGGAGTGGAAGGCGTGGGATACTTGCAGTGGTTTAGTTTTGATCCCTGCGGTTTCTAGTTGGCTGGTGATGGCGCTGATGGCTGATTTCTCTCCAGAGATTACCAAACTCTGGGGTCCATTGACGGCGGCAATGGCGACTTTCTCTTTGTATTCTCCTAGCAGTGGCTGTAGTTGCTCAACTGTGGCCATGACTGCTACCATTGCCCCGTTTTCCGGTAGGGCTTGCATTAACTGACCACGGGCGGCAATCAATTTCAACCCGGATTCGAGGCTAAATACTCCCGCAACGCACGCGGCGACGTATTCTCCGACGCTATGCCCCATGACTACATCTGGTTTGATCCCCCAGGATTGCCACAACTGGTAGAGGGCATATTCTAGGGCAAATAGAGCAACTTGGGTATAGGCGGTGTTGTCTATGGGGCTGTTTGTGCCTGGTTGCGGATATAAAACTTCTAGTAATGGTTTGTCTAGATATGGTTGCAGAATTTGGTCACATTGGTCGATGATTTGCCGGAATTTGGCTTGGGTTTGGTACAGTTGTTGCCCCATCCCGGCATACTGTGACCCTTGTCCTGTAAATAGGAAGGCGATTTTGCGGCGCTTGTTGCCCTGTACCTGGCCTGTGACTATTGTGGTTGTTTCTGTTCCAGCAGTGAAAAGTTGTAGTTGCTGCCTTAACTCAGAAGTAGAGTCTGCTACAACTGCCAAACGGTGTTCAAAATGCGATCGCTTTCTATTAGCTGTGTAGCAAATATCTGCCAAAGCTAGTTCTGGATTTTCATCCAAAAAGTTCGCATAACGTTGTGCTAATTCAGACAAAGCCGGAGGAGTTTTTGCAGAGATAGTGAGTAAATGTAGAGGACGTTCCAGGGTATCTATTCTCTGGCTGTGATTTTCTCGTTGCTGTCCCCTACCTTCTTCTAAAATGACATGGGCATTAGTACCGCCAAAACCAAAGGAACTGATACCTGCAAAGCGAGGCTCTGTATTTACCTGCCAAGGTTGCAGTTCACAAGGAATAGCAAAGGGAGTTCCAGCAAAGGAAATTAACGGGTTTAGCTCTTGAAGATTTAAATGAGGCGGAATTTGCTGATGCTTCAGCGCCAAAACTACCTTCAGCAACCCAGCCATTCCCGCCGCAGCTTCCAAATGGCCAATATTGGTTTTCACTGAACCAACCCAACATCGTTGCTCAGAACTGCGCCCTTGGATGAGAACGGTTTTCAAAGCCCTGATTTCAATGGGATCTCCCAGTGATGTGCCAGTGCCATGAGCCTCAATATAGCTAATTTGGGCAGGTTCAACACCAGCATTTTGCAGCGCTTGGCGAATTACAGCTTGTTGAGCAACGCTGTTAGGTGCTGTCATCCCATTGCTCAGGCCATCTTGGTTAACTGCTGAACCTCTGATAATTGCCTGAATATTATCTCCATCCCTCATCGCATCTGCCAGACGCTTGAGTACTATAACCCCACATCCTTCACCACGGACGTAACCATCTGCTTTAGCATCAAAGGTTTTGCAACGTCCATCTCCTGCCATCATCTGAGCATTAGAGTAGGTGATGGTCTGTTGCGGAGACAACATCAAGCTCACCGCTCCGACTACGAATAAATCGGTTTCTTGATTTCGCAAACTCTGACAGGCTAAGTGCAGCGCAACTAGGGAGGACGAGCAAGCCGTTTCAATAGTAAAACTCGGACCTTTGAAATTCAATAGGTACGATAGGCGAGTAGCAGCAATACTAATAGTATTGCCAGTACCATCATAGGCACTTATTCTGTCTAAGTCTTTGGATGACAAGATGCCGTAGTCATAGTTACCGATGCCAACGACAACCCCCGTTTGGCTACCAGATATCTCAGCAGGTACAATCGCGGCATTTTCCAAAGCTTCCCAAGCAACTTCTAAAACCAGGCGTTGTTGGGGGTCCATTGCTTTGGCTTCCCGAGGAGAAATACCAAACAAGTCTGGGTCAAACTGATCTACTTGTTCAATAAATCCACCGTAACGAGTATTCATTTTTCCTGGTGTCCCAGGTTGGGGATGGTAAAATTTTTCAATGTCCCATCGTTCCACAGGCACTTCTGAGATGGCATCAATCCCATTGCGTAAAAGATGCCAAAAAGCGTCTGGGTTGTTAGCACCAGGAAAACGACAGCCAATGCCAATAATTGCTACGGGTTCCACGACAAAGACCTCAAATCCTTAGTATTGCTACTGACACATCAAACAACTGATGTTGATACTCACCATCGTTTTCACTTAAGTATCGCTGATTTGCTTATGATGTCACCATTTCCTTGGCAAATGCGTTGGAACAATCATCACTTTTCAGCCACACCTAGACTAAACAACAGCACCAGCAAACTTGACAAATGCGGATTTGTTTCGTTGGATAGCTTGTTCAATTGAGCCACCAGCAGCCATTAAGCGCATTTCACGGTTTACAGGCCACAGATAATCGAGGCGACCAAAGAATTTCCGCATATCGAATAACAGATCTTGGTGATACTTGAGATTCAAGTGGAATCCTTCATGCTCTTGACACAAGCATTTCTCTAGCCAGTAGATAGCATCACTACTAGACATTCCAAACAACGGAGAAGTCAGTAATCGATAATAAGAGGTCATAAAAGAAGTGTCATCTCGGAAGGTGACAGGCAACCCTCCTGACAATCCGTTTAACAAACCACTTTGCAAGCGGTAAATAATAATATTAGACAGCAGTTTTTCATAGGCTGTGGGTTTAGGGAAATCTTTATAAACTTCTTGAGAAATTACATGAGACATTGTTGTATGAAAAGCTTCATCCAACAAATGATAGTAGGAGACTTGCAAAGGCGCAGGAATGAAATCGTTTTTTCTTTCTAGTTGTTTAAATTGTCTGAAGAAGCGATGTTCATAAGCCTTGAGGGACATATTAGCAATCATGCGAGCCGAGTAATACTGGGCTGCCATGAAAGGTGAACTACCCCAGTTCAAAGTCAAGAATTTAAAAGCAGATAGAGAAGCTGTCACTCCTGCTAACCCATCAGTTGTAGTGGGGATCTTCTCAACACCACGTTCTTCTAAAAACCGGGAATAATAATCCGCATTCTGGCGATGCATCAGCTTAGTAATCGCTCTAAATGTAGATTCTTGAAAAGATGACCAAGATTCCTTGTTTTGTGGCAACTTTAACTTATCCAACAGACTACTGTTGGGTTTAGCTAACTTTTTGTGAAGACTATTACCTAAGGATTGTTTACCCAGCAAAGCTATCTTAGTTTTATACCCAATTCTTTGAAATGTACCAATGTGAAATCGTTCTTGATGGGTTTCAAAATCTAACTCTTGACAAAGGGTTTGATAGCCACCAAGCTTTGTAAATACACCTGATGTTACTTGGTTGTAAAGCATGGTGTTGGATTCGGCAGCTGCTGTGTGTTGATACTGTCCAACCCAATATAAATGATTCAGAGCTAGTTTTTGAGAAGTTGAAGCCTCTTCATAAAGGGGCGTGCCATATAAAGTTGAAAGTTCAGGCTCACCCCAGTAAGAACTGCTGTTACTGCTATAGTCAAAGTTTTTGCCTAAGGCTTCTATTTTTTCAGTGTAATCAGACTCAGTATTGTTGTTGTAAGTTTTGTCAATTATTTGAAAATGTTTTTTTCGTTTTTTTTCCGATGTATCCAATAATAGTTCTTTATTGGCTACTGTTTTGGATGTTGTTACCACTATTTATCCCCTCAATGACGAATGCAAAAAGATAGAAAGAAGATGAGTTTTTAACAATGACATCAAAAATTGGCTTTTCTATTTAAACAAGCCAGTTTTTGATCCCTGACGAACTAGAGAAACTCAGCTGCTACAATCTTGAGTTTTAGTTTCTAATGCAATTCAGAACTCAAATGCTGCACAAGACTTTCAATAGTAGGGTAGTCATAGAGCAGTGTAGGGTCTAAGTCCAATCCTAGCCAATCTGCTAAATCACCAGTCAAACCAACTGCTACAGAAGAATCTAATCCATATGTACTAAAGGGTAAAGTAATATCAATTTCTTCTGTTTCTACTTCCAGCAAATTAGCTATATATAACAGAATCCAATCTTGAACTTCTTCAAGAGATGGAAATTTATTTAATTCATGGTCTTTGGTATCTTTATCGATTTGAGAAATTTGCATTACATCAAGATTGTGAGTTTTCATTGTTGCTATTTAACTACGTTAGAAACTTTTTCAGTTCGCCGGGGAAACAATGACTAAAATAAGATTCCCTAAAAGGGATAAGAAAAATAGCTGATATATCCGTCAGTTTTTTACATTGACGCTGGTGATACATCTTCTGCAATTCCTATGATAATTATATTACAATAATGCTTTTTTTGAAATAGGCCTAATAATATTTATATCAACACATTAATGCCATTTTTCCATGAATGTCTTGACGCATTATAGTGATGTCCATATGTATTATCTAGCCATCATAAATAATCTTAAAATAATCATAATATTTATATAGCAATCCCCATTTTAACGTGAGAAAAGACGTAAAAACAAAGTACCTATCAGCTTTTCAGACATTTTATCTCTCACAACTGATTTAGGATTGCTATATATGGGAATATAGGAAATATGTTTATATTCCCTGATTTAACTAGGATTACTGCATGTACCTGAGTCAGAAAAACAGATACATGATTCAAATGAAGGAGAATAATGTTTTTGATATCATTTTCAATTCTACCCTTGTTTTTCAATTTGCAATTTATGCAAAATAGTTTCAATTTCTGCCTGTAAATTGATATATTTTTTGGTACTTTCTGGACTTTCACTCCAGTCTTGGACAACATCCAAGCTGCCCGACAAAAATGCAGTTCGACAGGCGTAACGGCGAATCTTACCACTAGAAGTTTTGGGAATACTTCCAGTCTTCACTAATACCACAGCAAATACATCTAGCCCATGTTCTGCTATTACTGTTTGTCTAATCTTATTGACGACTTCTTGAACGTTTAATTTCTTGAAGTAAGTTCTTTCGACTTCAGCAACAACAACCAGTCTTTCAGAACCTTTGGATTCTACCGCGAAGGCAGCTAAACAACCTACTCTCAAAGCAGGATGACTCTTCTCTACAGTGAGTTCAATATCTTGAGGATAATGGTTTTGCCCACGAATGATGATGATATCTTTAATCCGACCTGTGACAAACAGTTCATCATCTTGTAAAAATCCCAAATCTCCTGTACGCAGAAATGGGCCTTCTCCCGTATCTGCATAAGCATAAAAGTTTTCTTTTGTGAGTTCAGCTTGATTCCAGTAGCCTTGAGTCACACTTGAACCTGATACCCAGATTTCCCCGATTTGCTTCTCAGAACAAATAGTTAAAGATTCGGGATTGACAATGACAATCTTCATATCTTGACAGCTTTGCCCACACCCGACGAGGGTTCTAGCATCAATCTGTTCATCTGTAACTTTGACTACTCGATTTTGTTCTAGTGCAGTCGGATCAACTTTACAAAAGATTGGTAATTCTGTTTTTGCTCCTCCAGAAACAATCAAAGTTGTTTCCGCCATACCGTAGCATGGATAGAATGCTTTTTGATGAAAACCGCAGGGTGCAAAAGTCTTGGTGAATTGCTCCAACGTTTGAGCGCGAATGGGTTCGGCACCCGTAAAAGCAAGATCCCAACTACTTAAGTCTAGACTTTCTAAGTGTTCGGGTGTGGCCTTACGCAGGCATAACTCATATGCAAAGTTCGGACCACCACTAGTAGTAGCTTTGTAGCGAGAAATTGCTTGTAACCAACGCATGGGTTTTTGCAGAAAGTCTACTGGTGACATCAATACCACGGGAAACCCAGCGTAAAGGGGTTGTAAAATACCACCAATCAATCCCATATCATGGTAAGGAGGTAACCAAATCAAACCTTTGCTGTTGGATGAATGACCAAAACATTGGGCAATCAGGCGAGAATTATGTAAAAGGTTGCCATGACTGACCATTACACCTTTGGGATTCCCAGTAGAACCAGAAGTGTATTGTAAAAAAGCTAAGGAATTCTCTTCAAGTTTTAGTTGCTGCCATGATTGTGTGAGTTCGTTAGTTAATGCATCGGTTGTTAACCATTGCAATTTAGCTAGTTCTAAGCCCTGCTCAGCAAAAAGCTCACGGTTATTCAGTAATGTTGTTGTAGTGAGTACTATTTGGGCTTGGGCATCAGCTGTAATTGACTGTAGTCTACTCAGATTTTGATTTTTTCTTGGTGGGTAGGCGGGAACAGCTACGACTCCAGCGTACAAACATCCAAAGAAGGCAGCAATAAAATCTAATCCAGGCTGATAAAGGAGTAGGGCCCGTTCTCCAACAAGATTAAGAGCTTGCAGAGAAGAAGCGATCGCTCTAGACCGCAGATCAAGTTCTTGATAAGTTAAACTATCTGCTTCTTGTTCTCCATTTTTTAAAAATGTATAAGCTTTTTGTTCTGGCTGGTGCTTTGCTCGATAAATGAGTACATCAACTAATGTTGAGACGCTATATTCACTATCTATTGAATAGCTTAAACAACTCAGAGTCATTCTATAGACACCTTATTTTAAATAACTACGCTCTCAGTAAACATGGTTTTTGTAAAATTAAAATGTAGCGCCAATCACAAATCTTCGGGTGATGGAAGATTATTCAGTGTATCGGCTCGAACATTTATTGCTGAGACAGGGTATATGCTGCATGGGAAGGGAATTACAAGCCAATTTTATTTACATAGTTTTGTTTCTCCAAGCCGTGTTACTTAAATAAATTTAATTGATAAGTAACAATTTAAAGATTTGAATTGTGTTGATTTTACATATATTTTTTCTTAATTTTGTAAAAAAAGATATATAATACTTCTACAAATATATACGCATATTTTTAGATTTAAATCAATGTGCCAAAAGAATCTTTTACATAATCTTTATATATTCCTCACTGAATTTACTTATAACGTCACTCATCCTCATTAGGAACAGGTTAAAAGTAAGTAAATTTTGTCAATAGGTCTTTGAGTAGAAATAAATTTGTATAATAATGGAGTCGGGGACTCATCCGCAACTCGATTATCATTATCAATGATTCTCTAAACAATATTTGTACTGAAAAAAAATAGTCTTTAACTCAGTCCAGACAGGTGTTTCAGCATTTGTGGGCAACCATGAGCGTCAGCCGAAAAACCAACCGAGACCATGCCAAAAAGAACCAAAGACTGATGGTCAGTAGATCGAAAAGTTTTCCAGTACCCTTACCAGCGGTTCATTTGAATTTAGGAACACAAATTGCCGCAATCCTATTAGACTCTGCTTTTCAAGCAATGGGCGTTGTTGGTGGGTTAAGAGTGCAGTGCAAGCGATCGCAATTATCAGCCGAAAAACGTCGTCTGAAACCCTGATTATTTCGTCGATTTACAAAAGTTTTCGATCTACTGATGGTGGAAGATGAAGTAATTAAGAAGCAATTACAGCCTTAACTTGCCACCAATGGATTTCACTTGGCTTTTGCCCAGTGATTACATAATTTAAAGACTACAATTCACTTCTGTTTGTGATGATAAATCCTTGGATCGTATATCCTAAACCCAATCCTCAAGCCAATTTACGCCTATTTTGCTTTCCTTTTGCTGGTGCTGGTGCTTCTTTTTTTAAACCTTGGGCGGACCAATTACTTCCACAAATAGAAGTCTGTGCAATACAACTCCCTGGACGAGAAAACAGAATTAAGGAGCCTCTGTTCAGCCACCTTACACCTCTACTTCAGCAGATGATACCTGCCCTTCTACCCGAATTTGACCGTCCTTTTGCCTTTTTTGGTCACAGTTTGGGAGCTTTGATTTGCTTTGAGTCAGCACGCCAGTTGCGTCGATTAAAACATCGCCAACCATTTCACCTTTTGATTTCTGCTCGTCAAGCCCCTGATGTTCCTGGCTTACACCCACCAATTCACCAACTACCCGAAGCCGAGTTTTTTCAACAAGTATGTCGTTTCAACGGTACCCCAAACGTTGTCTTGCAAAACCCTGCATTCATGAAATTGTTTGTACGTATCTTGCGAGCAGACCTAGCAATAGCTGAAACTTATTCATACATAGAAGAAGCTCCACTTGATTGTCCTATTTCTGCCTTTAGCGGTCTACAAGACGAGGTAGTTCTTACTGCTTCCCTTAGCCCTTGGTGCGAACAAACTTATAGCAAATTTCAACTCTATACGTTTCCTGGCAACCATTTCTTTCTCAAAAGTAAGCAGCAAGAAATATTGCAAGTTATTTCTCAAACCTTACTTGAGTAGATAAATGCTGTGGCAGTTCCCAATCGCATGAGGTATGCCCTAGCCTCTAACCTCTATCCCCATTTGTTAATTCATCTATTAAGAATTATTTCTTTTTTTAGTCTAAAACTTCATTTTTTTTATCCGTTTAAATCAAAAAATTTATTATTACTTAATAGTCTAGAGGAATTTTAATTAAATTACTATTTCTTGAAAAGAATATATAAATTTTTTGTAAAGACAACCTCATAATTATTGATTTTCAATAAAATCCGTGATTCTATTGAGTATAAGTTTAGTGTAAAGACTTCATAAACAACGAGGTTTTATAACTTCTCTTCGATACATAGAGTCGTCAGTTAGACGATGCTAGCCTGTGGACTGGTAAGTGCCGACACTGCCAGAATGAAGCAGGAAATAAACGAAGCTCGACACCAATTCAATAGCTAACAGAAGCATTGATTAGAGTTGAGCAGGATTTATGTAACGGAAATCAACACTAGCGGGACTTAAACATTTTTGAGGAAAAAACAAGTCTCAAACCCATGTAGGGTAAGGGAAATACAATAAATACTCAAAAAAAGCTCAAACCCAGATGTATCTAGAAAGCAAGCAAAACGATGTCTAATTCTTTGTATATATAGATTTGAGGCTGATTTTTGCGTGTTTTTTGTCTAAGTCCCATTAGTTTTTTTACCTAAAATTACAAAGATATTCCAAATAAGATTTGTTAAAAAAATATTTAATTTAAATTAACCGATTTTATTTATATGTTCTTTGTAATTAATTAGAGAGCCTCATAATTCGACTAATGCGGCTTGACATAAAGTTCCTAACTACTCCTGATATTAGTTCTGAGTCGAATTTTGTCATGGTTAGTTGTTTCCGAGAGACTGTACTAAAGTTTAGAGTTATTGGGAAGTTGTATTATTTCTTCCTAAATAACAATAATCAGTCTGCAAATTTCAGATGAGTACATTTTTAATAAAAAATGATTCATCTCCTGTATCTGGATATTGTATAAATTCCAATATATTGCCATGATTGGAAAAATTGTGGACTGATTAACTAATAAAAACAATTGGTTAATTTCCTCGTCTAATGTAGTTACATTTATTAGATAGTTTGATCTTTTATAAGGAGGTTTTATTCCGTCAAATTTCGTAATCAGGAATAACCAATTATGGCTCTTTTAACTTGACCAGTGTCATCAGGCAAATATCTTAAATAGCAAAATTGAGGAAATTTGATTATGTCTCTATTTAGTTTTTTAACAACACAACCACGTCTCGCAGCCAGAATTACAGCTACAATTGAATTTTTGGTTGGTTCCAAAACAAGAAGAACTAATGTTGAACCAACTATTCCTATTAGCTTGAGTAACCTTCCAGATATTATTGTGGGAACTACTGGAGCTAATTTTCTGCAAAGCGAATCAGCGATAAATTTCCCTATTAACTTTGCGGTAACTTATACAATACCAACACTCTTCTCTCAAAGGTCAAGGACAGATAGAATTAATTTTTCTATACCTCTTCCTGATGGACCAAGTAACTTTTTTGTAGGTTTTGGTGGTAATGACACAATTAGCGGTGGTAACGATTTCGATCTCATTTTAGGAGATGCTCTTGCTCCCAACGATGCAGGTTCAGACGGTAACGACTTCCTGAATGGAAATGGTGGAGTTGACATTATTCTCGGTGGCGGTGGTAATGACACCATAAATGGTGGTGACGGTAACGACGTTCTGTTTGGTGACTACCTGACAAATCTGGTTGAACAAAATATCCCTTTAGATTTGAGTCAATTTGATATTCCAGGTAGTTTTGGTGGTGGTGGTAGTTTTTTGGGTTTTGGTGGTTCGGGGAGGATTGACAACATCAAACTGAAATTTGGGAATTTTATAATTCCCATTGGTTCAGGTAACGAAGGCAACGACTCGATTTCTGGTGGAAATGGTGGTGATATCATTTTTGGCGATCGCGGTATCGATACCATCAACGGCGATCAAGGAAATGACATCCTGATTGGTGGAGCCAACAACGACATCATCAATGGTGGTATAGATAATGACATCATTTTTGGTGATTACTTCCTGCCACAGGGATTTAATACTGTTAGTAATGGTGTAACTACTGCCATTGATTTGGGACCTGAAGGCAATGACTCTATTTCCGGAGGCACTGGTAATGACATCATCAGTGGCGATGGTGGTAACGACACCATCAATGGAGACGAAGGAGAAGACATTCTCATTGGCGGAACTGGTAGAGATAGCATCAATGGTGGTAGCGAAAACGATGCGATCCTGGGTGACTTGTTAGAACTACCCAACGCCTTCAAGAGTTTTTTAACACCATCTCAATTGGCACAACTCCCTGGTCTCAATAAGTTTGGAGTTTCAGGTGGTGACACAATATCTGGAGGTAGTGGTAACGATGTCATCAGTGGCGATGGTGGTAACGATAACATTAATGGCGATCAAGGAAATGACACCATTTTGGGTGGTGCCGACAGTGACAACATCAATGGCGGCATTGGTAATGACATCATTTTTGGTGACTACTTTCTGCCACAGGGATTTAATAGTGTTAGTAATGGTGTAAGTACTACCATTGATTTGGGACCGGAAGGAAATGACACCATATTTGGTGGCGTCGGCAATGACATTATTTCCGGTGATGGTGGTAATGATAACATTGACGCCGGCGATGGTATTGATATTATTCTGGGTGGTTCTGGCACCGATGTCCTCAATGGTAGTGCAGGTGATGACATCATTATTGGTGACTACTTACTATCCCTGAATCAAGATGATTTATCGAAATTTTTAACACCGCAGCAATTAGCTCAGTTTGCAAATTTGCTGACAACAGTCCCTGGTGTTGGCAAATTTGACAACCCAGGAAACGACTCAATACTTGGTGGCGCTGGTATTGACATCATATCGGGTGATGCTGGTAATGACACGATAGATGGTGGTGAAGAGAGAGATAATAGCGCAGATTTTGATACAGTTCTCTATGTCACGTCACCTAGTGGAGTCACTGTTAATATTGATGAACAGAGCGGCTACAGCAACCCTGGTGGTTCTATCCACATAGATTGTATCAGTGAAAGAACCATACCAACCGACCTAGAACCAGAATTTGGGATTAATGCAGGTACTGCCTACGATGGATATGGAAACGTAGATACCCTGAGAAACGTAGAAAACATTGTCGGTTCAATCTTTGATGACATTTTAATTGGCAACTCCGAAACCAACGCTATTGAAGGCTTAAGCGGTAATGACCTGCTAGTTGGCAACGCTGGCTTCGATGTACTGGATGGTAACGAGGGCATTGATACAGTTAGCTACCGCCGCGATCCCAAGGGAGTCACAGTTACTTTAGGATTTCTCTTCACCCCAGGATTGGGTATCGCCTTTGATGGATTTGGTGCGATCGATGCCCTCAATAGTATAGAAAATATCATCGGTTCTAACTTTAATGACCAACTCACAGGTGACATCAACAAGAACGCCATCTACGCAGGTGGAGGTAAGGATACAGTATCTGGAGGCGGTGGAGATGACATCCTCTTTGGTGAAGATGGAGACGACATTATCAGAGGCGATGACGGTGACGACTTCTTAGTTGGTGGTAAAGGTGCTGATACCTTGGATGGCGGTTTCTTCGGCACAACCATATTCGGATTTATTGGCGTTGATACAGCTTCCTATTTTAATTCAGGAAGTGGAGTTGCAGTCAGCCTGACCACAGGAACAGGCTCGGCTGGAGATGCCAAGGGAGATGTGTTGACAGGTATTGAAAACCTAGAAGGTTCAGAATACGACGACTATCTGCAAGGCGATGCCGGGAATAACCAAATCTGTGGATTGGGTGGTAATGACTTAATCTACGGTGAAGCCGGGGATGATACCCTACATGGTAACGAAGGTAACGATCGCCTTTATGGTGGCAATGGTATCGACATCATCTCTGGAGATGATGGCAACGACCAACTCTACGGTGAAAATGACAATGACCAGCTGTTCGGAGACAAGGGTGACGATCTGCTAGATGGTGGTCAAGGAGTGGACAATCTCTACGGTGGAGATGGTGATGACCAACTCTATGGTCGCCTTGGCGATGACCAACTATATGGCGACTCTGGCAATGACCTGCTAGAAGGTGGTGACGGTAATGATGTACTATTTGGTAACGCTAATAACGATCGCCTCTTTGGTCAAGCAGGTACAGATAGTTTGTATGGTGGTTCGGGTAATGACTATCTAGATGGGGGCGACGGTAATGACTCCCTTTACGGCAATACCGATAATGATATCCTCTACGGTCAAAGTGGAGATGACTATCTAGAAGGCGGCGATGGTAACGATGGACTGTTCGGCGGTGCAGGTCAAGATACGCTACTTGGTCAAGCGGGCGATGACAAACTTGATGGTGGCGATGGCAATGACGAACTCGACGGTGGTGATGGCAACGATGTTCTCTATGGCCAAGCGGGTGATGACCATCTAACTGGTCAAGCCGGAGATGACTTTTTAGATGGCGGCCAAGGTAACGATTTGCTGTATGGCAACGATGGCAATGACCAACTCTATGGTCAGCAAGGAAATGATTTCATTTATGGTGGTGCAAATAGTGACTTCTTAGACGGTGGTGAAGGTGATGACTTCCTCTATGGTCAAGGCAGTGATGACCGCCTCTACGGACAAGCAGGGCGAGACTTACTTGATGGCGATATCGGCAATGATGTCTTGAATGGTGGCACTGGCGATGACCAACTCTATGGTCGCAATGGTATAGACTCCCTCGACGGTGGTGCAGACAATGACCTGTTAGTAGGTGGACTTGGCAGTGATTACTTGTTGGGTGGTGAAGGCAATGATTTCCTTTATGGCGATGATGATACTCATACCTACGGTAATGGTTATGGTGACACCTTGTCCGGCAATAACGATACCCTTGATGGCGGTATTGGCAATGACAACCTTTATGGTGGCTTCGGTAATGACTCACTCATCGGTGGTGACGGTAGCGATCTCCTAATTGGCGATGACCAATTAATTACTGGTGAGGACACTTCTACTTTATACAGTGGTAACGATACTCTGATTGCTGGCGCTGGTGATGATTATCTAGAGGGTAGTCTGGGTAGAGACTCTCTGTTAGGTGGTGAAGGAAATGATTTCCTCTTTGGCGATTTTCCATTTTTTGCAGGTCAAAGCAATAAAATTCAGGGCCAGTTCGATGAAAGTCGTGGCTATAATAACGATACCCTAGATGGCGGTAGTGGTCATGACTATTTAGAGGGCGGCTTCGGCAATGACTCGCTCTTGGGTGGAGAAGGCGACGATTTCCTCTATGGTGATTTCGGTGATGGCTACGGCTATAACGGCAATCAATTTAATCGTGTTGATAATGGTTATGACTTCTACGGCAGTGGCAACGACTACCTTGATGCTGGTGCTGGCAATGACTATCTCAATGGTAATGATGGCAATGATACCCTAATCGGTGGCCAGGGCGATGACTACCTAGTAGGCGGTAACGGTAATGACAAACTTTACGGCGAAAATATTCCAGGGGATAATCAAAAAATTCCTACAGATTCTCTGGCAAAGATTCCTGTAGATGATAATGGCAAACCCCAGTTCCAGGATATCGCTTACAGAGATATTCTCTTAGGTGGCAACGGTGGTGACCTACTGGTTGCGGGTAGCGGAAACTCAGTCCTAGATGGTGGATTTGGTAATGATACCCTGTATGGTAGTGCGGGAATCGATCAATTCGTACTTTATCCTGGTGCTGGCAGTGACATTATTTACAATTTTGTCAAGGGTCAGGACTTTATTGGATTACGCAACGGTCTTACCTTTGGACAACTGAGCATTACCCAAAGTTCTAAGGATACTGCGATCGCCATTAGTGAAACTAAAGAGCTATTGGCTACATTAATTAATGTTCAATCCAGCACCCTGAATGTCTGGGATTTCTCTGCTGCCTAGAGCAGACAATCAGCTCAATTTTTTAGGATTTTGTAACCAGACCCTGAGAACTTTTGGGTCTGGTTACAACCAACGCTTGGGAGCGCTTAGATCCAAATATCTGAAGTGCAATCACCGCCAGGATAGCGCATCTCGTGAGCGCGAGAGGGACCTGCTGGTTCCTTGCCAAAGTCAACGTAGAAGTCTTCGTTGATTTTTAGTCCGCCATTTTCAGTGTCGCAGTCAATCTGTAATAAATATGAGCCGGTTTTAGATAAATCAGGATAAAACTGATTATCCCAAGTGCTAAATAGGGAATTCGTCACATAAAGCCGTTTACCATCCAGACTCAGCTGTAGCATTTGCGGCCCGCCAGCTAATTTATGACCTTGAACTTCACCACTGTTACCTAACAAACCACCGCACCAAACTTGACCAGTAAGTTGGGGATGGGCTGGGTCACTGATATCATATTGGCGGATATCTCCATGCAGCCAATTGGAAAAGTAAATATAGCGATCGCACATTGAAATCAAGATATCTGTAATCAGCGATGGCACTGGTATCGGCCAACCTTCCACTTCTTGTGAAGGTATATCAATTACTTTCTCTATTTCCCAATGGCCGTTAGGTTTGTGCCAATGCCAAACATTACTACTGAGTGCTGCCGCCACAAATCCATGAGTGCTGTCGGGGTTATGGTGAAAGCGCACTTCTAAGGGAATTAATCCTTCTTCTCCTAAGTCAAAACTTTGGATAATTTCCCGTGTTGACCAATTCCAGAAATGTATATGATGACCATAGTTGTCGGCTGCTACATCGTTGAGGTCAAAACCTGGATAATAGGTTTTGGGTGCGCCCCACTCACTACTGACCATGACGTTATGACGGGGTTGATACCAAAAGTCATAGTTAAACCGCATCCCATCGGCCTGACGTTCCCAACGTCCAGCAATATCAAAATTTTCATCCAGTAACAAAAAGCCACCAGGACCATTTCCCTCACTGTCGCCGAGCATGGAAATCATCACATGACCATCTGCTAGGCAGTGTACTGTGTGCGCGGCAGTTAAATTAGTTTTTTCTTGAATTTCTTGTGGTTCAATGACCTTGTGCAGCTTTGGCGCTTTGGTATCTGCGGTATCAACAATATAGATGCGGCTAGAACGTTGCCCAGGTATCACCGTAAATCTACGTAATTTACTAGCGTCATCGTGACAAGAACTACAAGCATTCCAGCCAAAGTGATGTAACTCATCGCCAATGTAAGGCATAGATAGACGATGAATCACTTGGGAATAGGTGGGGGAATTGGGGTCAACGTCTACGGTGGCGAGATAATCTGGTTCTTCGATACCAGTACCAGTATAAAGGGCGATCGCATAAAGCACCTTTTCTTTTTGAGCTTTGGTGGCTGCTTCTGGAGAAGCGTAGCCAGGACCACAGCAAGCATGAGTCATGGTTTTAGACCTCACAGACTTTGAAAAATTACAATAAGTTTACAACAAGCCTCGATAACGAATAAAAACCAAAATTACAAGAAATACTGGGAAGTTTAAAAGCCCACCAGTAATATGACGTGCTACAGCAATTTTCAGATACATAGACCACGTTGTAGGGGCGCACATCTGTGCGCCCCTACCGAGGATTGTGGTTCGTTCCGTTACTTGTGCGTAATATCATGTCCGGCTAATTAGTTATGATTCCCGAATCTATGCAGAAAACCAAAAACCCTTCCCCTCTGCTCAAGAGCTCCTCTGCCCCCCTGCTGCCTTAATGATAAGTCTTCAACCGGACATGATATAAGTCCTGATTAGAATACTTTTCGTGCTTCTAGATGGGCAAGGATATCAGAGCGATCGCGCCACACAGGACGCAATTTTTTCTTGGCGAACATGTTTAACTGGTCACCAATGTGGGGCGATCCCGGTTGAGTTGCATTGCCGTAGCTGGTGAGTGCCATTGCTCGCACAGGGTTAGAAAATTCAATGGCCGCAACATAGGAATCGCCAGCCTCGGATTTAAACTTCCCATCTGACTGGGGTGATGAATAGAGGTTTCGGAAGATGCCAAGAGGATCTGGTCCACCATTGCCAGGTAAATCTATGTTGCCATAACGTAGGCGAAAAACATCTCCCCATGCCACATCAATAGTTCCATAGGTCTTTTCTATTTGTGCTGCTACTGCTTCGAGTGTTGCAACTGCACTTTGGGGATCAGCTAAACCATCCGGTGTGGTGCGTGGAGATTTTTCACTCCAAGGTTGACTAAATGTCTTATCTAAGTCGAGCTGTTGAACCCAAAAGGCAAATAGTACTGCTCCTCGACTATCTGCATTGGCTTGCCGATCCCAGGTTTCCAGAACATTAGCTGCTTTTTGTCCCAAGTCCTGGCCGTACTTGCGGGCAGCAGGAATTAAATCATCCAACAGGCGATCGGCCATTTCCATACGGGTCGAGTGCTTGTATGCAATCATTTCATCAAAAGAGATTTTGTCATCCTCAGCCAACATTCTCACAGAACGTTGTGAGCGGAAATCCATGAAACGAGGTGCCATGTAAGCCGGGTAATTATCTGCTTTGATGGCGGTTGGGAATGTAGTTGTCCAAGGTGGATCGTTAGTATTTTGTAACCAACCACTTTTAGGATCGACTATGCGCGGTAAATCTTGGTATGGATGGATTTTTGTCCATAAAGTTTTAGATGTATCCCCAGGAATCACGCCTTGCCAATACGCAAAATCTCCTTCTTGACGTACTGGAACTTGACCGTTGAATAGATGCATAATATGTCCTTCTCTATCGGCATACATCACCGTAAACATCGATAGTTGTAGGCGTTTGAGTGCGTTTTCAAATTGGTTGAGGTTTTTGGCTCGTGCCATATCCCACCACTGTTGGAGTACGCCTGGTCGGTCAAGACCGGCAACTCTCAGTGCTAAGGCTTTACCATTTTTCTCACCTATCACAGGCCCGTGGATGGAACTCTTGACTAGTAACCGTTGTTCTTGTAGGGAGGCATCTTTCTGCTTCACCTTCAACGACAGGGTTTTGGCAAGGAATTTGCGAACTTTGCCATCAAAGCGGTAGCCATTATCTGCCAGGGCGAGTTCATACAAATCCCAACCATCATAGGTGTTAACGGTGTGAGTCCAACCCAAATTGTTGTTAAAAGCGATCGCCAATACGGGAATACCTACAAGTGTGGCTCCATAAGCGTCAATTCCCGGTGTGGTGATTTGGGCTTCGTACCACAAAAATAAATCCGACCAGGGTAGATGCGGGTTGGCTAGTAACATGGCTTTCCCACTAGCAGAATGAGTTGGTGCGATCGCCCAACCATTAGATCCTGCTTGCAGCTTTTGTTTGCTCAAGTCGAATACTGGCCCCGGATCAACCACAAAGGTGAAATTGAGTACTCGATGTAAGTGAGCCATGACATCTTCTGCCTTGACTGGTAGGACTGTCTTAACGCGATCGTCAATCAACTTCGGATTTTGGTCAGCATAAGCATTGATCCCAGATGCAAAAGCATCTAGATACTTGCGAAAAGTGGGATTTTGTGCTTTGTACCAACTACTAGCCCGTTCTGGTACTCCCATAGACAGTACCCAACGATCTGACTCTAGATATTCCTCACCCCAGTATTCGGCCGCACGTCCCCGTGCTTGACCATATAGACGCAACAGCAAATCTCCATGACTTTGCATTTGTGCCCAACCAAAGGCATAAAATGCACTTTGGTCATCTTTTCCGTAAATATGCGGAATACCATAAGTATCCCATAATATCTCTGTAGATTTTGTTGGTACAGCTATAGTCTGGCGACCCAGGAACAAAACCAGTATCAAACTGAGTATTAAGGGTAAAACGCGTATTGATTTTCTTCTGTAAATCTTGAGTAAAATATCAATCCTCATCTAGCACCACCATGTGTTAGGTATAACGCCTATGTCATTCGTCATTGGTCATTTGTCCTTTGTCAGGAGGAGGCAGAAGTCTATGGCAGGAACTTGACAAGGCAGATTTAGGTTGATCTAAACAATACCACTTTGTTGAGAAACTATATCAAAACTTTATGAGTATCTTTGATTCGTTTAAAAAATAGTGAAATGGTTGCATGATAATGTAATCTATATATTTATCAAGAAAGATTATCAATTTAATGACCAGAAGCTCCTAAATGTTGAGAGTGGTAATTTACAGTATTTTTCATCTATTTGAACCACGATAGGGTAGCACATCTGTGCGCCCCTACCATAACGATTTAATTACCGGAAAAACAGTGTAAAAAACACATAACCAGCAGAGCGTAATATTTTCGAGTGCCAGCAATAAACATGATAAAAGCCAGCATAATGTTACCTAGAAGATTGAAAAAGCCACAAATATCAGCCTTATTTGGTCTGATTTTGGGACTTTGTATGCTGCTAATTTGCTTGGTGTACAGTGTGACGCTGGGTGCAGCAGAAATACCTCTAGGTAAGATTTTGACATCTTTTATAGCCTTTGATGGTTCCTACGATCACTTAGTTATCCAGACTGTGAGATTACCGCGATCGCTTGTTGCTATTCTTGTAGGATCGGCCCTGGCAGTCTCCGGAGCGTTAATGCAAGGCTTAACACGCAACCCCCTAGCAGATCCGGGGATTTTGGGTATTCAGTCGGGTGCAGCAGTGGCGGTGGTTGCAGCGACTTTTATCTTTGGTAGCGCATCCCCAGATGTTTACACGATTGTGGCATTTCTGGGGGCAGGAGCCACGGCAATATTAGTTTACTTCCTTGGTTCCTTAGGACGAGGAGGAGCCACTCCATTAAATTTGACGGTAGCAGGTGCAGCTTTAACTGCTCTCATCTCTTCTATCACCACCGCCATTCTGATTGTCAGCCAACGCACCTTGGAAGAAATTAGATTTTGGTTAGCTGGTTCACTAGCTGGCCGCGATATCAATATGTTTTTCCAAGCATTGCCCTTTGTCCTTATTGGATTAATCATGGCTTTTGCCCTTGGTAGACAAATTACTACCATGAGTTTAGGTGAAGACGTAGCTAAAGGCTTAGGTCAACAAACAGCCTGGGTAAAAATTGCAACTGCTATCAGCGTAGTTTTACTAGCAGGAAGTTCCGTCGCCATTGCTGGCCCAATCGGCTTTATTGGTTTAGTCGTTCCCCATATAGTGAGATTTTACATTAAAGCCAATTACCGTTGGATATTACCTCATTGTGCAGTTTTGGGGGCTATTTTACTTTTGGTTGCAGATATTGGCGCCCGTGTGTTGCTCAAACCACAGGAGTTACCTGTAGGAGTGATGACAGCGTTTGTTGGTGCGCCCTTTTTTGTCTACCTGGCTAAGTCAAAGGTGAAAAAATAAATGAATTTTGATTGGCTAGTCATTCGTTCCCAGACGATATCCTTTCGTATAGACCGACGTGTACCAATCATAGTGCTATGTTTGGCAGTAGCGATTGTAGTTGCAATGGTGATGAATTTAGGGCAGGGTGAATATCCAATTTCACCTGGGGATATTGTGAAAACTTTATTGAGTTTAGATACGGGAAACCCAGACCATACATTCGTGATTTATAATTTGCGTCTACCCCGCACCCTTGTAGCTTTGATGGTGGGGGTAGCGCTGGCAATTTCTGGCACTATCTTTCAGGGACTGACACGCAATCCATTGGCAGATCCCGGTATTATTGGGATTAATACTGGGGCGAGTCTGGCGGCAGTTAGTGTAATTGTCTTATTTCCGTCAGCACCAATTTACACCTTGCCATTATCGGCTTTTGCTGGTGCTTTGCTGATGGCGATTTTAATTTACTCCCTGGCTTGGAATAACGGTAGTTCGCCGATTCTGTTAATTTTAATGGGTATTGGGTTATCTGCGATCGCCAGTGCCATAACCAGCTTAATGATTACCTTCGGCGAAATTTATAACGTTAGCAATGCTTTGGTTTGGTTAGCTGGAAGTGTCTATGGACGTACTTGGGAGCAAGTCTTTTCTCTATTACCTTGGTTAGTTATTTTTGTCCCAATGGCTTTGACATTGGCAAGACATTTGAACGCTCTCAACTTGGGAGATGATGTTGCTAAAAGTCTAGGTAGTCGGGTGGAATGGCAACGTGGTTTACTCGTTTTGGTGGGAGTAGCCTTAGCAGGTGCTGGAGTCGCCACCGCCGGCAATATTGGTTTTGTAGGTTTAATTGCACCTCATTTAGGACGACAGTTAGTAGGTACAACCCACGAAGGCTTGATTCCTACTTCTGCACTGTTGGGGGGAGTGCTTGTTGTGATAGCAGACTTCTTAGGCAGAACATTGTTTGCACCTATCGAACTTCCTTGTGGAGTGATAACTGCTGCCATTGGCGCTCCTTATTTTCTGTATTTATTAATTCGTAATCGGAAAAAATAAGGGAGTAGGGATTAGTCCTGGATTTCTCACTTATGAGAAAAAATCATTGGCATTAACAAAATTTAGGATAATTTAATTGATCGAACAAAATAAAGGCGTCAGTCGTCATAATTCAGCAATGTTTTCTGACCGAAAAAGCGGATAGCGTAGCGTTAGCGAGTACTCGCTAACGCTACGCTATCAGTGGCGGGTCTGAATTCCCCACTGATTTATTCTGAATTTTGAATTCTGAATTCTGTATTCTTCTTCAAACATCATGAAATTGGATGCCAAAACAGGATACGTCAAACCAATTCGCAATTGTGAATTCGCAATTCGCAAGTTCCTTCAGTGGGGGCTTGAATCCCACCACTAATTTGAGTCCACTGAAATCAAAGATTTCAGTGGGGGCTTTGACTCGAAGGATAATCAATTTACAATTTTGTCCGCAATTGCGAACTGCGAATTGCGAATTGTTCGGTCAGCGTCAGAAATTATTACAGAATTCATTGATGAAGATTTTAATATTGAACTGGTACTGGCTGATGGCTTGTATACTTACATATAAAAAACCTCAAATCAGGATTGCGATCGCACATCAGCAGTGCTAAATGTCCAAAAACTGACGGAAGTATACCCAAAATCTCACATTTATATAAATTTTTGTAAAAACATTCAAGGATTTTGATGGATTTTGTTTTACGCTTATACGCATAAGCTTTTTTTGAAACACTAATAACTATGTAAACACAAAAATAAAAGCTTCTAACCTAAACTAAGCGGGTCTAGCTAAACATCCTAATTAAGTATGGTTGAGTCTCGGATTTACCAACTAGAGATGTAGATAAGTTTTCTGAATATCATTTTTATTCGACATCTCAGATTTTGCACCTCTCCATCGCAAATTAGTCGTTTCGTCTAGACTTTGAAATTATACTCAAAACAGTTATGGCTGTTTTGAAAAAATAACGTGCATACTTACATACTAAATACATTCAGGCACAAAATTAGTACGGCATTTAATCATTACTAGATTTTTTAGAACAAAGCTAAGCCCAACATAAAGCCTTGATATTTAACACCATTACTTTATTTCACTCTATAGATTAACCCATTCAACGAAAGGAGTTTAGTTATGGAACCCAGAGGACTTGAACTGATAGCTCGCTATAAACAGGTATTCCGGATGGCTCCTGAAATAGAAATTTCAGAAGAAATGATACTTGAACATTGGGAGTTAGAAAAAAATTTGACAAAAGAACTTCTAAAATCTAACTCAGAAAATAGATGGGAAGTTTTTGAACAAGCCTATACTACTCTTTATAGTAAAATAGAATGGTTAAAATGGCAAAACTCTCTTCCACAGGATGTCAAACAAACTCAACCTGGGGAAAAATATAAAGCTTGGCTACAAGTAATAGGCTCTCCACCTCAGAAAATTTATGAGGTTGGTTCTGGCAAAGCAGAAATAATATCATATTTTGCCAAATGTGGATTTGAATGCAAAGCGACAGAAATAACAAGAGAACGTGGTTCCAAACATATAACTGATCCTTTACAGAACTTATCTTGGGGGAACTCCGATGGTGTACACTTAGATAATTTTGAACCCACAGAATTTTATGATTTAGTAATATCTAGTCAAGTGATAGAACACTTTCATCCAGACGATTTAATTATACACTTGAAAAGCGCCCATAAAATTCTCAAAAATGAAGGAAAATACATTTTTTCAACACCTCATCGGCATACAGGTCCTCACGATATTTCCTCAGTTTTTGGGTGTGATAAACCTCAGGGTATGCATTTAAAAGAATACACATATCGTGAATTAAAAAATTACTTAATCATGTTTGGATATAAACTTATTTATAGTGCTGGTCCAGCCAAATTTGCAAAACAGCTATCTAAAATCGGCATTGATAAAGAACAGCAAATAATCAAAATTGGTGTTTTTTATTTGAATTTAATGTTAATTGTAGAAAATATCATTTTTGCAATTCCCAGTCAAAAAATACGCCGTTCTTTTAGTAAAAGTTTGAGAAAAATTTACTTGTTTTCAGACAATATTTTTTTAGTTGCTCAGAAATAACAAAATATAGCAACCAAACTGCTCTGACATCAATTTATTTCTGAGAGACCATTTATCAAACAACCTCTTAAGTATGGTGCGTGATAGCAAAGCTATCACGCACCATGTTACTTAGCGGTGTGTTAAATCTGGAGTTTAGACTAAATTCTTTTTTTAAAGCTACAACCCTTGTGTGGTAAGTATTTTAGACTTCGGAATTATATCAAGCCTATAAATTATCAAAGCCTGTCTGGATAAGGATTTGGCGGTTTAATGGGTAAAATTAGTCTAAACTCCAGTTAAATGCTTTACTGATGTTTTTCGTATCGAAATATGCGCTTAACACATCCTGTCAGGAAGTGAGTTGATGGTTGGTCTTTAGGGAGTAATCGGACAATTGATGTTACAATTTACCATAACTAAGTTATCCAGTAGGTTGTCCCGATGATTTCCATTTTAATGATGGATTCCTCACAACTGAGAAATCTGGGATTGGATCATGGCGTAGTTGCTTGTGGTTATTTAAGTCTTCATAACCCATTATCGAACCATGTATTTTCTGCGCTATGTACTTTTAGGTGATCTTTGAAACATTGAGCTAAGCGTGATGTGATTTTTTGCTTTTGGTCTAGTCCCTGATGTTACTGTCTCACCATTCAAATTCACTACGACTGGAAATGACTTTACTTGTTTAAATTTTAACTGTTCTGGTATACAATCTCTTTTATTTGGGGTCATGCTTAAACTGCTAGAATACTTGACTTGTGCAGTATAGATTTTGGCAGTTTTTGACCCCTACTTTGTGATTCTTTGTGAGAAATGCGGGTGGGGACTGGGGACTTGGTAACCAGAATATTTTATCAACCCAAAAATCAGGTTTTCATAAATCTAAAATCTAAAATCCAAAATGGTTTCACTTATGAAAGGATTATCAACCAAAAGTCTTTCTTTAGCTTATGATGGTGCTACCATTATCCGTGACCTAAATTTGGCAATTCCCAGCGGACAAATTAGTGCTTTAGTTGGTGCTAATGGTTGTGGTAAATCAACATTGTTAAGAGGTTTGGCTAGATTACTCAAACCGCGTGGCGGTATAGTATATCTTGATGGAACTTCTATTTTGAATCTTTCCACCAAAGAAGTAGCACAGCAGTTGGGTATTTTGCCCCAAGGGCCAGTAGCACCAGAAGGTTTAACAGTACGAGATTTAGTAGCACAAGGACGTTATCCTTATCAAAATTGGTTACAACAATGGTCGGCAAAAGATGAAAAAATTGTACAGCAAGCGCTAGAGATTACAGATTTATTAAAGTTGGCAGATAGAGCATTAGATACTTTGTCTGGTGGACAAAGACAGAGAGCTTGGATTGCTATGGCGCTGGCTCAAGATACAGATATTTTACTGTTAGATGAACCGACTACTTTTTTGGATTTGGCGCACCAAATAGAGATTTTAGATTTATTGTATGACTTGAACCAAACTCAAGGACGAACAATTGTCATGGTACTCCATGATTTAAATCAGGCGTGTCGATATGCTGATTACTTAGTTGCTGTTAAAGATGGTCGAATTTTTGCTGCTGGCGAACCAAACCTAGTGATGAATAAAGAAATGGTTCAGGAAGTTTTTGGATTGGAGTGTCGTATTATTCTCGATCCTGTTGTGGAGACTCCTATGTGCGTACCAATAGGACGCAAGGGGAAAATAAAGAAGAATACAGAATTCAGAATTCAGAATTCTGAATCAATTAGTGGCAAGCTTGAATTCCCCACTAATTGAAGTCTACTAAATTGGAATCCTACGGGGAAGCAAGCTACATGCAGCGTTTCTTAAATACAAAAAATAAACAGTCGTGACAAGAGTATCTCACAAGCCTAGAAATTCAGATAATCCTCTAAAACGCTTGCTCAATTATGGCAGCCAATATCGCCTACAAATTTGGCAGGCAACATTATTTACTATCATCAATACGATTTTAGATTTAGCACCGCCGTGGTTAATTGGTGTTGCGGTGGATATTCTTGTAGAACAGCAGAATTCCTTCATTGCCAAATTAGGTGTCAAAGAGATAATTTGGCAATTTTTCTTGCTCTCAGTCGTCACCATCATTATCTGGATACTAGAATCAGCTTCTGAGTACGCTTATAATAGACTTTGGTGGAATTTAGCCCAAAATATCCAGCATGATTTACGCGTGGATGTCTACAATCATGTACAAGAATTAGATTCAGCTTACTTTGAAGAAAGTAGTACTGGCGGGTTGATGTCAATTTTGAATGATGATATCAACAGATTGGAAGATTTCCTGAATTTTGTAGCTAGTGAAATTATCCAAATTACTACTTCAGTTATTATTTTAATTTGTGGTGCTTTCTGGATTTTACCCCTCTCAATTACCTTGGTAACAATGTTGCCGATGCCCTTTATTCTTTGGGGTTCTTTTACTTATCAAAAGCTGCTAGAAGATCGTTACGTCGAAGTGCGAGAAAGAGTAGGTTTTCTCAACTCACGATTGGCAAATAACCTCAGCGGGATTACCACAATTAAAAGTTTCACTGCTGAAGCTTATGAAAGTGCTAGATTTGCCGAAGAAAGCGAAGCATATAGAAAAAGTAACAATAAAGCAATTAGACTTTCTGCCGCATTTAATCCTTTAATTAGAATGCTAATTTTAGTAGGATTTACCGCCTTATTATTTGGAGGAGGCATGGCAACATATTCGGGTAAGATATCTATTGGTAATTATAGTGTTTTACTCGTTTTAGTACAGAGATTGTTGTGGCCATTAGTAACATTAGGAGAAATATTTGACAAATATCAAAGGTCAATGGCTTCTACTAATCGCATCATGGATTTATTAGACGCTCCCATCAATATTATTCCAGGAGATAAATCTTTACCTGTTGAGCAAGTACGTGGTGAAATTGACTTTAAACAAGTTACTTTTGCCTATGCCAACAGGGAGCCAGTAATTAAAAAATTATCTTTACATATACCCGCAGGTCAAACCATCGCCATTGTTGGTTCTACAGGTTCTGGTAAAAGTACTTTAGTGAAATTATTATTCCGATTTTATGATATTTCTGCTGGAAGAATCGCTATTGATGGTATTGATATTCAAGAATTAAATTTAGGTGATTTGCGTCGCAGTATTGGGTTGGTGAGCCAGGATGTATTCTTATTTCATGGTACTGTTGCTGAAAATATCGCATACGGTAGCTTTGATGCTAGGGATGAAGAAATAATTGCGGCTGGTAAAATTGCGGAAGCCCATGATTTTATTATGCGGCTACCCCAAGGTTATGAAACAATAGTTGGAGAACGAGGACAAAAATTATCTGGTGGACAACGCCAAAGAATTGCGATCGCCAGGGCTGTTTTGAAGAACCCACCCATTTTGATTTTAGATGAAGCTACATCAGCGGTGGATAATGAAACTGAAGCTGCTATTCAGCGTTCCTTGGAACGGATTACAGTGAATCGAACCACAATAGCGATCGCTCATCGTCTTTCCACTATCCGCAATGCTGATTGCATTTATGTGATGGAATACGGGGAGTTGGTTGAGTCGGGAACCCATGAAGAATTGTTAGATAAGAATAGGATTTATGCTAGTTTATGGCAGGTGCAATCTGGGGTGAAATGATTTGAATTATTTATGCGGCGAGACTCAATTTTCTACAAACTTTTTCAACAATACCCCAGTCTGCTATTTGAACTATTGACAAATCCCCCGACAAATGCAGATGCTTACCGATTTGATTCGGTGGCTGTCAAAGAACCCAAATTTGAAATAGATGGGGTATTTCTTCCACCAGAAAACGAAGGTATAGGAGTTGTATATTTCTGTGTTAGCGAAGCGTGCCGAAGCATGAGGCAGGTGCAGTTTCAAAAAGATGAAAGGTTGTATGAACGGGTATTTGCAGAATCCTCGTTATATTTCTATCGCAACCTTACTAGATTCAGGGATTGGCAGACAGTAATAATTTATCCATCGCGCAGTATTGAACAAAGCGATATTTATCCCCATCGCTCATTGCTCAATGGTGGACAAGTGCATCGGGTTTATTTGGATGAATTGGGTGATATTCGTCAATTACCTTTATGGGTAGCATTGATGATGTTGACTACTGTGGAAGAAGAACAAGCACCACAAGAAGCTAGATATTTACTGGAGCGATCGCGCCAAGAACAACCTCAACCATCAACTGGCGTCATAATGGAGTTAGTCACGACCATAATGGTGTACAGGTTTGAACAATTAAGTCGAACAGAGGTAGAGTCTATGCTAGGAATCACACTTAAGGAAACAAGGGTTTACCGCGAAATTAAGGAAGAAGGGCGACAAGAAGAGGCTGCTAACCTGATTATCCGACTGTTGACTAAGCGGTTTGGAGAACTTCCTGAGGAAATGCGCTCCTCAATTTATGGTTTACCTTTGTCTGTTCTGGAAGATTTGAGCGAAGCATTGTTAGATTTTGCTAGCTTGGCTGATTTAGAAGCTTGGTTAGCGGCAAGATAAATTAAATTGGGATTAGGGTAAGTGCGATCGCTATTACTCTGAATCTCCAGGAAGTTAATTCTGGTTTTCATCTTCATCAGGGTCAGGCACAGGCTGTGAGCGAACAATAAAGCCAGTCTTGTTTTCGAGATGACGCTGGATATCAATCACATGAAAATTAAGACGGCTAAATTTATGCTTAATCATCTGCTTTAGACCTCTAGCGACATCAGTCTGCCATTCTTTGCGAACAGCATAATCAACTTTATGTGCAGAGAGATCCATTTGAATTAAATGAATTTCAGATCACAAGTATCGAAAATATTAAATATAAATTTAAGTCAAGTAAAAAGATTAGGTATAGATGAAATAGCCTTGGTTAAAGGTCAAGGAAATTATGTCTCTTCAGATACATGGGTGTTAAGACAAGAAGATGTATGCTGCTGCTGATTAGACCCCTGAGAATTTTCTGAAGTATTTTCTTGTGTTTGAGGCTCTATTTTGGAACTATTAGTACTAATTTCGGACTTTTGTTCTACTTGTTTTCTCGGTGGTTCTAACCACTCTAGAGGTTTGATTATTAACTTGAATTCGTGCCAGCTATATTTTTTGATGAGTTTTACTAGTCCGAAATCAAGTAGTCTTTTAATCAGATTTTTTAGGTGTCTCTCGGATAAATGTACGCCTGATTGCTTCTCTACCCAAGCGTTAAATTCATGCAATGTGACTTCTATTACTTTGCCTGGTTTGGTGTAGTTTGTTAACCAGTACCAAAACTGTTGATATGCTGCTTTTATCCCGTACTTGAGGCAAAGTTCTTGATGTTTCTGTGTCCAAAAATTAGGATTTTTTTCGCTATTTTGTGCCATAATACTATTAGTTAATTGTTCAAGGAGCCACCATGATCGCTAACTTTTGGTGGCTTTTTGGTTTTTTTAGTCATTAATCATTGGGCGTTGGGCATTGGTCAACTACGATCGCCCCTCATCCCCCTCATCCCCCCATCACCTCACCAGTGCGGCGGTACATGATTTTGTACAATATCGGCGGCTTACGCCACGTTGAAGATTAACTGCGATCGCTCTAAACACCAAAAACCGCCCTCACCTCTACTGGCAGGACGGTTTATTCAGGTTCTTTGAGACCTTTATCAGAAATCAATTGGAGGATCTGGCACTCAAGCTCTTGGATGGCTTTTTTGAAGTCGCTTTCACTTTCTTTACTTTCGTCAAGCCTGGTGATCAGTCGTTGCTGGTGTGACCTGACATAAGAAAGATGCTTTTCTTCAATTAGCTTGAGTGCCTCTAGAATTTCCCCAGGATCTGAGCTTCTGGATTGGCTAGACTTACACCCACTTCCCCTGATGCTAGACCCCTGATCATCTGGGAGGTGTCCTTGTATCCCATTGATTTGGCTTTGCTCAATAGGGCGTCCCTCTGTTCCGGAGAAAGCCTTACTGACAGTCTTGCCTCTTCGTTTGGCAATGTTTTTGGGCGTCCGGGCTTTTGTGGCGTTGTCATTGTTGCTTTCACTCATATAACTTTTCTCTATTGTAATTTTGTCAGCACAAAAAGTTTTGTGTTCACACTTGACTTATAATTTTGGGTGTACGATTATATTAACAGAGTTTTGTGAAAACAAAATTATAAAAAGCTCCCTCCCCACATTGCCGCCGTGCCCGTGGAGACTATATGGAGCAACACACCCGCGCCACTTGGCTTTAGTTCCCCGGCGCGGCACCACCCTGTATCACCAGAGAAGCGATCGCGGGCACGCGTTGTCTGCGCGGTGATGTTTGATGTCTGCACACTTACCCAGGAAACCAAATGACAACAACAGTTCAAAAGTTAATTGCAAACTTGAAGCACTACCCTGACCAGACGGTGGTAGCTATTAAAGATGTTGATGATATGGAATTTACGTTCGTTGATTTCAAGCATGAAAACAACACTCTGAATATCGTCATCGGCTCCACAGAGGACGAAGAATAAATTCTGAATTCTGACTCAGGAATTGCTGAATATTTGGCGTTATCCCTACACCTGTTACGCCACAAATCATGTTGTCTCACAAAGGAGGTATTAGACGTAAATCACATTATTCCTCACTAAACCAATAGTTAACCATTTCACCCGCCAGTGGCTGATTACTGGCGGCTTCCTAACATGACAAAAACTGTTTTGTACTACACGAATTACAAACCTGGTGATGGTTCATTTTTGGAAAAATTGCAACAGCAATACGGCTCCAAATTCGAGCAAATGACCAGACGGGAAAAACTCCTACTGATTGAATGCATCGCCGGCGACTTAGGGGAATCATCACTCGAAGAATTGCCGCGTGATGAGATTTATCACTTGCAAGTAGAAGTCAATACCAAATTGTCATCTGATGACAAAACTGGGTTGATTGAAGCGCTGATTAATCAGATCCGTTGGGGTCAAAATCAATTCGTTACCGAAGGAGAATTGCCTATGCAGCAATAAACAACCTGAGACGTTTTTATGAATTTATAGGGAAGTCACGACTCGTGACGGGTCTTGGTTGCGAGTCGTGTTTTTTTTGAAAATTAAGAATTTGGAATTCTAATTATGACTTACCGCAATGAGATTGAACGCTACGTGTGATATGTACGTTCCTGATTCCTACTGCCTGCCCTCTATCAAATTTCACTTTTATGCGATGTCGTGCAGGATTTCGCACAAAAAGCGGGCGTTTCTAGCCAGTCAATTACTCGATTTGCTCGATTTGCTAGAACCCAAATCAAAACAACAAAATAACTTCACCCAGGTAGAAGCTGACCAACACCCCATACAACAAAATCTGACCCAGGAGGAACCTGACCCCGATGACATCCCTTTTAACCCAGGGGACGTTTCGGTGTTGCTGGAAACGTCCCCTA
>JAHHHB010000006.1 GCA_019359545.1 Desmonostoc geniculatum HA4340-LM1 | reverse complement strand
TTACGAATTTTGGAATAATGCTCGTCCGTCAAAACAGCGGCTTGTCCATTGCGATTATTTTTCATATTCTTTAGAGCTTCTGCTATTCCGGTTTAACCATTGGTACTGGTTAAACCGGAATATTTCTCAGTTTGTGTATTAGAAATATTCGCCTCAATCGTATTCAGAGCAAGCATCACAGAGCATCAGTAATACCTCTTGTTTTACATAAAAGAAGAAGATTTACACAAATTTGATTAACGCATAAAACAGATTTATTCACTTCATTAGAATCCGTTTTTATGACGAAACCAACTTTGGCGCAAATATTTGGGACGGGAGCGGTAAGACTAGCGAATGGAGCGGCGGCTCCATCGGCAGGATTGTTTATTCCTGATACTGCATTGCAAGCAGCCGGTCTTGGAACTCCAACAACTGGAAGTGCTGAAGGGCATTTGGTAGCAGTCGCATTAAACGCAAAAGCTTATCTAACTCAAACAAATTTTGATGCAAACACAGAACAAGCCTTAACAATGGCAGATGGATATGCATCTTTTACCACACGAGGGACGACACAATACAGACTCGACCAAATAACACTTTCGTTGGCGAAAATTGACACAGGTGCAACTCTAGACCCGGATAACTACTAATGGCAACTTGCTATGTTTGGCAGGGCTATGTCGGCTCAACTTTTTATGCTTTCGCCCTTTGTGTTAGCAGTGGTACTCCTGGTTGGATAATAGGCTCTAGTTACCCTTCAGGTCAATACAAATTACCCGCTGTAAATGGTGCTTTGGCATCTGGAGCGACAGATTTTTATGTGACTCCAGGCAATATTATTGCTTGCCCAACTCAGTCTCAATATAATAGCGCCGTAGCGGGGAGAGCATTAAGAGGAAATTGCAACAGTTGTATAACTACCTCGACTCTTTATGATTGTGTTAATGGACAGTGCTTTTCTTCTGATAAATACAATACTCCTGGTTTGTATCAAGCATTATCTGATTGCGAATCTACTTGTGGTGTCGGCTGTAGTGGAAAGTGCATTAGCAATGCCGATTGGTCACAAATTGAAGGACTATCTAATCAATTAAAGCAAAGGAATTGTTCTTAAAATGTCTTCCTCTAGCACAATTTCTAATCTCCAGCAGGCTTTAAATTGTGCTGGAAAGTGTGATTGCTGTAGTAGCTTGCAATCACAGATTAATCAGTTGAAAGCCCAAATAGCGGGACTGAAGCCGATCGATGAAAACCGCATCATTCAATCCACACGATCTGCACTACAACCTGACATCGCTACTGCGGTAGCAGCGGGGGGTGCAGTTATAGTCAATCGATTGCAACCACAGATTGATAGTGGCTTGCAAAAAGCAAAAGAAGCCTTATCGAAAGTTTTCGCTGTAGAGACGACTGCAAATAACGCTCAATCACAGGCACTTAAGGCAACGAATGAAACAGTGAAGTCACAGAGGGATGCAGCGGAAGCTTTTCGCAAAGCGACCAGCGCAGAAGGAACCGCCAACAATGCATCAAAAACAGCGGACACCGCATCATCGCAAGCGTATTCGGCTACATCTACTGCTACGAAAGCATCCAGTGAAGCATCTGCTGCATCACGTGCGGCAGAAGTAGCGGAATTAAAGGCAAAAGTAGCTCAAGCAAGAGCCGATAATGCCTATAGCGTGGCTGATGTCGCCGCAGGTGCGGCCGAAGGTGCGACACAAAAAGCACGTAGTGCAGAAGAACTTGCTGAAATAGCAAGACGTAACGCCAATAATGCTATTAATACAGCTAATAGCTCAGATTCAGCAGCCAAAGCAGCCCAAAAGTTCGCTAAAACCGCTAGTGATAACGCGGAATTAGCAAAAGGTATTGCTAATCAAGCAGATTTTAAAGCAGGGCGAATGAAAATGCTACCACTGCGTACAACAAAGCAGCACAAGCAGAACTGCAAGCGCAAACGGCACAGCGCTCAGCAACAGAAGCCAAATCTATCGGTGAGCAAGCAAAATCTATTGCAGGTGACGCACTCGGCAAAGCAGGTACAGCACTGACAACCGCATTAGCGGCGCTAGCACTTTATCAAGGTATTAAATCCCTACGAGGCATACAAGGTATCCCCGGCGCACAAGGTATCCCAGGCGTCCCAGGAAGAAGTGGCATTCCTGGCAGAGACGGCATCACAACAGTAATCACCTTACCTGGTACTCCTGGACCCAGAGGTGAACGTGGTGAACCCGGTTTTCCGGGTAGACCAGGTGCGCCAGGGCGTAACGGTATTGGCATCAACGGAAGAGATGGAAGAGACGGAAGGGATGGTACAGACGTGAACCCAGGGGATTTAGCTTCATTACGGGCATTAATCGTTTCGCAGCATACACAAACAAGGGCAAATAGCACAGCGCAGCATAGCACTACCAGAACAACAATTCTCACTCCGATATTGGCTGCATTAGCACCAATACTGGCGTTACTAAAACAGATTTATGACGCAGTAATGGCGGTTAGTAATGCTGCTATCTTAGCTCTCCTGAACGTCATTAACACAAAATTAGGAGCGCAAGTAACAGGCGGTTTATCGCAATTTATTAAAACAATTGCTGAAAATACATATCTTGAAAAAGCGTTGTCAGTCTTAACGTTCGCTGCAACAGTTCACAACGCTTTGATGCTTTCAAATAACCTCGGACAAACTTTGATCAGCATTGTTGACAGTATCACCGGGTTTATCTTACCTAAAGGCATAAACGGCGAAGCTATATCGTTGAGCAATGTACTTAGTAAGGCTGTTCACGAAGTAATCGAAACTGCTATTGGGGCAGAGAACTACAACACGCTGACCGAGAATTGGCAGAAAGCCAACAGGATTTACCAAGCTACTAGCAACGTGTTCAACCAGGTGACCGCTTTAGGTGGATTGATAACTACCGGGTTAGAAGTTGTAGGCGGTAATGTCGGCAAAATCGGTAACGCTTTGAGAAAGGGCGGAGTCTTGCTAGAAAACGCTTATGGGTACATGAACCCGCAGCCTAATCTACAGGGCAAATTTTTCCAATTCCTAAATACAGCAGGCGAAAAAGCAGCAGCGATCGCGGCAGCAGTCTAGATACTGCTTTACCTGTTTCCGGTCATCCACAATTATTTTTATATTTTTCACAAGATTCTCAAGCAGTCCCAGCAAATGGTAAACGATTAGATCATGAAAAATCATGCAGGCTAACTCGCTACGCTTGTAAAACCGAACGAAATGTATAACATTTCCAAGTCCCGGAACACTGTTTAGCTTGTGTTAGCTATTGATCAATCAATTGCTACCTAAATTTTGAACTTAGCTTATGGCTTCAAGAATTGCAGGGGTTGAAAATGTGCCTCACGTGGTTGGCACAGGAGAAAATAGAGTTTTATTGGTTTTGCCAGATGTTTACAGTTCCTTTGGTGCTGCATTAGGTGTTACCCACAGGCGTGCCAAGTACAACAGTTGGTCGCGCAGTAGCTGACGGTTTAATTCGCAAAATTAAAATAACCTATATTGGGTCTGTCGCAGGAGTTCCCAAGAGAAAAACGGCTACTTTAGTTGTGTCCGGAGATAAAGCAATGCAGGCACGCGCTACTTTAGTTGGGGCTACTTTTAACAACCTCAAAATTAAAACAGCTTACTACCCGACAAGAATTCAACTTGGGTAATTTATGCCCAAACTTCAAAAGTATTTCATTACCAATGCTGCTTTTGATAAGCTTTACTTCAAATCAACAGCTGGACTTTATCAAAGTATTGGTAGTGCTGTACACCATTACTGGTGGTGGCAGTGGAACTATTCAAAGCGTTGGCTTTAGCCTGCGCGTTGTTTCTCGTGGCTAATTGGGAGTTGGTCGGGGAATTAACTGTTAGTAATAGCTGGTAGTTTTTCCCCAATGATGTAATAGCAGACACGTTTAGAATTACAACTACAATTCTCAACCAAGACGATTGGAACAATCTCACTATTATTATTGGGCTATTAACAGTAGTGGGAGCTATTTATCGATTAGCCCAAATTGAGGCTAATATAAATAGCAAGATTGACAAGGTAGAAAATAAATTGCTATACGCTGTCGATCAACTTAAAGATAGTTTTGTAGACAGACTTTATAAAGTAGAAAAGAAATTAGATGTTCACTTGGTCGAATATAAAGAAAAGAAGCTCTTTACAGAATATCGACTCAACGGACTGGAATCACTCATCAAGCATAAATTTGACCGACTGGCAAACTGGGTCAAGCAAATTGTTGGATTTTTGAACAAAAATTCTGGGTTTCAAATCCGCGATGACAAGTTTTAACCCTCCGGGGATTCAACTTAAACTCATCAAACTTCACCACCTCTGAATCAGCCTTGCGAGTATCAAAACGATAACTACTAATTGCACCCGTCCCCGTATCAAAAATACTAAAAACAGTAATCTCATTACTAGCAACATAAGGCATCGCCTTACCATCTTCACCTAACAAAGGCGCAATTGTTGGTAAAATCGGTTCTAAACCATTGGGATCGCCAAGCTGAACATAATCTTCTTGATAGTTAATTGGCACTTCTCGCTTTCTCTCACCCCAAGCAGCGCCATAAGTATTACCAACATTAGATGTTTCTAAAAAGTGCATTCCACTGGAACTAACAAAGCGATTCCACAAATGAGAATGTCCATAAAATACTAATTGTACATTAGCAGTTTCAAGCATTGGCACAACATCGCGGATGATATAATCTGCGTCTTTGGGATACTCGTAACGCACTGCTTTAATATTGTCACCATTCCGCTCAATTGTTTGTACTGGATCTGTATAGGCAGGAACTATATTATCACCCAAAGTGTGAGGCGGATGATGAAACATCACAACTTTGTATTTTGCTTGTTTAAATTCAGGGCTGTTGAGTTCTGTCTCTAGCCAATTATACTGCTTGGAACCTTTAGCAATCGGCTCATAAATCACCTGTCCATAACCCCAATTTTCTGGATTATTGAAATCCTTTTCTGCTTCTTGATATCTACCTTTACGCTTGACATCTAAGTTGGGAGTGCGCCACATATTCGTAATGTATAATACTACGAGACGTACATCACCAAAGCTAACTGCATAATATTTTTTTCCACCCTCTTGACTGGTTGGTAGAGTGAGAATTTCTTCATAGGTAACAGTATTAAAAGAATTATCTATCAAAGATTGATCGGGGTACAATTTTTCGGCAACTGCATGAGGAATGGTATCATCAAATTCATCATTTAAACTTCCAGTTCTCGCAAATCGCCCCATGACTTCATGATTACCAATGCAAGTAAACATGGGTGCATGTTGAATTATTTCCCCACCAGTGTAGGTTGTCTTAACACCGTCGTGGGTGATTTCGTATTTAGCACGACCTTGTAAACCGGGAAATAAGGCACCACCTGTATTATCATCAAACCATTCCGAGGCGCGATCGCTAATATTTACCAAATCACCAGCAAACCACACCCCATCAACTCGTCCAACGGTTTCTACTACCTTTTGCAAATTTGCAGATGTCATGGGCTTTAATTGATGGTCTGAAGTAAGTAGAATTTTTAATGGTGTACCAGGTTTGGGAGTACCAGCAAGAGTAAAAACATCGCTGCTAACACTTCCTCCATCTTCCCCCACACTCGTGACGCGATAGTTTACCCGCACACCAGGAGTTAACCCAGTTACCTCAGCTTCATGTCGCCAAATGTCACGCCCAACGGGTTTTTGATAAACTTGGCCGTCTTGGATTTGGTTTGCAACTCTTGATTTTTGGTCTTCACGCGTGCGACTGAGTTTGATAGTATTTGCCTTAGCGGTTTGTTTGAGATTTTCACCGTAGAACACTGTGTGTTGAGTACCAGCAAACTCGGTAAACCAAACTACTCGCACTGAATTTTCAGTTGGCAGTTGCAAAAATGGGTCGGTCAGCAGATAGGGTGCTGATATCATATTTGTTTGCCTACATGAATGCACGCTTACTAGAGTAAAGCATATAACAAGCCAAAGCATAGCCACTGAGGAGATTTTACGGTTGCTTAAGCATCTGAGCATGAGTAACATACCAAATTTTTTTAGGGTATTCACCAACTGAACGCAATTTTATTCAATACCTTTGCCAATTTACGCCTTTATTCTGTTCGATAAACCAGTCTCAGTATTCTATTGCTTTTTTCTGTCATCCGAATGATGATATAGAAATTGCTTGTTTGGAGAGTTGCCAAAAAGAGCGATCGCTGATTTATCTGCCTATCCTTGCGGGATAATATCTTTCAAGTCGTTTACAAGCAACATATTAGTAACCCATTTTTCTGATGAAAACTTACGACTGGATTGTGGTTGGTGGCGGGATTACGGGTGCTAGCCTTGCTTATGAACTAAGGAAAGCAGGCTTTGGTGTGCTTCTGGTGGAACAATATGCAACACCAGAGAATGCAACTCGCTATAGTTATGGTGGACTTGCTTATTGGTCGGGTACTACAGCATTAACTCGGCAATTGTGTGAAGATGCGATCGCTCGTTACCATATCCTATCTCAAGAGTTAGACGCTGATATCGAATTTCGGGAATTAGATTTATTATTGACTATTTCAGCCTCTAGTGACCCAGTGGCGATCGCTGCATCGTATAGTAATTGTGCCGTTGTACCGCGTTTACTCAGTGTCCAAGCAGCTGGTGAACTAGAACCACTGCTAAATCAACAGGCCATATCTGGTGCTTTAACTGTTAAACACGGTCACATTCATCCACAAAAAACAGCACAAGCTTACATTCAAGCTTTTGTACGTGCTGGGGGAGAAGTGCAAATTAGCCAAGTATTGCAAATATTGGAAAATGGTGTACAAACCACCACTGCAACTTACCATAGTGCAAATGTTGTCATCTGTGCAGGTGGACTTACCCGCCAACTATTAAAAGCAGCTGGTATGTCCCTGAAAATATATTTTACCCACGCAGAAATAATAAAAACTGCACCAGTTGATGTGAAGTTACGCACCTTAGTTATGCCAGCGAATGTCCAACGATTTCAATTAGAAACTCAATCCACTCAAGTCGATGAATTGTGGGATGAACCAGGTAATGAACCAGTACCAGCCATTTTAGATGCTGGTGCAATTCAGTTTCAAGATGGTAGTTTGAGTTTGGGTCAAATTAGCCGCGTTCTCACAGATCCTCATGCTAAAGTAAACTCCCAAGGGAGCGAAAAATGGTTGCGACAAAGTGTCGGGGAAGTATTACCAGCTTTGGAGAATCTGCCAGGAACTTGGCATCATTGCTTAGTGGCATTTAGTGGTAATCAGTTTCCTTTAATTGGTGCTATTCCAGGATTTGAGAGCGTTCATGTTTTTAGTGGATTCAGCAATCCCCTTGTAACCATACCACCTTTAGCAGAGCGCTTTGCTAAGTTTGCAGCTGGTAAGGAAGATGAAATTATTAGACAAATATTCTGAAAAGTTAGATACCCGACTTCTTAAAGAAGTCGGGTATCTGGACAGCGCAATAATCCTCAATTACTTGCCAGGAAAAACTCAGTATGATACTCTAAAATCAAGTTATGAAAAAATAATAATTTCGTGTTAGTTGCTACCTTCAAGTCTGTGGAAAATATCCAATTACAGCAAAACAACAAACGAAAAAAGCCAAGACTTCAGCGCTACAATATATACCTAGTCTTGATTTTAGTTATTTTCCCTAGCGTTGTGTCTGCTCAATCCACTCCTCCACCTGGAGTTAATATTCCCCCAACAACACCGGAAACCTTAGACCAAACAATTCCCAAACCAACCCCTCCAGCAACTCCTCCTCCCACTGCGCCTTCTGCTTCTCCTCCAATTCTGACTTCTCCTGATACACCAACACCATCAGATACGAATTTTCCCAGTAATGAAAGTTTTTTAGTTAAAAAAGTCGAAGTTTTTGGAAATACAGTTTTAAAAGATGAAATTGGAGAGTTAATTAAGCCATTTGAAAATCGTCAAGTCACTTTTGGAGACTTGATTCAATTACGTTCAGATATCACCGAACTCTACATCAAAAAGGGCTACGTTACCAGTGGTGCATTTTTGCCCAACAATCAAAACCTGACTGATGGTGTGGTAGAAATTCAAGTAGTAGAAGGTGAGCTAGAAAAAATTGAACTGAGTGGATTAAGGAGATTACAACCAGTATACGTGCGATCGCGTTTGCAAAAAGCCTCCTCCACACCCTTAAATCAAAAACGTTTAGAAGAAGCACTGCAACTATTACAACTTGACCCTTTAATTGAACGGGTAAACGCACAGTTAACCGCTGGTAGCGCTCCCGGTAGCAATATCTTACAAGTAATAATTACCGAAGCACCTGCATTTCATGGCGGAGTATTTGCAGCCAACAATCAAACTCCCAGTATTGGTTCTACCCAAGCAGGGGTATTTCTCAGCCATGATAACTTGTTGGGTTTTGGCGACAGTTTAACTGCTGAATATGGAATTACTGAAGGACTGAATATATATAATATTAGCTATACAAATCCGATAAATGCCAACAACGGTACTCTTGCTTTTCGCATCAATAACAGCGACAGCCGCATTGTTGAAGATGAATTCCGGGACTTGGATATTAAAAGTGAAGCCCAAACCTATTCTTTTAATTATCGTCAACCTTTGTACCGCAAACCGCAATCTGAATTCGCTATTGGTTTAGGCTTAGATTTACGTCGCAGCCAAACATTTCTACTCAATGACATTCCCTTTTCATTTTCTGAAGGCCCCGAAAATGGTCTATCAAAAGTTACAGTCATTCGTTTTTCACAAGATTGGGTAGAACGCAGCGCTACAAGAGTTTTAGCTGCACGTTCTCAATTCAGTCTTGGTATTGCTGCATTTGATGCAACAGTTAACGACTTAGGTACTGACGGACGCTTCTTTTCTTGGTTAGGACAATTTCAGTGGGTGCAGCGGTTATCACCACGAACAATATTATTAACAAGACTCAACGCCCAACTCACAGGAGATTCTTTATTATCTTTAGAAAAATTTAGTATTGGTGGAGTTGATACAGTGCGCGGCTACCGTCAAAATGAATTTGTAGCAGATAATGGAATTACAGGTTCAGTTGAGGCTCGTATTCCTATAACATCTTCCAATGCATTGCAAATTGCACCTTTTTTTGATGTTGGTACAGCATGGAATAATCGTGGTACTAATTCAAATTCAAACACATTTGCCAGCTTAGGATTAGGTTTAATTTGGCAACCGATTCCAGATTTGAATTTACGTTTAGATTATGGGATTCCGCTAATAGATGTCAATAGTGGTGGGAATACCCTACAAGATAATGGTCTTAGTTTTTCCCTAAGTTATCAAGCGTTTTAAGGCATAATATTTTAAGAGTATAATCCCAAAATCCTCATGTAGAGACGCGATTTATCCCGTCTTCTCTAGACCAATTATATCAGGTTCGCCTAAATACTTACGATAAGAATGACGCGGAGAGGGGGAGACGCTCTTACGCGGAGAATTTTTAATCGTAAGTGATTTTCCGAACTTGATATTATCTATAGGAACACAAATTTGGTTGAGACAAGAGACGCGATAAATCGCCGTCTCTACAAAAGATTAATTATTGTAGAGATGGCGATGTATTGTGTCTGGCTGTAATTACAAAACCATTAAATAAGTATCTTTTCCTTCCACTGGCAAAACTCGCAATTTCTGATTAACCAAATCTGGTTCTAGTCCTAAATCTTCTAAAGGGATTAAACCTAATAAAGGATCTGAATCTTCTGGTAATTCAATACAATTAAATGTCCCTTCTCTTCCCTCAACTGAGAGATTTAACATTTTAAAAATCCGAGCTTTGTGTATTCCTGTAGCAATTTTAACGTCTACTTCTCCTTGAAGAGGCAATCCTAAGTCAAGAATAATATTTTTAGGTAAGCACAACCTAGTTGCACCTGTGTCAACTAAAACATCATGTAAAGTAATTGAGCGTATTTGTTCTGGTGGAATAAATCCTCTTTCTGCAAGAGTCTGGTCAATTTGGTTAGTAATAGTGATTGTGGTGGTTACTTTGCCCATTTTCTCAGTTTTGCTCAGTGTCATATTATTTTCCTATAAATTAGTGAGGTTGATTATTGAATATATATTTACATTTTATTTAATTTAATTAGGACTTACGCAAACAATAGCCGAAACCCTTATTTTCACGTAGGGGCAATTCATGAATTGCCCCTACAGCGTGTACTTTTGCGTAAGTCCTATTAATGAAAAACAAGATCCCCGACTTCTTAAAGAAGTCGGGGATCTAAAACTCTCAAGTTTCAATATTCTTTTGGCTGCAAACCCAATTGACAAATCATTTTTGCTTCATCAATAAAGTAACTTTGCTCTTTACTTACGTAAATATTCTTGCTATTAGTTGACAAATATACAAGTTATCTGTTTTTATTTATAATGTGGATATTTTTAATCACTATTAACTTTGTATCACCGTGGTCAAAAAATTTTATAAATCAACTACTCATTATTGGTTAACAGTTATATTTTTTGTCAGTTTCACCTTTTGTATATGTTTGAATAATGTGCAATTGACAACTCCACAACTGAGTCTTGGAAAATTAGTCCAAGCTCAAGCTCCTGATGCCGAGCAATTAGTTAAAAAAGGCGTTGAAAGCTATAAAATAGGAAATTTTCGGGCTGCAATTCAATCTTGGGAAGCAGCTTTAGAGGTATACAAACAAAATAAAAACTATAATAATCTGGCAATTGTTAATGAAAATTTAGCAAGGACTTATCAACAGTTGGGTGAAAATGAGCAAGCACTGAATTATTGGGAAAAAGTTCATACTTACTATGGCTCCCAAAAAGACTTGCAAAAAGTAGGACGAATTCTGACAGAGATAGCACAAGCTTACAGTAGTTTAGGGCAAACAAGGAAAGCAATTAGTTTTTTATGCAGTGTCTCTGATGGTAAAAATATCGAAACCCTAGCATGTCAGCCAGGAAGTGCATTACAAATAGCTGCCCAACAACAGGATAAAGAAGGAGAAATTGCAGCCTTAGGAAGTCTTGGGGAAGCTTATCGACTTCGGGGTAATTATGATGTAGCAATTCAATACCTTCAAGCTGCGAAAAAGATTAATAATCAAACATATAATTTTGCGATATTAAATAGTTTAGGCAATGCTCACACTAGTCGCGCACAACTTTGGAATCTACGTGCCAAATCTTCTCAACAGTTGAATGCTGCTAAAGCAACTGAATTCCAACAAAAGGCAAACAATGATTATCAACAAGCACTAGAATATTTTCAATCAAGTCTCAAAGAAGCTCGTCAAAAAAATAATAAATTTGGTGAAATGCGAAGTCTACTGAATCAGATTCAGCTTTTTTACCACTCCAAAACAATCAATTTGATTGATAAAGCTCAGGTTGATATAAATATCCAAGAAGCTTTAGAATTGTGGGATAAATTACCTGATTCTGTTAATAAAATATATGCAGCGATCGATTTAGCAAATTTACCTGCTTTTGATGATGAATTAACTTCACCGTTAACTCAATGTTTGACAAAGCAAAGACTAGCAGACGCACAAGCAAAGGAATTATTTAACAAAGCTATAAAAACTTCCCAAACCTTGCAAGACTCGCGTTCTGAATCTTACGCTTTAGGAGCGCTTGGTCATTTCTATGAGTGTCGAGAAAAAAAATATCAACTAGCTTGGGAATTAACTAATAAGGCAATTTGGCTAGCAGACCAAAAATTAAAAGCTAAAGATAGCTTATATTTATGGGAATGGCAAGCGGGAAGAATTTTAGAAGCAGATAATAAAAATATTGAGGCACTTCCTTTTTATCAGCGAGCTTACAACACTCTAGAGCAATTACGTGGTGACATTCTCATTGCAGATCGTGATTTTCAATTTGATTTTCGGGACATCATCGAGCCTGTTTATCGTCAGCTAGCACAGCTTCAATTAGAGTTAGCCTCATCAAATAGTACTAATAATAAACAGCTTAGTAGTCCAGCTTTAAATGCTGCATTAACTACAATAAATTCCCTCAGATTAGCAGAAATTCAAAATTACTTTGGGAATGATTGTATTTTAACAGCTATTAATAATAAAAACGTTACTGAAGTTTTAGAAAAAAATGCCGCATTTATTAGTTCAATAGTTCTCGAAGAAAAAACAGGAATTATCTTGATTTTGCCTAATCAAGAAAGGCATTTGCAATGGATAGATAAAAATCAAGAGAGTCTGCGCGAAGAAATTAAAAATTTTTACACTGGACTAATTAGGGGAAAGCAAGATATTAATTTTGATACAAAATATGCAGAAAATCTCTATGAGTTAATCATTCGTCCGTTTGAGGGATATTTAAATTCTCATAAAATTAAAACTTTAGTATTTATTCAAGATAGCTTTTTACGTAATGTGCCAATGGCTGCACTTTACGATCGGAATGAGAAGAAATATTTGATCGAAAAATATGCGATCGCCACTACTCCCAGCTTGCAGTTAACCTCAACACAAAAAATCAATATCCAATCAAGTCGAGCTTTAGTTTTGGCTGTCAGTCAAGAAGCAAAAATCGACGATCGCTTATTTAACCCACTGACGAGTGTTTCTTCAGAAGCGAAAGCAGTTCAGGAACAATTTCCTAATAGTAAAAAGCTAGAAAACGAGGATTTTACTATTAATAATTTAGAAAAAGAAATTAAAAACACAGCCTATCCAATTATTCACGTTGCAACTCACGCGCAATTTGGCACAATTCCAGAAGATACATTCTTAGTCACAGGAAATAATGACAAACTCACAATTAATAAACTAGAAATTTTGCTACGTCAAACCAATAATAGTTCTAACTTGGTTGAATTATTAGCACTAACTGCTTGTCAAACAGCAGTTGGCGATGATAGGTCAACCTTAGGGTTAGCTGGTGTGGCCTTACAAGCTGGTGCAAAAAGTGCAATGGCTTCATTATGGTCTGTGGGGGATGAGTCTACAACTAATTTAGTGACAGAGTTTTATAGTAAGTTACGTGAATCAAAAATAAGTAAAGCACAAGCTTTACAAATTGCTCAATTGAAACTGATTAATGCTAAGGAAACCCAGATTGACATCCAACATAATCACCCTTACTATTGGGCACCATTTATTATTATTGGAAATTGGCTATAAAAGCCTATTTATAAAGTAAATATTAAGTAGGGTGTGTTACGGCTCTGTAAGGATTTGAGCGTTTGAGTAATATCATGTCCGAATAATTAGTTATGATTCCCAAAGTCATTGCACCCCACCCCCAACCCCTCCCCGCTCTTCGGGAGGGGTTGGGGGTGGGATTCTTGGGGTTTAAGAAGTAATCAAGCGGACATGATATAAGTCTAAATCTAGCCGTAACGCACCATATTTACAGGTGCGTTACGCGCTGCTTTAACGCACCCTACTTCTGAATTATGTTCGATAAAATATCACTTTTCTTGATTTGTAATTGCTTCTAAATGTTGGATTCGTTTTTTCACTAGTTTTTCATTCTCTGTAACTCTGGCTAACTCATATTTAGCAAATTCTTGTACAAGATTTGAGCCTACCTGTCCCAACTTTCCAGGAGTGGCTGATTTTAGAGCTTCAGCTAAAGCTTCGTACCACAGATTTGCTGCGGCGTAGGTATTAGATTTTTGTAACCCATTGGTTGTAGTCAATAATTTATTTTTGACTGTAGATGGTATTTCTACAACCATAAATTCTGCTCTTTCTACTAAATCATCTCCTGGACAACTAATTGCTACTTGCCAAAAATATTTTTTCCCTACAGTTAATCTTGGATAACTTTCAGGGAGAGATACTTGGAAAATACCTGGTGATGTTTTTTGTTTCAGAGGATTACTGAAGGCGGTGACTGTATTATTGGAAACAAACTCAAAAATTTGAAATTCTATTTCATGAGAAGTAGATACATAGCCTACAAAAGTAGGATGTGTAGAAGCTGTATAGCCAATATATGTTTTAGGCGCAAGTAATGTCAAAGGAATTTCATTAGCTGAATTGGAACATCCTCTACTACCGCCGCTTCTAGTGTAGTCACTTGCAGGTTTGCGATCGCCTGGTCTAAAATTAGCAGTTGCTACTGGTGTTAAAAACAATAACAACCCCAGAATAGAACTAGTTGCTAATCTAAGATTGATAGTTTGGCTAAATAATTGTGACATTTTATGCCTCATATTTTATCGGACAGAATTCAGGAGTCAGGAGTCAGAATTCAGTTTTGTTAATTTCCAACTTATTTCACACATTGTTCCTTTAGGAACAATACTTTCGCGCTTAAAATCACCTCCCAAGTTTTTAGCAATATTTCTCAGCTGTTTTGTGCCTTTACTTTCAACTGATGAAACAAGTCCTGACCCATTATCCTGAATTCTCAAAATATAGAAATCCTCATCTTTTTTACCAATAGCTTCAATGCGTTTAACACCTTTCGCATGTTTACCTACGTTGCATAAAGCTTCTTCTAAAAATAAACAAAGTTCTTGTTTGTTATTAACACTCAAACACTGATCATCTACTGGTTCAAATGTACGAATTTTTAACTTAACATTTTTCAAGTATTCCAAGTCATGCCGTTCAAGGGTGCTAGTATACACTGCATAAAAAAGCTCATGTATCGGACGTTTTAAGTCAAGTTTTAAACCGCTACCCAAACGGAGACTTTCATCTTGAGATAAAGCTTCAAGCTTGAGATATTCACCAATTTCTCGAATTTCATAGTTAAGTTTTTCTAACTGTAATTTTAATTCTGGGTATGGGAAATCTTGAGTCTGCATCTTTCTCAATACATTTGCTAAAGTTTGCAGCGGCCCATTATGAATTACAGTAAATGCATGTTCAATTGTGTGTTGACGTTCGTTCATTTTAACTTTAAATACTTGGTGATTTTTATATAAAGCAAATGCGAATCCATTCAATCCTAAACCATTTATTATTAAGGTTAATAAACCTGGTGCTATAGGAATCCACCAACCCAATGAAATTAGCAACAAACCCAAACAAAATAAGGCTAAAGCTAAGATTACAACCGCCAGTAAATTCTTCCATAAAGATTGTGTTAGCCAAAAAATAATTATGGGATAATAGCCACAAACTATTATCCACATAGATTCCCATTCGTCCGACCAAACTTTTAACAGCGGTCGTCCATTAATCACTGCATTAATTATCTGAGAACAAGCATGAGCATGAAATTCTACTCCATATATTTGTCCAGGAATTTTTTGAGAAATAATTGCAGAAGTATTGACAAAATCGGTTACACTGGTTGCGATAATCCCAACTATGACTACTTTACCTTGTAGTAAATTGGGATTAAAATTTTTAGTTTTAATATCATTGAGCGATAAAAAGTTAAAGGGCTTTTTACCAGCACGAAAATTCATGAGTATCTTTAATCCACTATCATTTTCATTAATATATCCTCCAGTATTCGATAAAAAACGAGGTAGTTCTGTAGTTTTAAATTGGATTGTATTTTGGTCAATTATCCCAGTTGCAATATTAATATTTTGAGTAGATAAATAAGCTTTTGCTAACTGTAGTCCAAACGAATATTTATCTTCTTCAGGATTTTGAGGGTTTTTAGGTGATGGTGTCCAAAGCAGATAGCGGCGATATTTATTATCCTTATCTACTACTATGTCAGAAAAACCTATTTGCTTTTGTGGTAGTTGCGGTGGCGGTGAAATTGGATCTGGAGGTAATACTTTTTCAATGCCAATAAGATTTTTATACTTTTGAAATACCTCTACTAATTCTTGATGACCAGGTTCAACTGGTAAATCTCGAACTATGTCAAGACCAATTGCGATCGGTTTATGTTTTTGTATTTCATTAATCAATACTGCAATTTCTCGATCTGGAATTGGATAGCTACCTACACTGCGGATATCTTCTTCATTAATACCAACAATCACAACTTTATCATCGCTTCCTTCTCCAGGACGCAAACGTAAAAATGTGTCCAACGCCATCAATTCAAAATCTTGCAAAAATCCATAAAAACGCGCAATGACTACAATAATTATAAATGCTGTTCCTGGGACTGATGCCAGGAGCAAAATTTTTATTTCATTGTGAATTTTTCTCCAATTAAACCACACCATAAGTATTTCAGCAAATAAAGCAAAAATTAAAAGCAAACTAAATCATTAATGGAAAAAATCTATTGCTTATTTCCTACTCCCTACTCCCTACTCACCACTCCCTCCTTATGTAGATAATTTCACAAATCAAAGCGGATTACCATAACGAATAACTAATCAATTAATCCTTCTTGTCGAGCGCGAATTTCTGTTTGAATGCGGATATTTTTACCTTCTTTTTTGCAATCTTCTGGATAAAGTCCGAGAACATCTTGAATTTTTGTCCAGTATGCACGCACTGCACGTTCAGATCTATACATCCGCTCGGATATCAATTTATCTGTTAATCCTTCTTCAAAGGCTAATCTTAAAACTTCTAACCACTCTGGTTTGAGTTCTAAACCGTTTTTGATATCTTGTGTGTGAGTTGCGCCTTGGAGTGCTATGTAGACACGAGCTAACATTTCCTGTTCTGATAATCCTTTGTCAGCGATCGCAAATCCACCTTGATGCTCATCTATCTCATGTTTTATCCTCACTAAAGCCTTTACATAACTGCTTTGCAGCATTAAATTCTGCTGGGGATATTGCTTGAGTAAGTGTTGAATTAGGTTGATACCTGTATCAATTTGGGCTGTCATTCCTGTGTCTTCTGGTATGGATAAATCCATCACAATCAAATCAAAGAAAGAAGCCCTAATCTTTCTGAGAGCCTCAAATGCCGTTGTTACCTTAATGATATCTGCGTTTGGATATTCTTGTTGCAGTAAATTAAAAGTTGCAGTCAAGATTAATTGGTGGTCGTCAATAAGTAGAATTTTCATCGCTGGTGATTGAGGTAAATCTTGACTTTCGATCAATTTATCAGCATAAAGGTTAACCATATCTCTGTGGGCAATTAACAACTTTTTATACTTTGTGTACTGTATACTGGGCGATCGCATTTGAGTTACTTCTTGTTTTTACTTTATGGATAAATCCTTAGGGACTTCCAGTGAAAATAATATCCCGTGGTAGGGGCGCATAGCTATGCGCCCCTACAAATGTATAAATAATTTGGGATAGTTTATTTTTGTAAGTCCCTTAACCAAGCTAGATTTCATAGCCCCAAGCTTTAGCTTGGGGCTATGAAATCTAGCTTGTCTATCCCTTTTACCCTAAAATGCATACCGCTGCACGTAGCTTCTCGTAAAGGTACGGCAATGCTTTGCCAACTCAGTAATAGTTACTGTTAATTCTGACTGCTTTTGGGAGGTTATTGTAATTTTTGCAACACATCTTTCAAATTACAATGCAGTTTTCTGCAATCTTGCATACAGTGTCCTGGATGTCAGCAAGCAGCAAAGGGGGATGAATAATATTGAGACTTTCTTGATGCTATAGGACTCATATTTGATTTTTGAACAAAACTTAGTACACCTTTATTCCTTCTTCCCAGTAAAGAGTCCCCAATAAAGAGTCCCTTACCTCTACGAGTGATTCTCCAAATCAAATCGGATTACTATATTGTTTGTAGGTAAGTAAATCAATAATCGTCACAATTCAGCGGTAGCAATGGTTAATGCAATAAGCTTTTCCCAACCACACAGGAACTAAAAATGTATTGACATGATAATTGACTCGATTTAACAAATTTTAATATTAAAATTTGAATTTTTTGTTACGAAAACAAAAGTTTTTGTATAACAAGTCACTTTTTCCTAGTAAACTATCGCACTAATATCACAATCTAATGATTGATATTGTCAGCTTTCCATAGGTTGGCTGATTCATCAAGAGGAAAATTCATCAAGATTATGACAAGAGAATTTAATCGACGCAAGTTTTTAATCTACGGCTCTGTAAGCTTCACAAGCAGCATTTTTCTGAAAGCTTGCGCTAATCCTAATACCCCAGCAGCTACAGAAACCGCCTCTCCCAGCGCTTCTCCTGTGGCTGCTGCTAGTGGTGGCACTATCAAAGTAGGTATATTACACTCTCTGAGTGGTACGATGGCTATTAGTGAAAAAAGTGTTGTTGATGCTGAAAAATTAGCAATCAAAGAAATTAACGCTAACGGTGGTGTCTTAGGTAAACAAATTGAAGCAGTTACTGAAGATGGTGCTTCTAACTGGGATACTTTTAGGGAAAAGGCAACTAAGCTCATCGATCAAGATAAAGTCACCGTAGTTTTTGGTTGTTGGACTTCTGCTAGCCGCAAGAACGTCAAACCAGTATTTGAGAGCAAAAATCATATGCTCTGGTATCCCGTACAATATGAAGGCCAAGAGTGTTCTAAAAACATTTTTTATACTGGGGCAGCGCCAAATCAACAAATCGAACCTTCTGTTGATTGGCTGTTAAAAAATAAGGGCAAAGAATTCTTTTTAGTTGGTTCTGATTACGTTTTTCCCCGGACTGCTAACACAATTATTAAAGCCCAATTAGAAGCTTTAGGTGGTAAAACAGTTGGTGAAGATTATTTACCTCTGGGTAACACAGAAGTTACACCAATTATCACGAAAATTAAACAAAACTTACCCAACGGCGGCGTCATTTATAACACCTTGAATGGTGATAGCAACGTTGCTTTCTTCAAACAATTGAAAGGGGCGGGATTAACACCTGAAAAATATCCCTCTATGTCTGTTAGTATTGCTGAAGAAGAAGTCAAAGCAATTGGTGTAGAGTATCTTAAAGGTCACTATGCTGCTTGGAATTACTTCCAAACAGTAGATACTCCTGCTAACAAAAAGTTTGTTGCCGCTTTCAAGAAAGAATACGGTGAAAATCGGGTCACAAATGACCCAATGGAAGCAGCATATATCGCAGTTTATTTGTGGAAACAAGCAGTAGAAAAAGCTGGCACTACTGATTTAGAAAAAGTTCGTGCTGCGGCATTCGGTCAAACTCTGGATGCACCTGAAGGTAAAGTGACAATGGATGCCAATCACCACATCTCTAAAATTGTGCGAATTGGCCAAGTTAGACAAGATGGTTTGTTTGAAATTGTCTATGCTACTCCTGCGCCAGTTGAACCAGTTCCCTGGAATCAATTTGTGAAAGAAACTAAGGGATTTGCTTGTGATTGGACCGATCCAGCGAAGGGTGGTAAATACAAGAAAGTTTAAATTTTGGGCATGGGGCATGGGGCATTGGGCACAAGAGGCAGAGGTGCGGAGGGGCGGAGGGGCAGAGGGGAAAAACTTACTGCTCCCCTGCTCCCCCCTCTCCCTCATCCCCCTCACTCCCCACTCCCTACTCCCCACTCCCCACCTACATTAAATTAAGTTCAAAAATCAAAACGGATTACTAAAAAAGTGTTAGCAGGTTTTTTAGAAGCGATTTTTAATGGTATTAGTATTGGCGCTGTTTTATTAATTGCGGCGTTGGGATTAGCGATTATCTTTGGATTGATGGGTGTCATTAATATGGCACATGGCGAATTAATGATGTTTGGTGCTTATACAACCTTTGTTGTGCAGAATGGCTGCAAACAATTGGGTGGTGTGTGGTTTGAGGCTTATATATTTTTCGCTTTGATTATTGCTTTTATTTTCACAGCCATTGTGGGATTAATTTTAGAAAAAGGTGTAATTCGTTATCTCTATGGACGCCCTCTAGAAACTCTATTAGCAACTTGGGGAGTAAGTTTGATTTTTCAGCAGTTTGTTCGCAGTGTAAATTTGGTTTTAATAATTGGCTTAGCTATATTTTCTTTGTTGTTTTTTGGCGGGTTATGGATTCTCAATTCTCGCACGAATTTAGAAAGAGTTCGTAGTTGGGCTGTGGCGGTGTTGTTATTACTATCGCTGGGAATCACAATCATAACAGGCAATTTATTGAGCCAAACTTATCAGTTAGCGGTGACTCAACCTTGGTTTGGCGCTCAAAATGTCGATGTCACTGCACCTACTTGGTTACAAGCGGGGATGTCTTTAGGTGGGGTGCAATTACCGTTTGCAAGGTTATTTATTATTGTTTTAACAATAATTTGTGTGGCGGGTATTTATCTATTTTTACAACGTTCTAGCTGGGGTTTAAGAATTCGCTCGGTGACGCAAAATCGGAGTATGAGTGCTTGTTTGGGTATCCCGACTCAAAAAGTTGATGCGGTTACTTTTGCACTCGGTTCGGGTTTAGCTGGTGTGGCTGGATGTGCGATTAGTTTACTCGGTTCTGTGGGGCCAAATACGGGACAAAACTATATTATTGATACTTTTATGGTTGTTGTGGTTGGAGGTGTGGGGAATTTAGCTGGTACTATTGTGGCAGCTTTGGGTATTGGGACGGCTAATTTTTTAATCGGTTCTGGGACTTTGGCTTTGTTGTTGAGTCCTGTTAAGCCTTTGGCTGATTTGTTTACTTTTTTTGCGACGACGAGTATGGCGAAGGTGATGGTATTTGCGCTGATTATTGTCTTTTTACAGTGGAAGCCTGGGGGAATTTTTCCGCAGAAGGGACGTACTGTTGATGTTTAAATTCACGCACCAGACGCGGAGGCGCAGAGAATGAGGAAGAGGAGAGGATTATTGATTGAGGTGGGGGTGGTGGTAGCGATCACACTTTCCCTAATCCTAATTATGCCACTGGTGCTGTCGCAGTTTCGTTTGAATTTGTTGGGCAGGTTTTTGTCCCTGGCGATCGCCGCTTTGGGTATTGATTTGATTTGGGGGTATACTGGTTTATTGAGTTTGGGTCATGGTATTTTCTTCGGTTTGGGTGGATATGCGATCGCCATGTACCTGAAATTGCAAGTTCCATCTGGTGAGTTACCTGATTTCATGGGACTTTATGGAGTTACGGAACTTCCAAGTTTTTGGCAACCTTTTTATTCTTTTCCTTTGACAATGGCTGCTGTGGTACTAATTCCAGGGTTATTGGCAGGATTATTGGGATATTTAGTACTTAGAAATCGTCTCAAGGGTGTTTATTTTTCGATTTTGACTCAAGCGGGGACGATTGTATTTTTCAACTTTTTTAATGGTCAGCAAAAACTATTCAACGGTACAAATGGACTGATCGATTTTACAACTTTGTTTGGGGCAACGGTCAGCGATGACAAAACGCAATTTATTTTTTACACGTTGACGGTGGTGTTTCTCGCCGCTACCTACGGAATTTGTCGGTGGTTGACAAGTGGACGCTTTGGCAGATTGTTGATAGCAATTCGGGATGATGAAAGTCGGGTAAGATTTTCTGGATATGATCCTACAGATTTTAAGGTTTTGGTGTTTGGAGTTTCAGGAGCGATCGCAGGTATCGCAGGAGCATTTTACACCATTCAAAGTGGTTCTGTTTCACCCAGAGCGATGGATATTGCCTTTTCCATTGAAATGGTGATTTGGGTAGCTGTCGGAGGACGTGCTACTTTAATTGGCGCAGTTGTGGGAACTTTGTTAGTCAATTATGCCCGGACTTTTTTAAGCGAACAATTTGCCGAAATCTGGCTATTTTTCCAAGGCGCACTATTTTTGATTGTCGTCACGGTGCTTCCTGACGGCATAGTAGGATGGTTGCGTAGTCAGAATATTTCCCTTTTCAAACGCCGTCAAGAAATTATTACATATCCTGCTTTAGAAGAAGATGCCGAAGTGGAACATGAACGCCAAAATATTGGAAACTGAAAATGTAACTGTGAGCTTTGATGGTTTTAAAGCTTTAAATCAGCTAAATTTTAGCATGGATGTGGGTGAGTTACGAGTAGTAATTGGGCCAAATGGTGCGGGAAAGACAACGTTTTTGGATGTCATTACCGGGAAAGTAAAACCAACTATTGGGCAAGTTCTATTCAAAGGTAAAAACCTGCGTTCTTTTTCTGAACATCAAATTGCGCGGTTGGGAATTGGGCGCAAATTTCAAACACCAAGAGTTTACCTGAATTTGACGTCCCGTGAAAATTTAGAAATTACCAGCAACCACAATAAAAACGTCTTTTCTACTTTGTTTGGTAGTTCTGGTGCTATTGAAAAGAATAATATTAAAGGCTTGTTAGAAACCATTGGTTTAACTCCCAAAGCAGACATTCCCTCAGCTTTACTTTCTCATGGAGAAAAGCAACGTTTAGAAATTGGGATGTTAGTAGCACAGTCGCCTGATTTATTACTCGTTGATGAACCGGTTGCTGGTTTAACAGACGAAGAAACCTATAATATTGGCGAATTACTTTTAGCTTTAGCCCAGAGTCATTCGATATTAGTCATTGAACACGATATGGAATTCGTGCGTCAAATTGCCAAGAAAGTCACAGTACTACATGAAGGTTCGGTGCTGTGCGAAGGCAATTTTGAAGAAGTGCAAAATGACTCCCGCGTGATTGAAGTATATCTGGGAAAACAGGAAGAATGAACTGGGGACTGGGGATTAGGCAATATGGTTCGGTTAAGGCACCAGACGCTTTGTCATTTATAATTTTCATCAAAAAGCCCTAACCAAACCGTATTGGGGGATTAGGGGCTGGGGACTGGGAGGATTATGGACGAATGGCACTAAGTTAAGGGTTTAGGCTGACGCGGAGAGTGGGAGACGCTCTTATATCATGTCCGGATAATTAGTTATGATTCCCAAAGTCATTGCACCCCACCCCCAACCCCTCCCCGCTCTTCGGGAGGGGAGACAAAGCGTAGCTTTGGCGGGGTGGGGTTCTTGGGGTTTAATAAGTAATCAAGCGGACATGATATTACGCGGAGATATTTTTGAATGAGTTTTCCCCGTGTCCCCCCGTCCCCGTGTAAGAGCGTCGGCTTATCTTAGTGCCATTCGATTATGGACAAAGCGATCGCACTTTCTATTCACTTGGCAATTCTGGTCGATTTGCACTATTAAACACCTGTTCTACTGTTAGCGCCCAATCAGCAATTACCACTGATTCCATGCAAGTTGCACCTGTAAATACCTTATCCTCATACTGTCCCTCCATCCACTGACAAATCGTAATTTGTTGCATCTGTGCGTCAACAATCCAATACTCTAATATTTCCCTAGCCGCATACTCCGTCCGCTTGTAGCGATAATCACGAACCCGGTTTGCTGTTCCTGGAGAAACAATTTCAATCACTAGCGCAGGCGGCGGCATATCACGGGTGAGGGTAGCACGAGTAGCACCGATAAGGGCGGTATAAGATTCTTCTGTGTGAACCATTAAGTCAGGTAAACGACATCTTGCCCGTCGCCCCGCCACCTCAATTTCTGTATCTTTGTGAGCAATTAAATAAAAAGCGAAATGTTTTAGTAATTCAACAAATAAAAATCTTGCCAGATTGCTATTTTCCTGACTTTCTGGTGGCATCTCAATTAATTCTCCATCCACCAACTCATAGCGCGTGTCTGTGCCATCATCATAAACAAGATACTCCTCAAAGGTCAGCAGTTTTTGGGTTTTCGCCGTTTGCGTCATTTGCTTTGCCTTCTTACCCTGCACAGACTACCACTAAATATTATAGTGATTGTAAGTGAGAAAACTCAATATCACCTCTTCACAAGGGTTTCACGTTAAGTTGACACCTCTGGCCAATGCCGTGCCCCTACGCGAAATCTATATGTATCAGGATTTTAGTGAAATGGTATAAGTCCTGTAATTACTCATATAGGAAGGCAAAAGGTAAGAAACACAAAAGTAGAGAGTAACTGCTACAGACTTGGGAGTAATCGTTACAGACTTGGGAGTAATCGTTACAGACTTGGGAGTAATCGTTACAGACTTGGGAGTAATCGTTACAGACTTGGGAGTAATCGTTACAGACTTGGGAGTAATCGTTACAGACTTGGGAGTAATCGTTACAGACTTGGGAGTAGGCACAATCTAGCAGCAGCGATGGTAAAGTCAAATATATGTGGAGGCGGTAACTATGACTCAAACCCTACCCAAGTTAGTAACCTTTGAACAATTTATTGAGTGGTACCCCTCAAACGGGGCGCGATATGAACTACATAAAGGAGTCATTGTAGAAATACCACCCCCAACTGGTGAACACGAAAATGTTGTTGGATTTTTGGCGGCACAGATAACCTTCCAGTTTTTGCAAATGGGACTTCCATTTCGTATCCCTAAAACTGCCTTTGTCAAAAGTCAGAGCAATAACTCAACCTATTATCCTGACATTTTGCTATTAAATCATGACAATCTCGTGAATGAACCTTTGTGGAGCAAGCAATCGACTGTTATTCAAGCTGCATCTATCCCACTAGCTGTTGAAGTTGTTAGCAGCAACTGGCGAGACGACTACTATGACAAGTTCAGGGATTATGAAGAGATGGGGATTCCTGAGTATTGGATTGTAGACTATGCTGCGATCGGTGGCAAAAGATTTACTGGTAATCCTAAACAAAAAACCATTACAATTTGCGAATTAGTTGATGGAGATTATCAAATGACTGTGTTTAGGGAAAATAATTTTATTACATCGCCTTTATTCCCCCAACTCAACTTGACAGCACAACAAATTTTTGATTCTGCTTTGTAAGTTTCGGTTTAAATACAAGCTGAATTTTATTATGCTAAAAATCTCTAACCTCAACGTTTACTACGGCGAAAGCCACATTCTCCGCAACGTAGATTTAACCGTACCATCCGGGCAAATGGTCTGCCTAATTGGACGCAATGGTGTAGGAAAAACCACCCTGCTCAAAACCATCATGGGTTTACTCAAACCCCGCAGCGGTACAATTAATTTAGCTGAACAATTAATCAACTCCAAATCACCAGACCAAAGAGCCAAGTTAGGAATTGGTTATGTTCCCCAAGGACGTGAAATTATCCCCCGTTTAACAGTCAAAGAAAATCTGCTGCTGGGGTTAGAAGCCAGACGCAAACCAGTCAAAAAAGCCGAAATTTCCGAAGAGATTTTTAGCTTATTTCCGGTGTTAAAAACCATGCTTTCCAGGATGGGTGGTGATTTGAGTGGGGGACAGCAGCAACAACTGGCGATCGCTCGTGCTTTAATGGGAGAACCTCAACTACTCGTCTTAGATGAACCCACCGAAGGTATTCAACCCTCCATCATCCTAGAAATTGAAGCCGCAGTCCGTCGCATCGTCGAAACCACAGGGATTTCTGTTTTATTAATAGAGCAACATTTACACTTTGTCCGTCAAGCCGATTACTATTACGCCATGCAAAAAGGCGGTATAGTCGCCTCCGGTTCCACCGCCGAACTCAGCCAAGATGTGATTCAAAGGTTTTTAGCGGTTTAATTTCTGAGATTGGGATATCAATTGTGTCACAAGCAATCAAATCTGCTGCTTCTTGTAAAAGCTTCTGTTGTTCTTGTTGAATTGCTTCTAATCGACTAGATATTTCTGCTAATCGCTGTTGTTTATTTGCGGGCAAATTTTCCGGTAGTAAAGCTGGCAGATTATCAGTTTTTTTAGCAGTTGTGATTCGTTGAACAGCAAAACTCCCGACTTTAGTTAAAGAAAGAAAGCCAACTTTCACTAAAGTCTCAAGGAATTTTACTGGAACTTGGAGTATTGACCAACTAACTGTTTCAATTAAGCGGACAATTGCTCTGATGATGCTCCACAGTAGAGCAAGTGCAAAAAGCAGAATTACTACACTAATAATAGGATGATTAGCTGCCCAACTGACTATTTGAACTAATCTCAAAAACACCGGGTGTTGTATCAGCCAATCATTAACAGAAGAACTAATTGCTGTTTTTACTGCTCCCGATGTTGTGCTTTTAAATTGTTCAGCCGTTTGCCAAGTTCCTTCTAAACTCGTCGTAACTGTATCAATTGCCTTATCGGTGGTTATCGTAGCTTTGGCTTTCAAAGACTCGCCAACTTGTTGGGCTGAATTAGTTAGAGAATTTAAATTTTCAGCTACAAAATCCTTGACATTTTGCAAGCGTTGTAAAACTTCGTGAGGTAAATCTATGTCTAGTTTGGCTATCATAGTTCTGATTCTATGAGCATCCAACACAAAGATGCAAAATCCTTGTTTGCTTTTTCTTTGACTGAATGGTACTAAATACTGCCTTAAATTTGGTAGCGTTGTGTTGAAGTTGCTGCTAATAGTTTCGCAATAAAATTATTTAGCAGGATGACGAGTAATTTGTAAAGACACTTCCCACTAATCGGGGATTCGGGAAGAATTTAATCCCTAATCCCCACTCCTAGTTTAAAACAAATTCAAATCCGTCACCGCACCAACACTACTAGAAGATACTAACTTGGCATATTTCGCCAATACGCCTTTAGTGTAACGTGGTGCTGGAGGTTGCCAATTTGCACGACGCCGAGCCAATTCTTCATCGGAGATATTTAACTGCAATCGGCGAGCGGGTGCATCAATGGTAATGCTATCACCTTCTTGGACAAGAGCGATCGCACCTCCAACTGCTGCTTCTGGTGCAACGTGACCAACTACCATCCCGTAAGTACCGCCAGAAAAGCGCCCGTCGGTAATTAATCCCACAGCATCGCCCAAGCCAGCACCGATAATTGCTGAGGTAGGAGCCAACATTTCCCGCATTCCAGGCCCGCCCTTAGGCCCTTCGTAGCGGACGACCACAATATCACCAGCTTGAATCTTACCCGCCAAAATCGCATCTAAGGAAGCTTCTTCTGATTCAAATACCCGTGCAGGCCCGGTAATGACTGGATTTTTCACCCCGGTAATTTTAGCTACAGCTCCTTCAGTTGCCAGATTGCCTCTGAGAATCGCCAAATGTCCTTGGGCATACATCGGCTTATTCCAAGGACGAATCACATCTTGGTTCGCAGGTGGTTCTTCTGGGATATCTGCTAATATCTCTGCGATGGTTTGACCTGTGATAGTTACGCAATCTCCATGTAATAAATCATGTGCAAGTAGCATCTTCATCACTTGCGGAATCCCACCAGCTTTGTGCAAGTCTGTAGCTACATACTTACCACTTGGTTTTAAATCGCACAAAACGGGGACACGACCGCGGATAGTTTCAAAGTCGTCTATAGTTAACTCTACCTCTGCGGCATTAGCGATCGCCAAGAAATGCAACACTGCATTTGTGGAACCACCCACCGCCATAATTACAGAAATGGCATTCTCGATAGATTTGCGGGTAATAACTTGCCGGGGTAAGATTTGTTTGCGAATGGCTTCCACTAAAACAAACGCCGATTTTTCTGTACTGTCGGCTTTTTCGGCATCTTCGGCTGCCATTGTGGAAGAATAGGGCAAACTCATGCCCAGCGCCTCGAAAGCCGAAGACATGGTGTTAGCTGTGAACATCCCCCCACAGGAACCAGCACCAGGACAAGCTAGACTTTCAACTTGTAATAATTCGTTTTCGTCAATTTTTCCAGCACTGTATTGACCAACAGCTTCAAAAGAACTGACAACAGTTAAATCGCGTCCGTTGTAGTGACCGGGTTTAATGGTGCCACCATAAACAAAAATAGCCGGAATATTCATCCGAGCGATCGCCAGCATTGCTCCTGGCATATTTTTATCACAACCACCAATGGCCAGTACACCATCCATACTTTGTCCAGTACAGGCGGTTTCAATGGAGTCAGCAATCACTTCCCGCGACACCAGGGAATATTTCATCCCTTCAGTTCCCATTGAAATTCCATCACTAATGGTAATGGTACCGAACACTTGCGGCATCGCCCCAGCCGCTTTAATCCCAACTTCTGCCCTCTGTGCCAGTTGATTTATCCCCATGTTGCAGGGAGTGATTGTACTATAACCATTGGCAATGCCCACAATGGCTTTGTTGAAATCTTCATCTTTAAAACCAACTGCACGCAGCATAGCTCGATTTGGCGATCGCTGCACTCCTTGGGTGACAATTTGGCTTCTCAAGTTCTCCGACATCTTTTTTCCTTCCGTACCATCATCGCAACTACTGCGATTGTATTACCTGATTTTCTCATGCTTAGGCGGCGCGATCGAACCTAATAGTCTGCCAAGGAAACTTTGCATGGTGGTTAGCTTCAGGGGCAGAGGGGCAGAGGGGCAGAGGGGAAAGAACTTGGTATTTGCCTCTCCTCTGCTCCCTTGCTCCCCTGCTCCTCTGCCGACCTCCACCCAGCAATTTTGGGTTGGCGAACTACTAAGTAGTTCTGGATATTTCAGCAAAAAAGGGAGAGGTAAGCTTACCCCTCCCCCGACTATTCAATTAGGTTTGCTTAATTTTGGAAGTCCCTTAAAGGATAATGTCGCTTCCTGCTAATCCTGCTCCTACGGACAGTACTGGCGCTCCTGCAACCAGAATGTCGAACTCAGATTCAAAGCCGAAAACGAAATCGGTGTTAGCTTGAAGGAGACCTCCTGAATAACGGACTTGACCAACTGCGGTGAATGCCCCAGCCCCGATGAAAGTGAAGGCTTGGTTGCCTGCTAAAAATGGGTTAGCGTCAATGGTAGATAGATCGATTTGATCGCCTAGTCCAAAACCATTGCCAACGAAACCATTGATCACATCCCGCAACACACCAGGTTGACTGTCGGAAATCAAGTCGAAATCGAACACGTCATTACCCGCTCCACCGGTGAGAACGTCAGTCCCAGCGCCGCCTCTGATAGTATCGTTGCCGCCATTGCCATTGATAACGTTATTGCCAGAGGAACCAATAATCGTTTCACCGCCCTGACTACCTTCAACGTTCTCGAAGTTGAGGATGGTTTCAGTATTACCACCACTAACCGAGGTCACACCTGTCGCCAAGTTGATGGTGACTGTTGAACCGAAGACAACACCTGAATAATCAATTGTGTCAACACCAATTCCACCATTATGAACATCGAAGTTCACAGCGTCAGTATCAATAACGCGATCGTTGCCATTACCTCCATTGGTTGTGTCAGCCCCAGTACCACCATTAATGGTATCGTTGCCACCATTGCCATTGAGGACGTTATTAGCAGAGGAACCAATAATCGTTTCACCGCCTTGGCTACCTTCAACGTTTTCAAAGTTACTGATCACTTCAGTATTACCACCGCCACTAACAGAGGTAACACCTGTCGCCAAGTTGATGGTGACTGCTCCATTACTAAAGGAGACACCTGAATAATCAATTGTGTCGATACCAGCTCCACCATTATGATTATCGAAGTTCACAAAGTCGGTATCAACGATGCGATCGTTGCCATTACCTCCATTGGTTGTGTCAGCCCCAGCACCACCATTGATAATATCGTTACCATCCAACCCAGACAACACATTATTGGCACTGTTGCCGTTGATGACGTTGTTTCTAGCGTTACCCGTACCGTTAATTGTTGCAGTTCCTGTTAATGTCAGGTTCTCCAAGTTAGTACTGAGGGTATAGGTTACTGAAGACTGTACAGTATCTATACCACCTAAAGCATCACCGAATACCTCGGAAGCAACATCGAAAATGCTGTCAACGATGTAGAGGTCATCGTTGTCACCTCCATCCATGTTGTCATTACCTGTGCCACCATTCAGGACATCATTCCCACCACCGCCTCTGAGAGTATCGTTGCCAGTACCACCAAGCAGGCTATCGTTGCCAATACCGCCAACCAGGCTATCGTTGCCAGTACCACCGTCGATTGTATCGTTGCCACTACCGCCGTTGATTGTATCGTTACCGCCATTGCCGTTGAGGACGTTATTGCCAGAGGAGCCAATAATCGTTTCACCGCCCTGACTACCTTCAACGTTCTCGAAGTTGAGGATGGTTTCAGTATTTCCACCACTAACAGAGGTGACACCTGTTGCCAAGTTGATAGTGACTACTCCTGAACCGAAGGCCACGCCTGAATAATCAATTGTGTCAACACCATCTCCACCATTATGATTATCGAAGTTCACAAAGTCGCTATCAATGATGCGATCGTTACCACTACCACCGTCGGTTAAGTCAGTCCCACTACCGCCATTGAGGGTGTCATTTCCCGTCCCACCAAAAAGACTATCGTTACCAGCCCCACCATCTAAGTTGTCGTTACCAGAGACACTATTGGCATTACCACCAAAAGCCCAACCAAATATCGAATCATTTCCTGCTGTTCCAGGTAAAGAATCACCATTTATGGTGCCGAAAATAACTGCCATATTATTTCTCCTAAATTTATAAGGTAAAAAAATCATCCCATCACTTCGTCACAAGCAAAGGAGGAAGAAAAATCAACAGACAGTTCAATCAGACCTGATTGAAGCAGTTTGTTACCGCCAAGTCTGAAGATTTGAGAAGCACCGCATATATCAATGATGTTGGCATCAAAAACTGTGCCACCAGTTAATATCTTCGCTGGTTGTAAAACCAGGCTGCTAAGGAAGAAGCAGCTTTTCTCGTGTCCATCTGTATGCGTTTTTGAGATGCTTTTACTTTATGTCGGAATAACAGGTGATGGTAGTACCCCCAAGGGTACTATTTACATTTGTCACAGAAAAATTCGGTCGAGGAAAAAGTTTTTCAGTTTATTGGAGTGTAAAAAATCCACCAAATCCTTTTGTAATCTGCTTTTTAGGCGATCGCCAATCATCAAATAATCATGATTGTTAACTCTAAACCGCTAATCTAGTGTAAATTACCAACCTGAAGCTTGAAATTAACTTGGTTGGTATTTAACTGGCTACTCACCTCTATTTAGTAAACATAGACTAAAAAGCTTTTAAATCAAGAATTTAAGTCTTTTTTCATCTCTAAGAGGATTTTTATTCGTGCAATTAACCTGAGGAAATTATCAACTCATATTTCAATTGTCATGATTTAATTACCAAAATATTCGGTAACTACCTATTTTACTGGTAAAATTTCTACATTCTATCCCTTTTACTCTCCGTTTACGTTGTCAGCTTAACAAACGCGCTGAATAGCATTAAGACTCAGTACCAAAATGCTAACCCAAGTGTCAACGTTGTTTATACGTTTGGTGCTTCTGGTACCTTGCTCAGCCAAATACAAGCAGGATTATTGTTTGTAGTGTGACCACTGCCTTCCTTCATACTGCTGTGATTACCAATACTTATAAATCAGCGGCACAAGCAGAAGGACAAGAGTTAATTATCAACGGGGGATTTGAAAACGACGATCTTGTAAATCCTAATGAACCCGACACTCTGAATCCTAACGTTACAGGATGGACTAAATCTGGCGATTTGTTAGCTATATAGGACTAGTATTTGATTTTTGAAATATTACGTAGGGTGCGTTAGCGGAGCGTAACGCACCAAAAGCTTGAGATGGTGCGTTACGGCTTACGCCTAACACACCCTACAAATACTTAGATTTTTTCAGAAATCAAATATGATTCCTATATCAGGTATTAGAATTAGCAACTTTCCTAACGCTGGTAAGCAACGTTTATCACTTGGTGCATTCTCAGATATTAGCTACATATCACAGACTATCCCTACAGTTACTGGTCAACACTACCAACTTATACCATTTCTGTTTGAAGATGCGCCTTATAAGACTGATGCAAAACTACACACTGTAGCGGCAATTCATGAATTGCCGCTACGCGAATAGAGCGCAGCCTCATATAGAATTGGTATTACTTACTATAATGTACAACATTGCTACTTCCACCGAAGATAAAACAATTAAGGTTTGGGATGTGAACACAGGAAAGGGTTTAGCAATGCTAAACCCCTACTCCCTATTTTTAGGCTAGAAAAACTAATTGCAAAAGAGACTAGCGTTGAGCAAATTTGTATGATAGACTAGTAAATGACTAAAAAGCATGGCTCAGTAGCTCAGTTGGTTAGAGCACGGGACTCATAAGCCTGGGGTCGTTGGTTCAACTCCGACCTGAGCCACTTTAAAAACTATCAAAATAGGGCTAACATACTGTCTTATACTTTTGCTCTCCCTAGAGTGGCAAAAAAGGGCGATCGTTCTCTAACCTGACTGAACTGAAACAGAACGTAGGGTTACCAGGGTCCCCAAATAGCAAAGGTTATTCCTGGACTCTGTATGTTGACAAACATCATCTGACCATCGGGGGAGAAACAGACCCCGGCGAACTCTGATGTGTTGAGGGCATTCTTAGCAAACTTGTAAAGACTGCCACTGGAAGTGATGCCCAGAATGTAATCCGTTCCATCCCCATCTTCACAAAGGAAGATGTCCCGGTTGGGGAAAACCACAAGATTGTCTGGATTGTCTAGCACACCAGAATTGTTGGGTTCAATATAGAGTTCAACGGTATTATTAGCGGGCGAATAACGCCAGATTTGCCCATCTCCAGAACTACCTCCACTCTTGCAAGTGAAGTAGACATAACCACTGCCATAAAAGATGCCTTCCCCACCTGAAAACCTGGCAGCACCTTTGTTATACCCTTCTGTTCTCACAGAATCAGAGGTGGGATCGGGATTGTTAATCTGTACCCATTCCACCGCTCTAGGCGTATTTTTTGGGAAACCTGTAGCTGTGTTAATTCCAGACGATCCCGTAATCTTTAATGCGTATAGCAAGCCGCCAGCACTCAGATTGTTGCTTTGGTTGGGAATGAAGCGGTAGAAAAGCCCGTTTCCTCGGTCTTCCGTCATGTAGATATACCCTGTACTGGTGTCTACAGCGGCAGCCTCGTGATTAAAACGCCCCATTGCAGTTAATGGGACGGGGGTAACAAAAGTAGTTGCGCTACTGGGAACCTCAAACACATAACCATGCTTCTTGCCGTTATTAGTTTCAAAGGTTTCCTCACAGCTTAACCAAGACCCTGAAGGCGTAGGACCACCAGCACAATTGCGAATGGTTCCCGCTAGAACTCCCCGATGTTCTACCAAGGTACGGGAAGGACTAACAACCAATTTAGTACAACCGCCCCTCGCATTTGAGTTGTACTTGCTGCCACTGGGAGCGCTCAGACCATTGCTAGAAGTGGGAGTGAGTTCGTGGTTGCGAATTAGAATCGTATTGCCATTAGATCCTGCAAAAGCACCCATACCATCGTGACCACCGGGTACCCGGTAACTATCATTCATCGTTTGACCTGTTTCGGACAGTCTGCGGTAGGTGAATCCAGGTGGTAAATCTAATACTCCGTTGGGGTCGGCCACTAAGTTACCGTAGGGACCCGCAGCGATCGCGGGTTTAGCATAGAATGCTTGCAAAGGAGATAGAAGTACAGCACCTGTAGCTGATGCCCCTGCCAGCGTAAAAAACTGACGTCTAGATAGATTCAATGTATACTCCCTAATGTTTTGACGAGGCTTAATTTATTGCAAATAGCCAGCCTCAATTATCTAGGAGGAGCAAGTTTTTTTAATTAATAAGAGGTTAAAAAAAGATTATTCAAGCACAGTGATTTCCAGGAGGTTCTATGGTAACTTTTGACAACTCGCTTTTTGTCTTAAAGCTTTTCGCGGCACTGGGCTGTGGGCTGATGGCTGGAGTCTTTTCTTCTATTCTATTCTTATCTTATAATTTTTCATGTCTACCTACTTATCACCACTATTTAATATGGCGGATGACTTCGGCAATTGACCAAGCTTGAGCGATCGCTCCTCTGGGTGTATGAGGTGGATCGCCATCAAAAATCTCAGAAATCGAACCAATACAAGCAGCAAATAAAAAGTGATCTATCAGGGGTTGCCAATCAAAAGGCAGCGTTTGTTGTGGATAAAAACGTTGCCAAGCGCGAATATAAGGGCCAATTAACCAAACCCAAACACTACCTTGGTGATAAGCGCGATCGCGCTGCTCTTGGTTGCCCTCATATCTCCCTTTGTATTCCGGATCTCCTGGATCGAGACTGCGAAGCCCATAGGGAGTCAGCAAGCTGGAAGTTGCTAAATCTAGTATCTGACACCCTTGCTGTTCAGAAAACCCACAATGGTGCAGCGACAGCGCCAAAACAGCATTGGGACGAATTTGAAAATTTCGGCGATCGTCCGGCTCAATACTATCGTAGAGATAACCTAGCTGAGGATTCCAAAACTTTTGCAGGGAATTTTTTACCTGTTGTGCTTGCTGAGCATAACGCTGCGCTTGTTTACTAAGACGCACTGGTTCACCAAATTCAAGTTGGCTCAACCGTTTTGCCCACTGACTTAGCCAACACAAAGCCGAATACCACAGCGCATTGATTTCCACTGGCTTCCCACGACGAGGAGTAACAGGGTTTGCCCCAATCACCACATCCATCCAAGTCAGGGCTACACCGCGAGCATCCCAACCAATTAGTCCATCGGTAGCATCAGCCTGGATATTATAGCGTGTACCACCGACAAAAGCTTTATGAATTTGCTGCACTACAGGAAACTGCTCTGCCAAAAACTGCCAGTCTTGTGTAGCTTCCAAATAAAGTCCTAAAGTTTCAATCCACCAAAGCGGTGCATCGATACTGTTATAAAACGGTTCACTATCGACATCAGGAAAGGCATTGGGAATCAAACCGTGGCGACAGTGATGCCCAAAAGCTTGCAATAATTCTTTTGCTAAATCAAAACGCTGGGGAACTAGCGTCAATCCTGGTAAGGCAATTAATGTATCCCGCGCCCAGTCATTAAACCAGTGATAACCAGCAATCACCGTCGGACCTGCTATTGAGGCTCGATAGACGATAAAGCGATCGCTGGCTTTGAGTAGTTGTTGCCAAAGTGGGAATTGGGCATTGGGCATGGGGCATGGGGCATGGGGCATGGGAAGAGGACAAGGAAGACTTGGGGGACAAGGTAGCAATCTTTCTCCCTCATCTCCCTCATCTCCCTCATCTCCCCATCCCCCCATCTCCCGATACCCCATTCCCGATGCCCCATGCCCCATGCCCCATACCCCACTCCATCCAAAAATCTGCGAGAGCCTTTCTTGCTCTGCTTCCACAGCTTCTGCAAAGGTTTCGGCGGTAAGAACGCCTAGCACAGAATTGGGAAGACCTTCTCGTGCTTCTAGAGTCACCGCATCTCCTGGTTGGAGTGTAACTGTTAAGTAACCAGGACTGTGGAGGTCTTCCTTGTCACCTAATCCCCGTTTTGTCTCCTCCAAGAATCGATAATTCCAATACCAAACTGCATCTGGTTGATAATTGCCTTGTGTCCAACGCAGATGCCAAGGTATACCATAATGCTCAGATTTTCTTGCTTGGAGACAAACTTGCTGTTGCCCAAGCAATTGGGAGAACTGTAATTCTGGGCTAAAAGTCTGTTGATGATGAAAGTTACGTTCTGCTATCAGAAGTCGCAGCCGTAAAATAGCTTGTTCGCTTCCCTCGTAGCGATACTGAATTAAAATCCGATGAGACAATTGGTTAGGGGCATTGGGCATGGGAAGAGGCAGAGGGGCAGAGGGGCAGAGGGGCAAAGGGGAAAGAGTGCTGGAACTACTCCTCTGCTCCTCTGCTCCCCTGCTCCCCATCTCCCTACTCCCCTCCCAACCATAAGGCATCACCAATTGTCTAGTTAATTGCCAGTTATCTTGACCCCAAATCCATTTTGGAACTGGGTTAATATCAAAAGAGCGCAACAGTTCGTAGCCCGATCGCTCTATCCGACCGTTACCCCAAATATTTGTCCCCAGCGCCACAACATTCCCTAATACTTCCAAGCTAGCTTCTAGGTGTGACAACAACAAGGTACGCTCAGAAGGGGGGTTTGTAGCAGCAAATAACCAACCGTGATAAGTGCGTGTGCGGATGTCAGAAATCGTACCACTGGCAAAACTTCCTAGACCATTGGTAAGCAACCATTCTCTTGTATCTAAATCAGACATTTGCTACTCAAAATCGTTATGAGTATGATATAGTCGTAACAGATCGTAATCAAACTGTGAGAGCGTGGATGGGTGAGTTTTACCTGACCCAAATTCCAACGCTACTAAACCGATAAAGGAGAATTGAGTTAATGTCCCTAACTTACGGAACAGAAGGAAGCCTCCGCGTTGGTCAGCAAGCTCCCGATTTCACAGCAACCGCTGTGGTAGACCAGGAATTTAAGACAATCAAACTTTCCGATTATCGCGGTAAGTACGTCGTCCTGTTTTTCTACCCCCTAGACTTTACATTTGTTTGTCCTACTGAAATTACAGCATTTAGCGATCGCTACGAAGAATTCAAGAAAATTAATACGGAAATCCTTGGGGCTTCCGTAGATAGCGAATTCTCCCACCTCGCTTGGATTCAAACCGATCGTAAGTCTGGTGGCGTTGGCGACCTGAATTATCCTCTAGTCTCCGACATCAAGAAAGAGATTAGCGCTGCTTACAATGTGCTTGACCCAGCAGCAGGCATTGCCTTGCGTGGTCTGTTCATCATCGACAAAGATGGTATCATACAGCACGCCACAATTAACAACTTAGCTTTTGGTCGTAGCGTTGATGAAACCCTACGGACATTACAAGCAATTCAGTATGTTCAATCTCACCCAGACGAAGTGTGCCCAGCTGGTTGGCAACCTGGTGACAAAACAATGAATCCTGACCCAGTGAAGTCCAAAGTTTACTTCTCTGCTGTCTAGATTAGATTTGCTGGAGTTAATTCGGCAATCAACAATAACCACAGATAAGCAAAAAATCTATCTGTGGTTTTCTCATCAAAAGGGAATGGGGAATGGGGATGAGGGAGAAGAATTAATAACCAATGTCCAATGCCCAATTATTTTAAATAATCTAAAAAATATGCTTACTTCAACTGATTTTACCGGCTTATTAAATGAGCGATTCTTTCGTAACTTTTTACCAGTTCCGGCTACAAATCAACTTAGATTAGGGGTAGGAACACCAGATTTTCAGTTGCTAGATATTACCAACGGTACTTTAGTAAAACTGTCTGATTATAAAGGTAAACAACCAGTATTACTTGCTTTTACTCGCATATTTACTGAAAAGCAATACTGCCCTTTTTGTTTTCCCCACATCAAAGCTTTGAATGAAAATTACGAACAATTTAAAAATCGTGGAATAGAAGTTTTGATGGTTACTAGTACCGATGAACGGCAGAGTCAAGTAGTCGTGAGGGATTTAGGCTTACAAATGCCGTTACTTAGCGATCCCAGTTGTCGAGTGTTTCGTACCTATAATGTAGGACAAGCTCTGGGAGCGCCTTTACCAGCACAGTTTGTATTAGATAAACAAGGGAAACTCCAATATTTCCATTTATTTTCTTTTCTGGATCATAATGCTAGTATTGAGACATTGTTACAACAATTCATCGATGATTAAAAAAATTATTGATGTTTTGACATTTAACCCAAACAGATGAAAGGTGACTCAATTATAAATTAAGTTATCGCTGGAAATGGGTAATTTAAAATCTATTTTTCTGGTTGTTTTTCTTTGGTGATTTGATGAGCGATCACAACAATTATGACTTTGAGTAATGAATTGTGTTAATCTGTATACTCTAATACCCTTGGCTTTGATTTTAGCGATCGCTAATCACCCAGACCACATATACAGCGCTTTTCACTAACTCACCAGCTACACCACTCCCCACTCCCCCCCTGATTCATTTGCCTTGGGCATTGCGATCGCTTATGCTAAATGTCAGTCTAATTGGCATTATCTTCTGTGGACCAAAACCGCGAACCGTTTATTAGTCTGGCACTTTACCACGCCTTTAAATGGTCAGTCGTCAGCCCCATGCTTCACGCTTACTTTCGGGGTAAGATTTATGGCGCGGAAAATGTCCCTCATTCAGGGCCATTGGTGGTAGTAAGTAATCATGCCAGTTACTTTGACCCACCAATTGTCTCTAATTGTGTACGCCGTCCAGTAGCGTACATGGCTAAAGAAGAATTATTTAATATCCCAGTTTTGGCGCAAGCGATTAAATTGTATGGTGCTTACCCAGTGAGTCGGGGAAGTGCCGATCGCAATGCCATCCGTTCAGCCTTAGAATACCTGAATAACGGTTGGGCTGTCGGTGTTTTCTTGCAAGGTACTCGCACACCAGATGGTCGAATTACAGACCCTAAAAGAGGTGCGCTACTGTTAGCAGCGAAAGCCAAAGCCCCAATATTGCCAGTAAGTGTTTGGGGTACTGAGGCAATTTTAGAAAAAGGCTCGAAAATACCCCGCGCCGTTCCCGTGACAGTCAGAATTGGTAACTTAATTGATGCTCCCAGTTCCAGTAATAAAGAAGAATTGGAGGCTTTGGCACAAAAGTGTACCACTGTGATTAATCAAATGCATGATTTAGGACGATGAGTTAGAGCAGTCCAAATATATACTTTAGGGGGGTGGCGATCGCTATCACATTTCTCTAATCTTAAATTCAATAGTCTCAGTAGTTTTGTCTAACAATTCCACTAACAGCTTTTTCTAAAGACTTTATAATCCAAAATCCAAAATCCAAAATCTAAAATCCAAAATTAATATGAGCGGCTTTGAAGCCAAAAACTTATGGCAACGATTAAATAATCTGGCGTTAGTCCGCTTTTTGCTCTTAGTTGCTTCAGGATGGGCAATTGTACAACTTTTAGCTTACTTTGAAGCAGTCATCGTTATTTTCACATTCGCCGCGATTTTGGCTTTTTTGCTCAGCTATCCTGTAGAATGGTTACGGCGTTTTTTGCCCCACGGCGTAGCAGTTGGCGTAGTTTTCTTACTCAGTATTGTAATTATTGGCGGTTTGATAATTACCGTAGGTTTAACGGTTTTATCCCAAGGACAACAATTAATTGATACTATAACTGGATTTTTAAATTCTTTATTACCCCTATTAGACCAATTAGAAGAATTTTTACGCAGTCGTAATCTTCAGATAGATTTAAGTTTTGTTCAAGAACAATTGCGAAATCAAGCTATTTCAAGTATTGTCACTACTTTAGCTATATTACAAAGTTTTTTGACAAATTTCGTCACTTTTACCTTGATTGCAGTTGTAGCTTTTTTCATGTTGTTAGACGGAGAAAAGCTATGGAACTTTATATTAAAAATAGTACCAAAACAACGCCGTGACAGATTTACTAAGGTCATCAGACGTGCCTTTCTCGGATTTTTTCGAGGTCAGTTTTTATTAAGTTTATTCCTGACAAGTACCACTTTCTTAGTTTTCTTAATATTACAAGTACCTTTTGCCTTATTATTATCAGTAATCGTTGGGATTATTGATATTATTCCTGGCATAGGCGCAACATTAGGAATCAGCATTATAACTTTAGTTGTATTATCTCAAGGCTTTTGGTTGGCATTGAAAGTATTGATAACTTGCATTGTGCTTCAACAGATACAAGACAACTTGATTGCACCAAGAATTATGCAAGGTGCGCTGAATCTGAATCCTGTAGTAGTATTCTTTGCTTTACTAGTAGGTGCCAGAGTAGCAGGATTATTGGGTGTTTTTATATCTATTCCCATCGCTGGAGTAATTGTGTCTTTATTTGAGATTGAGGAAATGAAATCTGAAGTTTAGTCAAAGAATTTTAGATTTGAGATTTTGGATTTTAGATTGACCCCATACCTTCTTCCTAGCTTGAGTAAAAAATTGTATATTTTTGATTTGTTCCACAAATAAATTTGGTAGCTTCTCTACTAGACATTACGCGAATAGAGATTTTTAGAGTTTGAATTTTTAATCCAAAATCTAAAATTTGGTCATTTGTCAGAAACTACGAACTAGTGAATAATATAAAAATGGCTATCTAGAAATAACAATTGAGGAATGATGTCGGATTTAAGAGCAGAATTAACAGAAACTGTGGATGAGGCAGAGTGGGAGTGGCTAATTCCTCATGTGCAGCGAGATGCAGTAATTTTGGTGGCGCTTGAGTTAAGCTTAGTGGATGTTGGGGTAGCGATCGCAAATGATAATACTCCATCAGTGCAACAATGGATTGATGAACAATTGATTACCAAACCCACCACAGCACAGCTGGGAGAATGGAATACCGATGCCACCAAGCGATTTAATACTCTCATCGTCCAACCTTACGTTTTAGTCCAAGAAATCATCACAGCCTAACGAAGATAGTTTCTTTTTCCTACCTCAAAAGGATATTCATAAAGTATTTCGCCAACATCTCACCGACGTTTGCAACTCCTGGGATAACCAACCATCAAATTGCGGATAAATTGGTAAACGCCCAATTAACTCCCACCCCACAGGCTGTAAAATTTCTCTCAACACCTGCTCCTGAAGATGAGGATAATCAGGGTTAACTTCATCTTTTGGGCTAATTCCGCCTAAATCCCGCGCACCAGCTTCGATACAAGCAACTAACCATCGGTCATCCTTAACTAAATTCGGCGGAATTTGAATCGTAATATCCCCTGGTAAAATTTCACGTGCTTTAGCAATGACTTCTGGTAATTTATGGGGGTTAAAAGGCGGTGCATTAAAACTCTGCTGATTTCCTGGACTATGAGGTTGTAGAATTACTTCTTGGATATGGTGGTAACGCTGATGAAATTCAGATATTGCTGCTAATGTTTCCCACCAATCATCAGCAGTTTCGCCAATTCCTAAAAGTAATCCTGTTGTAAAAGGAATCTGTAACTCTCCCGCCCATTCTAATTGTTGCAGCCTTACTTCTGGTAATTTGCTCGGTGCATGTCGATGTACAGTATTTAACAATGTCGGCGTTAACTGTTCCAACATCAACCCCATCGAAACATTTACACGCTTCAGCTTTTGCATCTCTGCAAAACTCAATGGTCCTGCATTAGTATGAGGTAGAAACCCCATTGAAAGTGCTAATTCACACAAATCATAAATCCGGCTAAACCACTCCTGACGCTTTGGTGAATGGGGATGAACTTCACCACTAAGAATAAGAATTTCATAAACTTTTTCACTTTGAAGTGGTTTTAGAATACCTTCTGCATCCGAGATATTCATCCAGGGATTTTTACCTGGTTCAGTGCGAAAGTTGCAGTAACTACAGCGATTGAAGCACTCATAAGTAGGAACAATCGTATAAGCAGGGCTATAAGTAACAACGTGAGAATTATTAATTGGCATATTGCATGTCTCGCTTTTGTGATGTAAAAGGTAGGGGCGCATAGCTATCATTGGTATCAACTTAAGCTCAAACGCGTGTCCCACATACCTTTTACCCCCCTTAATCCCCCCGATGCATTGGGGGGAAAAAGAAATCCGGTTCCCTCCCCTTGTAAAGGGGAGGGTTAGGGTGGGGTAACGCGGTGAGTAAATGAACTCAATATCCTGTCTGGACAAGGGTTTCACGTTAAGTTGACACCAATGAGCATTGCTGTGCCCCTACGACAGATGTGGTTCAAATACGTGAAAACTGCTGTAATTCAGAATTCTGAGTTCTGACTTCTCAATTCTGACTCCTGTTAGCGCAGCGGGGCGTAGCCCATTCTGAATTCTGCTGCAACAATCAGCGAACGTACAGCCTCTGATGGCTATTCCCGGATTATTTATTCTTTTTGTAAATTCCTGGTAGTTGCCACCAGGGAACATGGGGATATTCGTGATGTTCTTTGTGGTAGCCAAAATGATAACACGTAATAAATGACAACCAAGTTGGACAGTCAATAGTTTGGGCACAATGAGGTTGAACATAACCCATTATTGGCTCACTGTGGGGTATAAAAGTACCAAAATAAAATAGTTGTAATGAACTCAAAAGCGAGGGTAACACCCAAAATAAAATTAAATTTTCATGGGGTATCTGGAGTATACGATTAGCAAATTGATAGCTGAAAGTTATGGCAATCATTTGTCCCCAACTCCAGTAATTTATCATAAAATTACAATACCAAGCCCAGAAATTTTTGTGTTTTCCATCATGGAAATCTGGATCTATTTGACTCGCGGGATTCCGGTGATGTAACCAATGTTTGGTCAATAGTTTCTGATATGGTAAAAGCCCGTAAAGAGATAGGCTCAACTTCCCAATCAAGTGATTAATCTTAGATTTTTGGGGAAATACCAACCCATGCATAGCATCGTGAGATGTAATAAATAACCCCGTATATAAAAATGTTTGCCAAGGGATCAAAATGCATAAAATCCAAAAATTTAATTTCGAGATATCAACTAAAAGTAAGGAAACTAGACTTATAGCCCATACGCCAATAATAAAAATAGCAATGAAAAGTCCCCTAAAAGTAGATTTATTTTTTAGTAATGGGGTTAGTTTTGTTTGATGATTTAGTGGTTGTTCTAACTGGATCACGCCTTTACTCCGCCTAGCATTCAGGTAAAAATTCTTAAAATCTAGTCCAATACAGTTCAGATAAACCCAAAACCCTCATGTAGAGACGCGATAAATCGCGTCTTCAAAGGCCAATTTCTCCACGAATAATCGTTAACTGAGCCATATTGAAATATAGTTATGACAAAATTACTAACCACTAGCCAGAAAATTCTATTAGTGGTCAGTGTTTTGGACTGGAGAGTGCTAGGACTCTGAAATTATTGAAAAATATTAAGATACGTTAACTATTATTACACAAATAGCCCCATACCAAAAACTGTTTTTGCTTGTCAGACTAAGTAAATAACCAAAAACTGGCAATAATTAATACCTCAAATTCCTAATATCCTTGATTTGATTATTGTGACTCGCATTCTCGCTTCGTTACATAGTGGCGATAGCGAAACATTGCTTCTAGCTGTGCTTGGACTAACCAACCGCTGATAAATTCAACTGTTCCTCCACCAGGCATTGAAAAGGAAATAGCATCAGTCAGCCTAGTTTTATCAGCATCTTCTGGTTCAAATTCATGTCGATGTACCCAAGACTCAAAAGGGCCAGATATCTGTTCGTCAGTGAATAGGCGATATTTTTCGTATTCAGTATGACGTGCCAGCCAAGTTAAGGGTAATGGGCCCAGAAACAAGCGAAATTCTGTGATAGCACCCACATCAAGCCCTCCATCACGGCGGACTACTTGGAGTGGCTGCCAAGGTGGAGTCAGCAGTTGTAAAATGTCTGGTCTTTCGTGAAATTTCCAAACTACTTCTGCTGGTGCGTTGATTACTGAGGAATGTTTAAAGTGCAGCATGGAAAGAAAAACCTAAAATTCAACTTTCAGATTCAGTATCAATCTCAATATCCAGGGTGTCTTCATCAACTCGGACATACAAAATATTTGGGTTACAGCAAACTTGACAATCTTCTACATAGGATTGTTGTCCCCCAGCACTCAAATCAATAAAAGTTAAGTTTGGTTCGCCGCAATAAGCGCAGTAATACTCAGCTGTGGTTTGCATCAAGTTTTCAGGTATGAATTTTTGGGCATGGGGCATGGGGCATGGGGCATTGGTTATTAATTCTTATCTCTCACTCCCTCATCTCCCTCATCTCCCCCAATTCCCAGTCCCCTTTTGGGCTGAGTCGAAATAACTCTTAGCTTCAGCCAAATGCTTTAGTAGTGTAGACTGTGGCAGAGGTCCTTGCAAGTGACTCCAGGGTAATATTTGCTCTGTTGACCAATCGGCGTGGACGTAAAAATCTAAGTCGGGGATTTGTCCTTTGAGTTGTTTGAAAGCACGTTTGTAGCTACCCAAGGAATCACCAAAGTTACGAGTTAGTTGCAGAAGTTGGGAGAGTCTGCGATCGCCCCTGGATAACAAAGCCTGTATAATCGACCAATTATAGCTTTCTGGGCGAAATTCTATCCCTTTTGGTTTCAGTTGTTTTTGTAAAAGCTGCAACCGCTTTTCTGCTTGACGATTCACTCCCAACCATTGAAACGGTGTATGTGCCTTAGGTACAAACGTGCTACATCCAAATGTTAACCGCAATCCCGGTGCAGCTTTTTTGATACTGTGCATCATCGCCACGGTTTGTTCTAAATCTTCTGCTTGTTCACCGGGAATTCCCGCCATACCGTAGAGTTTTAAACCTGTGAGTCCACCAGCCTTGGCATTGATGGCTGCTTGGATAATTTCATCGTTATGCAGCTTTTTGTTGACGATTTGCCGGATTTTCTCGGAACCACTTTCTACAGCAATGGTAAGCGATCGCGTGTCTCGTTGCGCCAAAGTTTTTGCTAACTGGACTGTTACAGTATTGGTACGGACTGAAGCAATACTCAGACGAACATCATCATACTTTGGCTGACTAATATAATCTAGTAACGCTGCAAATTCTGGATGTTGAGTTACAGAAGCCCCCAATAATCCGAGCCTATTTGTAACTTCTAAACCTCTTTCAATAGCTGGGATTAATGAACCTTCCAGACTCGCAGTTCTAAAAGGTAATGTCAGATAACTTGCCAAACAAAAACGGCACATTTCTGGACAACTTCTCACCACTTCCACCATGTAAATATTTTCCCAAGCTGCTTTTTGGGTAACTACAGTCGAGGCTGATAAAGTATTTCCTCGGTAAGTTTGTTTTTGCACCACTGCGGGAATTTCTGCGGAAATTGGTTTAATAGATTTTACTGTACCATCTTTTGTGTGATATTCCACCTCATATAAACTCGGAACATAAATACCTGGTACTTGTGCCAATCTTTGTAGTTGAGTTTGTCTTGAAGCATTTCTGACTTCTTTGTAAGTTTCAATGAAATTACCCAGTAAATTTTCGCCATCCCCCAGTAGAATGACATCAAAAAAATCTGCAACCGGTTCTGGATTAGCAGTAAGAACTGGGCCGCCACCAAATATTATTGGATGAGAATCATCACGAGAAGTTGCCCAAATAGGAATTTCTAAAGATTCGAGCAAATTTAGAATATTCACATAATCCAATTCCCAGGAAATAGAAAATCCAACAATTTCCGGCTTTCTGGGGAGTTGTTCATGAGTATCAGTAAATAAGCGGCTTACCTGCACATCATCACGCATTGCCAAAGTTGCCCAAACTACCTGATAGCCAAGGCTAGTGATACCAACGCTGTATTCATTGGGAAAGGCGAATATCAGGGGAATAGCGTTGGTTTCTGCGGTAATGGGTGTAAATAAAAGGCGTTCCAAGTCAAATACAGATGATGTCACAGGTGTTGATTGCCAGCAGAGTTATCCATATTTAATTTTAAGCCATAGAATTATCATATTAAAGAATAATGTGACGCTGTTTGCAAGAATAATTGGTAATGCTTGGAGATAAATTCCGTATATTAACCACAAAAAAATACCGCTGTTAAATGTAACCAACATCACAAAAGAAACGTCTTTTGCTGATTTGGTTTGCCAAATTTTAAACATCTGTGGTAAAAAGGCGATCGTGGTTAGTGTGGCAGCAGCTAATCCTAGAATCGTTAAAAAGTCCATTCATGCAAACCTATAAAATAAAGCGTTTATTCGTCGAAAAACTTAACAACTGATTTTGATCGTACTGTATTAATGTCTTCGAGTTTACATTTTACAGTGAAGTAAAAATTGGAAAAAATTAAAAGGGGAAACTTTAAATTTTTCCCCTGACATCAAAGTATATGTGATAAACTAAAATTCTTTTAGATTGAATAAAAGCCGATCTAAGATTTTTTTGAATACTTAACCCTGATGGGTAAAACAAATCCAAAATCCAAAATCCAAAATGGTTTGACACTAGCGAAACCTATCAATTAATTCTTCACGCGATAACTGCAATAGTAAACGCGTAAACTCTTCTGGTGGTAACGCCAATAAAGGTTCAATAATGGCTTGAAGCTGGTTATCTATTTCAGTAAAGCGAACCTTGAGCAAATTTTCCACCACCAAGCGTTCCCCTTGCTGAATTCCCCGTTGTTCCCCTTCTTGTATCGCCTGTTCTCGATCTTGTTGGTAAAGTGGTGCTAATCGCATAAGTAATTCCCTGTCTTCTTCGTCTTGATTTTGGGTAACTTGTAAGTTTTGTTGCAAGTTGTACAGCAATTCTAACGCCGCTTTGCGGAAAGGATTATCAGGAGTCAGTGCTTCTAATTCATCAATTGCTTGCTTTTGAACATTCCCTCTACCAATAATTCTCAGCCACAAAGTTTCGGGAATGATGGGTAACTGATGAATTGCGACTATAGCTGTACGCAAATATTCTGCCATGAAGTGTATTCCAGGCAAGTAGTCATCTTTTGGGTTAGCACCAAATCCTGATAATAGTTGCGCTGATGCTGTGGGTGTAAAAATCCATAATTTGGGTAAATCCGATTCAAGAATGCGAGTGTTATTTCGATTTGCTTGTCGTTGTAAATCGCCGCGTAACTCTAATAATTTTAAGATACAATCGCAAATTTATGTAGCGGATGCAGCGTTACGAAAAGGCTCAAATAACGATGGGTTAGTGGCAAACTGACCTAATAAACCTAGTGTGTCTGGAATAGTGCTTGGTTGTGCTTTGGGGATGAAATAAACGTCAATTTGTCTAACTTCTTCTGCGACTCGCCGGGGTGCTTGAACTTCACCGTATGGGGTGAGTAATTGTTCCAGGTAGTCTTTGGCAAATTGGTCATGAATGAATCTGGTCATTTCTTGATATTTTGGCGATGCAACCCAGTTTATTTACTATTATCTTGCAATTTTTTCAGATAAGATTTAGCCCAAGAATAGCGTTTTGGATCTTTTTTCAGTAAATATTCTGCGGCTTCATGTCGTTTATTCTCATCTTTTGTACTTCGGAATACTCGTTTTAGTTCATCATCTATATCTTCAGTTTTAGCCCCACGTTGTATAGCTTGTTCAAACCAATAGTCACCTTCAAAATACTCGCCACGGTCATAAGAAATTGCTCCCATTAAAGTATAGGGTTGATAACTATTAGGCTGACATTCCATAGCTTTTCTCGCACAACTTTCAGCATCAGCTAAGTTTTCCATATCTCTGAATGCTGCACCTCTAGTCACTAAAATAGCTGATTTTAAATTACTTTCTTTGATTCTTCCTAAGTCCAAATTAGTAATTTTTAATGCCTGTTTGGGTTCATCAGCTTTCCGCCAATAACTACTAGCAGTAGGTATATGCCATTTATGCCCAGTACGCTTAATTTCCTGTTCATAAAATTCTGCTTCTAGTCTATAATGTGCAATAGCAATCTTGCCGTCACGAGACAACATATTTTGTTCTATTAGTTGAGCTACTAAAATAGGGTCTAAACGTTCTTTTTTCTCCAGCTTGACCATAATTGTGTAAAATGGCTCCATTGTGAGAGTAGGATCTATCAATCCATATTTCCTCTTGAGAATAGCAAAATGTTTTTGTTGAGCTAAAATAATAATATCTTCACGTCCGTTATTTTTTAACCACTCAAATTCCGATTCATTAAGTACTTCTCCAGAATCTATCTTATATTTTAGGGTAGAGGTATATTTTTGATTTGCAATTTTCATAACCTCAGTGAGCTTGCGTTTTTTGAGGAAGTTAATATCTTGTTCAGCTAATTGATTGGACAACTCAAGGTTTTTGAGAATTTTATATAGATGACTCTTAGGCGATGAATCTTGATAGCCAATTGATTTATACTTAACTTTCAAAGCAACAAACTCTCGCGTTTGTTTCAATTCTTCAGCAATCGTAATTGTTTCGGTAAGTCCTTGCTGTTCTAGCCAGTTAATTTCTGACTGAATCAAATTTTTTTCTGCATCAATTTTTTGCAATATCGCATATAGTGGACTCAATAATGATAAATCAAAGTATTTATTTGCTTGATATTTATCTTTTAAATGAGAAAATTGAGCTTCTTTTACTGACTCTTGTTGTTGAAAATTCTCTGCTGTTACAAATAATTTTTGCTGAATCAGCCATTGCAATTGAACAGCACTTATTGTTTGTTTATTTTCCAGGTGAACGAGAATTTTATATAATGGACTATTAAGTGACAAACCTTGATATTCAGTAGCTTGATACTTTACCTTTAAAGCAAAAAAATAACTCTCTAATTCCATTCTTTTAGCAATAGCAACTGTTCCACCGAGTTGATTGTTTTTTAGCCATTCAATCTCCGAAGCAGCAAGTATTTTTTCTGAATTAAGCTTCCAAAGAATCGGATACAAAATAATAGAAATATTTTTGAAAATTCCCCCAATTTTAGGTACTTGATATCGAGATTTGAGATCGGAAAACTCATTTTCCAATTTTTTCAGTTCTTCTAATTTATATTGTTGCTGTTGAGAAATAATTTTAATACTTTCAAAAAGTTGATGCTCTCTTAACCAATCAAACTCTAATTCAGTTAGCTCAATTCCTAAATCAACTTTTCGCAAAATCAGATATAGCAGACTAGAGGGTGATGAATCTTGATAATTACTAGCTTGGTATTTAGATTTTAGTGCAGCGAAGTGTTTGAGCCGATTTTCAGATTCTTTGTCCATGTTGATAGTAGACACGATCGCACTTAACTAAATGTGTTATTCGCTACTATAGCAACACTAATAAAAAAGGGCGATTCAGATACCCGCCCCAGAAAAATAAAAATTTTATCGTAGTCACAGGGTACTCTACAACACCTTACATTGACCGTGATGCCGCAGTAAATGGTCGCACAACACTAACGCCACCATCGCCTCCACCATTGGAACTGCACGCGGTAACACACAAGGATCGTGTCGTCCTTTTGCGGCTAACAGTGTTTCTTCGCCTTCACGAGTTACCGTTTTTTGCTCTTTTCTAATTGTTGCTGTCGGCTTAAAAGCAACTCGTAAAATAATATTTTCTCCGTTGGAAATTCCCCCTTGAATACCACCAGAACGGTTTGTTACGGTGCGAATTTCGCCATTTTCATCAATATAAAATTCGTCGTTATGCTCAATTCCCGTTAATAGCGTCCCGCCAAAACCGGAACCAATTTCAAAACCTTTGCTAGCAGGGAGAGACATCACACCCTTTGCGATATCAGCTTCCAATTTATCAAATACTGGTTCGCCTAAACCTTTGGGTACATTTCGTGCCACACATTCTACTACACCGCCGATAGAATCACCTTGTCTACCAGTTTGCTCGATTAATTCAATCATGCGTTCAGCGCATTCTGCATCAGGACAGCGGACAATGTTGCTTTCCACTTGTTCTAAAGTAACAATATTCGGATCGACTACGCCTTCCAAATCCTTGATGCGCTTGACATAAGCGATAACTTCTACATTGGCAACTTGGCGGAGAATTTTTTTAGCGATCGCACCTGCTGCTACTCTCCCAATTGTCTCACGCGCTGACGACCTACCACCACCCTGCCAATTACGAATCCCATATTTTGCATCATAAGTTGCATCCGCGTGCGAAGGACGATACTTTTCGGCCATCTCATCATAGTCTTGGGGACGAGTATCTTTATTCCGCACCAAAATTGATATCGGCGTTCCCAGAGTTTTGCCCTCAAATACCCCTGATAAAATCTCGCAGGTATCCGCTTCTTTCCGAGGTGTCGTAATTTTACTTTGTCCCGGCCGCCTTCTATCTAGTTCTACTTGAATTTCTTCTGCCGAAATTTCTAGTTGTGGAGGACAACCATCAATTACAACTCCTACACCACCGCCGTGAGACTCGCCAAAAGTAGTGATCCGAAATAGATGACCAAAAGTGTTACCCATGATATTGAGGAAAAAGGGTGAGGCTTATGTATTCTACAGAGTTTTTGCAAAAGAAACTTTTTGACTGGTCAAAATCTACAAAAACAAAAACGCTCCCTGTTTCCAGAGAGCGTTTTTTATTCAATTAAACTTGATGATTAACCGTTGATAGCAGGAGCGGTTAGAGCCACTCTAGCTTCATCAGCAGCAGCCAAGTCTAAGGGGAAGTTGTGAGCGTTACGCTCGTGCATTACTTCCATACCCAGGTTAGCGCGGTTGATGATGTCAGCCCAGGTGTTGATGACGCGACCTTGAGAGTCGATGATGGACTGGTTGAAGCTCCACGAGGAAAAAGCCTTAAGTAGGTCGGCGTAAATAATTATTGTTGGGGTAACGCAGGGGGCAGGGAGCAGGGGGAGAAAGAGTTTGAGCCTTATTTACTTTTCTTTACAGAGTTTGGTTTTATTGCGCCGACTTACTTAAATTCGGATTATCAATTATTTAATTTAGCGCTGGTTGTTCAGTGGGTATGTTCTCTGCACCAACTTCTGGTAAAGGCGGACGCACGCACAAATAAATCAATGCACCGAATAGGGGTATTAGGGCTGTTATCCACAGTACCTGGGGATTTTTCCAACCACGACGCGCCATGTCATCCCCTACTAATGTGGGAAATAATAGGCAAAGTAGACAAAAATCTAAACTCATTACATGGATGAAGCGGTTGGTTTGCCACTGTTGCACAAAATTTACCCAATCTCCTCCTGTTAAACCATAAGCAACTAGAATAACGCTAGCTACACTTAGAACAAAACCAGTTACGCGGGAATCTAGGAGCTTGAGCAAAGTATTTTTTTTACCAACAAACTTCTGATTGGGTTCCCTAAGAGCTAAGTAGGGCAATAGGGCAAAAGCACCAACTGCAAAAGAAGCGATCGCAAATAGCCAACCAGGTATTTTTTGCCCTCTACCATCGATCGAGACTATTGCGCTGTAGATGACAGGCCAAATGCCCATGAGGTTGAATAGTGCTATTACCAATGGATTAATACCTTGCCATTGAATAATAGAAAGCTTTTTAATCAACTCGAATGTGTCGGGTTGTTCAGGAGGCGAGAGGAAAAATGCATAGACAATGAATCCCAGCCACAGTAACCCAAAGGCGATTTTTCTCACCATAAATCTCTGGAACCTAACTGAAAGCTTCTGAGAGATAACCAGCAGCAGCCGCCACAACAGCGATCGCACTTTCATAATCCAACCGCGTTGGTCCCAAAACTCCTACGCTTCCTACTGGTATTGAGCCTCGGCGATAGGTGGAAGAAATCAAGCTACAGGTGCGTATCGGTTCTAGGGGATTTTCTGCACCAATGCGAACCGTTACCTTTGGTTTACCTACATCTTCCGAATCTGGTTCCTCAAATATTAATCGCCACAGTTGGTCTTGTTCTTCTTCCAGCAGATGGATAATTGTTTGCACTTGCTGTAACTGCGAAAATTCTGGCTGACGCAAAACTTCTGCAACGCCCCGAACCATAATTTGTGTTGCAGTCGGTGCAAGAGTACGACGAGTCAATTCTGCAACTGAATTTTTCAGAAATTCCCCGTAGCGTTGAAATTCTCGATCTAATTGACTCCAGTCGAGATAGGCTAATTCCAAAAGACTCCGCCCGCGCAGGTGGCTATTCAAAAAGTTAGAAACAATTTGCAACTCCCGATCTATTACCTCTGCTTCTCGTTGTGTTTCCTCTGGTGCTGGCGACAAATCCATCAACTTAGAATGTGTCTCATAACCATCAGTCACCACAATCAGCACGATCTTTCCCCCTTCAATTTGCACTAATTGCAGATGTCGCACCAGTGCTGTAGTAGTTTGGGGCATGGTAATCAAGCCAATGCAGCCACTCAAGGTTGCTAAAATTTGTGCAGCTCCTTGGAGTAAAGTTTCTAAGCTCCAATCTTCCCAGTGGAGGCGCTTTTGCAGTGTCACCTCCACTTCTTTTGCTAAAATTTCCGATGGTGTAATTAGCTGGTCAACATAAATACGATAGCCTGAGTCTGAAGGCACTCGTCCGGCGGAGGTGTGTGGTTGGTAAAGTAAGCCAGACTTTTCCAAAACACCCATGACATTGCGAATCGTGGCTGAGCTGACCCCCAGATCGTACTCATCGACCAAAGCCTTTGAGCCAACAGGCTCTGCCGTAGCAATGTAGTGACGTACCGTTGCCCAAAGTATATGCTGTTGTCGATTTGTCAACTGAACTTCCATAGGGTATGCTTTGCTGAATGCAAATTTTAATCAAACTTTGGAAAAACTTGGGGATTTGATGCTAAACAGAGATTATTAATAATTAATTAATTTAGTAGATTATACAATTATATTGTGATAATTAATTTTAAACTTTGCGTGTAACACGGTTGAAGCTCCGGCGCAAATATAACCTCGTTTTTCCCTAGAAAGACTGACGATCTTAATCTACAAGTTCATAACTTCATAACCGTATTTTTGCACAACTATATATTGTGAACAGTATGATGCAATACGTATTTATCTGGCTATGTCTGCTATATTGGGGCTAAAAAATTCCATAAATGTCCACCTAATCTCTAAAGTTACAAGCTTTCCCAGAAAACCCCCAAATTGATTGACCTATATTTTCACAATAGCAAAAGCCAGATGGAAGAATAAAATACAATTATATTGCCGTTCTTCCAGGACGGGGCTTTTACCCAATTTTTCGGTAAGTCCCATCTCAAGTAATCCATAAGCTCAAAAATTAATACTGGGGAATTGAAGGATCTACTAATTTAGAGTAGGCATCAATACCACCTGAAATATTTTGCACATTAGTGAACCCTTGAGCAATTAACCACTGACACATCTGGGCAGAACGGATACCGTGATGACACAGCACAAGGGTTTCAGCTTGGGGATTGAAGAGTGTAGGTACTTGATCTCCCCATTCGGCAAATTCACTCAAGGGTAGATTGACAAAACCCTCAATGCTAGCGATCGCCAATTCTTGTGGTTCTCGCACATCTACTAGCTGGATGCTTCCATCACCTGAAGCAATACGTTGTGCCAGTTCCTCTACACTAATATGGGCAATGGATTGACTAAAAGAGTTCTCTGTCATGATTTTTTTGTGGACGATTGCAATTTATTTATGTTGACAGAAAAAATCTACCTTGGCATGAGCATTGATTCTCAAGAAAATGCAACCAAGGACGCTGGAAGATAGGGAAATTTGCATTCTTACCTTTTTAGTTCTTTACGTCCCACCCCTGTCTTCCCCGCCTCCTCTTCATCAATGGGCTAGGGTTTCTGCTTAAATGGCTGTGAACTATCTTTTTTCATAGGTTTAATGTGAATAGACAACGCTCATTCATTGGTTCGATCGTAGCTGGGGCGATCGCAGTGCTAGTGATTGCGATCGCTGGCTTTTACTGGTTTTTCCCTAAAAGTCAGGTTAACTCGATCGCCCCTACCTCCCAGCCTGGTGCAACAATATTTGTATCGAAACTTGCTCCTGTGATGGTTTCATTACTGGCAAATCCTGACAGTTTACAAGCTTTGGAGCGTGAAGGGGAACTATCTAAACTCAAAACTAGTTTCTTGGCTAAGACCACCATAGATTACCAACAAGATATTAAACCCTGGTTAGGTAACGAAATTACGCTGGCTGTCACCACCCTAGATATCGATCGCGACCCAGAAAATGGACAGCAGTCAGGGTATCTTTTAGCACTTGCAACCAAGCAACCGGAAAAAAGCCGCGAATTTGTCGAGTTGTTATTTTCCAAACGAGCGCTAGCTGGGGCAAACTTAAATGTTGAAGAATACAAAGGCGTAAAGCTGATTTCTGACAATCAGGAAGCGATCGCAGAAAATAAAATCCAAATTCCACAATCCAAAATCCAAAATAATTTAGCCGGTGCTGTTGTGGGTGAAGGTTTTGTGTTGTTTGCTAACGATCCCAAAGTGCTACGAGAGGCTATCAACAACGTCCAAGCTCCGGATTTAAATTTGACTAGCTCCCCAGAATACCAAAAAGCTACCAAAGAACTAGCCAAAGGCAGTATAGCTGTAGCTTTCTTGAATCTTCCTATGGTAGCAAAATGGCAAGGATTAGAACTACCAGAACAAACATATAACAGTGAAATCATTTCTCTGTTGTTGAATCCCAAAGGATTGCTAGCAGAAACCGCCTTTATAACTTCATCAGAAATGGTTTCTCCATCTCCCCCACTAACTAAACCTGTAGGAGCATTGCAATATGTTCCAGCATCAGCAGGTTTGGCAATTTCCGGCTCAAATTTGAGTAATTTGGGTAACAGTGATGTAGCTCAACTCTGGAAACAAACAACAGCAACTATATATGGTTCCCAGGAAGATGTGGTTTCCCGGTTCCTAAAACCTTTGGGCGATACTCAAAAACGCTGGGGGATAAATTTGCCAGAGGATATTTTCAGTTGGGTACAGGGAGAATATGCCATAGCATTGTTACCTGAAGAGCAAACAACCCCCCATTGGATTTTTGTAGCGGAAAAATCTGGGGGTGTAGAACAAGGGGTAGGGCGTTTAGATGCGATCGCTTTATCTAATGGACTAACCATCAGTCCTCTCACCATAGACAACCAAAAAATTTACGCTTGGACAGAGTTAACCACAGCTACTAAAAAAACCAACACCAAAGAGGGAGGCTCGTTCAGCATTGAGACAAAAGTACGGGGGGCGCATACAACCTTAGGAAATTACGAAATTTTCACCTCTGACCTTGAGACAATGGATGAAATCCTCACAACCAAGGGTAATTCCTTAATTAATAATCCTAACTTCCAAGATAGTATGACTGCGATTCCTCGACCAAATCAAGGTTACATCTATCTTGACTGGACAAAAAGCCAGAATTTGTTAGAGCGTCAAATCCCAATTCTCAAGTTAGCGGAAGTCTTAGGGAAACCGTTTTTTAACAACCTGCGATCGCTCACAGTCAGTAGTTACGGAACTAACACAGGAGCGCTCAAAGGCGGCGTTTTCTTCCATCTCAAGAATTCCTGAGTTAGAGGCTAAAGGGACTGGGGGCTAGCTTTCAAGGGCAGGTTTTTTACATTCAGTCTGAAAAAGCCGATTTTTCCGTTCCGAAATATTTTCCCGCGTCTTTGCGTCCCTGCGTCGGTTAAAACGCGAAATCTAAAAAACCTACCCCTGTTAGCTGGGGCTAGAGACTGGGGCTAGGGAAGAGTTTTCCCAGTACCCAGTACCCAATCCCCCATACCAACTACAAAATCTACAATTGTGGCACATTTGAATGTGGCACATCCAACTGAAATTGTACTGTAATTTTTTAACTACAATATGTATATATCATTACTATTTTTAAAGCCTGTTGGAGGGCTACTATGAAATACTGTCGCCCCCGACCTCAGTATTGTGGCGGTTGGCTGTTAGCTATACTGACCGTCTTAACAGCTACCTCAGCAATAGCAGAAACAGCGAATTTTGGTACTCTCAATCTCTCATCCAACTTTAAACCAGTACAAGGAACAGTGGAGGGATTTACAGGTGGTTCTTATTCCTTGTCTGCTATTAGTAACCGCGATCGCGAGCAAAAAGCTTGTATCGGTTTTGCAGATCCTACTCCAGACCACATTATGGTGTTGGAAAATGACTTTTCCCAGTTGAAAGTACAGATTGATAGCAATAACAACGATACCACTTTACTCATCCAAGGCCCAGATAAAAAGACGATTCGCTGCGGCGATGACACTGGCAAAATTAAAGATGCTAGCGTTGACGATCGCGACTGGAAAAAAGGCACTTATCGAATTTGGGTAGGGACATTTAATCCTGGAATGAAGCGGGATTATACTCTGACAGTGGAGCAGGAGTGATGGGGAGATGAGGGAGATGGGGAGATAGGGAGATGGGGAGATGGGGAGAGAATTACACCCCATCACCCCACACTCCCAATGCCCTATTTTTTATGTGCAACACCTGAGACGATAATATGAGATAGTAGCTTGTTGTGCTTTCCGAGGGTGCTATCTCGTGTTATCTACACTGCGTGCTGACTTCCGTATCATATTTGAACGTGACCCGGCTGCCCGTAACTGGCTGGAAGTTTTATTTTGTTACCCTGGTTTGCAAGCCTTGTTATTGCATAGGCTGGCTCACTGGCTCCATAGTCTTGGTCTTCCCTTTATCCCGCGTCTGATTTCTCACTTGGCTCGGTTTTTGACTGGAATTGAAATTCACCCAGGCGCAACAATTGGACATGGTGTGTTCATTGACCACGGGATGGGTGTCGTAATTGGTGAAACTGCGATCGTCGGAGACTATGCGCTAATTTATCAAGGTGTCACCCTTGGAGGGACGGGTAAACAATGCGGCAAGCGCCATCCTACTTTGGGTGAAAATGTTGTAGTCGGTGCTGGAGCAAAAGTCTTGGGAAATATCCAAATTGGCAATAATGTCCGCATTGGCGCTGGGTCAGTTGTCCTCAGGGATGTCCCTTCTGACTGCACTGTGGTAGGGATACCTGGTCGTATTGTCTATCGTTCTGGAGTCAGAGTTGCCCCATTGGAACACAATAACCTACCAGACTCGGAAGCCGAAGTAATTCGAGCTTTAGTCAACCGAATTGAGTTACTCGAAGAACAAATACAAAATCTTCAGCACACCCGTTCTTCAAATGGAAAAACCCCTGTACTAGTAGGTTCTGTAGCTTCTAAGGAAGCTGATTTATCACAAAATGCTCCTGTGTGTAGCCTTAGAGATAAAGCAATACAGCAGTTTCTAGATGGTGCTGGTATTTAAATAAAGTTAGGAGTTAAGAGTGAGGAGTGAGCAATAAAAATCATAAATGCCAACTTCGCACCTTCTAACTCCATAACTCCTAAATGAGAAAATTAAGGATTGATTTCTTCACAAAACCATTCCTGATTTTCATCGCGGCGATAAAATTTTCTATTCTGTGGTTCACCGCGCAATTCTAAATGATCTACTTCTACTGGGTCGAGTAGGAGTAGACAAAAATTAGGTAACGGTTGCACAGGGTCGGGTGCTGGTGGCTCAAAGGCTTGTGCTTCTTTAACTCTAGTTTTACCAGGATGAGGCCAAGCAAACTGTAAACGTGCCGCATCACTGAGTTCTTGCCAAGTAGAAATCCGTGCTGGCTTTAAATGCTGGTGCGAATCATCATTATCTACCAGAGTCAAACAGCCAGTAATACGGAATTGTTCTCGTGTATTGGGAAAGTACCAGCAAACCTCTGCCCAAGGTTGTTGCTGTATTTGGTCGGCTTTGGCGCTACGGTTATCTGTGATAAATTTTAGCTGGTTGGTATCTTCTAGAAAGCCACGAAAGACTAGAGTCCGATTAGCGGGGCGACCATTGGCCTGTACCGTTGCTAGTTGCAGGTAACGGGCATAAACAAGACTGCGGTTGCGATGAAGGGCATGGGCGATCGCACCTCGCCAAGGAGCAAGAGACATTGTAAAATTTGATTACAGTGAATACAGACTATACCATTGTAAATTTTAGATTTTAGATTTTAGATTTTGGATTGTAAAAGATTTATCAATTAAAACTCCATAATTCCTCCGAATCGCCACAACAAAGTTTAGTTCTAATTGACACAATTTATAGTTTTTGTTTCTAGCTGATTTCCTTGAGAACTAACTCCCTAAGTCCGATCGCCATAAAGTTTACCAATACTACGATCGCCATGAATCTCAATCACTAAATCAACCGCTGTTGCATTTTTTACCAATGGCTTGATGAATAATTCCGGGTGAAGCGATCGCCAAAAATAATTGACAAATTGCTCTATCTCTGCATTGCTCATCCCCGATTTACCCGCAGCAATCATTTGTTGTTCCGCTTGTTTGCGCCACTCCAAAGAACAGCGGTAATCGGTGGGATACAGCACAATTAAACTGTCTAATCGCTCCCACAGTGGTAGATAATCGTGGAGGCGAAGATTCATATCACGAGCAAATGCTTTATCTTCATCTGTGAGAATTGGCGGCGGTGCAGTATCAAATAAATCTGCGTTAATTGGTCGGACACCGACAAACCAACCTTCAAATAGTACAATATCTATGTTTGTAACGATTTCTGGATTAGTGCGATCGCCAGCACCCCCATAAGCTGATTTATCAAAGCGCGGAACCATCACTGGGCTTTGCAATTCGCGGATTTGATCTAGTAAATTTAAGCCCAAATCTATATCGTGGGTTCCTGGGGGACCGCGCCAAATCAAGCGGGGATCTTGTTGTGTTAAAAGCAAGCGATCGGTGTAAGTTTTATATAAGTCATCCAAAGACAAACTCACAGTCCGATATCCCAATTGATGGAGAATCAAACTGAGAACTTTGCACATTGTGGTTTTCCCAGTCCCTTGTCCTCCCAAAATTCCCTGAATCAAAGGGCGTCCCAACTGTTGGCGGTGGGATGCAAGTTTAATCCCCAAAGGCAGCCACAAGTCCCACAAAACTTGTAACATTTCCTGAGGTTCGATTTGGAGGGTAGTTTGGCAGAACTCGTTAAAAGCTGGCAAGACAGATTGTAGTAAATGCGATCGAAAAGCGATCGCATCGTCTACATTTTCCGGCGTAATCCCAAAAACTTTTGCCATCTCCCCATCTCCCTTATCCCCATCCTACGATCCCAACTTAAAGGCTTCAAGAAACAGGCTGTAGGTGAAGCCAACTTTCAGAAGATTTAATGAGTCTACCAAGAGCGATCGCCTCGTGAAAAAACTCTGGCTGTAAAATATTCTGCTAGTAATTTCCGTCAACAGTACTAAAAAACCAGCTGCCAGAATATCTAATTCTGCGCGTTGACCGGCTGTGGTAGAAACTGCGTTTCCCAGAAAAAAACCGAACAAAAAACTAATTATCAGCAACGATAGTCGCCGCCAAGGATTTAGGAACCATTGCCCCAACTGTCTAGCAATGGCATCGAACAAGTTATTAAGACGTGTGTTTTGCATTAAAGGGACTTTTGGAAAAAAGTCAACATATCTTGAAATATATCAATATTCAAATCGAGAAAATTGGTTTTAGCATCAGCTTGTTTGTTAATATTATAGATATCTACTGGGTCGCCAGTGTTTATTCAAACTTTTCGCACATTTTATCATCTTCAGGGAACTACAGAGCCTCTTAAAAGGCTAATTTTCCATATCTAAGATGAAATATACCGCCTAGATTTATCTCAGGTTTGGCAATGGACGCTTTGTTGATACAGCTAGCGGTTTCACTAAACTTTTATTGTTTTGTAGAAATGTATTTCCTGATTAAGTATCTAATTTTCTTTATTTTATGTGAACTTACGGACAAAATACCAAGCAATCGGTCTCTACACCCCTTGTTAATCAAACATCAAATGAATTATTTCCTTCAAATTTTTGTCAGTTCAAATGATATTTATCATACATTGCTCACAATAAATTGAGGAAAATCTATATTAGGCTACTTTCTGCGATCGCCTTTTATGATAATGGGCTACTATTTGCTCAAGCCCAGACAAATATTTATTTCTAATAACTATTAATCAATATGAAATCTTCAGTGTATCTTAACCTTGGAGTTACAGCTTGTTGCTTGGGACTGCTTGTTGCTTTAGTGGGTTGCTTGGGAGTTAGTGTATCCTTTGAATCCACAAACCCAGATACATCTTCACAACTACCACCTGATACTTACGAGTGGGACACAACTTCATCTACACCTATTTCACCTGAAAAAAGTATCTCCCCTAGTAATCTATCGACTGTAGCAACGAATCCAAGCAAAGAAGTAGAACATACCACTAGAGAGAATACTTATCCTGTCTTGGCAAATCGTGATAAATCAGCTACCAAAGCCAAAGATCGAGGAACTTTGCGGATGAGCAATCAAACCGATCAACCTGTGCGGCTAGCCTTACTGGCGCGACAGTCTGTAGCAAAAGGCTCTGGTGGTAAACAAACTAACTATGATGTCCCGGCGCATTGGGATTTTGCTCCCCAAGAAGGCAGTGACAAAGGACTAATCTTATCTTTACCTCAAAATAATTTGAAACTGGAGAAGGGAGATATTTTAGTTGCCTTTGCACAAGATGGTTCCCGTCGTTACTGGGGTCCTTATGTTGTCGGAGAAACTCAGCTACCTAAGTGGAATTCTCAAAGCAAAGAATGGCGACTAGTACTGAGTCCATAATTGATAGGGAATGGGGAATGGGGCATTGGGCATTGGGCACTGGGCATGGGGCATTGGTTATTTCTCCCCCTGCCTCCCCTGCCTCCCCTGCCTCCCCTGCTCCCTCATCCCCCTCATCTCACCTTCAAAGTTCCCCTTAAGCACGTATAATTAATCTTGCTCAATCACTTATTCAGCACTTGTTTTTTTGAACAAGAACAAAATATAGATAACCAACGACTATTGACTAGTAATTGTTGACTATTGACTAATGAGAATGAAATTGAGTGTTAAGGGCACTGTTAATCAGTGGTTCAACAAAATGGGAAGGAATTCAACCCTTGGTCTAACGGCGTCGATTTTGTGGTTGATGGTGATTGGCTGGATAGCTTTTGGGTGGAATTTGGGCAGCATTGGCTTAATTGATGAGACAGAGCCGTTGTTTGCTGAAGCTTCCCGCCAGATGTTCATTACAGGTGATTGGATCACGCCCTTTTTCAATGGTGACACTCGTTTCGATAAACCTGCTTTAATTTACTGGTGTCAGGCGATCGCTTATGCAATTATTGGAGTCAATGAGTGGGCAGTACGCCTTCCTTCTGCGATCGCTGCATTTGGCTTAATTTGCTTAGCTTTTTACACTGTACAGTGGTATTTGGCTAAACAAGACGAATTAGAGCAAGTTTCACGTCCCACTCGCCGCTACTTAATATCTTTTTTAGCAGCAGCCCTCATGGCGCTCAATGGCGAAACAATTATTTGGGCGAGAACCGGTGTCTCTGATATGTTGCTTACCGGCTGCATGGCATCAGCTTTGTTATGTTTCTTTCTGGGGTACGCAAAGGGAGGGAGGAAGAGAGCAGGGGAAGCAGGGGGAGCAGGGGGAACAGGGGGAGAAAGAATAACTAATGCCCCATTCCCCAATAACTGGTACTTAGGTTGTTATGTCCTGATTGCTGCTGGAATTTTGACTAAAGGACCGGTGGGAATAGTCTTGCCAGGGCTAATTATTTTCGCCTTTTTGCTATATGTGGGAAAACTGCGGGAGGTATTGCGGGAAATGCGTCCTCTCGTGGGTATACTGATAATTTTTGGGTTATCTGTGCCCTGGTATGCATTAGTGATTTGGCGCAATGGCTGGAATTATATTAATGCCTTTTTTGGTTATCACAACCTAGAACGGTTTACAGAAGTAGTTAATGGTCACTCAGCACCTTGGTATTTTTACTTTATAATAGTGTTACTGGGCTTTGCGCCGTACTCAGTGTATTTACCAGTGGCAATATTCAGACTGAAATTTTGGCAGCGATCGCACTGGCGATCCCTTGAACGTTTTCAGCAATTGAGTTTATTTGCCTGGTTCTGGTTTGCTGGTATCTTTGGCTTTTTTAGCATTGCTGTCACCAAACTCCCTAGCTATGTATTGCCTCTAATGCCAGCAGCAGCAATTCTAGTAGCGCTGTTGTGGAGCGACCTTTTTTTGGGTACGCGCAAAGAAGACGCGGGGACACGGGGACGCGGGGACGCGGGGAAAGAAGACACGGAGAAATTACTCCCCGCGTCACCGCGTCTCCCCTTCACCGCGTCCTCTTCCATCCCCGCATCACCGCGTCTCCCCCTCCCCGCGTCTTTCCTCCTCTGGAGTGGTTGGATAAACGTAGTGTTTTTATCAGTTCTGGCAACCGCACTGTTTAACATCATCTATATATTAGGTAGCGATCCAGCTATAACTAACTTCCACGAACTAATTAAACAATCTGGTTTACCAGCCATTGGTGGGGTAATTTGGCTCTTTTGTGCTGTTTTGGTTGGGGGTTCACTACTGAGTCGCCGTTGGGACTATGTTATCAGCATGAATGTACTGGGATTTGTAGCGTTTTTAATTTTTTTCCTGACGCCTGCTTTGTTTTTTATCGATCAGGAACGTCAGTTACCCTTAAGAGAATTGTCTGCAATTATACAGCAGGTTAAAAAACCAAATGAAGAACTGGTTATGCTTGGGTTTAAAAAGCCAAGCTTAGTGTTTTATAGTCAAACTCACGTAAATTATTTCAGATTTCCCCAAGAGACTCTAGAACATCTTCAAAACCAAGCAGCCAAGGGGCTAAAACCTCCTTCGCTACTGCTGTTGGCTGAACAGAAAAAACTTCTGCAAATGGACTTACAGCCAGATGATTACAAGAATCTATCTACTAGGGGTGCTTATAATTTGATTCGCGTTCCTTTTTTGAAAAAGAAAAAGGAAAAAATAGACATATCATAAAACTGTCATTAGTCATTGGTCATTAGTCATTTATCCTTTGCAAATGACTAATGACCAATGACTAATGACCCAATCAACATTTATCATTTTGACTGTTGATAGCTAAAGCTTGATTAATCTGGTTTAACAAATCTTCCATTGATATCGATCGCGGTAATATCTGAGTTGCGATGGCACTTACAATAGTTTCCACCGATTCCAACCCATTCTTTCTTGGCTTGTGAATTCCCTTGTCAGCTACCCCAGGCTGGGAAATACTTTCCGGGCGATTCAATGGCTGGTTGAGTACTAAAATTGGTGGTAACTTCAAAGGCGAATCTCCCAAGCTTTTCAAGGCTTTGAGTACGTCTTTATGGATAGCTGATTCTCCTAAGCAAATTAATAACAAGTCAACGCTTTGATGACGAATTTGCTGTAACACTTCTGCCCAACAGGGACTCATCGCTGCTTTGAAGCCTGCTGTTTGTAGGTACTGAATTAAAGCTTGGAACCACTCAGACCCCCGTTCGGCAGTTTCACTACTAATTGAACAATTGTTTTCAGTGCGATCGCCTTTGACTTGCTTGCGTCTAACTTGTGGTAAATCGCGCAGCATAGTCAAATCCACTACTAAAATGTTGGGAGGGCAGCAAACACCAGAAGCAATTTGCAATACTGATAGTAAGGCATCTGTTTTCTCAGTGGGATTGCTGGCGTCTTTTCCAAATGGTGTTAAGTAAGGAAATACAGATAACCCCGGTATTTGTGAGGCTTTTAGTGTAGTTGCAACATCGCAAGTAACCAAAGGTATGGCTGCTAAACGTGGGTGTTGAATGAGTTGTTGCAAATAAGTTTGGGCGGTGCTAGTCTCTACATCCAGCAAAATAACGTCAAATTGCCACACCCGCGCCAAGAGTTCTGCCTGATCTAGGTCATCGACTTCAATCACCCGATGTTCTCGCAACGACGAGTGGGGACTAACTGATTCAAACTCAGGATTCACCAGCCTGAGAATTCGCAGTGGCATTTGAATTGGGAGACTGGCGTTATTGTCTGAGCCTAGCGGCAAAACTTCTTGTGCAGTACATAATTTTTCTAGGAGTGGTGCTAACACCTGATGTTCTACTGGCAAGCTTAAGAAACCATCGGCTCGGTTGGCAAATGCTTGCTCTTTTTCGGCCGCCGTTGCTGTCAGAATTACAGATATATGACGAGTTGCGGCGTCAGATTTAAGTAAAGTCAGCACATCCCACCCAGAGAGCAAGGGTAGCAAGGGATTGAGAAATATTGCTATTGGTTGCAAGCGTCGAGCTTTTTCTACTGCTTCTGTCCCCGATCGCGCAATCACTACGCGATATCCTAAACTTTTGAGTTGTTCGGTCAGATCTTCAATATATCGGGCTACTGCTTCGACTACTAAGACCAGCCGTTGGGGACTAGCGGCATGATACTGTATGGAACTAGTGACATGCTGACCACCTGCTGGGAGAATTTCTCGGATTTGCTGGTGTAGTTTTTGGCTGTCTTCTCTGGTTTCGATATCTGGCTCTGAAAAACCTGCTTTTGGAGGACTGGGCGGTAGCAGCAGTGTGAACTGGCTACCTTTACCTTCACGAGATAAAAAGCTGACATCTCCTCCGTGCAGCCGAGCCAGGGCGCGAGTTAATACCAGCCCCAAACCAGTGCCTTCAAACTGACGGGTGAGGGGATTTTCTAGTTGTTGGAATTTTTGAAATATTAAATGTTGCTGGTGTTCAGGAATACCAATGCCTGTGTCCCAAACTGTAAAGGCAATCCATCCTTCCCAACGACTCACCCGCAGCCCAATTTCGCCTGATATTTCAGTGAATTTGAAGGCGTTGGAAAGTAGATGTATGAGCATCTGGCGCAGGCGTAATTCATCTGCAACAATTTGGTCTAGACCTGGTTCAATGCAGAGGCTGAATTGGGGAGCAGAGGAACGGGTATTTGAAGTCGGGGACGCGACTGTGACTTTGCTGCTTTGAGTGTGAATGGCTTTGACTTCGGATAAAGCGCGATCGCACACAGCCCGAATTTTGACTGGGGCTAGCGTCAGATCCATTTGTCCTGTCTCCATCCTGGTCAAATCTAAAATATCATTGACCACACTCATCAGATGGCGTCCGCTTTGATGAATCAGTCCCGCATAACGAGCTTGACGCTCGTTGAGTTCTCCCAACTGCTGATCTACTAGCAATCGTGATAATCCCAAAACGGCAGTGAGGGGAGTTTTCAGTTCATGACTAATACAAGCTAAAAACTCATCTTTCAAGCGATTTAGTTGAATTAAATCGGCATTCTTGGCTGCTAATTCTTTACAAAGCTGCTGCTGTTCAGTGACATCAGTCGCTAAAACTAACCACAAATCAGTGCTGAGTGGAACCTCTGATTCAGCACCGATGACTTTCAACTCTGGACTATCTAATGGAATTTTGGCAAATTGCCAGATTCGTTCTTGACCATTTTGCACTTCCACAACGCAAGTACAAGTACCTAGTTGAGCATCCAAAAAGCAGCGACTGGATGTAGTTTCTGTGGCTGTCTCTGCTTCTGTTAGGTCGTTGAGACTAGACAAGCCAGGTTGAGTCATGGGTTCACTTTTAACCAACAACCGTGGCTTTGGTTGTTGTTCACCACCATTGGGATGAACTTTGATTCCTCGTTGCTTAAGGTATTCTGGTTTTTTGACTCGGAAGGGGGTAAGTATTGCCTCTACCTGTCGTCTGACTCCTTCTGGATCTTTTAAAACTCCTAATTGTTGCCACCAAGCTGGGTTTTGCGCTACTACCTCGCCATTACCCGTTTCCAACATCAAAGGCCAAGGCAGTCTTTCCAGCAACTTCACCAATGGCTTTTGTACCGATGGCTGGGGTTGATTTGGCGTCTGCGGTTGGGAGTGAGTTTGTACAGCATCAGAATTGAGGGAGTCGGCCATTTTCTCCTTAGCGAGCGATCGCAACAGGCTTGAAGTATCCACTAGCCCCAAATATTTACCGTCGGAGTCAATCAACGCCCAATCCAAATTTTGCTGTTTTTGGGCAAGTTGTTCAGACAAACGCCAGCTAAATTGCTCTACACGCTCAGAAACTGGTATTGTCTGTATTGGATCGATTAGAGCTTGATTCCAGACGGAAAGTGATTGCTGTAAATTTAAATTTTTATCGTCACTATGGCCTAATAATTTTTGGATTAAACGGGCAGAGTACAGCAATCCGACGGGCTGTTGCTGTTGATTAAGTACTACCAAGCGATCGCACTGCTCTTTCTCAAAAATCTCCAGCACCACCGCCAGAGTACTTGTTTGGGGGCAGCTAGGTACGGTTGCTTGAAAGTCATAAAGCGGGTAATCTAGCATTGACATAAGGCTTTGGGGGTCATTCTTCCTGCGGAAACCTCCGGCATTCCCATCTGCCAACTGCCGATGTTCTTTGCGCCTGAAGCCATATCCTCTAAGAAGACTCATATAAGCAATTTTGGTTACGATATTCAACGCCATTAAAACAATGGGACTTGCACTCACGGGCACCTGCTGGTGTCCGACCTTTAACAGAGAGGCAACGTTTCTTTTGGCCGCTCCTCGTTTCTAGCAAATACCTTCACCAGTGTCTTACTGGTATTTAAACTCCTCATCGATAGCCACGACTAAAACAATTATGGCTCCAAAGATTCGCTTTAGAACCTTGAGGAATTATAATGATTTAGAATGCGACAATCCTTTAAGTTCGTTTAAGTATCTTATCAAGGAGCAAAATAAAAAAGTCTATCTATCTGTATACATAGATATGCATATGCAAATAATATTTTTTTGGCGATACATACCTCATCTAAAACCTACTCAGTTCTACCACTCAGTCGCTGCACCAGGTTGTTGAGTGGCTAAAACTATCTGTTGACACAGAGCGTTATTTTGGGGTGGAACCACAACTTTACTGCACACCCAGTATTACCCTAGAAGCGTTTGCCACATTATCAGCCCACGCTTCTTGGTCAAGTCGATCAAGGAGATAGATAGACAATAAATGTTATTACCTATATTGATTTTGCAACGTAATGTTAACAAATATTTAAATAATCCAGATGATTTAGCCAACCAAAATGGTGTAATTGCGTGGATATGTAATTTAATTTCCGCCATGATTGGCCAATTTTACTATTTACCTGTTGCTGTAACTACCTCTGGAATAATTAACTCTTCACAACATTGGTTGCAACGCCACCCAAGTCAACCAGATAATGACAAGCATTTTTATGTGTTTGCTAGTTACTCGCAAAAAAGGCAACAGCATTTCCAGCAGATGACTCTGGGAGAACGTCAAGAATTATTAAACCAATTGAAATTAGATTACAGTGATATTCTTATAGATTATTTTACCACAGATAAAACCCTTAAAGAAAAAATTGATAAATTTATCAATACTATATTTTATGCTAATATTCCTGTGCCCCAAATTATCGAAATTCACATGGAAGTAATTGATGAATTTTCCAAACAGCTAAAATTAGAAGGAAGGAGTGATGAAACTTTACTCGATTACCGTCTGACGTTGATAGATATCCTCGCTCACTTGTGTGAAGTCTATAGATCTTCAATTTCTAAATAAATTAAATTTATCGATGTTGAAATCGGCACAAGCTACGGCTGTTAGTTATCCCCATTGCGCGTTCGCATCTTGTATTTTTCTTGTAATAATTAGCCTGTAACTTTATGAATAAAGCCAGAAAGACCTACGTTCTCAAGCTTTATGTAGCAGGGAACACGCCTAATTCAGTACGGGCATTAAAAACACTCAAAAATATTTTAGAGCAGGAGTTTGAAGGTGTTTATGCGTTAAAAGTGATCGATGTCCTGAAAAGCCCGCAACTGGCCGAAGAAGATAAAATATTGGCAACGCCAACATTGTCTAAAATTTTGCCCCCACCAGTTCGCAAAATTATCGGCGATCTTTCAGATAGAGAACGAGTATTGATTGGATTAGATTTACTTTATGAGGAATTAAGTGAAGAAGACTTTACAGAATAAAACAGAATTCAGGAGTCAGAATGGGCTACGCCCCGCTGCGCTAACAGAATTCAGAATCCAGAATTCAGAATACTCTACCCATAAAGCAAAAAGTCGAGCCAGTGTGTTCCTGTGGCCTGACATCGGAAAACAACTGCCCTTGGAGCGATGTTTTCGGGCGATACTTGGGGCAACGTCAAGGGCGAACTGAACTTTTCAAAACAGGGATAGAGTTTTAAGAAGGAAAATTTTTAATACTAGTTTTGCCCACCAAGGGTGGGGTTTTAAACAAAAATTCAGATGCTCTCTACGACAAGCTACGCGTAGCTTGCTTCTTTGGAGGAGTACGCGGACACAGCTAAGCTTTGCCATCGAACAGTCGTACAAAAGTTATTCTGAATTCTGAATTCTGAATTCTTCTTCATCCAATAATGTTACTAATAAAAAACAGGGTTTTATACCCATTTGTTATCAAGCAATGAGTCAAAACGAGCAAAGAGAACCAAAAAAACCGCCGTTAATTGGGGGTGTAGAAAAAATTCGCACGATGATTGAGGGGTTTGACGACATTAGTCATGGTGGATTACCCATTAGTAGAACTACCTTGATTAGTGGCACCTCAGGCACGGGAAAAACTTTATTATCTCTTCAATTTCTTTATAACGGTATTACTTACTTTGACGAATCAGGAGTATTTGTCACCTTTGAAGAATCGCCCAGTGATATTATTAAAAACGCTCATATTTTTGGGTGGAATTTGCCACGCTTAATTGAAGAAGGCAAGTTATTTATTCTCGATGCATCTCCCGATCCAGAAGGACAAGATATCGTTGGGAATTTTGACCTTTCTGCCCTGATTGAGCGCTTGCAATATGCCATTCGTAAATATAAAGCCAAACGAGTTTCCATAGACTCAATCACAGCGGTATTTCAACAGTATGAAGCAATGGGAGTAGTGCGGCGCGAAATTTTTCGCCTGGTAGCACGTCTCAAACAACTGAGTGTCACCACTGTTATTACCACTGAACGCAGCGAAGAATATGGTCCTGTTGCCTCTTTTGGAGTCGAAGAATTTGTTTCCGATAATGTTGTAATTGTTCGCAACGTTTTAGAAGGAGAACGCCGCCGTCGCACAATTGAAATTCTCAAATTGCGCGGCACAACTCATATGAAAGGCGAGTATCCCTTTACAATTACTAATGAAGGAGTCAACATCTTTCCATTGGGGGCAATGCGCTTAACTCAACGTTCTTCTAATGTCAGAGTATCTTCTGGTGTCAAAACATTAGATGAAATGTGCGGTGGTGGTTTCTTCAAAGATTCAATTATCTTAGCAACAGGAGCCACAGGTACTGGCAAAACCCTATTAGTTAGTAAGTTTATTCAAGATGGCTGTCTCAATGGTGAACAGGCGATCTTATTTGCTTATGAAGAATCACGCGCCCAACTCTCTCGCAACGCTTCTTCTTGGGGAATTGATTTTGAGGAATTAGAACATCAGGGTTTACTCAAAATAATTTGTACCTATCCTGAATCTACTGGCTTAGAAGACCACTTACAAATTATTAAATCGGAAATTGCGATTTTTAAACCAGCTCGCATCGCCATTGACTCACTCTCAGCACTAGCTAGGGGAGTAAGCAATAATGCATTTCGGCAGTTTGTGATTGGTGTTACAGGTTATGCCAAACAAGAAGAAATTACGGGTTTCTTTACTAACACAACCGACCAATTTATGGGATCGCATTCAATTACCGACTCTCATATTTCCACGATTACCGATACAATTTTGATGTTACAGTACGTAGAAATTCGTGGAGAAATGTCGCGGGCAATTAACGTATTTAAAATGAGAGGTTCTTGGCACGATAAAGGCATTCGAGAGTATAATATCACTGCCGATGGGCCAGAAATTAAAGATTCATTCCGGAACTACGAACGGATTGTTAGCGGTGCTCCTACTCGCGTTAGTATCGATGAAAAGGCGGAACTTTCTCGCATCGTCAGACGTTTTGAAGATAAACAGAGTTCCGAATCCTAAATTTAGTATCGTAGTATATTCTTTCCTAAATTTAGTATCGTGCTATATTCTGTGGTGAAGAAAGGTTTTCTGCCGCTAGATTGATTTTCGTGTGAGGGGATGCGGTGAAAGGACAGCAATTATTCCATAGCTTCTTGCCTGGTGTGACAGCAGCGGTCTTAACAACTCAGCCTGCGTGGGCTGGTAATGTGAAAGTAAGTGGGGTACAGCTGGCGTCTTCACCGAGTGTTTTGACTTCTACCTATAGTCAAACCTTGGGTGTTGACATCATGAATACGCAATTGCCGAAAACAGCAGATGTTAGTATTCCAACCCTATTACCTGCTCCTGGTTTTACTAAGTTTAATGTGAAGCCTTTAAGTAATAACAGTATTCCAGTTTTCATAGCTGGGAATACTGATGTGTCAATAGAACAAGTAGGTCAAAAAGATGAAGGTAGACTTCCTGATTTAACACCTACCTCTGGTTCTTCCCAACAGCCAGATATCAACCGTTCTGTTCAAAGCAACCAAAAACAGAGTAATTCAAGCCCTTATTGGCAGAAATTAAAGAAGATAGTAGTTCCTGACTACACTTCTAAACCAGCTTCTGCCCAAAAAGAAATTTTGTCCCTGTCTGCTTCACAGCAGCCAGCAGTTCAAAAGATAAATACTGTTACTCAGTTGCAGACATTTTTACAAACTTCACCCACAGGTGTAGGCGCAGCAAAACTGTTGTCAGCCGAGAGGTGTCCACAGCAGGAGTTGAGAAAAACTAAAACTGACTCTTTGGCTGCTTTGCTGGTGACCTCAAACACCTGCCTACAACAAAATGCTGTTGACAAACGCCTAGCTCAGAGTAATATCACGGTTCCCACAGATTCGACTCCGACTCCTATTTTACCAGGAAGCGTAACTCCTGCACCAGCAGGTTCGACACCAACTTCCACGGTGCCCTCAGGTGGAGTGCAAATTCCTGAGAATCTGATTCCCAATGCAAATCCCCTACAATTTCCTACTAAACCGGGGGAAGTGACAGTCCAGGAAAATCAGCCGATTACTTTGGGACAGGCTTTAGAATTAGCACGGCGTAACAATCACGATTTACAAGTGGCGTTATTGGAGTTACAACGCAGTCGATATGCCCTGAAAGAGGCGGAAGCTGGTTTATTGCCGACTCTTGGGATTAGTGCGGATCTTACTCGCAGTCAATCTTCTAGTAACCAGCTTCAGCAGGAATTAAGCGGACCAAACAGCTTAAGCTCTACAGATGAACCTAACACAGCTTTTTCTGGGCAAGCACAGCTGTCTTATGACCTATATACCTCTGGGTTAGGTAAAGCCCGTAGAAATGCCGCTAGGGAACAGGTACGTTTCAATGAGTTGGCTGTAGAAACTCAGTCCGAAGAAATTCGCTTGAATGTGACGACTGACTACTACAATTTACAACAAGCAGATGAACAAGTACGTATTGCCCAGTCGGCTGTACAGAACTCCGAGGCTAGTTTGCGGGATGCAGAAGCTTTAGAGCGAGCTGGAGTTGGTACGCGGTTCGATGTGCTGCGATCGCAGGTGAATTTAGCAAATGCCCAACAAGATCTAACTAATGCTAGATCCCAGCAAACAATTTCCCGTCGTCAGTTGGCTACTCGCATCAGTTTGCCACAGGCGATAAATATCAGTGCTGCTGACCCTGTACAATTAGCTGGTCTTTGGGATCTGACGCTAGAAGACAGTATCGTGCGAGCTTTTCAAAACCGCCCGGAACTCCAACAACAGTTGGCACAACGTAATATTAACGAGCAACAGCGTCGGCAAGCCCTTGCAGAACTCGGCCCTCAAGTTAGTTTTGTAGCCAGCTATGACCTGCTAGATCAGTTTGATGATAGCGTCAGTGTTACAGATGGTTATTCATTTGGAGTTAGGGCAACTCTAAATTTGTATGATGGGGGAGCATCAAGAGCAAGGGCAGCTCAGCAGAAAGTTAATATTGCGATCGCAGAAACTCAATTTGCTGAACAGCGTAACCAAATTCGCTTTCAAGTAGAACAAGCTTTTTCTACCCAGCGATCTAATTTGGAGAATGTTCAAACCGCTAATACCGCCTTAGAACAAGCAAGAGAAGCTCTACGTTTAGCGCGTTTGCGATTCCAAGCTGGTGTAGGGACTCAAACTGATGTAATTAACTCTGAAAACGACTTAACAAGAGCTGAAGGTAATCGAGTCACAGCAATTTTGGATTACAACCGTGCTTTAGCTCAACTGCAACGCTCTGTTACCCTCAGAGGGCTACGCTAGTTACCCAAAATTAAACTTTATCATAGAAATGAGTAGCATTTCTAATGAAAAAACCTCAAAAGCCTCATTTTTCAGTGATTAAACTGCAAAATGAGGCTTTTTACTAAAAATTGGGTATTGGGCATTGGGCATTGGGCATTGGGCATTGGGCATTGGGCATTGGGCATTGGGCACAAGAGGCAGAGGGGCGGAGGGGCGGAGGGGAAAGATTGCAGCAACTTCTCCTCTGCTCCTCTGCCCCCCTGCTCCCTTATCCCCATGCCCCATGCCCCATGCCCAATTTTCATGTGAAGTGTCAAAATTGAACTAACATAACTGAGTGTTCGTAGTTTACCGCCGTAGGCATCGCTCGCCTTGTCAAAGACCCATGACTAAAGTAACATCAAAAGAAATTGCACAGTTTCGCTCTCAATTAGCAGATGATCCCAGCGATATGGAAGCGCTGGACTTGATTGAAGACTGTGATGGAGATTTAGAGGATGCAGCGATGACGCTAGCTATCCGCGCAGGACAAGAACCAGAAAGAGCAAATTCCGAATGGTTGGATGCTTTGGCTAGAAAATGGCGTGCGGTTATTTGTGAACAAGAATATCGGGAAGATTTGCTCAATAGTTCACTTCAGAAGATGATGGAACATCTCAAAACAACGCCGGCGTTTCCGAAGATTTTGGCAACGCCAGTTTTAATTTATGTCCTCAAGCAAGGCGTGAAAAATTTTTGTGAGCCACTGGATTCATTAAGGTAAAAGGGATTGGGGATTGGGGACTGGGGACTGGGGATTGGGGATTGGGTAACCAGGGTAAAAATTACTGTAGAGGTAAAGCGCAATACTAAACCTCTACCACAAATCTGATTTTTTCAGTGACACATATTTGGTATTGCATATCAATACGTAAGTAATACTAAATTTTGACTCGTGAATTCTGAATTCTGAATTCTGAATTCTGAATTCTGACTCCTGACTCCTGCCCACAGGACTGATACGCTGTTAATTAAGGCAAAACTTTTATTAAATAACTATTGTAGAATCAATGAATTACCTTGTTGCTGTATTACCAGACCGCATTCAGGCTGAAGCTGCTTACTTAGCTTTAGAAAAAGAAGGCATAAGCAGTACTATTCTGGGGAAGGGCTATAAAACCGCTGACGAGTTTGGCTTAATCGACCCTAAAGACCAAGCTAAAAAGCAAGCACAGCTCATGGCAACCTGGCTGATACCATTCGGCTTTTTTGCAGGTTTTACCTTCAGCCTAATTACTGATTTGCATACTTTTGCCTGGGCGGGTGAAGTTGGCAATCACATCGTTGGAGGACTGCTGGGTGCTGCTAGTGGTGCTATGGGTGGTGTGTTTGTCGGTGGCGGAGTTGGTTTACTCATAGGTAGTGGTGATGCTTTACCTTATCGCAACCGTTTGGATGCGGGTAAATATTTAATTGCAGTTGAAGGTTCCGAAACTCTGACTCGACAAGCAACCAGAATATTACGGCAATTTGAACCAGAAAATATTCAGGGTTATGCAGGCACAAATACCGTGTAGTAAATGAATCATAGTTTACACATTACAACACAGCGGCTTGAGTTGCTTCCTTGTTCCTTGAAAGTGGCGCAAGCCGCTGTAACAAAAAATAAATCCGAAGTCGAAAGGCTCTTAGGGTTACGTTTTACTGATGAAGACAAATGACTAATGACTAATGACTAATTCATAATTTTTTTAGAATGTTGCCACGAGAAGAACTTTTAAAAGGTGTTGAAAATCGAGATAGTGTAGCTCGTGTAATTGACCAAGCAGAGCAAGCTATTAAAACTTGGGAAGTGGTTGTAACGGATTTTTTATCTCCTCCAGAATTGGCGGAAATTCAACGGGTATTTAGTCGATTAACAGAGGTGCAATTAGTTGTGTGGGGTGGATATCCCCAAGCTGAACGCCAAAGAATAGCGATCGCTCGTTCGGAATTACCTTTAGATCGATCTCAAGTCAGCCTTGTTGCAGTAGAAATTGCTGGTAATTTCTTGTTTGATACCGCCAGTCACCGCGACTTTTTAGGCGCAATGCTGGGGACAGGAATTGTCCGTGAAAAGACGGGAGATATTATTGTTTTGGGAGAACGGGGGGCGCAGGCCATTGTTGCACCAGAGTTGGTGGAATTTTTGGAAATGAGCCTGAAACAGGTGCGATCGGTTCCTGTGAAAACTCAACAAATTGAGATTACCGAGTTAAAAGTTCGAGAACCGAAGAAAAAAGAATTAACTACTGTGGAAGCGTCTTTGCGATTAGATGCGATCGCCTCTGCTGGTTTTGGCATGTCCCGCAGTAAAATGGTTGATTTAATCGACTCTGGTGATGTCCGCGTCAATTGGAAAGAAGTAACTCAAGCTAGTTCCCAAGTCAAATCAGGCGATTTAATCGCCATTCGCTCTAAAGGACGTTTAGAAGTTGGAGAAATTGCTGTTACTAAAAAAGACCGTTACCGAGTTCAACTAACAAGGTATATGTGATTTTTGATTCTTTTTTTATTCTCACCCATCGCTGAAATAGAAAAACGATCATTCAAAAATTAAATCGCCTTCTTCTCTGCGCCTCTCTTGCCTCGTGCGTGAGATAAAAAAGGCGGGTGCGGGAATTGAACCCGCTATCCCCACAATGGTGGAGACGTAACCGATAACCCTAAATTCTTCGTCCCCGAAAGGCAAGTTGCGAACAAGGGTAACCCGCCATGAAGTAAGGAGGATAAAAGAAAACTTTATCCTCCAACAATCTCTACAACTCACCCGTAGCCAGCATCTGGATAATGCGAGGCGTACCCGGATCGAATCCTGCCAAATCCCAAGACAGCGGATCTTCAGGATCTACCAAGGTAATTTGGTAAGGTGTCAGGGTGACATACACCGCCTTAGCCTCAGGATTTACCTTTTTGCGGTACTCCTTCAACGCTTGACTTGGATGTTTGTACCCAGCCCAGCTTTCTGAGTCAGTCCAAAAGCAGACAACATCAGCCTTGAACTTGTTTTTAATCATCCAGTCGTAAGCCACAGACGCATCTGTTCCGCCGAAGTTTTGATTCCTAGCTTTCGCTACAGCAGAACTAAAACTATCCTTGGCTGTGATATTCAATTCCCGGAATTCCGTAGCAAAGCCGCGAATCATATAGTTCTTCTCTGCTTTTGCTGTTACTAATGCCATTGTGGTGGCAATTTCACAACAAGTCAGTCCCATATCTGCAACCAAGCTACCCATAGAACCAGAAACGTCTACTGCGTGCATGAACACTTTACCAGTAGGTTGCACAACATCAAAAGACAGTTCAACCGCCTTTTCTAAAATGTCCACAATCCGAGAAACTGGGTTCCAAGTCTTCTGGCTGCGTCCTAATCTACCACCAGATTGATATGTCTTGAGTGCTTTCAAAACATCAATCGGATGAATACGAGCTTTACGCAGATGTTCTTTGTTGTTGAGAACTCCTTCCACTCGCAGCAAATTGGCGCCCTCGTCAGCTCGCAATACACCCAGTTCAGTCAAAGAACCCAGGTTACGCAGCATTGCCCCGATTGGCATTTCCTGAAATAGCAACTGCCAAGCAGCTTTGTCCATTTTGCCCACAGGTGCCGCCATTTCATGGGTTAGGCGTCCTTGCAAAATAGCTTCATGGGTTTGGGTAGGATTCCGCTTGAGCCACTCATACCACCAAATCTGCGCCAACGCTTCTGAGGGAATATCTGCTGGCAATTCTTCCCAGCCTCTAACTACCCACTCAAATAGTTGACGGTGATTTTCTGTAGGCGGTTTCACATGGAACAACCGTAATGCATCTCGGTGGGTAAAGCCTTGACGCTGTTGATATTTCAACAGTTGATAAGCTAAGCCTTTGACATCTTCCCGTGAGAGCCAAGTTTTACCAGCTTCCCGCACCACTTTGCCAAATCCCCGCAGAGATTTCGTGTAGTTTAGCCATTCGTAGAAGTGGCTACCAGTGCGGACGACTTGGGGAAAAATTTCACCAAACGCTTGTTTTGCTTCTGGTGCTTCGCCCATTGACAGCAAAACTAAAGCCAAGATTGGCGCACTATTATTGATGGCGCGTCCATCGCTAGCGTATAAAATTTCTTCCGCCACACGGCTGGGATTTTCAGCAACAGCTTGTCTGACAACTGCCACAAAATCTTCAGTTAATTCTTGTTTACCAGCGTAGTAAGTGCTTTTTGCCGTGCCAACCAAAAGACAACGGCGCAGCATTTTCCAAATACCAGCATCAAACATCCAACCACCGGAACGTCCTTGAATCATCTCGGCTTCCCGTCCGGGGATAGGCTGATTTTGTGGTGTAGTTGTTTTCTTTTTAGTGAAAAAATTGTAATTCATTGCTTCATCTCCCGGCCTTTGCAGGCAAAAATGAAAGGTGGCGGGGCGGGATTTGAACCCGCGGCCTCTCGAACCCTAATCGATAACCCTAATTCGTCGGCCTTTGCAGGCAAGGGGTGAACAAGGATGTTTAGCGCTCTACCACTGAGCTACCCGCCACATATAAATCAATTCAAAATTCAAAATTAAATACAGGCACTGATAAGGGTAACTCTTTGCTCAATTTGGTGTAGTGGAGCGGGATTTGAACCCGCGACCTCCCGCTTGGCAGGCAATAACCCTCTATTCGTCGGCCTTTGCAGGCAAGGGGTGAATAAGGATATTTAGGCGCTCTATCCACTGAGCTATCCACCACATATAAATCAATTCAAAATTCAAAATTCAAAATTAAATACAGGCACTGATAAGGGTAACTCTTTGCTCAATTTGGTGTAGTGAAGCAGGATTTGAACCCGCGACCTCTCGCTTGGCAGGCGATAACCCTCAATATATCGGCCTTTGCAGGCAAGGTGGGCGCTCTATTATTTGAGCTATCCGCTAATGATGAAAGCTAACTCCTTGATAAACATCGCTTGTATTCTTATTGTAGTATATATAATACAAAGTGTCAAGTCTTTGGCAAGCTAATTTATTTGTATTAGTGTGTGCAAGTGCGATCGCCACCCCCCACCTCATCTAACAAACAATTTTTGCCGGATTTTTCACTTCCAGCGTTCAATTTGCCGGGTTTGAGGGGCTATAACACCTAGCAAAGAAACTTTTTGCCGGCAAATTTGCCAAACTATACAAAAAAACGTCCAAATTTTTGCCAAGATAATAATACTATTTTTAAAAATTCACTTGGCAAAAATCGGCATGAGTGAAAAATCCATAGAAGGTAACGGTAAGGCTTTTCTCGTTATACTTTTGCCCCTCTCGTTTTTGATTATTTTCCTAGTTGCCACCTGGAGAATTTTACTGGCAGCAATTGTGCTGGTAATTGGCTTCAAGCTTTGGCAGGAATATCAATGGCAACAGTGGACTCGACGAGTTAACCCACTTTTTCATCAGTTAGTTCGGGAAAATCAGGGCAAACTGACGCCAATGGACTTGGCAATCAGGGGTAATTTTCCTGGAACAACCGCAAAACGCTACTTAGATAGTAAAGCTCAGGAATTTGGCGCTAGTATAGTAAATTCTGAAGACGAGACTCAGTATTATTACTTTATAACTGGCAGTATTCTGGGCAGCATTCTTGACAGTAGTGAGCCTGTCAAACAACTTCCTGCTCAAGCAGTTACAAAAACTGCGCGTTCGCTTTTAGCACCACCGCCACCAACCCCACAGGAGGAAGAACTAGAAACTGAATCACTCCCACAGCCAGCCCATAACGAAGTAACACGAACACTGGAAAAACAATTAGTTTTTGGCTCGCTGATTCAATCTGAATTAGCTAAGCGGCTAAATGTCTATTCCAGCACGGTTTATAAACGTCGAAATGACCCAGAATTTCCTGAGTGGAGTCGCAGCAGAGACCCCGATGGTATCGCCTGGTCATACTCAGAAAAAACTAAGGAATTTTTCCCACTGGACGAAGAATAAGAAGGCAAAAGGCAAAAGAAAGAACTTTAAAGGTTTAGTTTTTACTTTTTACTTCTAAACCTACAGCTTCGCTGATGGAATTTAATCCGCTTTGTTCTAAATGCGAAAGCAAACCTTTAAGAATCCGGCGTACCATCAACGGACCTTCATAAATCCAGCCTGTATAAACCTGGATCAAACTAGCACCAGCAATAATTTTTTCCCAAGCATCTTCTGCGGAAAAAATGCCACCAACGCCGATAATGGGGATTTGTCCTTGAGTTTGCTGCCAAATAAAACGAATTACCTCAGTGGAGCGATCGCGCAATGGTTCACCACTAATTCCGCCAGCCTCTAACTGGGGTGATTTGCCAGTTTGCTCAATCACCTGGGTTTTGAGTCCATCACGGCGGATAGTGGTGTTAGTGGCGATAATTCCCGCCAGCTGGTATGTTTGAGCAAGAGTTATGATGTCAGCGATCGCTTCCCATTCTAAATCTGGCGCTATTTTGACAAAAATAGGTTTTTGTGCAGTATTTTCTGTTTGTAATAATTCTAAGATGGCACTGAGCATGGCAGCATCTTGGAGCGATCGTAACCCTGGTGTATTTGGCGAAGAGACATTAACAACAAAATAATCTCCCAAATCCTTGAGTAAGCGAAAACTATCAAGATAATCCTGTGCAGCTGCTTCTAGGGGAGTTAACTTAGATTTACCCAGGTTTATCCCTATGGGTATTGACCGAGTTAACTCCTGTTTTTCTAGTGCCAATCTTGCCGCCATTGCCGGAGCACCATTATTATTAAAGCCCATCCGATTGAGAGCAGCTTTATCCAACGGCAAGCGAAACAACCGGGGACGGGGATTTCCTGGCTGCGGATGAAAAGTTACAGTTCCCAATTCCGCAAAACCGAAACCTAGACTAGGCCAAATCCTAGCAGCAACACCATCTTTGTCAAACCCAGCGGCTAAACCTACAGGATTTGGAAACTTTACCCCAAATAAATTTTGTTCTAGACGTGAATCGTACAAACACAAAGATTTTTGTAAGCGGTCATTTACCCAGCTAGCAGGGGGATAAGTCCCTGTTTCTGATAGCCAATTAAAACTGCGAATTGTCTGCTGGTGTAACCACTCTGGGTCTGCTTTTAGCAAATTGAACAACAATGGACGAATTGCTACTTGATAAATATCCATTAAATTTTATAGAAGATATGTTGAAAAACCCTATTTAACTGATGAATTTATTATCGTCACATCAAGAGTTTAAGACCCCAACCAAAACACGTAGTATCAGTTAAGTTGGATTTTAAATTCCCAACTCCAACTGTATTTAATTTTGAATGCGTGAATTTTGAATTTTGAATTGTTAATCATGTTCCTTATCCTCTCAGATTTGAGATCGTCTGCGAGCATTTTAGGTATCAGCTTGCATTATTCACCAGAAATTTGTACAAATACTGTTCTTTTACGCGGGCCATCCAACTCAAAAAATAATACAGATTGCCAGGTTCCCAAGGCTAATTTACCATCCACAATAGGAATTATTTCACTAGTGGTGAGCATCATTGCCATTAAGTGGGAGTGAGCATTAATCGGTTCATCCTCTGGAACATCTCTCAAATGCAAGTCATTATGTAAATAGCTGTCTGACTCAGGGGCTAATTTCTGCAAGAAAACTTTTATATCTTCTAGCAATCTGACTTCATTTTCGTTGATAGCCAAAGCTGTTGTAGTGTGTCGAGAGAATACTAAAACTTGTCCATTCTTGATTGATGTTGAAGCAATCAACTCTTTAATTTGCGGTGTTATGTTATGGATATTAATTTTTGGTTCAGTTTGAATTTCAATTAATTTATTAATAATTGGCATATTTTCAATGTTAAATTTTAGATTTAAAAATAGATATAGCGATTTTCATTTGAATGAGGTACACAGTAGGGGCGCATAGCTATCATTGGTGTCAACTTAACGTGAAACTTTTGTCCAGAAAGGATATTGAGTTCATTTACTCACCGTGTTACCCCACCCTAACCCTCCCCGATGTATTGGGGAGGGAACTAGATTTCTTTTTTCCCCCCTTTATAAGCTACGGTGTACACACAAGTATATGCCGCAAGGGTTCCAACGCTTCCAGCCCCATAAATCCCTAAATTTTAGGCAACTGGAAACTCTATTTATCCCGCTAATTTTTAGGGCTAGGGCTACGAAACCAAGTTTTAGGTTGGATTTTAAGACTTGTGTGTACACCGTAGTTGTAAAGGGGAGGGAACTAGATTTCTTTTTTCCCCCCTTTATAAGGGCAGGGCTGTTTCATTCCATTTCAAACAAGATTTGTCAAGATGTAAGAAGAGAAAATTGTAAGTAAGGGTGACGATGAGATGAACATTTAAGCACTTAAATATCAGTAAAATAGTTCATTTTCTCGGCACACTGGTAACAAAATAACTAATTTTTCATTGCTAGAACCCTTGATTTTTAAAGCTCTTTGGGGAATGAAACAGCCCTGCTTGATAAGGGGGGATTAAGGGGGGTAGAACGTTTGTGGGACAAGCATTTGAGCTTAAGTTGACACCAATGCATAGCTGTGCGCCCCTACAAATTTTTCTACTTCATGTGAATGTAAATCGGTATATTAACACAGTTTAACGCCTTCATAATTTTAATATCGACTAAAATTGCATAACTTTTAATTTTTGATTGCCGGAAAAATTTCAAATTTAAAATCCAAAAATTGATTAACTACTAACTATATTTTGCAAACCTAGTACTAATCTTTGTATACCTTCCTTTGCCGTTTCTTGTTGTAGCGCACCATAAGCAACGCGTAGATAGCATCCATTCTCTATACCAAAGGTTGTACCTGGAATAACTGCTACTTTATATTCTTGGATGAGTCTTTTAACTAATTCAAAAGCATTCATTTGGGTATGAACTTTCAGGAAAAAATAAAAAGCACCATTGGCAGGTGTGATGGTACATAAACCTTGGAGACGATTTAGGGAGTCTATTACTAGTTGTCGTACTTGGGTAATTACTGCAATATTTTCCTTCAAATACTCTTCTTTTGCCTGCAATGCTCCTAAGGCTGCATATTGGGAAATTACTGGTGGACAAATTAAAATTGTATCCTGGACTTTTTTGACGGCGACAAGTAAGTGTTGAGGAATCACCATGTAGCCAATCCGCCAACTTGCAAAACCGTAGGCTTTGGAAAGGCTATACAGAGAAATGGTGTACTTGTTACTACCAGCAAATCCAGCAGGTGAGATGTGTTTTGCACCGTCATAGGTGAAGTATTCATAAGCTTCATCGCTGATGTGATAAATGCTGTGAGTCCTACAGATTTCATTTATCTGACGCAATGTTGCTTCACTATAGACAACCCCAGTGGGATTATTGGGTGAAATGGTTACCACAGCCCTTGTTTTGGGAGTAATTGCTTGAGCGATCGCTTCGTTTCGCAGTTGGTAATTTTCATCCGTTTCTACTAACACGGGACGACAACCAGCCATTGCAATCGCCATTTCGTGGTTGAAATAGTAGGGTGTATTCAAAATAATTTCATCGCCTGGGTTGGTGATTACAAGAATGGCATTCATAAATCCCATATTGCTTCCGGCTGTCACCACGATGCAGTTTTCCCCATTGATTTCAATACTGTTGAAGTCTTGCAATTTTCCTGCAAGTGCTGTCACCAATGGGGGAATTCCTTCAACTGATTTATATAGATGATTACCAGGTTCGGCGAAGAATTTCGGTAAAAAATCTGCTACTTCAGGTGGTGGACTGTAATAAACAACGCCTTGTCCTAAAGATATTGTCCCAGGAGAATTTTTTATTAGTTCCCCAACCACAGGAATAATCGGCGATTGTATCGCTTGCATACGAGAGGTTAGGGATTCCATGTTTCCATGTTGATTGAGTTGGCTATAGGATCTTTAGCTGGAGAAGAACCGACTAGTCGTGATACTTATTTAACCGATCGCAACTAGTCGGACATAGTTCTATCAAGTTGTTTCTTGCCTAATTGTTTCTAGTCAATTTCAGCCACTTGGTCTTGCATGACTCAGAAATAATTTGCTACACTAGAAACTCGTTGTTATTAAAAATCTTGTTTTTTCGACCAGCTACCTCGTGGGTTATCCTCTCGTGGTTTGGCTTTGTTAACTCTCAGTTGACGACCCATCCATTCTGCACCATCTAACTCTGTGATGGCTGCGTCTTCTTGAGCATCTTCATTCATATCAACAAAGGCAAAGCCCCGCAGTCGCCCTGTTTCGCGGTCAGTAGGCAAGACAACTCTTTTGACCTCGCCGTAGTCTGCAAACACTGCTCTTAAGTCTGCTTCAGTAGCGCGGTAGGAGAGATTTCCAACGTAAATAGTCATGTGAGATCGGGTAATTTTCAACAAAGAGCAATTAGTTCAGCTGAAAAACAGATTTAACAAAGTTGCAAATATTGCATATTCCTCTCTGATTCACCAGTACTTTGGTGAATGTTTAAGGGGAGCAGTAAATCAGGTAGCATTGGCTGAACTTACACATACGCTCATATAATAACTGATTGTGACGTTTTTCAAAGTACGAGATTTTACAAACTCTTATTACATAAAATCAATATTTCTCACCCCCCACAGTCTTTGATTCCCCTGTAGGTAAAGACACAAAGGGAGACTGCCAGATGGGGTGAGATGGTTCGCTTTGGCAAAATGATTAACTGGATTTGCGATTCCCCAAAAATTTAGTCAATCGCAATCCGCTGAGGGCCACTAGCTTTACCGTTATGTGCCTCCGTTGAATTGGCAGTGTAGCTATTTGAGTAGGTTTGTTGATCCAGCCAGCTTTTAACGGGATCGTCTGCAAGGTTGAGTCGAAGCACACCGGAGAATAGCCCACCAAGAAATGAGACTGGGTGCTGAGTAAATTCTCTGAATATAGGTGACAATTCATCAATGAACATTAAAAGTCTCCTGGCTCTACCGTAAAAAATTATTACTTTTTAATTAATCGTAACGTGTCAGGGCATGAGGTATTGGGTACTGGGTATTGGGTATTAGAAAAACTCTTCCTTAGTTCCCAGTCCCCAGTCCCTAGTCCCCACTCCCCTTATGAACTTGGTTGCCGATCGGGAAACATACACTTATCAGAGTCACAACCACTAGGGCCAGCTTCTGTCATTTCACCTAAATCGTAGCGGCTTAGCACTGCACAGAAATCATCTGTTTTGCGGCGTGCTTTGACTTCTTGAGTTAAGCGATCGCAGGTTGCTTTATCTATTGGTTCAAACGGTAAACGGGGGAATGATTGCAAATCGTCAAAGCGGGCTAAAAGTGCTGCGGAAATATATCCTTCATCGTTCTGGATACTTTCATAGATCCGCTGTCCAAGGCTTTCGACTTCATCAGAGCGGAGTTCTAAAGTTGCTGATGTGTTGTGACTCACATAAGAGCGCTGAACTTGGAGGACAAAATCGAATTGGGCTGAGACTGAAAACTTAGAAACATCAATTTCATCTGCCCCAGGTAAATCGGCCCAAGATACGGAAACGGGGATTTCCACCAGCCATTCACTGACGCGTGGATCGAAGGGATCGTTGAGTAAATTGCCTTGTTCGTCTTTGTCTGATTGCGAGGGAATAACGTTGTAACCATAGTCAATACAGGCTAAAGCTACGGGGTCATTTTTGCCGAAGGTGATACGGCGGATAAATCTTTGGGCTTTGGGGGGATGCCATCCCGAACTAGCATTAGTTAATAAAGCCTTAGTGCCGCTGGGTTGGACTGTAGTGCAACGATTTGGACGTTTGAGATTGTGGCGATCGCAATAATCCCAAACAACTCGATGCACAGTATCTTTCCAAAAACTTAAATATTTCTCTTCTTCGCGCTTAAAAGCTAATCCTTGGGAAGTTGCAGGCCTTCCTGCTTCCCACCAGCGCAGCCAATCAACACCAAAAGCATGAACAAAGAAATCAAATAAACCTGTAAAAGAAACTCCAACAATTGGGTCTAATTCACGACTGTATTGATAGCGTGGTTCGAGGAATTGATGATTTAAAAGTGCTGCTACAGATAGCGCTCCAGCGGTGAAAGCCTCCTTTTGTTCTTTGTAGTTATATGGATCGATTTGATTGAGGTGAACCTCAGACAAGTTGCAGTGGAAGTTACTACCGATGATTTCCTTTCTTTGTTACCCTAGAGGCTTTTTATCCTCTAGTTCTACTGCTTGATAATTTGCAGTAGCTCCGCGTACCTTTTACAGATGTTTCAGATAATCAAACTACTTTTTACATCTGCCCCCGCACTCTTGGAGAGATTATATTCTAGACGCCTATCTTAGGTGTAATACCAATTCTTTAAAATCTTAATTTATTAATTCCTAATTACGAATTACGAATTGGTATCTAGTTTCACTCTCTACGCTGTACGGTGTCAAAGGCTTTTTACTTCCTTTGATTACCACGGGATTAGCATCTCAGCTTTCCCCGTTTTTGCGAGGTTTTTAACGTGAGGCAAAATCAATTACCACACGGATTTAGCCCATAGCGAGCCAAACGATGTTCTAGCTCATTAGCATCAAGCTGAGGATAGCGTTCTTGTAGCCATTGTTTTGCTGTTCCTTGGTTATAAGCTTTCAAAAAATCAACTTTTAAAGCCTGTGTTGGCAACAAATCTATGTTTGCTCTGGCGACAGCTTCACCAGCCCATTGAATCGCGCCTTCGCCACTATAATATTGTTTGCGGACAGCGCCGATACATTCTTCTAATGTCGGCTTACGGTGAAAAACTCTGGTATGGTTGGCCATTCTCAAAGCATCACGTTCTGGATCGATTCGCCAGTTGCCATCTCGATCCTGTTGCCATAAGTTATCTTTGGCATCCGCGAACAAACTATCTTCGCTAGAACCTTGCCTCATACCAGCTGAACGCCTAATATTACCTGCAACAATTGTTACAGCCGCTTGATCGATTAATAGACAGCATTCAACTGAATTTAATTGTCGCCCTTTAGCTTTATTCAAGATGGATGCACAACGCTGATAAAGTCCTGGCAATTTCACAGGATTAGCAACTCCTCCAAAGCCATTGAGAGTTTCTCCTGCTTTCCGGACATCGCTGATATCAACTAATACTTCAACATCTGTTGAAAAACGTTCATCTGTGGAGAGTTCCAACAGAGTTTGATAGGATTCAACCCAGCCTTCACGGCTATCTCCAACGTGGATAGTAACCTTGTTGCCTTCTATATGTGTTTGGGTATATTCACGACGTGCAATTTTAACAGTACTACCAATTTCACCTTGTACAGTGACATTCAGTTGATTACGGATGGGGGGCAACTGATTAATATATTGTGGTTCTAGCATAGCTCCAGTACCATTAAACTAAGCAACACCCTCACGAGTGCTACTCGTCTCCAGAACCGGACATGAGACTTTCATCTCATCCGGCTCCTCAGGAAACATACCCTTATCATGGGAACTACTCAGACTACCATCTTTGGCAGTCTTTTGGTCACGGCAATGTCTATGCAATGCTTGAATATTATCGAACTTTCTTTTCCCGCCTAAGCTGATTGGTATAATGTGGTCAAGTTCAATTTGGTCTTCTAGTGTAAAAGTTAGACCGCAATAAGCACATTTACCTTTCTGCTTGTGAAGGATTTTTGCAAGTAAAGAAGGAATTTCTTTACTTTTTCCAGTTCTTGTTCCCCAGTAGACGAAATCACCGTTAAATGGTGAAGCATCGCCTTTAACCTTAGTGTGGCGGACGATTTTTGTCCATGTATGCTTTGAAAGGATATATCTTTCTTCTGTGTCTGGGTTAATGTAGCCAAACACCCAGTTATCCCCATCTACTGTTATCCAGTATTTATCAACTACCCATTTAGCACCTTTGTTAGGGTGTCTGTACCTTGCCCATGATATTAATTTGGTATGAATCATGTGATTTAAATCGCGGAAAACATCAGTGGAGCAAACGGATGAGTAGTAGTTTGCCCATCCTTGAATAATGAGGTTGAGTCTCTGGATAATCACCTTTTGTGGTGCTGCCTTATGGGAGTTGATGATTTTAGATATAACCTGATAGTGGCGCTGTACTGCTTTCTTGCTAGGTTGGATGATTGTTTGGAATCCCAAAATTTCACTTGATCTTGGTGCTTTTGCGCTCATCCCATCATTAACCGGGAATTGTCGGATATTAAAGCCTAAGAAGTCAAATCCGGGTTGTTTTCCTTCATATTCTTCAAAAGTGTGACAAATTCTGGTCTTGCTTGGTTTGAGTTCCAAACCGATGTCTTTTAAGAAACCTTCGATTACAGCTTTTGCCCCTAATACAACATTGATGTCTTCGTGGATAATTACAAAATCGTCGGCGTAACGAATCAAACTGAGGGCATTACGGTTTTGCTTTCTCCCATGATTCCTATAAGTAGGTAGGGTGTTGGCATATTCCTTAATTGCCTCTTCCATACCGTGAAGTGCGATATTTGCCAATAGTGGAGAAATGACTCCGCCCTGTGGTGTACCCATTTCAGTCGGGAACATATCGCGTTCATCCATAAAGCCTACTTTTAACCAGTCGCGGATTAACCGTTTTATGGATGGGTATGTGTTTAGTTTGTCCAGTAGCTTTCGATGGTCAATGTTGTCAAAGCACTTGGATATATCAGCATCTAGGACGTACTTAGCTTTACAGTGTATTGCTAAGTATATAGCTTCGATGGCATCGTCTACCGCCCTTCCTGGTCTGAACCCGTAACTGTTCGGCTCGAATTTTGCTTCCCATTCTGGCTCTAGAGCTAGCTTGGCTAGTGCCTGTAATGCTCTATCTGCCATTGTGGGAATTCCCAGGGGTCGTTTTTCGTTTGTTCCTGGCTTCGGAATCCAGATTCTACGGGTTGGTTTAACCTTAGACGCAGTTCCTAGATTTCTAGCTAGTGTCAGACGTTGAGTGTATCCGAGTGATTTTACTCCGTCTACCCCTGCTGTGTTCTTACCTTTATTGTCTTGGGTCACTGTTCGCGTTGCTAGTAGCTTGGCGTACCAGGATTTCATTAAGGTTTTCTGGAGTCGTCGCATTGCTTTGACATCCCCACGTTGAGCAGCTTTATGTATGCGCTTTTGCAACTTAAACACCATCCTCTGGATTTTCTTCCAGTTGATTTTGTTCCATACCACCGTAGTCTTAAAACTCGTTTTAGTCGTCTTCATTACTACTTGTACCTACATATATCTGTTTTCCGTGAGTCCGTCAGCGTATCCTACGCATTACCGCAGGCGTTAGCTTCTGACTCAATCTCGCCACATAGTTCATCCGGTTAGCACCTACTCAGGTATCGACCTGCCTGAGAGAATCTATGTGGTTACTTCGTTCCTGATAGTCATTGGTCGAGAGTTTAGGTTTCTACTGTTCACCGGGGTTACGAGTGGTGCAGACCGAACGGTTGTGATTCCGGTCACTCTACCCTTGCCTTTTGGCACAGCCTGTTAGTCCACTAGGCTGTTTTATATGCTCACGATGATTCAGACGTAGATTCGCTTTCGCTAACCATATTCTCCTGCTAGTTGGAGTCGAAGCCTGGACTGGCTTCTTACCACCGTTCATTCCCGCTTCACGGATTGATGACTAGTCGCTACCGTGGGGAAAGTGCTTTCACCCTTGCACTGAGGGGGTTGGACTTTATCGAGTTTGTTTATTAATTTCGGGTTAACCATTGGATTTTCCTATGATTTAACCTTTGTTAATTTCGATGTCACCAACATGACTATCAAGTTGTCAAGGTTCTTACCTTTTGGGTAGATTTACCTTGCGGCTAATCCTCCAAAACCCTTATCAGGTTTGGTTTCTAGCCAACGAATCGCACACAGCCCATCATTGCCAAATCCATCATTAATCCGAAGGCAGTCCAGTCTTCTAGATTGGTGGAGGTGCAATTATAAGCCCCGGAAAAATTCTTTGGTTTGGTTATCCAGTCTGTACCGCCAACCCATAACCAGCGCCCACTGGGCATAGCTTTCAGGTTGCGTTGCATCCGTTCTAAGATGGCAACTTCTTCTGGACGGAGTTTTCCTAACTCGATTAAGCCCTGTAAAGTGCGATCGCATACCTCATCCCATGTTTCCCTCAACCCTGCCTTTGTACGGCGGCTATAAGTTCTAAAAAATACAGGATTAGCAGCGGGAGCAGTCTCTGGGAACCCAGCGCTCTGGCGTTTTCTTTCAAGCTTCTGAACCATAAATCAAGTCTTGTTGCGTGCGAACAGATTATGACTATACGCCAAGTAGATTCAGGATTAAAGATTGTCAAATTGTCCACTTTACGCTAGCGCCACACCGCACTAATTGCAACAGAACTTCATGATATATAATATTGACCACTCCTAAGTAAGGCGCGATAGCTATCAGCAACAATTAGCTGTCCTTTACGTAGCAATTCTTCAAATCCAATTACAGAAACTAAGCTCGTATCTTTCAACAAACTGATAAACTCATTACCCAATGGTGGAATCATCCGCCGGAAAGCTTGGGGAAAAATCACATAACTCATGGTTTGCACAGAACTCAAACCTAGTGATTGTGCTGCTTCACTTTGTCCTACTTCAATCGATTGAATTCCAGCACGCACAACTTCTGCAATATAGGCGGCGCTATTCAAACTTAAAGCAATAACTCCAGCGACTAGGCGATCGAAACTAAATGTCAAACCAAGTTCTTGCAAAATTGCCGGTAACCCAAAGTAAATCATAAAAATTTGCACTAGCAAAGGCGTTCCCCGGAAAAAATCTACATATGCCCTCGCTAACCAACGCAAAGGTGCAATATGAGAAAGGCGGATAATTCCAATCAAAGAACCGCCAATTAAACCAAATACTACCGAAAGGATCGTCAATTGCAACGTTACCAAAGCTCCCTGTAATAGAGTTGGGACAGCCTGTAAAATCACATTAATTGACGTAAATCTTCTCGGAACATCGGTGCTACTTTGATTCTCAAACGGTGATTTAGCTGGTAATGATGGCGGTTCGGCTTGAAACCATTTTTGGTAAATTTGCGAATAAGTGCCATTTTTCAAAACCTTATCCAAACCATCATTGATTAATGCTAAATAAGGCGAATTTTTAGCAGTAGCAATTCCATAAAACTCCTCTGTCAGCAATTGCTGTACAACTTTAATTCCCTTGAGATTGCCTGTATTAATGGCATATAAAGTTACAGGTGCGTCATTAATTACCGCATCTACATTACCATTGACTAATTCTTGTAAAGCTAGAGGTGCTGAATCAAAACTGCGAATTTGTACCCCAGGAACACTCTTAGCCTTTTCGGCACCAGTTGTGCCAATTTGGACTGCGATTTTTTGATTTTTGAGACTATCAAAGCCAGTAATATTTTGATTATCGGCGCGAATTGCGATCGCCAATCCCGCTTTAAAATAAGGACGGGAAAAAGAAATCGTCTTCGCCCTCTCCTCTGTAATCGTGATGGAACTAATAGCCGCATCTACCGTTTTAGCTTGGAGGGCTGGGATCATGCCATCAAAAGGCAGACTTTGAAAATTTACTTTAAAGTTAGCAGCAGTGGCGAGTGCATTCATCAAATCAATAGAAAAACCTTGCAATTCACCACCTTTTCCTTGAAACTCAAAAGGTGGAAACGCAGGTTCAGTAGCAACCCGCAGAGTTTTCCCTCCACTAGGGTTTACAGCACAGCCAGCCAATAAAAAACAGCTAAAACCTATAATTACCGATAACCGCAGCCAACGCAGAAAACCAAATTTAGGCATATTTGTTAAACGGATAAGAACGCAGCACTGAATATTTTGGCTAAATCATTAAGAACGGTGGGGCACACCGGGATCTACGCTTGGGGACAGAACGATCTCTGTCTAAACTTGGAAACAAGTATAGATAAGTCGGCTGGTTGAACCAAGAATCTCCCGCGTTCACGCGTGGGGAGTGTCACTCGCTTCGCTCGAATTCAAAATTCAAAATTCACGCATTCAAAATTACAATCCCCATAAATAAATTCAGGGGCTTGTATCCTTTTTTCTTTGGTCAAAATCAACTTTAGAGCAGCTTGGCATCAAAAATGAACAATTCCACCCCTGCAATTATTTTTGACAATATCGAAAAAAGCTTTGGTTCCCTCAAAGTCCTCAAAGGAATCACAGGCGAAATCAAGCGGGGAGAAGTTGTTGCAGTTATCGGTTCTTCCGGCTGTGGTAAAAGTACTCTCCTGCGCTGCTTTAACCGTTTGGAAACCATCAACAACGGAAGCTTGATAGTCAACGGTATCAACTTATCCCAACCCACTGTCAACTATAGCCAACTACGGCAACTGCGAACACAAGTAGGTATGGTTTTCCAGCAATTCAATTTATTTCCCCATCTCAGTGTCCTGGAGAACATGACACTTGCACCGCGTAAAGTACTGGGTAAAACACCGAAAGAAAGCGCCCAACTAGCGGGGTTATATCTGGAAAAAGTTGGTTTATTTGACAAAGCCTCTGCTTATCCCGAACAACTTTCTGGCGGACAAAAGCAACGAGTAGCGATCGCCTACGTAGTTTCCTCAGTCGCCTTCAAATAATTCCTCATTCGTAATACTTGGTCTTTTAGACGCGATGAATCGCGTCTCTACATGAAGAATTTTATAAATATTCACGTAAGAAATCAAAGGGATCATCCTCCCAACAAGGTTCAGGTATCAGCCAAAACAAATTAGTGTGGATGTCGTCTTCAATTTCATCACCATCATCTCTGTCAAATAATTCTATTAAAGCTGTCCAATCACGCTCTCTCAGTGATGTTAAAGATGGGGTATATACCTGGAAATTATCTGAGTAATTCACGGGCAAATTTTGAATTTAGTGCTGTAAAAAAATAGCTTTATAGTTTATAAATAATTATTAGCTTTTATAAGCGCAATTTAAGAGTTACATTGATACGATGAACTATGGCCATTATTATGAGTGTCTCACAACTTAAATGAGACTACTATAGTATTTCTTACATAATTACAAACTTAAATTTACTCAGAGGATGTTTGAAAAGTCATGATTGATGTATCAAATATTTTTTTACCCCACCCTAACCCTCCCCTTATAAAGGGGAGCCACTGCGTTGGACGGGTTCCCCGGCTTGAAGCAAGTGGCGTGAGGGAACCGGATTTTCTTGTTTCCCCCTTTATAAGGGGGGACTAAGGGGGGTAACAACGCAATTAAAATCACAGTCAATCACTTTTCAAACAACCTCTCATACCTGAAAAATCCTTCGGGTTGGGACTCTACTATTTCTACCCCAAACACTTCTGCAAAGCACTCTGCTACATGAAAACGCACTTCTTGGCAGGTAATATTTGGAATCCATTCGGCTAAACTGCCTACAGGTTTATCAGAGATACCACAGGGTACAATCCGCTCAAAGCCTGTCATGTCTGGACAAACATTTAATGCAAAGCCATGCATGGTAATCCAACGGCTAACTTTAATGCCAATAGCCGCAACTTTTCGCCCTTGTAACCAAACACCAGTAAAAGCCGGAATTCTTTCTCCCTGCAATCCATAAACTGCTAATACACGAATTATGACTTCTTCGAGTTGCCGTAAGTACCAATGGAGGTCTTTTTGATAACGTTGCAGATTTAAAATTGGATACCCCACCAGTTGATCGGGACAATGGTAAGTCACTTCGCCGCCCCGTTCAACTCTACGCACATTATACTGACTTTTGTCAATCTCAAATTTGAGAAACTCTGAGTTGGCTCCTTGTCCCAAAGTGTAGACGGGTGGATGCTCTAGGAGAATTAACACGTCATCTAGACTGGGGTCATGGATGCGTTGAGTCAGGAGCGATCGCTGCCATGCATGAGCGTCTAAGTAAGGCATTAATCCTTGGTTATACAGCAAACAACGGTTTTTGTGTGGTTTATTACTATGGATCATGCCAAAAATCAACTGTAAAACGAACGAAATATATTTCAAGTTAGAGGACTGGAGTCAAAAAATGTCAAGCTTTGCAAAGGAATTTAAAGGAAAGTCAAGGGAACATGCATTAGAAAATACAAAGTGCTAGCTTGAATATATAACCTTAATAGGTGTTGGGAGGAATTCTCTACAATCAGCATCAAGCCAAGAGAATAGAAATAAATTTACTGGCTGATGACTCTAATAACATTGTTTGCATTTCAAACAAAATCGACTTCCACAAAACTTGTGTTCTCGATCAACAGCAAGCAAACCTCAACCGGACGTACAAGGAGCAACTATCAAAAGTTCTGTAAGCCTTGCTTTAAAAGAGAAAGTAGTCACAGATGCTACTGTTAAGATATCTTCATCAAAGAGTTCTAAGTCGATATCTAATTGGATATCAGCGCAGAGATGGGGAGGTAAATCAAGGATATACTTGGGAAAAACTCAGGTGCAGCTAGCTCAGAGACAGGACAGCAGCAGTAAATGATAAAAGTTCACAATTTGTTTTGGCGGGAGTGATAGACCTTACCGCAACTTCTTTTCATACAAAGCAAATTCACACATCCAAATATTCAGCGGGAGAGTTTACATGAAGCTTGTCATCCACGGCAAAAATATTGAAATTACCGATGCAATTCGTGAGTATGTACATCAAAAAATTGAAAAAGCAGTTAATCACTTTCAGAGCATTACAAATGAAGTGGATGTGCATCTTAGCGTAGCCCGTAATCCCCGAATTAATCCTAGACAAGCGGCTGAAGTAACTATTTATGCCAATGGCAGCGTGATCCGTGCGGAGGAAAGCAGCGAAAACTTATACGCCAGCATTGACTTAGTGGCAGATAAAATCGCCCGTCAACTGCGGAAATACAAAGAACGGCGTCAAGATCAGAAAACTCATGCCCAACCAACAGAAGAAGTTGTTGCAGAGTCAGTAGTCACAGATTTAATTGGCGATCGCACTCCCGAACTACCCAGCGAAGTCGTCCGCACCAAATATTTTTCCATGCCTCCCATGACCCTTGCAGAAGCCTTGGAACAACTGCAACTCGTAGGACATGACTTTTATATGTTCCGCAATGCTGAAACAGGCGAAATAAATGTCATTTACGAACGTAACCACGGCGGTTATGGCGTAATTCAACCCCGCAATGGTAACGGTCATACCAACGGCAAGAATGGCAAGTCAGCCCAGGCGAACGTTGTGATGGCGGAAAAGTCGCATATTAAATAGGGCATGGGGCATGGGGCATAGGGCATAGGGACATGAGGGAGTACGAGAGGCAAGGGAAGCAGGGGAGGCAGGGGAGGCAGGGGGAGAAATGCCCAATGCCCAATGCCCAATGCCGGATGCCCGATGCCCAATGCCCAATGCCCATTGCCCATTCCCTATTTTACAGCGAACTGTTGCAGCGTTTTGAGGGCTTCCTCAACGTGACCTTTAAAGTTAAACATTGAATCAAATACGTATTGCACAACTCCTTGTTGGTCAATGACGTAAGTAACGCGACCAGGGAATAAGCCAAAGGCTGCTGTTGCGCCATATAGCTTTCGTACTTGGTCGCCTTTGTCGGTTAACAGAGTAAAAGGTAGATTGTATTTGGCAGCAAATCGCTGGTGGGATTCGGTGGAGTCACCACTCACGCCGAGAACTTCAGCACCAGCGCTTTTAAAAACTTCATACTGATCGCGGAAAGCGCAGGATTCAGCTGTACAACCTGGTGTGTCATCTTTGGGGTAAAAATATAAAACAACAGCTTTTTTGCCCCGAAAATCTTGTAGGCTAACCGTTGAGCCATTTTGAGCAGGTAGACTGAAATTAGGAGCGGTATCTCCAACTTTGACTGACATAGTTATTAAAAAATTTCAAATTTGTGTTCTCTAAATAAATATTTATCATAATTCATATATTTTTAACATTTTTTATACAAATAGGCTTTTTAAATTGTAGGTTCAAAATTTATTTTTTTCGGTCTAAATATATTTTGAAGCCCAAACCACTGCCAAATCCGCCACCAAATATGATAAGTATTTTCAGAATATCTTGATAAACAGCCACGTCTTTATTGACGAGAAAAACCGTTAAAAACACGAAAACACCCACAAAAATAAAAATAGCAGCTAAATTATATTTTCTTGCTTCTTGTGTGTCTAAATATGCCCTTTCACTATCTTTTTCTACGCTTTCAAGTATTTTTGTTATGTGTTGTTGATTAATTTTATTTAATATCGGTGAAATAGAAGATGCAGAGAAGCGACCCATAGAAAGAACCGTTGTGATTTGCTTCCTGATTTCTGGTGGTAGATTTCCTAATTCTTCAGGAAGTTTTTCTATATGGTAAAAAAAATTTATGCCTAATTTAAATTATATTCTAATTATTCAATAATACGCATGTATTAAAATTAAGCCAACTCTAAACGAATAGGGTGATAACTGGCTAATTTTACTTTGTATCAAGGTCTATAAATTTTCCTTGATTAGCTACATCAAGCGGGTTAGCTTAAGATACTCATCAAAGACAAAATTCCGCTTATGCGCCTGACTTCACTGGATGTTTTTCGCGGTATTACCATCGCTGCGATGATTCTCGTCAATATGATGGGAGTTGCAGACGATGTGTATCCTCCCTTCGCCCACGCTAATTGGCACGGCTGTACACCAGCTGACTTGGTATTTCCTTTTTTTCTCTTCATTATCGGTGTAGCGATGACTTTTTCTCTGTCGAAGTACACCGAAGGTAATAAACCAAACTCAGCTGTTTACTGGCGGATATTACGCCGTGCCGCTATTCTCTTTGTTTTGGGATTGCTACTAAATGGTTTTTGGAATCAAGGTGTTTGGACTTTTGATTTCAGTAGCATCCGCATCATGGGAGTATTACAACGCATCAGCATTACCTATTTGCTGGCTTCTTTAATAGTTTTCAACCTGCCGCGCAAAGGGCAATGGATATTAGCAGCAGTGCTACTCATAGGCTACTGGCTAACAATGATGTATGTAGCAGTACCCGATTATGGGGCGGGAGTTCTAACGCAAGAAGGTAATTTCGGTGCTTATGTTGACCGTTTGATTATTCCCAAAGCACATTTATATAAAGGTGATGGTTTCAAGTTTCTAGGAGATCCAGAAGGATTGTTTAGTAGTATTCCTGCAATAGTAAGTGTCCTGGCTGGTTACTTCAGTGGCCAATGGATACGCAGCCAGTCCGTACAGTCGCGCACAAGTATCGGGCTAGGATTATTTGGAATTGGTTGTTTAATTCTCGGTTGGGCGTGGGGGTGGACATTCCCCATTAATAAAAAATTGTGGACTAGTTCTTATGTGGTTTTTACAACAGGTTGGGCATTACTGTTACTAGCAGCTTGTTATGAACTCATCGAAGTCCGGTTGATACGTCGCTGGGGTAAGCCTTTTGAAATTATGGGTTTAAATGCGATCGCTCTTTTTGTTGCGTCTGTTTTATTGATTAAAATCTTAGTCAGAACCACTATCGGTACAGGAGAAAACGCTCCTAGTACCTACAATTGGATTTACCAGAATTTTTTTGCATCTTGGGCGGGGGCGCTGAATGGTTCCCTATTCTTTGCCATAGTCACCGTCTTGTTGTGGTGGGCTGTTGGTGTTGTGATGTATCGCCAACGGTGGTTTATTAAAGTGTAATGAGTGGGGAGTGCTGTTAGCGGTAGGGCGGGGTTTAGCCAGTGCTTGCCATACCAATTCTGTAAAATTCTGAAAGATTGTCAAACCTCCTCTGACTCGTTATCCTTCAGACAGAAGTGATTAATTAGAGGAGGCTCAAATGGCAATCAACAGTTCTCTAGAGGAACGGCTTGCAGTAGTGGAAGCAGCCATCGCTCAATTGCAGAAGCAAGTTGCGACTCCTCAACCGACCAATTGGCTGCAACAAATTACAGGGTCTTTTAAGGATGAACCTGCTTTTGAGGAGGTGCTTGCTTATGGTCGAGCGATTCGTCAAGGCGATGAATCGATCCTCGAAGCGCAAGACGAGTCATGAAATATTTATTAGATACAGATCATTTGAGCATTCTTCAGCGCCAAGCAGGAAAGGATTACAGCAACCTTGCAACGCGCATGGCTTTGCATCCGTCATCAGATTTTGCTGTATCAACTGTGACATTTCATGAACAGATGCTTGGTAGCCACGCTTATATTAATCGCGCTCGCACCTTGAATGAGGTAGTGAAAGGATACGAAATGATGGCGCGGCTCGTCAGCGACTTTAAAGTGTTGCCTCTTATCTCATTTGATGCAGGTGCAGCTACAGCATACGATCAATTACAATCACAACGGATTCAACTGGCAAAGATGGATGCGCGGATCGCTGCAATTGCTCTGTTCCGTGGATTGGTGTTGTTAACCCGCAATCATCAAGATTTTAGTAAAGTTGCAGGGTTACTGATTGAGGATTGGACACTGTAGGTTTCAGAGGAGGGAGGCGTCTGTGGAATTCAAGTTAACCTACGTCATCATGGGCGAAACGGTTAAAGAGGAAGTCTAGGGCATAGTTACGCAGTTGATAATATTGTGGATCTTCCATGATGCGGGCGCGATCGCGGGGACGAGAAAAAGGAATTTCCATGACTTCGCCAATCTTTGCATGTGGGCCATTAGTCATCATCACCAATTTATCTGCTAAAAATAGCGCTTCGTCGATGTCGTGGGTAATCATCAACACTGTGCAGCGATTTTCATTCCAAATTTTCAGCAGTTCTTCTTGTAACTCTTCTTTGGTAATTGCATCCAGCGCCCCAAATGGTTCATCCAAAATTAAGACTTTGGGACGAATTGCTAAGGCGCGGGCGATGGAAACTCTTTGTCTCATACCCCCGGACATTTGCATTGGTTTCTTTTCCATTGCATCAGCCAGCCCCACCATTGCTAAATGGTCGCGCACGATCGCTCTTTTTTCAGCTTGTGGTTTATTAGGATAAACGGCGTTCACAGCTAAGTAAATATTTTCAAAAGCAGTCCGCCACGGTAGCAAGGCATAGTTTTGGAAGACAACCATTCTGTCTGGGCCTGGTTTGGTAATGGGCTGTCCTTCTAGTAATACTTGCCCGGAGGTGGGAAAGTTAAAACCGGATACCATATTTAACAGCGTGGATTTACCACAGCCAGAGTGACCGATGACACAAATAAACTCGCCTTGTTCGACGTTGAGGTTAACGCCATCGAGTACGGTGAAGGGGCCTTTTTTTGTGGGATAGACTTTGGTAACGTCTTTGATTTGTAGGAAGGGTTGGCGGGTGCGGGCTGTATTTTCTAGTGGGTTTCTGATGTCGGTAATTGTTGAGTTACGGTTTTGCATGGTGATTTGGGTATTGGGGATTGGGTATTGGGGACTGGGGACTGGGGACTCCTCGCGGCGAACTGTTAAAGTTTAAAAGCTCGTTAATGGAGTTTAAAGGCTCAACGTTCGAGTAAAAAGATTCATAGGTGATGTCCTATTTCTTCCACTTCCTCTTTCTCTCACGATTCTTTTATGAGGCGAGTTTTCTTCTCGGTGCATCAAGAACAACTTCGGCGACTGAAAAATCACGTTTAATTTTCAAACTGTTGAGATAGGCAATTGGATCGTCGGCGTTAAAGGGAGTACCATCGAACAGTTTGATGGGTTGGCGAATGTAGCTGATATCTAAGCCTAATTCTCGTGCGGCGGTGCTGAAAACGCGGACTCGACACACGCGTTCGACAACTTCGACCCAATTTCTGGGAAAGGGAGTGTCACCCCAACGCGCTAGTTGACTCATAATCCAAATTTGTTCGGTGCGACTGGGGCGATTAATGGCAGACTCGGAATAAAACTGGTGATGGGCGTAGTCTCGCAGGGGATGGTTCAAGTCACAGGTGAGACTATCTGGATCTTCGAGTTGGATGTATTCTAAATCAGTGCTGACATACTCTCGCCCTGCTAAAATTTGCCGAATCTCTTCGGCATTGTCGGAATTTGCACAGTATTGACAAGCTTCTAGTAACGCTTTAGTCAAGGCGATGTGGGTATTTGGATAAGTTTCTGCCCACTCTTCCCGCACTCCCAGAACTTTACCGGGGTGTCCTAGCCAAACTTCTAAGTCGGTGGCGATGGTAAAGCCAACATTTTCGGCGGCGGCGCGGTAGTTCCAAGGTTCGCCGACGCAGTAACCATCAATGCTTCCGGCTTGCAAGTCGGCTACCATCTGGGCTGGGGGAATGGTCTTCATGTCTACATCGCTGTCGGGGTCTATGCCACCAGCGGCTAGCCAGTAACGCAGTAGTAAGTTGTGCATAGATGCGGGATGCACTACTCCCATTGTGTGTCTTTGGTTGCGGGTGAGAATCAGATGATTTCTGAAGTCTGATAAGCTTTGCACGCCTTGGTCGTAAAAGCGTTTTGCTAAGGTGATGGCGTTACCGTTGCGGGTCATGGTAAGGGCGGTGACAACGGGCAAAGGTTGGTTGTTGTTTCCTCCCAAAGTTAGCCACATGGGCATTCCTGAAGGCATTTGAGCCGCATCCAAATAACCGCCTGTCATGCCATCAACTATACCCCGCCAGCTACTTTCCCGCACGAGGTGAACTTCATCTAAACCATGCTTGACAAAGAAGCCTTTTTCTTTAGCAACTGCTAAGGGGGCGCAAGCGGTTAGAGGTAAAAAGCCAATTTCTAAGTTAACTTTTTCTAACCCATGACGGGCAATGTCGGCTGTTTTTCTGGCGCGAAGTTTCTTAATGCGTTTTTGCTGATTGAGGAAGTAAATCATCTCACTCCGCAAGCTGTAGTAGCTGGGATGTTCTACAACTTCCATGCGCTTGCGGGGTCTGGGAATATCCACTTCGAGAATGTCCCCAATTTTCGATTCGGGGCCGTTGGTCAGCATCACAATTCTGTCAGATAACAGCACCGCTTCGTCTACATCATGGGTAACCATGACAGCAGTGACTTCATTTTCTTCGCAAATTTGCATGAGTTGTTCTTGCAAATTCCCGCGAGTCAGTGCATCCAAGGCGCCAAAGGGTTCGTCTAGCAGTAATAATTTGGGGCGAATTGCTAAAGCGCGGGCGATCGCCACACGCTGCTTTTGTCCCCCAGATAACATTCCCGGCTGTTTGTCAGCATGGGGACGCAAACCCACCATATCGATATGTTTTTCGATGATGGCTTGGCGTTCGTCTGCGGGTACGCCCTTCATTACTGAGTCTACCGCCAAGGCAATATTTTCTCTGACTGTCCGCCAAGGTAATAGGGAATAATTTTGAAAAACCACCATCCTGTCTGGGCCTGGTTTATTGATTTTTTGTCCTTCTAAGGTGACAATACCTTCACTGGGCAAATCCAAACCTGCAATCATATTTAATAAGGTAGATTTGCCGCAGCCGGAGTGACCAATTAAGGAAATGAATTCTCCTTTTTTAATTTGGAGGTCAATTCCTTTGAGGGCAATATATTTACCACCGCCGGTTAATTCAAAAACTTTGTCAATGCGATCGACAGCAACAAATGTAGACATAACTTGCTATTGGTAATTTGGTTAGAAAATTTAGAAGGGGGAGGGAGTGGGGAGTGGGGAGTAGGGAGTAGGGGTATGAGGAAGATGGGGAGATGGGTAATTACCAATGCCCCATACCCAATGCCCCATGCCCAATTAATAATAGCTGCCGGATTTGCGGTATTCGAGGGCAGTTAAACCATCGTTTTCTAAGACTTCGCCTTTATCGATTACGGCATAAATTAACCATCTGTCACCACATTTCATTTGATTTTGTACAGTACATTCTAAATAGGACAATGCCTCATTCAAAATCAGGCAACCATTCACAGCAGTTTGTGTAGAAAGATTGACAAAGGGATTATTTCCTAAAACGCTATTCCGATAAAAATAGCGGCGGACATTTCTACCTTCTTTGAGAATATTCAACACAAATTTATCGCCGGGATGACACATTAAATCTGCATTTTGTTCATCAGCAATGGCAATCATAATTCCCGGCGGATTAAATGTTGCTTGGGATACCCAAGAGGTTAAAACGCCTTTATGGGTTTCTTCATCACGAGTTGTTAAAACACACAAAGAACCGATAATTCGCCCCACGGCTTGTTCAGTGCGATCTACTTGGGTTTCGGTGACAACTTGACGCGCACTCCGCAATTTCTTAGTTTTCTTTAAGTTTTGAGCAAAGGAAGCACCTGCTTCTTGACACTGTTGGAGAATTTCAGGTGTAGGCGTAAAGCGGACTCGAATTGTTTCAAATCCTAGACGATAATTGGCATCTTTGAGCTTACTTTCAAGTAAATCAATTGCTTCTCCACTCCAACCAAATGAACCAAATACTCCTGCTAATTTTGTTTTAGCTGCTGTGGCTAGAACTATTCCTAAAGCAGTTTGAATTTGGGTTGGTGCATGGCCGCCTAAGGTGGGTGAGCCAATAATAAATCCGTCGCAAGTTTCGACAATACGGGTAATTTCTGCTGGTTCTGCTAGTTCACAATTGATCGATTCTACATTAACTCCATTTTGAATTAAACCTTGAGCGATCGCATTAGCCAAAATTGCTGTATTTCCATAAGCAGAGGCATAAAGTAAAGCAACACTCAATTCTTGTAATTTTTGTCCTTGGCACCATTGACGATAATCAAAATTAAACCGGCTGAGGCTGTAACGAACAACAGGGCCATGAGCAGGAGCGTAACATTTTGCTGGGAAAACCGAAAGCTTTTCTAAGGCAACTTCGACTTGTTTGGCTTGGGATGCGTGGAGACAATCAAAATAGTAATGACGTTCTGCATCTAAACTTTTCCAATCTTCATCGAAGAGGGTATCTTCGCAAATATGAGCGCCAAAAAATTTGTCTGTATAGAGAATTTTGGTAGCAGAATCATAGGTACATAATCCATCTGCCCAGCGAGGAGTCGGTACGCTAACAAATGTGAGATGATGTCCTTGTCCTAAATCCAGAGTATCCTCTGAACGCACAGCTTGAATGCGTGATTCCCATTCCCCAAAAGCAGTTTTCAAAGCATTAGCAGCAGGGCGAGAACAAATTAAAGTAGCTTGAATAGCTTGAGAAAGTAATACTTGTAGGGTGGCTCTGCGGTTCGGGTTGACATGACCGAGAACAATGTAATCTAGGGTAGTGAAATCTAAATGTTGTGCCAGTTCTTCGAGATAAATTTCGGTAAAAGATTCACCGGGAGGATCGATTAAAGCCTTTTTATCAGCTTGAATGAGATAAGAATTTGCCGTAGTTCCCCGTTGGCGGGAATACTCAACTTCAAATTTTAGTCGTTCCCAAGTCCGCGATCGCAAAACCAGTGTATCTTTACCAATTTCAGCAACCTGCACATCTCTCGGACGGCTGGCAGTTACAGTATTAGCAGACATAGTAACCTCTCTCTGGGAATTGGGCATGGGGCATTGGGAATGGGGCATGGGGCATGAAGGAGATAAAACTCTTGTACAGACGCGATTAATCACGTCTCTACTGCTAACTCCCATTACTTTCGACTAATTCCGATTTGACTCGATTTTTATAGCGTTTAGAAATTGCTTGTTCGGGATCGATGCCTTCAAAGGTGGGGGGTAGCCAAACTCGAACAACGAGTATTACTCCTAAAACTAATAAGAAGGCACAAGTGGCTAAAATTTGACTCCAATTAGTTTCTAAAACTCCTTTAACAATGACTTCTCGCAAGGCGGAAACAATGGAGACTTCTACAGCTACACCAATAGATATTCGTTGTTCTTGTAAGTAAATAATCAACAGTCGAAATAATTCAACTAAGATGAGCAAAAAGAGAATATCGGCAGTAACAATATGAAAATCCAGTGGAGGAAGCAGGGAGAAAAACATATCTCTCACCTGAATTACCATGAAGCAAAATAAACCGAGACACAAAGAAATCACAATCAAATCTTGAATCAATTCCAAGGTTTGGACGATGCGTTTCCGATGTATTTCATAAGTGGGAACTGGGTTATCTTCAGCAGACTTATACATGGCTTTTTGTGTGTGGCGAGTGGGGGGAACGCAGGCACGCAAAGAAAAACTAATGACTAATGACCAATGACTAATGACAAATTTAGTAATGATTGCCAATTTTGCGGTGATGTACTGCGGTGAGTCCGTTGACTTTGGCAACTCGGCCGGTTTGGACGGTGCTATAAATCACCCAATGATCTCCACAATCCATGCGGCTGGTGATTTCACATTCGAGATAAGCCAGGGCTTCAGCTAAAATCGGGGATTCGTTGGTAGCAGCAGGGTATGTTTTGATTCCCGCAAAGCGATCTGCACCGGGAGCAAAACGCTTGAGGAAATGTTTCATTAATCCTTGATATCTGCCTTCTTCTAAAATATTTAAGACAAAGCGATCGCCAATTTGCATCAATGATTCTATGGCGCGGTCTTTGGCTACGGCGATCGCTACGCCTAAGGGATTCAAACTTGCTTGTGTTACCCAAGAGGCGAGCATTGCACTTTGAACTTCTCCTTTTTTGGCGGTGAGAATATACAATCCTGTGCTAATCCGCCCCAAGGATTTCTCTAATTCGCTATTAATTGATTTGATTTGTTTGATGGTGCGATCGCGGTTTAACCATTGACCCATATCTGTCCCCGCTTCATCACAAAGTTGTTCTAGTACCTTAGAGGGAATTTCCTTAACTAAAATTGGGGAAAAGGCCTCAATTAATCCCAGTTCTTGAAACTTATTGCGTAAGGGAAAAACAGGCTCATCTTCTCCTCCTCCCGACTCTAATAAACCAATTGCTTGTTTATTATGAGCAGCAGCTAAAATAATATTAAAAGCTGCCTGAGCCACATCTGATGATTGCGGAGGCATTCCAATAACTAAACCAGCGGCTTGGTCAACTAATTCTCGCACTTCTTGAGGTTCAGAGTTATTCAAAGCTACTAATTCTACCGCCACACCTGTCTTTGCAATTCCATGTGCGATCGCTCTCACTAAATTCTCGCTATATCCGTAATCTTCAATGTAAAATAAAGCCACTAATGTCTCAGTTTTTGCTTGTTCCAAACTCCAATTTTGATAGCGTCCCAACCATTCGGAAATATACTCTTTTAGTAAAGGCCCGTGTCCTGTGGCAACCGTTTTTATTTCTAATTTTTCGATTCGCTTTAAAGCTGCCAATACAGACCGAGCATTGGGAGCCATCAAACAATCATAGTAATATTTAAAATCTTCTTCGATGATGTCGAAATTTTCATCATAAGTATGGTCATCACAGTAGTGCATTCCAAACACATCACAGGTGTAAAGAGTGCCAGTTTTGTGGTCATAAGTCAAGATTGTATCAGGCCAGTGTAAGTTAGGAGCGGAGATAAATTCTAATTGATGTCCATTGCCTAAATCTAATAACTCGCCACTTTTTACCAGCTTGAATTTAAAAGGCTGGTGAATCATATTTTCCAAAAATTGAATAGCTATCTTCGCACCAACAACGGTAATGGAAGGAGCTAGTTGTAAAATATTTTTTACTAAGCCACTATGGTCTGGTTCGGTGTGACTAATAATCAAGTAATCTATCTTAGTTGGATCAATTAATCCTGCCACTATCTCCAGATATAACTGCTCAAACTTGCTATGAGAAGTATCAACTAAAGCTACTTTTTCTCCCTGAATTAAGAAAGAATTATAGGTCGTACCATTCCGTAAACCAAACTCGACATCAAAACGTTCTCTATCCCAATCAAGGCAACGAATAGCAGTTGTTTCAGGAGCAATTTCAACAGGTTCAATTGTTAAACGTCCGGCGTTGGGAATAACTTGAGTAGGCTGTGTGAGTGCGACCATTGGTTTTCTCCAATCAAGAGATTATCTAGAGCAAGTATCCTTACTTCTTATATTTACCTGAAATATTTGATTAGTAAAATGCTAATTTCTAAAGTTAACTATCAAAAAGATTTATTGTTCATTTCCATTGATTTATCATTGAATAAATCAATGATTATCATTAATTTAATCGTAAATATTGAATCTACTGAAAGAAAAATACGCTTAGAGGATGTTTTAAAAGTCATGATTGATGTATCAAATATTTTTACCCCACCCTAACCCTCCCCTTATATGGCAAACTGCAACTTGCACAAAAGGACGGCTGGAAGGCGTTACCTTTCCAAACGACATATCCAAAATTGCCCAATGACTTCAGGCTCAGCGGACTCTTCCGCTCACTCTCTGGTACGGGAACGGTTGCGATCGGAGGCAACCAGTCGATCGCCGCTTGGCAGGACTATCGCTTCTGGGCTGATGGCCGAGTCGTGCGTGGTAACGGTGCTGGTGGAAGCGCAGAGTCTGGCGACACATCGATCGCCACTAGCAACACAGCACCAAATTAGCGCGGTCGCTATCGCATTGAAGGACTGACTCCGTATATAACTTACGAAGATGGCTCAAGCGAGCGTCGTATTCTAATCACCGATCCGAAAGATCCCAAGAGTGTCATCTGGGTCGATGGAGTTAGCTACGTACACCGCAAGCAGTGATATGACGATAAGGCTTTAAAACCTTCTCTTCTACCTTTTACGGTCTTTATACTAAGTCTTAATCTGGACGCGGGATCATTTTTTAGTATGGATAGACAGGGGAACCGAAAAGTTCTACAATCTGAACTGATTGTGGTAATTTTACCTATTGCTCAATCCACATAACCATAGTAAAGATTTTCTAGTGATTCCATTTCATTGTGGAAACACTAAATTAATATAGGAAAGTCTTGAATAGGGGACAGCAAACAAATGGATGTAAAGCTGATTTTAGCCGGCTTAACGGTTATATTTACGGTTTCGTGTTTATTTTTTGGCACGAAAAATGGATTCTATGATTCAGATAATTATCACGGCAATGGTTCGGCACATTGAGAGAAATTTGTAGACGCTGAGGCAACTTTCCTTAGGGTAGGTTGGCTAAGAGCGCTCATAACTTTCACAGGGAAAACAGGCAAGAGGCAAGACTCCTTTAGCTCCTAGTTTGATAGCTCTCTCGTTATCCAACTTTTCCGAACTAGTGCGGGTTCGGTAGAGGCCTCCTCCCCAATCAAAAATCCGTATTCTCAGGGTGTAGGGGCGCATAATAAAACTTACCCCTAAGTCACAAAACCAAAATTTGTGCAATTTTTGGCTTTTGGGATATGTCCATGACGATGAGGTTTGAGGGGAGGAGAGCATGAGGGATAATCTGTCGGCATCCTCTCGCGTAGATGCTGGGGAAGCGGGTAGTGAATTAGAATGTTTGCCCTATAGCGTCCAGCATGACGACGAGGGCGTGTGTTTATTAGTAAAAATGGGGCCACACCGCATCCTGTTGGACTGTGGTTTGGAGGATATCTCATCACTGGGGAGGGGGCTTAGCAAGTCGGTACGTGAAAATAGTTCCCCTCTACCAGCAGATTTGGTTTTAATTAGTCACGCCCACCCAGATCACGCCAGAGGCTTACTGGCACTGCACAAAGCTTTTCCCAAGTTACCTATTTATGGCAGCGAAGTCACCAGCAAGTTACTGCCACTGAATTGGCAAGACCAAGATCCCCAGAAAATCTCTGAATTTTGTCATGCTTTGCCGCTGCGATCGCCAGTGGAATTCCAAGAAGGCCTGGTAGCAGAATTATTTCCCGCAGGACATCTACCAGGGGCAGTGGCAATTCTTCTCACCTACACCACCCAACACCGTACTTACAAGCTACTGTATACAGGGGACTTTTTTTTATCCAACTCTCGGTTAGTAGAAGGTCTGCGTTTAGAGGAACTACGGGGCTTAGACTTGGATGTACTGATTATTGAAGGCACCTATGGTACATCCCGCCATCCCCACCGCCGCAACCAAGAAAATCAATTAGCAGAGCGAATTAATCGGGCGATCGCTGACCATTGTTCTGTAATCCTGCCCACACCTGCTTTAGGGCTGGGTCAAGAACTGTTGATGCTTTTGCGCTCTCATCACCACTTCACTGGACGAGATTTAGATATCTGGGTAGATGGTGCCGTCGCCACAGGCTGCGACGCCTACCTAGAACTGCTACCCCACCTCCCCCCATCGGTACAGAATTTTGCCCGCCACCAACCTTTGTTTTGGGACGAACGGGTGCGTCCCCGCGTGCGTCGTTTAAAAGCAGAAGAACGTGCCACTGTGGGCAAGTCACCCTGTATTGTCCTGACTGACTCCACAGCTAATTTAGGCGAACACTGCCAACCCGATACCGGTCCTTGGCTGATCCTCGTGCCGGAAAAAATTGATATAAAACTTAACAAAAAATATTTAGCACCCACCACAGTGGAAAGCTATCTCTTAGCTCAGCATAGTGATGGTCCTGGTACTACCCAACTCATTCATAATTTGCGACCCCAGCACGTGATTTTTGTCCACGGTTCTCCTGCCTACTTAGCCGATCTCACAAGCTTAGAGGAGTTACAAAACCGCTATCATATACATTCTCCGGCGGCTGAGACTTTGGTGGAATTGCCTATTGGCGATACATTTTTGCAACCGGCAGCCCCAGAGACGAATTATGAAGGTGAACTGACGGAGTTAGGAACAGTAGTCACAATCACCTTACCCGATGCAATCACGGCCGATCCTCGTTGGCAACAGTTTGCGGATACTGGTTTAATCGAGGCTCGTTGGCAAGGGGAGGAACTAGTATTAAGGGGATTGTCTCAGCGAGAACTGCTCAATCAAAATAGCGATCGCTATACATGGACAGACGTAGATTGTTGCGGTACTTGCCGACATCAAAGGGGGCAGCGGTGTTGGAATCCAGCTTCCCCATTGTATAACTTTAAAGTAACCTTAGAAGGTTACTGTCCTGCCTTTGAACGTTTGAATGATAGTCAATAGTCATTAGCTGTTTTGTCTTTTGTCCTTTGTCCTTTGTCATTTTTGACCAATGACCAATGACCAATGACTAATGACCAATAACCAATGACTAATGACTAAATTATTCCGGATTTGAGTCAGTGTAATGATTGCGGATGCGTTCGGCTTCGGGACAATCCTCTGTCAGGAGAGGTTCCACATTTCCGCGTGGCACTGAAGCCAATTTTTGCGTTACAGCACCAATGCTCTCGAGGCGAACCATTTCTTCCCAAGAACAAACTTCATCCTCTTCTTCTGTTTCATAGCGTAGGGTTACTAAATCTCCCTCTATGTCTATGATGCGGGCGCGTTCAATCCAGCGTTGCTGGTCCCGCAAGAAAACACATACCTCCCGCCCGTCGCAACACAGTTGATAAATCTTGCGGTGTAGCATGTACTGCTTCTGCCTTTTTAAACAACGTAGTTAAACCTGTCAAAATCTGGGTTCTACCCCATTACATTACACCCTTAGGAGGTTAATTTCACGGTCGAGGACGAGTACGCCTTATGACCCAATCTCAAGATTTGCTTGTAGTTGTGAGCATCTATCGAGATTTTGGGCGATCAACCAATGGTTGCTTTACCAATGAAATCAATCCCTTTCGAGCTGATTTTAGGGAATGTTTGCTTCATAGAAGTCGAACAAGTCGGGATTTCTCCTCACAAGGTTAATATTTGCTGGTGAGTCCTTTCTACCATTATGTAATAAATAATACTGAGAAACAAGCGTTGATTGCGGTTGTTTAATTTGCCTACTTGTAGTCATTGGCATTATTAGGAAGTCCGGGGACTTGGCTTTACTTTTACCCCTGTGTATTTGATCTTAACTCATTCTCTTGCTGACCTTGATGATTTTCAAAAACAACACACAAAGAGTTTTGAGTTTTTCAGGTTTTTGCTTGAAGATGGGGGAGACAGGGGGACACGGAGACGCGGGGACGCGGAGAAAGAATTCTCAGTGTCCCCGCGTTTCCCCCTCTTTGCGTCTTCCTCATCTCCCTAAGCCGCTTGTGTCAGTATCAACAATATTTTTACTGTAGGGGTAATTCCATTAGCACATTCGATGAGGATGCTTCTCGTTTAATTTGACCTGTGCGAACTGCATCGTATAGGGCTGTGAGGGCTAACAAATCCTGTGACTGATAGCATTTAGTAGCCAGCATTTGATGGAGTAAACCTTCAGATTCAACACTAAGATATCCAGTTTGGAAAGCAGATTCAACAATTGTGCGAATCATCATGATTAGGGCAGAGTGAGCAATTTATTATGTCCAGTGTGGAATATTTCCTTCTCTCACTAGTTGATATGGAACATTAATAATATGTGATTATCATTACACGTATTTAGTGATTTATGTCACAAGGATGATTGATAATATAAGTTTTTGGTAGATTTATCTATTGCTATACGCAGATATATGAATACAATAGTTTTTAGTATTTATATTGAGAAATCAGGTTATTTAAGAATATTAAAATATAGTAAAACTTTTAGGCAACCATCCAAATAAATAGTGAGGTATAAGCAATCAAGCAAAAAACTGGCGGAAATCCTCATCTTTTTGGCTCAGTTGCACCCAGTCTAGGTTCAAGGACTGGAATTTTTGCACCAAGCGATCGCAAGCAGGACGTTCGGTAGCATAGTGTCCTGCGTCGATTAAAATGAGATTGCGATCGCGGCTTTCTTGAAACTGATGAAATTTGCAGTCAGAAGTTAGGTAGGCTTGGGCACCAGTTTTGCTAACTGCTGAAATAAAACTAGCTCCCGAACCACCCAAAACGGCAACTTGTGTAATTGTTTGCTGTAAATTATCTGTTGGGGAAAAAATTAAATTTGGGGAAGCAAGTCGGGTTTGAATGGCTGTGAGTAATTCCTGTAGTGTCATCGATGGCTCTAGCCAACCAACACGACCATATCCTAATCCTGGTTGTGTGGGTACTATGGGAGTAACTTGTTTCAGTTCTAAAATTTGAGCCAACACATCAGCAGTACCATCCTGTACTTGGTCGAAATTTGTATGGGCGCTGTAAATACCAATATTGTGGGTAAAAGCTAAGCGTACCATTTCGGCGATCGCCTCACCAGTGCGTAAAGACTTGGGAGGTGTAAAAATGAGAGGATGATGGGCAAAAATTAGATTAGCATTAAGAGCGATCGCTTCGTGCATCACTGCTAGAGTTGGTGTCAAACACACCAATACTCGTACTCTTTCCTGCAACACTCCTGGTTCAATCTGCCAGCCACAATTATCCCAGCTTTCACACCAAGCGGGATTCGCCCATGCTTCAAACCAAGTAATTAAATCAACAATTTTCATAATTAATTTTTCATTTCTAATTTTTAACAACAAAGAATTCAGGAATCAGTAGCTATAATTCTGCAATTTCATTTGTAGCTTTTGGTGAATGAATCAACGAATTTCACTCGCCCAGCAAATTGAAAATTTGGTAGTCTATCATCAGTAAACTCAATTCAGAATTCTGAATTCTGAATTCTGAATTCTTCTTCAATGTTTCTGTGGTTGAATATCTAATTTTAATGCTATTTGCTGACGCATTTCTTGGAAAGGTTTATTCCATACAGGGTTAGCTTTCCAGTTCCACACTGCCACTGGAATCAGTTCTTCTTGGGCAAGATAACTTAGCAGACGGTATTCATCTTCTGGTTCACGAGAAAAGGCGAAGGGATTCCGGTAGCCTGTGTCACATAATTTATAACAAGTGATTTGTCCGTGGCTAATACGTTGTATCAATTCCTTACCTTTAGTGAGTAAATAATCAAAAAAAACTAAGCTAAAAGGCTCTATATTTGCGCGATTTTCTGGGTCTTTTTGTACCCATCTAGCCCAATCAAATCCATACATAAAATCGTGAACATAACGGAAACGAATTTCTGTATTAATTCCGAACATCTCTGTCAGCAAAACCATCTTTTCACCAAAAGTCTTTAAAAAAGAAACAGCACCTTCATCTGCTACTAAAGCTTGTCTCAGCATACTACTTACGAGGAAATCAAAATCCCAGAATATGTTTTCTGGGAAATTTTGCAACTGACTATCAACTATACATTCCAAAGTTTCCTGAAGAGTTGTGATGATTTGGATGTCCGTGTTTTGTTGGGCAATCAAATTCCCCAATTCTGCAAAACTGGTAATTATTTTTTTTTCGGGATTAAGTGACAAAAGATTAACAGAGTGCTGAGCAAGTATTTCATCAATAAATTGGAAAGTATGAGTTGGTGTTAGTTCTTGCTTCATAGTAATTGAAATAGCCCAGCCAGCTGACACTAACTATGAGTTTATATTGAAATGCCTAAATTATTAAAAAAATATAAACAAACTTAATTTTCCATTTACAAAGTGATACATATATTTTTTTCAGTGTGTATATGGTTTATTTTCCATGAAAATTTTTCCCCAAAAACGCATTACATGGAAGTTTTCAATATTCTAGCCAAAAGGTAGGCAGGAAAAACAGAGTATTTAAACTCTATAAAGCTACACCTGAAATAAAAAGGAGTCATAATTCAGAATTCAGAATACTCTACCCATGTACCCTTACAGGGAAGCAAGCTACGCGCAGCATCCCGTAGGCAAGGGATAGAATTTTAAATGAGTGAAAAAAATTTAACAAGAAAGAATTCAGGAGTCAGTCGTCAGAATTCAGCAATGTTTTCTGTATGACTGGCGGATAGCGCAGCATTAGTGAGTATTTTCGAGTCGCGTCTGAATAAGTGGGTTTAAGTCCCCCACTAAAAAGATTTCTGAATTCTGAATTCTGGTTTAATACTAGTTTCGCGCCACTTGCGGGCAAGGTTTTAAACCAATATTCATTACCGAGTCGTACAGAATTCATACTGAATTCTGACTCCTGAGTTCTGAATTCTTCTTATAAATTAAATTTGAGAAATTGCTATGCAGAAATGTGAACGACTAATTCCCTTGAATGACTGCGCTGGCGGTGTTCCCAAATGTAAATTCCTTGCCAAGTTCCCAGTACCAAATGACTGCGATTAATGGGGATATGTTCAGAAGTGTGGGTGAGGGCTGTACGAATGTGTGCTGGCATATCATCCGCGCCTTCAGCATCGTGGATGTATTTAGCTGATTCTGGTACGAGTTTTGACATAAAATTAGCTAGATCCACAAGAACATCAGGATCGGCATTTTCTTGGATGACTAAACTAGCTGAAGTGTGGCGTAAAAATAAAGTACAAAGGCCAGTTTCTACTCCCGACTCTGCAACGATCGCTTCAATTTTATTAGTGATATTGTAAAAAGATTTGCCAGTGGTAGTAATTCTTAATAACTTTTGGTAGTGACTCATGTAAAACAGTAATATTTATGACAGTAAAAGCTAATTAGTTTTAAACCAATATTCAGACGCGACGCTCGTTGCGCGGTATCGTCTCCCTTTGGGAGAAGACTCGCTTTGCGCGTCGCTATCACCCAGTCGTACAGAATTTATTCTGAATTCTGACTCAGGAATTGCTGAATTCTTCTTAATCAATTTTAACTTGATTGGAAATAATTAATCACAGCCTGAGCGATCGCTTCATTACCATCCTTAGCAATTGGTTGGGATTGCTTTGGTGCTTGGGGTAACTCATACAGAAAATTCCAAGTTCCTTCAAAAAACTCAGCGGGGGTGACAATTTGATGTTGGTTGTAATTAATTACACCTTCTAAAAGAAAACTTGCCTCGGCAAAATCTTCACGGGGAATAGTAACAATCGGTACTTGTAATTTTGTGGCTTCAGCAAAAGTACTGTAACCAGGTTTAGAAACCACTCGCTGACAAATGGGCATAAAATCTACAGGGCGATATTTCCGGTCATTAATTTTTATTAAATTTGGTAAATCAGGGGCAGATTGATCGAAGATGATGAATTGCCAATCTGAAAATTCTCGCACGTTATCATAGGGAATTTGCTGTAAACCCAAACCACCAAAAGTCAATAAAATAGTTTTTTCGATTGGTGCAGTTATCCCCCAAATAGAACGTAAATCATCAAGAGAATAGCGGGGAGAACCCCCTGTTAAGCCAATATCTGTGATATTGTTAAAAGCCTGCATTCTTTCATGGAAAGGGAGACGAAACAGGCGATCGCACTTTGAATACCAATCACTAATCCAGTCTGCAACTGCTATAAATTCACCTCCCCAATCTCGATAGATCAAATCCCAGCCAAAGTTACTCATCATCCAGCAGGGAATATTTGCAGCTTTGGCAAATCCAGGAGCAAGAAAAGGAACATCTGCCAAGATGAGATTAACGCGATTTTGACGGATAAAATTTACTTCTGAGGCAATTAACGAATTTTGATGCTTTTTAATATCGAGCAACTTTTCTAAAGTCGCTGCTTTATCCATTGTCAAACTATCAGCTTGCACCACACCCAAATCAAATGCACGAGGACGATAGATAAAATCGCCTTCTATATAGCACTCTAACAACCAGCGTGGCGCAGTGGTCACCATAATTAGCAGCACTTCTGGACATAACTTTTGAATTGTCGCAGCGACAGAAGCCATGCGGGTAGCATGACCAAAGCCGTGATTAGTTATGGCTAAATATAAAATTGGGCGTTGCATTTTTAATTGGGGAATGGGGAATGGGGAGTAGGGAGTGGCGAGTGGGAGTGGGAAGTTAGTAATTTTTATCTCTTAACTCCTAACTCTTACCTTTTAACTTTTAATTACTTTTGAAAAAAGTTTGAATTACCTCAATTAATTGGTCAATTTCCGATTCTAAAGTCAAGTAATGGACGGTGGCACGGATACAGCTAGGGTCGGCAATTGTGCGAGTTAATATTTTTTGTAATTCTAAAAATTGCACTAATTTGAGATGAGTTTGGGGCTGATTATTTGTCAGTTGAAAAGAGACTATACCGCTTTCAGGTGTGGAAGTTTGCAGACATTTAATATCGGGTAACGCTGTCAATTGTCGCCAGAGGTACTCGCTGTTGTGGCAAATTTGTTCGTAACGTTGCTGTGGGGTTCCCCATTGCTGATGAATAGCGATCGCCTCCCGTAACCCCACATACAAAGGATAAGCTACTGTAGACACTTCATATCGTCGCCCATCTGGAAGCCAATCCACAGGCTGAGATTGGCTATCGACAACAATGCCATTCAAGCCAATAAATGTAGGTTTGAGGCTTTCTCGTGCTTCTGGGCGCACATACAAACCACCGGCACCAGCAGGGCCACATAACCATTTATGACCAGTAAAAGCATAAAAATCTACACCCAATTCAGTCAAGTTTAAAGGCAACAAACCAGCAGATTGGGCAGCGTCTATTAAGAGTGCAGAATGATTATTTCTGCATACTTCAGCAATTTTATCGAGAGGTAAAACTTGCCCTGTATTCCAGAAAACGTGACTCAATATTACTAGGCGAGTATTGGGGCGCAAGTGCTGGGTAATGACTTCTACGGGATCACCTTCATTTAAAGTCGCCTTTAGGGGACAGGTAGTAACTTCTACAGAGAATCGCCTGCTGATTTCTTGGGCTGTGGCAATTACGCCTGGGTGTTCGCAATCTGAGAGCAGTATATGGTCGCCAGGACGCCATTCTATACCCCACATAGCGATATTACAGCCAACAGTGACATTCTGAGTCAGAGTTATTGTATCAGTTGGTATTTGGAACTCGGAAGCGATCGCAACTCTAGCAGCTTGCACTTGTGGCCTAATCCAGCCATACGCCTCATTACCAAAGGGGCCTATGTGCTGAATATGAGTTTGAGTTTGGCTGATAGCATCCATTGCTTTTTGGGGCATCGGCCCTTGCCCCCCATAATTAAAATAAGTCTTATTCGCTAAAGCCGGAAATTGCTCTCGATGGGTATGTAACTTGGTTTGTGCGACAGAAATACTCGTCATAATTTACAAGGTATTGATATTAAGAGGTATTTGTACTTTGTGCTAGGAGCAACGCTAAAAATAGGGATGAGATTAATTTAAGTACTCGCTGCTAAATCTTATCTGGTAATCAGTAACGATAAATGCTCTCTGACTTTTTGCCCTAGATTCTTGGCTGTTTGAGGAGTAATTAGATGGTGTTTGAACTCTGATGCGTGAAGCCACGGGACACCTTGGCGATCGCGATCGGACTCGTAGCGTGGGAAGAGATGCCAATGAATATGTGGCTCACTATTTCCATAACATGCATAATTCATTTTCCAAGGACTAAAAGCGTTAACGATCGCTTGTCCTGCCAACATCACCTCTTGAAATAAGGCAGACTGGATAGGTGGGGGAAGTTCATGCAACTCTCTAATATGTGTTTTTAGAAGAATGAGGGAGTATCCGTGATGAAACTGATGATCGCCAATCACAAAGATTGAATGCTCAAATTCATGGATGAAGTAGGGATTTTCACCACTTCTCCAAACTCTGACACGCTCACAGATGAGGCACGGTTCATGTTGTTCTGTCATGTACCCTTGTAATGATGGATAAAACGTGCTTGTATGATTCTCCCTCATCTGTAACTGAGGAGAAATGTGAACACCTATGTGTTTACTCACGAGCTAGCTGTTGACAGTATAGAATAAACCGCAAATGAGGTGTAGAGGCGATCGCCACTTCAAAACTTTAATTGTCTGAGTCACCCCCCACAGAGCGCTAATTCTTGTTAACTTAAAGAAATGCTAATTAATGCTGAACTCCTACTGCAATACCAACGCTGTAAACGCCGACCTTTTTTAGATATTCACGGTGACAAAAGTCGGCGGGATGCTCCCAGTGAGTTGTTGGGGAAACTACAACAGGACAAAATCACTCATCAGCTGAGTAATTTGGCTCAGCTGACTTATCACCAGCCAGATTATTCATACGGAAACTGGGAAAGGGGAGAGAAGGCAACTTTAGAATTGATGCAGCGTGGGGTTGAGTACATCTATAAAGGAGCGCTGTTAGCAAGTTATTCGGAAAAATACACCTTAGTAAGTCGTCCAGATTTACTCGTTAAACAGCCAGGAAAATCCCATTTTGGTGATTGGATGTATGTGCCGGCTAGTATTGAACTCGGTAAGCGTCCCAAACAAGAATATCAAGTCGTCGCCGCATTTCATGCCCAAGTATTAGCAACAGTCCAAGGAGTTATACCCGAAACAGCTTTGCTGATCTTGCGAACCAAAGATACAAGTTATGCAGTGGACTTGTTCAAATGGACACCACAGATGCAGCAAATTCTACAGGAATTTCTTGAAGTTTTAGAGTTTTCAAATCCGCCAGAAGTGTTTATTTCTCGGCAAAAGTGTAATCTTTGCCATTGGTATAGTCAATGTTATGCGATCGCTCAAACTCAGCAACATCTCTCGCTGTTACCAGGCGTAACACCCATTCGCTACACTCAACTCCAAGCCTTAGACATAACTTCACTGGAATCTCTGGCTAACACTAGTCCCAGCATTCTCGAAAATCTGGTTGGTTTCGATCGCGAAATAGCGCCGAAGCTAGTAGTACAAGCTCAATCTGTACTCCAAAAACGGCCTTTAATCTTACCGTATCCGCTACCAAAAGAAAATATTACATTCACAGCGCCCATAGAGCTTTACTTTGATATTGAGGCGCAACCAGACTTGGATTTAAATTATTTGTTGGGAGTTTTGGTAGTAGATAGACTTGCCAACACAGAACAATTTTATTCTTTTTTAGCAGATAAACCAGAAGACGAAGAATTAGTTTGGCAGCAATTTTTGAATTTGGTTTGGCAATATCCCCAAGCCCCAATTTATCATTTTTGTGTGTATGAATTTGATACAGTCAAACGGCTAGCAAAGCTTTATAATACTCCCAATTCCTCCGTGCGTCCTGTACTGAATCGATTTGTCGATATATATGAACAATTAACTCAAAGCGTAGCATTGCCTGTAGAAAGTTATGCCCTCAAAGCGATCGCTCGTTGGTTAGGATTTGAGTGGCGCGATAAAGAAGCCAGTGGTGCTAAGTGTATTTACTGGTATGAGCAATGGCTAGAAACAGGCGATCGCACTTTGTTAGAAAGTATCCAACGCTACAACGAAGATGACTGTCGCGCCACCCACCTAGTCAAAGACTGGCTGGTTAAATTTTTCGAGGATGAATATGGTTTGCGACTTGCTTAATTAGTACACGCTGTAGGGGCAATTCATGAATTGCCCCTACCTGAAAATCACTCTTTTCGGCTATTAATCCTGACAAAGTACTCGATACTAGGAAATTATGACAAAATTTGTCTGTGGGTAATAGTCCCGAACATAATTTTGGAGCTGATTACCCAGTCCCCAGTCCCTAGTCCCCAGTCACTCTTGTAGCTTTCCATGCGGTTCATTAAAAAAATCTTCGTATTTCCACGAATTATTTATTTTTTCATCCCGATTCTAATTATCAGTCTCTTCTTCATCAACTTACCATCAAGCGCTGTTGAAATCATTAGCATAAAATTTATCGGAGAAGTTACTTTACCGAAAAAATTAATATTTCAAAAAACTGAAGTTGGAGGTTTATCTGGAATTACTTATGATGCAAAAAATAACCTTTATTACGCTATTTCGGATGACCGTGGGCAAAAAAGTAATACCCGTTTCTACACTTTGAAAATCGATTTAAGCAAGGGTTCTTTACAAAAAGGTGGAGTTGTTGTTGCTAATGTCACCACCTTATTAAATGAAACCGGAGAAAAATTTCCTCCTAGTGAAACTGATACAGAAGGCATTGCTTTAACTAATAAAGGCAGTGTCTTTATTTCTTCTGAAGGCGATGTTGGTAAATTCATTAATCCTTTTATTAAAGAATTTTCACTATCTTCTGGTAAAGAAATTTCAACACTCCCCATACCAAACAAATTTTTGCCAGATAAAAATGGTCAACAAGGTATCCGCAACAATTTAGCTTTTGAAAGCTTAACCATCACACCTGATGAAAAGTATCTATTCACAGCCACAGAAAATGCTTTAATTCAAGATGGTTCAGCCGCTCAACCTAAAATCGGCAGTCCTTGTCGGATTTTGCAATATAACTTGCCCAGCAACCAGCCAGAACAGGAATTTATTTACCAAACTGAACCAGTAGCACAGTTTTTGAATATCACGGGTAAGTTCGCTAGCGGATTACCTGATTTACTTGCTCTGGATAATCACGGAAACTTTCTAAGTTTAGAACGATCTTTTACAGGTTTAGGATTTGCTGTTTCTCTATTTCAGGTTTCTTTAGAAGGAGCCGATGATATTCACAAGATTGATAGCCTTTTAGCAGTTGACTCCAAGAATATTCAACCAGTTAAGAAAAAACTGTTGTTAGATTTAAGAACTTTAGATGTAGTCCTCGACAATATTGAAGGCTTAACTCTTGGCCCTAAATTATCTGATGGACAGCGCTCATTAATTCTCATTAGCGACAACAATTTTAACTCCCTGCAACGTACCCAGATACTAGCTTTTAAAATCAAAATCGAAACACCACTAATCAGATTATTACGCCGTTTACTGCCGAATCTCAATCCTTAACAGTATATATTTTAATAAATTTGTTTTACTGCTATTTAGTTTTTCTGGTTTTTACTGTGTATTCACGGAATCTACCAGGTAAATTTATCTAGCCTATTTGTACTTTCAGTGTAATTTCTCAACCGTATTCCTTAATAAATATGTTACACAATGTGTAAGAGCTTTTGCAGAGAGACAACCGATGATTAAGAAAATAAATCTTTCTTACAGTAGTTTTTCAATTTATATTGCTCAATTACTCTAAAAACTCTGAAGTTTTTGGGAATAAAAATTAACAATTGACTAAACTTATTCAAGTATTTTGCCAACAATATTTTTCATAATTGATTTTTATGACACAAAAAAAAATTGAGAATATGGTAGGGCAAAAAGTAGAATTAGACAACTACATTGGACAATTTTTAAATAATCGCTACTTAATCAGAGATTTGATTGGTAAAGGAGGGATGGGTAGAGTTTACCTAGCAGAAGATACTGCGAAAGGTGGAATGGCGATCGCCATCAAAATTTTATCACTTAGTTTAGCCAACCAACACATGTCTCAACGCTTTGCCAGAGAGATTTTTATTGGCGCTCAATTAGGTCGCAAAAGTAAACATATTGTTCGGATTTTAAGTTACGGTGTGACTGAGGATAAAATTCCCTTTTATGTAATGGAATATCTCAAAGGTAAAAATCTCAAACAACTTCTCAAAATTCAGCCTTTAACAATATCGAAGTTTTTAGAGATTTCTACGCAAATTTGTTTAGGTTTACAATGTGCCCACCAAGGTATTAGCCTGAAAGGAGAAATTTATCCCATTGTTCACAGAGATATCAAACCAGAAAATATATTTCTGAGTGAAGATGCTAAACAAGGAGAAATTGTCAAAATACTGGATTTTGGCATTGCCAAGTTTTTAACAGAGCGGAGTGGGATGACTCTGACAGATTCTTTTATCGGTAGTTTGCCTTATTGTTCTCCAGAACATATGGAAGGACGCAAACTGTTGGATGTACGCTCTGATATCTACAGTTTGGGAGTGTTAATGTTTGAAATGCTCACAGGTAAGCATCCATTTCAAACAAAAAGTAATTCCTTTGGTAATTGGTATCAAGCACATCGTTTTCAAATGCCGCCTACAGTTGAGGAAGTAAATCCCCAAGTAAAAATACCCCAAGGATTACAAAAAATATTAATGAGTTGTTTAGCTAAAGAAGTAAGCGATCGCCCTCAAAATATCAGCCAAGTATTAGACGAATTAGCAAAGGTAAAAAGTCAGATTGAAGATACTATTCCTAGTAGTAGTGATAGTATTGAAATATCAATACCTCTGCAATTAGTCCCAGCAACATTTTTATCAGAGAAAGAGTGTTTGCAGAAAAATTGGCCTAAAAATAAACCAGTTGCACCAATTGGATTTCCCCATTTATTACATACTCCTCAAAGACTTATACCGACTTTTTGGGCAATGTTGCCCAAGCAAGAAATTGTAAAATTCCTGGATAAAGTACATGGCACAGAATTTATCACTAAAATGAATGTATACCCAATGTTTTTGTGGGTAACAGTGCTATACGATGCCGAACCTTCTCTAACGAAATGGCTACCTTATTTTTTGGACTTGAAAGATCAGAAAGGGCAGAATATAGCGCGTAGTTTAGCGGAAGTAGGTTACTATCATCTATTATTTTTTCCCCTAGAAGATCCAAATCGTTGCTCTCATGTCACAACTTTAAGTCTCACCGCTAGCCAACGTCAGCAACTTATAGATTGGTTAAATATGAATCAAAAATTAAATGAATCTATTTTACCTCAGGAAGCAAAAAGTATTTTAAAGATAGAATATGAAAAGCTAAAATTAGATGTTTTACGAAAGTTAGTTGCAGACAAAAAAATTGAAAATGAAAGTTTCAAAAATAGAATGGTTAAATTTTGGGAGATGATTTTTAAATTTTTATCAATTCGTTAAAACTTGGCTATCGAATTCAAAAACTTTCCCACGTTTAGCTAATGAAATTTCTATAGTGTGTATTACGAACTGTAAATAGACTAAGGAGCAGAGGTTATCAAAGTGAATCAAAGCCCATTTGCATCTCCAAGTAGTACGGGCTTGCTTGCCAATCGTTATCAACTCAAGCAATTAATTGGCAGCGGTGGCATGGGGGAAGTTTTTTTAGCAAATGATATTTTGTTAGGGGGAACACCAGTTGCGATCAAGTTTTTGACTCGGACTGTTGTCGATAGCAAAATGCAACAAGACTTCGCTCGTGAAGCTTTAATGAGTGCAGCTTTGAGTCAAAAGAGTGTACATATTGTGCGGGCGTATGATTATGGCGTCAGTGAAAAAGGAAAACCATACTATGTCATGGAATATCTATCTGGGAAGAGTTTAAAAGATTTAATTCCGCTATCCCTGCCGATGTTTTTGACTATCTCCCGACAAATTTGTTTGGGTTTACAGTGTGCCCATGAAGGCATTAACATTGACGGCAAAATTTGTCCGTTAGTTCATAGAGATATAAAACCTGCAAATATATTAGTTATTCCCGATCCGATATTGGGTCAGTTAGTAAAAATTTTAGACTTTGGTATTGCTAGATTTTTAAATTATGCATCAACAGCTAGTACAAGTACAGGGTTTAACGGCACTTTGCCCTATTGTTCTCCAGAACAGCTAGATGGGGAAAAATTAGATGGTCGCTCTGATATTTATAGTCTGGGTGTGATGATGTTTGAGATGCTCACAGCCAAAAAACCTTGGCAACCAGAAACCGATTTTTTCGGCGCTTGGTATAAAGCACACCACTTTGAAGCACCAAAGGCGATCGCAGATGTAAAACCCACTTTAAAATTACCTCAAAAACTGAATAATTTAATCATGACTTGCCTTGCAAAAAAAGCAAGCGATCGCCCACAAAACATCTCTCAAATTTTACAAATTTTCAACACTTTAGAACAATCTAATTGTCCCAGTTTACCTACAACTTTACCTTCTAGAACGATCCTCAGCCGTCCCTTAGATTCTGGGTTAACAATTACATTAGAACAAACCTGTCGGCAACTTTCCTGGCCTAAAAATAAACCAATTCAAGAAATTGTTTTTCCCCATGTTCTAGACACCTTACAAAAATCTGTAGCAGCACTATGGTTGATGTTGCCTCAAAAAGAAATCAAAAACTATGCTCTCTCTACCCGTTACAATCAATTTATTTTCATGACATCCCCCCACCCAATGCTGTTGTGGGTGACTGTACTCTACCATCGGGAACTAGCTCCTAAATGGCTACCCTGCTACCTAGATATGCAAAATTCCCAAAATCGTCAGATGGTGAGTTTACTGGCTGAAAATGAACGCTACCCGTTGATTTTCTTTACTATGGAACCACCATATTCCTGCGCTCATATTCTCAGCAGTCGTATCGACCCAACTCAGCGGCAAATGTTAAAAACTTGGGTGGAACAGAGTCAGAACCTACCACCCGCTTCTCAACCCCACTTGAGTAAACAGCTATTAAAGCAGCAGTATAAACAAATGCAATCCCGGATATTGCAGCATCTACAATCAAAACCCCAGGTTGTATTATCAGGCTCTATCTAGAATGGGGAGTGGGGAGATGGAGACGCAGGGACACGGGGACGCGGGGACGCGGGGATACGGTGAATAAATAATGACCAATGACAAATGATTAATGACCGCAGAAAAATAATTTTTAACTTCCAACCCAAAAACACTTGACAAATAGAAAAAAAATAGCGACAATAGCAAAGTTGCCATCAAGGGACTGTAGTTCAATTGGTTAGAGCACCGCCCTGTCACGGCGGAAGTTGCGGGTTCGAGCCCCGTCAGTCCCGTTCTAAACTCACCTATTATAGAAGTGTAAACGCATATTTGATTGGTGCGTCAAGTTTTTAATTGAAAGTAAATTAATGTATAGCTTCCTAAGCGTTCTAGTGCTTGCCAATGATTGATGGCACACCGTCCGCCTTGTTCTATGGAAACAACTGCGGTGACCAATTGGCAAGTCTATGATACTGCTTTGCACTTTTAGCGCATCGTAAACTACACCTAGATATTCCCGTTGTACGGTTTTTGCTTGGAGTCGCGCTTGTAAGTCCTGGGCAAGCTCTGTTTTGACAATGGCGATGGCGCCTGTTGTACCTTTATCCAATCAATGCACAATTCCCGGAGTTGAACTCCCCCTATTCCTGGTAAATTGGAACAATGTGCTAATAAAGCATTTACTAAAGTGCCATCTGCATGATCGGGTGCAGGATGCACAACTAAACCAGCCGATTTGTTGAAAATGAGTAATTGCTCGTCTTCCTACAGAATATCTAAGGGTATCTCTTGGGCTTGCAGTTCTGGGGGTTGCGCTGATGGTATTTCCAGGGTGATGCGATCGCCTACTTTCACAATAATGATGAAAATACTTGCTCAAATACTTGTCAATTAGGAAAACAATCAAAAAAGTATGGATTATTCAAGTCAGAATTCGATCAAAATAGAACAGTCTTGCGAAGAAACCAAAGCAGATATTCTCATTGTAGCTGCTTTATACAAAGAGAGAAAATGGGTTCAAAAAGTTTTTAATTGTGAATGGAAAAATGTTGAAAAAGGGGGTGTGGTTTATCAAGTAGCCGAGTACAAAATAGACGATCAAACATTCAAAATAGCCGCAGTTTCACAACTACATATGGGAATGCCTCAGGCAGCAGTTTTAACAACTAGAAGTATTATGTTGTGGTCTCCTTCAGTGGTTGTAATGACAGGAATCTGTGCAGGAGTTGAAGGTCAAGTCACTATGGGAGATATAGTGATCGCTAATAAGGTCTTTGACTATGGCTCTGGTAAAATTGTTAATGGAAAACTACGACCTAATTTTGAACCAGTTCAAATTGATGCTTGGCTGTGGCAACTTTTAGAGTTATTTAGAAATGATGAAGCTATTATGGAAGAGATTGATCGGGAATATCCTTTAGATCATGGTCGTCCTGACAGTCCTTTGGTCGCTCATTTGGGTTCTATGGGTTGTGGTTCTGCTGTTGTGGCAGATGCAGCAATGATTGAAGAAATAGTACTTACAGAAAGAAAGCTATTGGCTCTTGATATGGAGTCCTATGCAGTTGCTTTAGCCACGAGTCTGAGTACAACAACAACAAAAAGAGTCGAATTTTTTATCGTCAAAAGTGTTGTGGATTTTGCAAATAGTTTGAAAGGAGATACTCACCATGATTACTCGTGCTATGTAAGTGCAGCTTTCTTAAAAAAATTCTTGGATAGTTATTATCGCCAATTATTATTGGATAATGTCTGATCGGGCTTTGAAATAATTAAAGAAGTCGGAAGTCGAAAGTACAGTTTTGTAACGGGGATTTAGACCACGCAACAAAACTTGTGGCTTCTTTTGTAGCCGGGGACAAAAAAGCGCCGAAGTTTGTTAACTATTAATCGATCAACATTTCCTCTAAAAACCAACAACTGATTCGGCTATAATAGGACTTACGCACTGTACAATTTATCCATAATGTGTGTTATGGTTTATAGTCGTTTCAAGCGCTTCGTATAACCCTAATTTATTAGCATAGAAAGCGATCGCTGGATGCTAGAAATGGCAGAAATAACCAAATTGTGTATAGTACTTATGTACGATGCGTAAGTTCTACATAAAAAAATAAAATTTATAGCCTATTCCAAGACTCACTCAAAACGTGAGGAATCGTATCTCTATGGACTCAGGGCTTAGAGTCCAAATATAAGGTACATTTATTCATGCTTTGCAAAAGAGAGAATTAACTGTGACTGTCAGAGTCCGTATTGCGCCGAGTCCGACTGGAAATTTACATATTGGTACAGCGAGAACGGCTGTATTTAACTGGTTATTTGCCCGCCACCACGGCGGGAAGTTCATCCTCAGAATAGAAGACACAGATCTAGAGCGATCGCGTCCCGAATATACTGAAAATATCTTTCAAGGACTGCGCTGGCTGGGTCTGAACTGGGATGAAGGGCCATTTTTTCAATCCCAACGCCTGGATCTTTACAAAGAAGCAGTACAAAAACTGTTAGATCGAGGACTAGCATATCGCTGCTACACCACTTCTGAGGAACTAGAAGCTCTACGAGAAGCCCAAAAAGCCAGAGGCGAAGCTCCCCGCTACGACAACCGTCATCGCAACCTCACCCCAGAACAACGCGCCGCTTTTGAAGCAGAAGGTCGTTCTTCCGTGATTCGGTTCAAAATCGAAGACGATCGCGAAATTGTCTGGAACGATTTAGTCAGGGGAAAAATGTCTTGGCGAGGTAGCGATTTAGGTGGTGATATGGTCATCGCCCGCGCCTCAGAAGAGGGTAGCGGTCAACCTTTATACAACTTCGTAGTTGTAGTGGATGACATCGATATGGAGATTACCCACGTCATTCGGGGAGAAGACCACATCGCCAACACAGCCAAGCAAATTTTGCTGTATGAAGCTTTAGGAGCAAAAATCCCAGAATTTGCCCACTCGCCACTGATTTTGAATAAGGAAGGGCGTAAGCTTTCCAAGCGAGATGGCGTCACTTCCATTTCTGACTTTCAGCAAATGGGCTTTACCGCTGAAGGCTTAGTAAATTACATGACATTGCTTGGTTGGTCGCCCCCAGATTCCCAAGAAATATTTACCTTAGAAACAGCAGCCAAGGAATTTAGCTTTGAGCGGGTCAATAAAGCCGGTGCAAAATTTGACTGGGACAAGCTGGATTGGTTGAACAGTCAGTATATCCACAATACCCCTGTAGATCAACTCACAGATTTACTCATACCCTATTGGGAAGCAGCTGGGTATAAATTTGACGGTGGACGCACTCGCCCGTGGTTAGAACAGCTAGTAGCTTTAATTAGCCAAAGCTTAACTCGACTGCTAGATGCTGTAGCTATGAGTCAAGTGTTTTTCACCGACACAGTTGAATTTAGCGACGAAGCAAATACACAACTCAAGCAAGAAGGTTCTGCTGCCGTCCTAGAGGGGATTGTCACAGCTTTGCAAAATCAGCCACAACTTTCTGAGGAATCTGCCCAGGATATTATTAAACAAGTTGTCAAAGAGCAAAAAGTCAAAAAAGGCTTAGTAATGCGATCGCTCAGAGCAGCTTTAACTGGAGACGTTCATGGCCCCGACCTCATCCAATCTTGGTTACTGCTCAATCAGATTGGTTTAGATCAGCCCCGCTTAAGTAAAGCAATAACCGAGAGTAAGGAGTAGGGAGATGGCTTCGCAAAGGGAAAAGGGGAAAGGTTAAAGGGAAAAGGAGGGATCTTTGTTTTCCCCTTTGCCCTTTGCCTCTTGTGCCCCATGCCCTATTCCCCATTCCCCACTCCCCACTCCCCATTCCCCTTTGTAGTCAATTCTCCTCATATTGGGAACTTGGTATGTAAAATACATGTCTTCAAAAGCACTTAGAAGCAAACTTAATTACAATGCCGACAAAAGCGCTCAATAGAGGGATGAGATTATCGTTGATGATAGTTACGCTTTTCATCACTTCAGTTAATGCCATAGCTGATGCCCAAGAAGCGCCAACGATATTTGGAGATGTCACCATTGGCCCCCAGTTTTCCCCAGACCCACTAACAGTTCGCGGCATGAGTGGTGGCTCAGTATCTGGAAATCAAGTAGGTGGTAGAAGTGAAACGGCCACTGGCCCTTGTACTGGTTTTGTTGATGAAACACCAGACCACACATTAGTATTAACAAGTAAATTTGATTACCTAAAGCTACAAGTCCAAAGCCCTGAGGACACCACCATGATTGTTAAAGGACCTGGTGGTACTTGGTGCAATGACGATTTTGATGGTAAAAATGCCGGCATTGTTGGTGAATGGCTGGCTGGAACTTACCGAATTTGGGTTGGTTCCTACGACAAAGGTAAGTATCTTCCTTACACTCTGCAAATTACGGAAGTGAAGTAGGGGATTGGGGAGTGGGGACTGGGGGACTGGGGGACTGGGAATTGGGAAAATTTTTTCTAATCTCCCCACACTCCCTCATCCCCCGCATCCCCCGTATCTCCCCCCACTCCCCACTCCCCATCTCCCCATCTCCCCACTCCCCTTTCTCTTTCTTTTCTCGCGCAATATTGTATTAAAATTAAGTTAACTTTAATTAAGATTCTTGTTGGCATCGCCATAATGGTCTAGAGCCTCTATGGTAATGCATGTAAGAAATCAAGTTAAACAAAATGGATTTATAAACATCCGTTTAACGGCTCAAAGTGACAGAGTGATAGAACATTCGGTTGCTCAGGCTAATGAATTGTATAGGCATCTAGAGGCAAATTAACATGAAATTCTCCTGGAAAGTCCTGGTACTCTGGACCTTGCCGGCTTTGGTAATTGGCTTTTTCTTCTGGCAAGGAGCTTTTGCAGGTGCGCCTGCTGATATGAGTAAAAATGCAGCCAACACCCGCATGACCTATGGTCGCTTCCTAGAATATTTGGATGCCGATCGCGTCACCAGTGTTGATCTGTACGAAGGCGGTAGGACGGCAATTTTAGAAGCCCGCGATCCAGATCTTGAAAATCACATTCAAAGGTGGCGGGTGGATCTGCCTGTTAACGCCCCTGAGTTAATTAGCAAGCTTAAAGAAAAGGGAATTAGTTTTGATGCTCATCCCATGAGAAATGATGGCGCAATTTGGGGATTGTTGGGCAATCTGGTGTTTCCAGTTTTATTGATTACTGGGTTGTTCTTTTTGTTCCGACGTTCTAGCAACCTTCCCGGCGGGCCAGGTCAAGCAATGAACTTCGGCAAATCCCGCGCCCGCTTTCAAATGGAGGCAAAAACCGGAATCAAATTTGACGATGTAGCCGGTATCGAAGAAGCGAAGGAAGAATTGCAAGAAGTTGTTACCTTCCTCAAACAGCCAGAAAGATTTACCGCTGTGGGCGCACGCATTCCCAAGGGAGTGCTGTTAGTCGGGCCTCCTGGAACTGGTAAAACTTTACTAGCAAAAGCGATCGCTGGTGAAGCAGGCGTACCTTTCTTCAGCATTTCTGGTTCGGAATTCGTGGAAATGTTCGTTGGTGTTGGTGCATCCCGCGTCCGCGATTTGTTTAAGAAAGCCAAAGACAATGCCCCCTGTATCATCTTCATCGATGAAATCGACGCTGTGGGCAGACAACGGGGCGCTGGTATTGGTGGCGGTAACGACGAAAGAGAGCAAACTCTCAACCAACTGCTGACTGAGATGGATGGGTTTGAAGGTAACACAGGCATCATTATTATTGCTGCCACCAACCGTCCCGACGTATTAGACTCAGCATTGTTGCGTCCCGGACGATTTGACCGCCAAGTAACAGTTGATGCACCCGACATCAAAGGGCGTTTGGAAATTTTACAAGTCCACGCGCGGAACAAGAAACTAGACCCTAGCGTATCCTTAGAAGCGATCGCTCGCCGCACTCCTGGATTCACTGGTGCTGATTTAGCCAACTTACTCAACGAAGCGGCGATTCTCACTGCCAGAAGACGCAAAGAAGCTATCACCCTCCGCGAAATTGATGATGCAGTGGATCGGGTAGTCGCTGGGATGGAAGGTACTCCATTGGTAGACAGCAAGAGCAAGCGCTTAATTGCTTACCATGAAATTGGACATGCTTTGGTGGGGACTTTGTTAAAAGACCATGACCCAGTGCAGAAAGTCACCTTGATTCCACGAGGACAAGCACAGGGTTTAACTTGGTTTACTCCCAATGAAGAACAAGGGTTAATTTCTCGTTCCCAGTTGAAAGCCCGAATTACTGGTGCTTTGGGTGGTCGCGCCGCTGAAGAGGTGATTTTTGGCGCTGCGGAAGTGACCACTGGTGCTGGTGGAGATTTGCAGCAGTTGTCAGGAATGGCGCGGCAAATGGTAACCCGGTTTGGGATGTCAGATTTAGGACCTCTGTCGCTGGAAAGCCAACAGGGAGAAGTGTTCTTGGGTCGTGACTGGACAACCAGATCGGAGTATTCTGAATCCATCGCCTCTCGGATTGATGCTCAAGTGAGAGCGATCGTCGAAGATTGCTACGAAAATGCTAAGAAGATCATCCGTGACCATCGCACCGTCACCGATCGCTTAGTAGATCTGCTCATCGAAAAAGAAACCATTGACGGCGAAGAATTCCGCCAGATTGTGGCTGAGTACGCCCAGGTGCCAGATAAGCAACAGTACGTACCCCAACTGTAAAAGCTGACTCCTATCAAGTCCAGCTAATCACTTCTAATTAAAATTTCTCCGCATCAGAGCGTCAGTCTAAATCATAAGTCTTGAAGCGGACATGAGATCATTTCTGGATTAATAAGAAATGAGCAAATAAGTAAGAAATAAAATGAGGATGGTATGTGCTATCCTCATTTTTTTATTTTTGATAGTCCGATCTAAACAAGTCTTATTTCAGACTTGTCTTTGTCTCCTCTTCCCCATGCCCGATTGCCTAAGTATTTTCCCGGTGATTCTTCATAGAATCTTCATAATAAAACTGGTGACAACCCTCATACCTAAAATGGTATGCTCTGGTAAGTAGATGCACCCTGATGATCTGGAGAGCGACTTAAGTAGCTCTCCTTTTTCGCATTTGTCTTTCGTCATAAGAAAGGTAAAAATAGTTATGCTAATCGCCAAGTGGTGCATTATTATTTATTGCCATCAGCAAATAAACTCACAATCAAAGCAACTAGGGAGTGGGGAGATGGAGAGATGGGGAGACGCTCTTACGTAGGGACGAGCGGACGCAAAGCTAAGGAGAATAACTCTTAACTCCAAACTCCTAACTCATCACTCAGCATTCAGCACTCAGTAGGTTGTAAGGAATAATCATGGCAGATTGGCAAAAAATAACAGGTGGCATCACAGCACCAAGGGGGTATCAGGCGGCGGGAATTACCGCAGGACTGAAGCCTTCGGGGTTGCCAGATTTAGCTTTGATATTTTCAGATGTAGAAGCGATCGCAGCTGGTGTATTTACCACCAGTCAGGTGAAAGCTGCTTGTGTAGACTATTGTCGCCAACGCTTGCAGGCTAAACATAGCGCTCGTGCTATTCTTTGTAACGCTGGACAAGCAAACGCGGCTACAGGGAATCAAGGCTGGTTTGATGCCCTAGAATCTGGGATGGCAGTAGCCCAAGCACTGAATATTCCCTCTGAATCTGTGTTATTGGCATCTACTGGCGTGATTGGTCAAAGAATTAAAATGGATGCTTTGCGAAGCGGGATTCCCAAGCTAGTAGCAGCACTATCCGAAACAGGCTCAGATGCCGCCGCTGGGGCGATTATCACCACAGATTTGGTACCAAAATCCATAGCCTTAGAGACAACTATAGGCGATCGCCCCGTCCGAATTGGCGGTATTGCCAAAGGTTCCGGCATGATTCACCCCAACATGGCAACCATGCTGGCATTTGTGACTTGTGATGCAGCTGTTTCGCCAGGTCTTTGGCAGCAGATGTTAGCTAGGGCAGCTGATAGAAGTTTTAATTCTATTACCGTGGATGGTGACACGAGTACTAACGATAGCTTAATCGCCTTGGCAAACGGTCAATCTCGCACCCCAGCAATTACGGAAGTAGGTGCAGAGTCAGAGAGATTAGAAGCAATGTTAACAGCAGTTTGCCAGCATTTAGCCAAAGCGATCGCTCGTGATGGTGAAGGTGCAACTTGCCTTATCGAAGTGGAAGTGACTGGCGCCCATGATGAACTCTCAGCCAGACAAATAGCCAAAACCATTGCTGGTTCATCCTTAGTTAAATCTGCAATCTTTGGACGTGATCCCAACTGGGGACGTATCGCCGCCGCCGCTGGACGGGCAGGTGTACTTTTTGAGCAAGAAAACCTGCAAATTAAACTAGGGAATTTCTTAATGTTAGAAAACGGGCAACCATTACCATTTGACCGTGCAGCAGCCAGCGCCTATTTGAAACAAGCAGCGACGGGTGCTTATCTCCAGGAAGATACAGTATTAATTTCCGTTAGTGTTGGCAATGGTCATGGTATAGGTAAAGCTTGGGGTTGTGATTTGAGTTATGACTACGTGAGGATTAACGCAGAATATACTACTTGAAGAACACAGAATACAGAATTCAGAATTCAGAATTGAGTCACCCGCGTTGAACTGAAGTTCAAGGCTAATAGATGTAGATGTAGGGTGCGTTGTCGCCAAGCGCCGCACCTTCAATTGTTGACGGTGCTTTAGCCTACGGCATAACACACCCTACATTTACTGGCTCCCCAACCTACGCAGCATGATTATTAACTTTGGCATTGAAGTATTCTAGGACTTACGCATTGACATAAAAGCAAAAATGGCAGATAGAGTTTTCAAAGCTTTTATCTGGGTTTTTCAATCATATTTTGGCGATCGCCAGCAATCAAAAGCAACCTCCAAAAGCCTGGAACAACGTATTTACGTTGATACACAAAATAGTTCTTTTGTACAGTGCGTAAGTCCTATATTCTTAATTCTATCTTCTTATTTTGTATTCTAAATCATTCAGTTTTTTTACTATGATTACGATTGATTTCGCTTATGATTTCCTTTTTTGTAAATCATAATCTCAAGTTAATAGTGTTCATAAGTTAGACCTTATATATTAAGAATTACTACTAGAGTTCAGGCAGATAGATAAATTTTTACTTATACATCCAATCTAATATTTATTTAATAAATGCCGACTCATAGTTAACTAATTCGGCATTAAAGGCTGTAAACTTATTTCAACCAGGTGAATAACACTTCTGCATCACACGAGAGCAGATTTAACAAGAAAGAATTCAGGAGTCAGTCGTCAGAATTCAGTTGGGTATTCTGTATGACTGGCCGATGAATAAGTGGGTTTAAGTCCCCCACTAAATTGATTGCTGAATTCTGAATTCTGATTTCTGATTTAATCAATTCATTGAAATTTTGTTTTAGGCAGTAGCAATAGTCATTGATAAAATGGCTTACTTTGTCTTGCAAAAGATAGCTTGATTACTCATTGAATTGCAAGGAATTAACGTTTTTCTTGGTTCAATTGTCGTGGCGATAAAAATAAAATTTACATTCGAGGAGATATTATGACAGAATTTTTTAATCGAGTTTCTCGGCGCAAATTTATCTTCACAGCTGGAGCATCTGCGAGTGCTGTATTTCTCAAAGGTTGTTTGGGCAATCCACCTGAAAACCTAACTGGTAAAGCTACTCAAGCACAACCAACTGCTCAGTCAGTTGTTAATATTAGTCCTGAACAAACACCAGAAACTACTACAGTCAAATTAGGATATATTCCGATTGTAGAAGCGGCTCCTTTAATTATTGCTAAAGAAAAAGGCTTTTTCGCCAAATATGGCATGACCAAAGTTGACCTTGCTAAGCAAGCTTCTTGGGGTGCGGCTAGAGATAATGTCGAAATTGGTTCTGCGGGTGGTGGTATTGATGGCGGTCAATGGCAGATGCCAATGCCACATTTAATTACAGAAGGTTTAATTACCAAAGGCAATCAAAAAATTCCCATGTATGTATTATGCCAATTAATCACACATGGAAATGGAATTGCGATCGCCAGCAAGCACCAAGGCAAAGGTATTAGTTTACAACTGGCTAGCGCTAAATCCCTCTTCACCGAACTCAAATCCTCAACACCTTTCACCGCAGCATTCACCTTTCCCTACGTCAACCAAGATTTGTGGATTCGCTACTGGTTAGCAGCAGGCGGTTTAGATCCAGATACAGATGTCAAATTGCTCACAGTTCCAGCAGCGCAAACTGTCGCCAACATGAAAACAGGAACAATGGATGCCTTTAGTACAGGTGATCCCTGGCCTTATCGCCTTGTTCAAGACAAAATTGGCTACGTAGCAGCCTTGACAGCAGAAATTTGGAAGAATCATCCTGAAGAATATCTTGCCATGAGAGCCGACTGGGTTGATAAAAATCCCAAGGCAACCAAAGCAATTTTAAAAGGAATTATGGAGGCGCAGCAGTGGTTAGATAATTTTGACAACCGCAAAGAAGCGGCTGAAATTCTTGCTGGACGAAATTATTTTAATCTTTCCTCACCTGAGATTCTTGCAGACCCATACCAAGGCAAGTATGACATGGGTGATGGTCGCAAAATTGATGATAAATCAATGGCAGCTTACTACTGGAAAGATGAAAAAGGTAATGTTTCTTATCCCTACAAAAGTCATGATTTATGGTTCATTGTGGAAAACGTTCGTTGGGGATTTTTACCAAAAGATTACATTGCCAATAATGCCGCTAAAGCTAAGGAACTAATTAATAAAGTCAACCGCGAAGATATTTGGAAAGAAGCAGCTAAAGAAGCTGGTATTGCTGTTGCTGACATTCCTACAAACACATCCCGTGGTGTAGAAGAGTTTTTTGATGGCATCAAATTCGACCCTGAAAAGCCAGAAGAATATCTCAAGAGTTTGAAAATCAAAAAGGTCAATATTTAATTAGGCATTGGGCATTGGGGAGAATAAAAAATGACCAATGACCAATGACTAATGACCAATGACTAATGACTAATAAAAATTGAGGAGAACATGAATTATGACACTCGCCCAAAAACGCCCTGCAAGCCCTAGATTTAATAATGGCTTTATATCCCGTCTGCAAAAGCAATTTCCTGACCTTATACCACCAGCGATCGCCATTGCCATATTTCTAGTTCTATGGCAACTTTTCGCTTGGACTCCAGGAGCTACACTACCAGGACCAATACAGGTTATACAAGACACGTGGATACTCATTTTCTGGCCATTTTATGACCGAGGTGGCATCGATAAAGGTCTGTTTTGGCAAATTCTTGCTAGTCTACAACGAGTTGCTATTAGTTATACACTTGCGGCAATTGTGGGTATTGCCTTGGGCATTTTAATTGGTGTGAATAAAACCATGTCTAAGGCTTTAGATCCTCTCTTTCAATTACTGCGGACAGTACCGCCTCTAGCTTGGGTACCAATTTCTTTAGCAGCTTTACGACAAAATGAACCAGCAGCATTATTCGTCATTTTCATTACTGCAATTTGGCCGATTTTAATTAACACTGCTGTCGGCGTTACCCAAATTCCCCAAGATTACAACAACGTCGCCAAAGTTCTGCAACTTAGTCGCAAGGAATACTTTACTAATATTTTAATTCCTGCGGCATTACCCTATATTTTTACGGGTTTGAGAATTGCCATCGGTTTAGCGTGGTTAGCGATTATCGCCGCAGAAATCGTCATGTCCGGTATTGTCGGAATTGGCTTTTTTATCTGGGATGCTTATCAAAATAACAACGTCAGCGAAGTTATTTTGGCTCTAGTTTATATCGGTGTTGTTGGCTTAATCCTAGATAAAGCAATGGGTTGGCTGCAAAACAAGATTTTACCAGCTGAACAGAAGTAATGATATGGCATAATTCAGAATTCAGGAGTCAGAAATCTGAATTCTGAATTTGCAAGTAAAACAGTCTTTACACGAGGCTAGCAGCTAGCAGACTTAGGTTGGTACTCCAACAACTTGCAATCCACTGTAAAATTGTCACTCCTCTTTAAATTAATATTTGTCTACATATTGGGCGAAGTTTTACAATACGCTTGGGTTAAAGCTTGATTCTCGCTAAGCTTCCGCACTCCCCACTCCCTACTCCCCACTCCCTTTACTTCGCAATTCTCACCTTATCGCCATCTTTGAGATACGCTGCACCGTCAACTATTACACGTTCACCTAATTGCAAGCCACTCTTGATTTCCACTTTGTCACCATTGACAGGATCTCCTAACTCTACTTTTTGGATGCTCGCTGTATCCTCACCCGATAAGGTGAATACAATTACGCTTGAGTCTGCTTGGGACTGCACTGCTTTTTGCGGTACTACCATACCTATGGCTGAATTGGTGGTAATTGCAGCACGGGCAAACATTCCTGGTTTGAGTGGAGTTGTTGGTGGCAAGTCAATTTTTACTATAGCCTCACGCCTTTGATCGTTGAGTTGTGGTTGGATTTCCCTGACTCGTTCTTGCGATCGCACGCGGCGATCGACATCTGAGGTAATTTGCACGGATGCACCAACTTTTACCTGTGTGAGTTGTGTTTCAGGCACTTTCGCCTGAAGTTCTAGTTTTTCATCCCGGATAATCGAAAATAGCTTTTGTGTGCCGCCAATCACTGTTCCCACTTGAGTTTGCGGTGGCACCCCAGTGACATCACCAACCCTAGCCAGTTTCTCGGCGATGACTCCAGAAACCGGCGCACGCACTACAGTTTGTCCCAACTGAGTTTGGAGTTGTTGCACCTTAGCGGCACTACTCTTGACATCGGCTTTGGCTTTGTTGATGCTGGCTTGGGCATTAGCAATATTTGACTGGGCACTTCTAACGCTGGCTTGGGCACTACGGACATTTTGTTGGCCAAGATTCACAACTTCTATGGCAGTTTTCACAGCGTAGGAACGGGTGTCGAGTTCTTGTTTACTAATGGTTCCAGAGTCAGCAAGTTGTTGATATCGCTGATAATTCTTGGCTGCTTCCTCTAACCTCGCCCTTGATTGAGCTAAATCTGCTTGTTTTTGCTGGACTATTGCCTGATTTGATGCCAAATCTGCTTGCTTAGATGCCAAATCTGCTTGTCGGGATTTGACATCTGCTTGTTTTGATTCCACATCTGCTTTGGCTTGGCTAATTTGGTTTTGGAGTACGGAATCATCCAATACTGCTAAAACTTGACCTTTTTTGACAAAAGCTCCTTCTTTGATATCTTCAGGGATGCTTTTGATTTGTAGGCCGTTTGTCTGGGGTAGTACCGGAATTAAATCACTGGCTGCTACAGTACCAGTTGTTTTCAGGGTACGAACAACACGGGCGTTTTCCACTGTGGCGATGGTGACAGTCATCGCTGGGTTAACTTTTTTATCCCCGATTGCGCTTTGTTGACGAGATGGCAGACGACTGAATATAGCCATACCACCAAAGGCGATCGCTATCCCTAAACCAGTACCCAAGAATAATGGTTTCAACCATGCTCTAGTTTGTTTTTGGTCTGGTTTGTTTGGAAAGCTAGCATCTTCAAACGTTACAGGTTCTTCGACCTCAACTTCTGAAACACTCTCATCGCTCACAGTGCCACCTCCACTTTCTGTGTATGCCTACCACTGTTAGTACTTTATTAAGAAAACTTGAAATTTATCTACTTTATATCAAAACGACCGATTTTTCACCCAATATCTTTTGCAAACAACAGTATATAACATCACAAATTAGTACATTTTATTAAAAGGAATTACTAAAACAAATTCAACAAAATATGTAAATTTTAATACGATTTAATTTCTTCTTATCTATTCACTCCAGTAGTATAACAACGCAAATTTGGAATTTCTTGGTTTCCAAGCGTATCAGCTTCGGAGTTTCATTTATAACCTGTAATTTTTAGCTTTATAGAGTATTAGGTCACACCCAAGATGTATTTAGATCACTGTCAATCACAAGATAACAATGAAAAATGAATAGATAAAGCTAATGTAGATTTATCTAATTACAATTAAAAAGTTAATGTACTTTGCTATACTGGCTGCTTAATTTACCACGCAATCCATAATCACTCTGAAGCGTTTGTATTGCTACAAATCTACAGCTTATTCCGGAATCAAGTATAGGTCAAGGTAGCGTCTACACCCATACCTGAGTTAAAAAAGAGCAAACTCCATTGTCGGAAATTACACCAATGGCATTGGGAGTGCTGTTAGCGTCCTGAGTGAGCAGTTAAGAGTTATTCTCCCTCATCTCCCTCACCCAAGAGTCCCCAATCCTTGAATAAAATCAATAACTAATTGGTACATACCAGAGTAAAGAGATATGTTCAATGCCACTGAAATTTTAATTGATGCCTTTGTAAACCAAATTCGAGAAGGCTACCGTCGCACCTATGGCTGCTTTAAAAATGATTATCAGGACATCATCGCCTGGGCTGGTAACATGGCTTTGGAAAACATCGCCAATAGCGACGCCCTTTACCATAATGTTGAACACACCGTCTTAGTTACCCTGGTGGGGCAGGAAATTTTGCGTGGTAAACACATCAGAGAAGGTGGTGTTTCCAGTGAAGATTGGCTGCATTTCATCATCTCCTTAGTCAGCCATGATATTGGCTACGTTAAAGGAGTTTGCCGACAAGACCGGGAAACAGCAGGGTTATATGCCACAGGTAAAAATGGCAGAATGATTTCTTTGGCTCCTGGGGCTTCTGATGCCAGTCTGACGCCGTATCATGTTGACAGAGCAAAGCTGTTTATTGATGAGCGTTTTGGCGGTCATAAGTTAATAGATGCCGATGTGATTAAAAGCAATATTGAATTGACTCGATTTCCGGTGCCTGCGGCAGAGGATCAGCAAGATACAAAGTGCTTTGCAGGATTAGTCCGTGCTGCTGATTTGATTGGGCAATTAAGTGACCCACGTTACTTAAAGAAAATTAATTCTTTATTCTACGAGTTTGAAGAAACTGGTATGAATAAAGTGTTGAGCTATAAAACTCCTGCGGATTTACGTAAGAACTATGCGAAGTTTTACTGGAATGGGGTATATCCGTATATCCAAGAAGGACTGCATTATCTGTCACTGACACAACAGGGAAAACAGATTCTGGCTAATCTCTACTCGAATGTGTTTGTTGTGGAACACGAAAGACAACAAGAAGAACAGCAACGGTATTTAGAGGAGTTAGGAGTTAAGAGTTAGGAGTTAAGAGTTATTCGATTTTGGATTTTGGATTTTGGATTTTAGATTGAAGGAAAAATCAAAAATCTAAAATTAAGAGAGTGGGGAGTTAAGAATTATTAATCATGAATTATGAATTAAAATAAGAGCTTCGTAACTCATAACTCCTCACTCATAACTCCTAACTACTATGGATTGGTGGCGACGACTGAAGAAAAATCCTTTGGCACGATTTGGGGCAATATTGCTGTTGATTTTCTACATAGCGGTAATTGCAGCCGATTTTATTGCGCCTTATGACCCCTATGCCTCACAGCCTAATGGTTCATTGCTGCCACCAACTAAGGTATATTGGGCTTCTCAATCAGGGCAGTTTATTGGGCCTCATGTTTATCCCACGACTCAGGGAGAGACGAATTTAGAAACAGGCGATCGCGAAATCATTGTAGACTTCAAAAAACCCTCACCCTTGCGTCTATTCGTCTCTGGTGCAGAATACCGATTGTTGCAGCTAACTTTGCCACTACCCCCCAAGTGGGACGAAGTGACAATTTTTCCGGGTATCCCTTTAAATTGGCATTTATTTGGCACGACAGGTGCAGCAAAATTTAACGTTTTGGGTACTGATGACCAAGGCCGCGACCAACTCAGTCGCTTGTTGCATGGCGGCCGCATCAGTATGTTTATCGGGATTTTTGGCGTTGCTATTTCCTTTCCTCTCGGTTTGCTGATAGGTGGAATTTCCGGCTACTTCGGAGGTTGGACAGATAGCATCATCATGCGCTTGGCAGAAGTGCTAATGACTTTCCCTAGTATTTATCTTTTGGTCACCTTGGGCGCAGTTTTGCCCCCTGGTTTAAGCAGTACCCAGCGGTTTTTGTTGATTGTGGTGATTACTTCAGTTATTGGCTGGGCTGGTTTAGCACGGGTAATTCGCGGACAGGTACTATCAATTAAAGAGCGAGAATTTGTGCAAGCCTCACGGGCAATGGGCGGTAACCCACTTTATATTATTATCCGCCATGTTTTGCCGCAAACGGCTACCTATGTAATTATCTCTGCTACTCTGGCAGTTCCCAGCTTTATTGGTGCAGAAGCCATACTGAGTCTGATTGGTTTGGGTATTCAACAACCAGACCCTTCTTGGGGCAATATGCTTTCTTTGGCTAGTAATGCTTCAATTATGGTTTTGCAACCTTGGTTAATTTGGCCGCCCGCTGTGTTGATTATTCTGACGGTGTTGGCATTCAACTTACTCGGTGATGGTTTGCGAGATGCATTAGACCCACGTAGTTTACGGAGATAAAGGACTTCCAAGGAAAAAACCACAGGCTGATCGCTCGATCTCAAGACAAAACCACTGGAATTACAATTGCGACACACTGTAACGATCGTAATTGTGCCATTGCGGCGATCGCTCCCCTGAAATTGAATGACTCCCGTTGCGCCTTCAACCGAAAATTGAGGCATTGTAAGTGTTTTTTGAATGCTGCTGCGGGTAGAATTTGGCGTCAGGGCTTTGGTTAATACCAATACTGCTAGGTAATTTAAAACCCACATTCCGCACTTCATTTTGTAACACGCATACTAGTAGTAAAGAATACAAACTTAATTAAATATAAATACATAAAGTAGAGACAATGATGATGTTAATGCCATTATGTCTGCTAGTTTATAATTTAGGACAAAGACAATTAAGAATAGCGTTAAAAACCCAAAAAACTACAGTGAAAAATCAACTAAAAAAAGACACACAATCTCCCACTCTCAGGTGGATATTTCAATGCTTTCAAGGGATTCACTTGATGATTGCACAAGGCTGGCGGAGGATTCTGAACTTAACCGATTCACGTTGTCGAATCTTGCAATTTCTGCCCTTAGCTTGTCAAAAGTATTACTTATTATCTGAGTTTTCAACTCTCTAATTCAGTATTGCTTAATCTGATGTTTTCCTAACTGATTGCAAAATCCTAATTCAATATTATTGAATAACCAGCTTTTTACACCATGAAAAAGCTGGAATTTAGATGTAGATAACTTATTTGTTTTCTGGTTACTTGATTGTTCAAATTCTCATGAGCGCATTTTTTGTTTATGTAGTTTATTTATGCTACTTATTGAAGTGCGGAATGTGGGGTTCAAGGTTGACGGTTAAAGCATTCATAGTCATATCTCGGATTGAAAAGTTAAGGCAGGCATTATGCCTGCCAATGTAATCCTATTCTATTCCTTCAATCCGGTCTTCAACTTCTTGGTACAACTCGCGCAGACGATCTAAATTCTCCTCGCTAGTCTCCCAATAACCGCGTCCATTCACTTCCAACAAAGTTGATACAACTTTGCGGAAAGAATGAGGATTAAGGTTCATTAACCGTTTCTGCATTTCTTCATCTTTGATGAAGGTTTCGTTAGTATCCTCGTAAATCCAGTTATCCACAGCGCCGGCTGTCGCACTCCAACCCATTGTATTTACCAATCGTTTGGAGAGTTCGCGCACACCTTCATAACCGTGATTCAGCATCCCCTCATACCATTTGGGATTTAATAATTTGGTACGAGCATCTAAGCGCACGGTTTCTGATAATGTCCGCACTTGGGCGTTGGCTGTGGTGGTGTCTGCAATATAAGATGCTGGTTTTTTACCATCACTGCGCAGACTTGCAACTAACTTGGTGGGATCGGAATCGAAGTAATGGGAAACGTCAGTTAAACTAATCTCGGAAGAATCCAAGTTTTGGAAAGTTGCATCAGCAGTTTTCAATGTACTTTCAAAAATCTGCCGCGATTCATCCATGATTCCGGGGTTATCGGAATTGAAGGCGAAAGATTTGCGGTTGAGGTACATTTCCTGCAACTCGGCTTCGCTGTCCCAAGTGCTGTTTTCTACCGCCAAGTTGATGTTTGACGAATAGGAACCAGAAGCATTGGAAAAAACGCGAGTCGCTGCTTGACGCAAGTTAACCCCCATTTCCTGGGCTTGTTGCAAAGCATGTTTGCGAACAAAGTTCATTTCTAAGGGTTCATCTGCCTCAGCCGCCATCTTCACGCCTTGGTCTAGCAGGTTCATTTGGTTGATGAACAAGTCGCGGAATACACCAGAACAGTTGATTACGACATCAATTCTGGGGCGTCCCAACTCTTCTAAGGATATCAATTCCAACTTGTTCACCCGTCCCAAGGCATCAGGCACTGGACGCACGCCCACCATCCACATAATTTGCGCTAGGGATTCGCCGTAAGTTTTGATGTTATCGGTTCCCCAGAGGACGCAGGCGATGGTTTCTGGCCATTTTCCATCGTTTTCGGCTTTGTTGCGTGCCAAAAGCCTGTCTACGACGATTTTGGCTGATTGGACTGCTGCTGTTGTGGGGATGGATTGCGGATCGAGGGCATGAATATTCTTACCTGTGGGCAAGACATCGGGGTTGCGGATGGGATCGCCACCAGGACCGGGTATGACGTACTCGCCTTCTAAGCCTTTGAGTAATGCTCCCAGTTCGTTGTCTGCACAAACTTGCTGGAGGCAGAATTCCAAATACTCAAACAGGGGTTTTAGAAGTGCGGTGTCAACTTTGGGATAGCCGAGTTTATGCAACGCTTCTACCCAAGGTTCTTTTTTGCCCATGTTGAAGAAATTCAACCGGGAAACGAGAGAAACTCGCCCATTGGCGTCGGTTTGCTCTTGAACAAGGGCGCTAACTGCTGCACGGGTGGCTAAGGTGATGTCTTGCAATAGCTGGACATCTTCTAAAATGCCTTTGTCGTTATTGTGGTAGATGTCGTCAATATTACGCCCGATGCTGTTAGCGATAATTCGCGGTAAGCTGACAATTTCTTCTTCTGGACGATCTAAGCTGGCGATATTTACGAGAGTGGCGATCGCTTCTTCTGCACTTGGCGGTTTACCAATGACGTGTAACCCACAAGGCAACAAGCGTGACTCGATTTCCATCAACTTGCGGTAGACATTGCCAACAATATTATCGCGATCGTCGGCACTCATGTCTCTGGCGTCGGTTTCTGGTAGGTTAATATCCTTATCCAGGTTGACGATGCGGCATTTATCCATGATGGAGTTGACGATGGAAACACCGCGTCCAGTATCTTTTAAGGTTTGGTAAGAAGCAATTAATTCGCTGAGTTCCTTCAAACCTTTGTATAAACCTGCATTTTCCGCCGGCGGTGTCAAGTAAGAAATGGTTTCGGCGTAACCCCGACGCTTGGCAATTGTCGCTTCACTAGGATTATTAGCTGCGTAATAATACAGGTTGGGAATAGAACCAATTAAGTTATCTGGATAACATTCTCCAGACATACCCATTTGCTTACCCGGCATGAATTCTAAGGAACCGTGAGTGCCAAAGTGCAGCACGGCGTCAGCTTGCCAAACTTGCTCTAGGTAGGTGTAGTAAGCAGCAAAACCGTGATGGGGACTAGCAGAACGGGAGAACAACAGCCGCATCGGGTCGCCTTCATAACCAAAGGTGGGTTGCACACCGATGAAGACGTTACCGAATTGCCTACCATAAATCAGCAGATTTTGTCCGTCGCTGTTAAGATGTCCCGGAGGTGGCCCCCAGTTTTCCTCTAGGCGTTGGGAATAAGGGGTGAGTGCCTCATATTCTGGCACTGACATTTTGTAGGCAATGTTCAATTCCGGGCTGGCGTACTGTGCTTGGGCGTCGTGGATGACTTCTTGCATCAGTGCTTCGGCTGATTCTGGCAACTCTGGAAGGTCGTAGCCATTATTTTTTAACGCTTTCATCACTTCGTAGATGGAACCGAACACATCTAAGTAAGCGGCGGTTCCCACGTTGCCTTTATCTGGCGGGAAGCTGAAAACGGTGATGGCGACTTTTTTATCTAGCTTGGGTTTGCGGCGGAGGTTAGCCCATTTTAATGCTCTTTGGGCTACAGCTTCCATACGGTCTTGGAGAGCGATCGCCTTTCCTGTTGTCCCATCTCTACCCGATAATATAATCGGCTCAATTGCCCCATCCAATTCGGGAATGGCAATTTGTAAAGCTACCTGAATGGGATGCAAGCCCAAATCGCTATCCATCCACTCTTCTGTGGTTTGGAACACCAAAGGCAACGCCACCATGTAAGGACGGTTTAAGCGTTTGAGTGATTCAATTGCTTTGGGATGGTCTTGTCTAGCTGGGCCACCCACCAAGGCAAAACCAGTCAGGGATATCACTGCATCTATCAACTGTGCGTTGGTAGTTGGTTCGTAGAAGTAAGCATCCACAGGCTTGGAGAAATCCAAACCACCAGCAAACACAGGTAATACCCGTGCGCCTAATGCTTCCAACTCCTGCACCATTGCTACATAATGAGCATCATCACCTGTAACCAAGTGGGTACGTTGTAATACCAACCCAATACAGGGGGCTAGGGGATCTTTGAGATCGCTAGAGATATCCTTACGGGCTGTGTACCAATTGAGGTACTCTCTCACATCCTCAAACATACTGGGAGCCAATGGGTGCCAAATTCCCATATCGGGATAAACTACTGGCTCTTGGTATGTACGAGGTGCAAAATTTTCTTTCTCTAAACCTTTAAATACGTATTTATCAGCTAACATCAGCAAGAAGTTTTCCAGGTTTTCTGGAGAACCACCTAACCAATACTGAAAGCTGAGCATGAAATTTCGTGCGTCCTGTGCCTTATCCATTGGCAGGAACTTCAGCACTTGCGGTAGGGTTCGCAAAAGCTTGAGCATCCCGTCTTGGAATCCCGCACCGGATTTTTCTTTGCGTTTCCGCATGAATTGAGCGATCGCACTTTTGGATTGACCCAATTGTGCCAGCGAAAAGCTGCCCATTTTACTCAGGCGCATTACCTCTGGCATGGAGGGAAAGACAACAGAAACATCCAGGCGATCGCGGTGTGGTTCTACTGCTGCTACTACTTTTTGTGCTAAGTCTTCGATAAAAATCAGGGAGGCGATAAATATATTGGCACTCTCCATATCCCTTTGGAACTCCTTGTAGTTCTCTGGATCTCGGAGTTCCTCAATTAAGTAACCGCTGATTTCAATCGCCAGTTCTTGGTTGCTAGCGTTAATCGCCCGCACCGCTTGTGACAATGCACTCTGGTACTGGGACTCAAGCACGACATAGACCACCTTGATTAAATTACGTCCGCGTAAGTTATCAGGCGCAATGTGTCTAATGGTGGACTTGACGTGGGTGAACATGCTTCCTCGGCTCCTTTGATGCGTGTTCTCTACTAGAAGTTCATAGCGGCTGATGCAGCCACAGTTGACTTCGTGATTATTGGGCAATATCAGTTTTTTATCAGAAAATGCTTGCCCAGAGGGCATTTTATCGTCTATCTGACACAATTCGATATAAAAAACGAAATATTTCTTCGTAATTATTGACTTTATATAAAAGTAATTACTCATAGTTATGTAAATTTTTTGTTACACAGTATTTCATTTATAGTTGAATAACTATTTAACGATTTTATTGCAGTTACAAAACAAAACTTGCCTATGCTAACTAAATATTTTTTAGTCAGCATAGACAGACTTAAATTGCGTGGTTGCGAGTTATACCAAGTAGCAGAGAGGTAGGGTTTCTTTCACGTTAAACTGAGAAATTATCAAAGAATACAGTTCAGTTGAAAACCGCTATATCAATATCAACACCAAACAACAGAAACTTGATATCTGCTTAAGAACAAGCAACTTTTATTTAGCTAATGTTGGCTTGCTACTTAAAGTATCTATAATTCCATCATGGAATTTATTCACTGAAGACAAGATTCCATTTTCTTTATCATTCAGCAATGAGTCTTTTACCTCATTCAAATAATTGCTAAGGTTTTCTCTTAGAATTGGTCTTTCTACTTTAACTGTATGATAATGATCCCAGATATCCCATGCTAAAACTCCTAAACCAGCAAGAGGATTAAGTAGCTCTAAACCTAAAAGTCCCGCAGCAACTTCACCTGTTCCTTCTGTTGCTACCTTTGTTGCAGTTTTAGTTGCTATCTTAGCAACTACTTTAGAAGTTCCTTTACTCACAATTCCTGTAGCAATTTTCTTAGTACCAATAACGCTAACAGCTTTCATCATTGCACTGGCGGCCACATAACCTGTATAAATATTGAAAATAATCAATTAGTTATTGGTATTAAAGTTTGCATTCCTACTTCGGAAAATCCAGATTCTTTGGAAGATGAATTAAATAATTTAGATAATTATAAAAATAATTATTAAATATAGCAGTCTTAAATCATTCGTGATGTAAAAGAACCCCGACTTCTTGGAGAAGTCGGGGTTGTGAGACTATTTTCGTGTATCATTGACTCACTCAGCTTGATTACCGCGAGTTTTAGCCTGTAATTGTTGAACTTGCTCGACAGTTAAACCAGTAACGCGCACAATTATGGCGATCGCAATTCCTTCATTGAGCATATTTATGGCAATTTCTTGAGCTTTTTGTTCAATACCTTGTTCAATACCTTGTTCGATACCTTGTTCGATACCTTGTGCAAGCCCTTCTTGCAAAATATCTTGATAAATCACAGATTCGCGCATAATATCACTCCGCAAAATTCTTTTAATCACATCTTTATTTAATACTAACCCAGCTAACACTGCTGTTGATGCAGCAACATTACTGCGGATTCGGGTGTCGTTTAGTGCTTCAATAATTTGGGCAACTTCTTCTAAGGTTCGCGTTTGATCGTCGGTTTGACTTAAAGCTGCAAACGGTAGCAAACCTGGAGAGTTCAAAAATACTTCGGTTGGCTGTTCCCAAAGTCGAATCACTTCAAATCTGTGCAGGGTGTTTTCTAGAAGAAATTCTGTTTGATAGACTAGCTCAGAATCGCTTGGTTTTAGATAAATCACTACCTGACGCATTCGTTTATGGGGAAATTTTCGATAGACGCGCAAACGATAATCAATCATCCGAAAGGGGATATCGGCTTTAGGTGCAGTTTGAAATTCGATATGGAGAACAACTTCATCCGACTGCAACAAAATTAGTGCATCGGCGCGGATGGGTTCGAGTGATAATTCAGATGGACTAAGTTCGTTAAGTGTAATTGATTCACCGAGTAGCCATGTTGCAAAGTCGGCTGAAAAAGACTCTGCGAGAAACTTGCAGACATTATCAAACATAGAGCAAATTATATCAGTCTAGTAACACACCAAAAGTCGATCGCTCGATCTCAAGACAAAACCACCGGAATTACAATTGGGAGGCACTCTAACGATCGTAATTGTGCCATCGCCCCTAATGCCATTCAACTCTGATTATTAAGCATATCCATAGCTATTCTTAAACTAGCTTTCATGCGATTAAATGCTTCTGCTAAACCACCAATTTCATCATTAGATATCTCTTCAAAATCAGCAGTCATGTCACCAGTACTGACTCTTTGTGCGATTTTTTCTATTTTTTTGATTCGTTGAATCACGGCTTTTTTGATTAAGAAGTTAATCAAGAAAATTACGATCCCAAAGATAGTAATCAAAAGTCCCATAATCAATATCCAAGTCCGTTTGGCATTGGCAAAAATCTCTTCTGAAGGAACAGAAATTATTTGGGCAGAAACAATTTGATTGAGTTGCCAACCAAAACCATTTTCCGAGCCATAAGTTGCCAACTGACTCTTAGGAGCCTGATCTGGTGTAGAATGACATCGCAAACATTTTTCTTGTGTAATTTTTAGTGGTCGAGCAATATAAAATACTTCGCCTTCTGACAAGTTGCGAAAACCAGTAATTTCTTGAGTATTGGGTTCCTGGCGAAAACGTTCTACAAGTTGAGTTTCAAAACTATCAGCTTTATCTACTAAATTAGTTGGATTAAGTGTGGCATCTTTATGAAAAAAGTTTTTATATTCAGGTTTTTTCCGAAAATTCTCAAAAACTTCTTTAGAAGAAAAAGTTGGCACCACTTCGGGTATGAAGGTTGGGTTAGTATCTAGTCTAGGTTGCAACAAGGGATCTATACGATTTTGTGTATAGTTTCTAACTGCATTCACCATTTGGATGAGAATCTGCGCTTGAGAAGCTACTTCATTTTGCGCTCTCCCCTGAAGTACACTGGATAAGGCAACACCACTTCCCAAAATACTGACGATGAAAACTAATATTAAAAGTAAATTAAATTTTGCACCTATTTTTAAGTTTTTTAACGTAATGTTGTTTAACATAACTTAACCAACGAAGGTAGTATCTGAGCTTGTTTAATATCTATTTATACCTGTTAGAAAATTGTTGTTTTATGAATTAATAAATATTAATTGTTTGTTGTGATTTTACCTATTTAAGCAGTAAAAAAGCTGATTTAAATTAGTTCTCAAACCCAAGTTATTTACTCAATCATAATTAGTGATGTTTTTGCGATTTCCCCGTCGTTTATTTCTGTTTAATCTACTAGGTTTGGCATTTGCTAGTTGTCAATCACGGCGACCCTTTCAAGGTACATTGACTATTGGCGTTCTTAACTATGGTGGAGGCGAACAAATAATTAACCAATATGCTAAATTTAATAGTTACTTGGGTGAAAAAACCAACTCAATAATTCAGCTAGAACCTGCTTTTAACGAAAATAAAGCAGTTGAACGCCTTGATGCTCGTGCATGGTCATTGGTATTTGCTCCGCCTGGTTTAGCGGCGATCGCCATCGCACGCTACCAATATGTTCCTCTGTTTCCCTTAATAGGTATTAGTAATTTGCGTTCAATTTTCGTTGTTCGCAAAGACAGTTCAATAGCGAATTTAAAACAACTACAGGGTCAAACAGTAGCTTTGGGTCAGTTGGGTTCAGCAACAGGATATTATTTTCCACTTTACAACCTTTATGGTACAACACTGGCTGAAATATTGTTTGCACCGACACCAAAAGCAGCGCTGGAATTGGTAGCTCAAGGAAAAGCTAGCGCCTGTGCAGTTTCGGAGGCTGAATTGAGTCTCTACGCTTCACAGTTTAGTCAGACCGAGTTCCGCATACTTTTTAAAGACCTTCACTATGTACCACTGGGTGTGGTTTTGATTGGGCCGAATGTAGAACGTAACCGTCAAGAATTCATCCGCAAAGTAATGAGCGAGTCACCTTCAGGTTTAGCTCAAGAAGTTGGCTATGTCCCCAATGGACAAGTACCGGATTACAAATATATGATTTCTGTAGTCGATCGAGTCAGTTCAATTGCTTCTAATTTGCAAAATAAACCTGTGCGTTTATTTGAATCAAAACCGCCAACAAACCCTTAAGAAAAATGGGGAGTGGGGAGTGGGGAATAGGCGGTAGGATAAGAAAGTGTTTGTTTGATTCATAACAGGTGGGGCGCTTTTAACTAACAATTCCCAGGTTGCTATAGACTTCGATTAAATTGCCATCAGGATCCCGAAAATGAGCGGTGCGGATTCCCCAATCCGGACGATTTATTGGTTGAGTGACAACGATCGCATTACCATCTTTGACTTGTTTATGGACTTCATCCACGTTATCGACTGCGAAAATCAAGACAATTTTATCTCGATTGGCAACATAGGAAGGCTGATCGATTCTTGGGACTACTTCGGCCATTAATTCTTGTTTGAACAAACCGAGCTTGAGATGTCCGGTATTAAACTCAGCATATCCGCTATTTTCATCGCCCCAATCGACATCAAATTTTAGCAGATCTCGGTAGAACAGAAAAGAATCTTTGTAGTTGGATACAAGCAGTCTCAAGTGTGTTAGCTGAAGCTTCATAGTGGCCTTAGTCTACTAACTGTGAATTCTAGGTTCTGGATGCAAAGTTGCCAGCAACTCACTTTCGACGATTGCCAATTCATCAAGGCGTTGCATGACGATTTCTTTGTCGAAGTAAGTAGCAGCTAAAACCCAATATATACCGTAGTGGCGTGCTTCGGATGCCATCAGTCCCCGATAAAATTTTGCTAACTCTGGCTCTGGACAGTGAGCAGCTAATAATCCCAGGCGTTCGTGACTCCGAGCTTCTATTAAGCCAGTGACTAGTAAGGAATCCAAAAATCGCTGAGGTTCTTGGGGGCGTACAGCAGCTTTTAAACCCGCGCCGTAGGGAGGTGGCGGCAGGGGAGCTAGGGGAATATTCCGCCGCTCTAACCATTGGTTAACTAGCTCAAAGTGTTCTAGTTCTTCACGGGCGATCGCTGTTAGCTCGCGTACCATTTTAGTATTAGAAGGGTAGCGAAACATAAAATTCAAGGCCACCCCTGCTGCTTTGCGTTCACAGTGGGAGTGGTCGAGTAAGATGATATCTAAGTTAGCGATCGCTTGTTCGATCCAAGCAGAACTCGTGGGCTGTTTCAGGGCGTTGATAGTCGGTAACTGAGTAAGCACAGAGTCACAAAACTCCAGAATTGCAAGTTGGCTGAGTATCCCAGCAAATTGATTTTACAGCAGAATTCAGAATTCAGAATTCAGAATTCAGAAGTCAGAGTTCAGAATTAGAATCGGCTCTCTAGCTAGCTACCAAACCTAGATGGTGTAGTTCACGCTGGCGTTGCTGAATCAAGATATGAATTTACAATTTACAGGTATGTAGAGACGTAGCAATGCGTATGTAGAGACGTAGCATTGCTACGTCTCTACAAGGATTTGGCATTAAACGACAAAATGTACACAAACATAATTTATGACCAAATTCAGCAACGCCTTCACGCTTGTCGAAATCTGCTGTATGTGATGTTTGCGACAATTCAGCAGTTTTTATGTATTGAACAATCACAGTTAATTTTATCGCTTAATCTTCTTGTTCCAAAATGCGTTTTGCCTCCAAAAGTTGCTGTTTGTGTTCCTCACTAACTGACGGGTATTTCAGATTTAGTTCTTCTAGTTTTGAGCAGATGATATTGGCAACTGTCAAGCGTGTAAACCATTTGCGATCGGCAGGAATAATATACCACGGTGCCCATTTTGTGCTGGTCTGGTTGAAAACTTCTTCATAAGCATCCATATAATCATCCCAAAAAGCTCTTTCTTTGACATCACTAGCGGAAAACTTCCAATGTTTTTCCGGCGATTCAATCCTTTGTAAAAAGCGCTTCTTCTGCTCTGATTTGGAGACATTCAGAAAAAACTTCAGAATAATTACACCATTATCTACTAAATATTTTTCCAAGTTATTAATTTCTTGAAAGCGCTGCTTCCATATTTGATTTCCTGAAGGAAATTTCGGTAATTGTTGCTTTTTCAGCATTTCTGGATGGACACGAACCACTAAAACTTCTTCATAGTATGAACGGTTGAATATACCAATTCGTCCTCTTTCTGGCAAAGCCTTTGTCGCTCGCCATAAGTAGTCATGGTCTAATTCTTCTGCGCTTGGTTGCTTGAAACTAAACACCTGAAATCCTTGGGGGTTCACACCAGACATCACATGTTTAATTGTGCTGTCTTTACCAGCAGCATCCATTGCCTGAAAAATAATTAACAATGCATAGGTATTTTGGGCATAGAGAATATTTTGGTAATTTGCTAGTCGTTCAATATCTGCCTGTAATTTCATTACAGCATCAGTTTTTACATGAAAATCAGTTTTATAAGCTGGGTCATAGTTTTTTTTCAGAGAAATCTTTGAACCAGGTGGAACAATAAAAGCATCATGATTCATCTATAAAATCTCCTCATTTTCGGCGTTTTGGAGTCGGACGCATAGCTTCACGACCCAAGATAAACATTCCTGCGATACCTAAACTGACAAACCAAACATATTGATACCAGTATTGGTGCATCTGCTCTAGTGCATTCAGTTCTGGATGCAAGGTGTTTAAGTATAACAGCAACACCAATATCATCAGCGCTCCAAAACCAATAAAGCTTAAGCCAACACCAATTCGTGGGGGTCGCAGTTCAAAATCACTAATATTGTCTAGGTCAATTTCTGACAGTTCTTTAAAAGAGTCATCTGCTAAAGATGAGGTTGTTTGTAATCTATTACTGAGTTTTGGTGGTAAAATCGGCACTAGTGTTGCTACAGTTGGGCGGCGTAACAAAGCCTCAGTGTCTCGCAGGAGTTCTAGTGGCTTACGAGTAGTTGGTTGAGCAAAATCTATATTATCTGTAGCAGTTGGAGCCTTGGCTTTGCTTTCAAAATCCATAGCACGCCTTAGAAGAACCAGGATATACATAGCGTAGCGAATCAGGTGCAAAGGCGTCAAAATAATTCAGAATTCAGGAGTACAGATAATTGTAGGGGCACAACATGTTGTGCCCTTACCCGTGTACTTCATTTACTTGGGTATCCAAGTATTATTAATTCTGACTTCTGAATTCTGACTAATTATTCATCCATCTCTTTTAATGTAGCTAATGCCGACGGAGATAAGCGACTGAGATAGCGGAATATCCAGTATTTAACAATAGTATTTAAAATCACAGGAAATGTAGCGATAAATAAATAAATGGCGCTCTCATTTGCTGCTAAACCTAAATGTTTTGACAATAGTTCTAGAAGAATTTCCCAGCCATGCGGCGAGTGGAATCCTACAAATATATCTGTAAACAGAATAATTAAAAATGCCTTAGCACTATCGCTAAGACCATAGACAATATTATCTATAAACGACTTAACAATTACAATTTCTCTTTTACTCAGACTGATAACTAAACCAAAAAAAAATAATGATATTAAGTCGGCAAAAACATTACTAATACTGCTGTTACTATTCAGGCGAAATTCTTCAACAATTTCCAATGCTTTGTCTTTTATCTTTTCTTGTACTACTTCTGATGATAGTTGTGGTGCTTGATTCAGGAGATATTCAAACCTTAGTTGTGCTTGAAAATTATGTAATTCATGGAGAGCCTCTTTTTCCATGTCAGAATTGATGAAAAGTTGAGTTGTATTCTCTCCCCTAATTTTTTCTACTATGGGATTGACTACAAATTCTTTAGATAAATGCTGAGTTAACAGCGGTACAATAATTAGAATGAGAAAAAATCTCAGAGCAATTCTTGTTCTATTTCTAGACAATCGGTAATTTCTAGCAAAATTTTCTTCTGCATTGGGTGAAAAATCTCCTTTAATTACATTAATGCTTCTGCCAATAGACCCAGGAAAGACTCCAGTTTTTTGAAAAGGAGATGTAGTTTTAATATCATCGATATTAGATGAGTCTGGTTGTTTGTTTATTTTGCGCTGGCTGATTTCTAAGGGTTGAGAATTATTACAGCAATTTTCAGGTAATTGAACCACAAGTTACGGTAATATCGAGCTAGAGTGATTGTTTTATTAGATGCCAGTATCTTACTCAGAGGATTTGCGTCGTCGCGTGATTACAGCTTGGGAA